>CAZXFL010000022.1:0-31154 GCA_964640385.1 uncultured Actinomycetes bacterium
TCGCGCGGGAAGTAGAGCTTCTGCTGCATACCGGCGATGTTGGCGTTAGCCTTCTCGATCGTCAGGCGCGCCGCCGTGCGGAAGTCGGGGTCGTTACCGATGTAGCCGTCGATCTGGATGACGTCCTGGTCGCGGAGGTAGTCGTCCTGGAGTTTCGCCAGCCGGTCGTACTCCTCGCGCGTGATGGTCTGGCCGCTGAACCGTTCGGGGTCGCCGACGCCGTAGGTGCTGGCGGACGAACGCGACACGACGCGCGTCTGGACGTTGGGGTTGTCGTACTTGGTGATGCGGCAAGTCGACATCTCTTCAGTGAACTTGCGGAGTTCTTCCGGGGTGGGGTTGTCGTGGGTCGCGGCGGCCTCGACGTGCTGCATCTGCACTTCCCTTCGGCGGTCGGAGGTCTCGTCAGTGTATCGAGCGACCCGCATCCGTCGGTTGCACACCGTGTCGGGATGTCACGGGTTCGATGTGACGGAAGGGCGTGTTTGACTGTCGCCTCAGCCAGAGCGGGCGCGGGGAGCTGGGTGGCGGAGACCGAAGGATGTTCGGCGGTAGGCTGCCGTCCATGTTAAACGAGGACGAACTCGTCGATGCCATCCGCCGTGTCCTAGCGGGGGAGGCGCCCGGGGTGAGGCTCGGAGTCGGGGACGACGCGGCGGTGGTGGAGGCCGGCAGCGGGGATCTGGTGCTGACCAGCGACATGCTCGTGGAGGACGCCGACTTCCGGCTGGGGAGGACCTCCCCACGGGACCTCGGCTACAAGGCGATCGTGGTGAACGTCTCGGACATCGCGGCGATGGCGGCGAGCCCGCGGTACGCGCTGATCTCCCTCGGGTTACCCGCGGACGTGGATCTGTCGTGGGTGGTGGAGCTCTACGGCGGGATGCGCGCCGCCTGTGACGAGTACGCGTTGTCGATCGTCGGCGGGGACCTATCGTCCGCCGGTCAGGTGGTGGTCTCGGTGTCGGTCGCGGGTTCGGCGGCTCCCGGCAAGGTCGTCCCTCGATCCGGGGCGCGTCCAGGGGACCGTGTCGTGGTGACGGGGATGCTCGGCGCGGCGGCGGGCGGATTGGTCCTTGCCGATCTTGCGCCGAAGGACGTGGGGAAGGCGGCATCTTCGGATTGGGGACGAGCGCTCTTGGAGGCAGCCGCCCGGCCGGTCGCGCGTGTCGGGGAGGCGCAGACGCTCGCGGCGTACGGCGCGACCGCGATGATCGACGTCTCGGACGGGTTTGCGCGTGACATGATCCGGCTCTGCGAGGCGAGCGGAGCCGGCGCGCGGGTACGCACCGCCGACGTTCCCGTCGCCCCTGCCCTGGCATCGCTTGCGGGGGTTGCGAAGATCGAACCGCTGCGGCTCGCGCTCGGCGGCGGTGAGGACTTCGAGCTGATCGCGACCCTGCCATCGGGCGCGGTCGACGCGGCGCGCGCGGAACTCGAGGAGCGATTCTTCGTGGCGCTCACCGAGGTCGGCGAGATCATCGACGGGAACGAGGTAGTGGAAGTCCCGGGGGACGGCGGGGCCGAGGTGCCGCTGGAGGATGAAGGCTGGGATCACTTTGCCCGCTGAACGGCCGAGGGCACTGACGATCGCGGGGTCGGACTCCGGCGGGGGCGCCGGCATCCAGGCGGACCTGAAGACGTTCAGCGCCCTCGGCGTCTACGGGATGACGGCCGTCACCGCGGTGACGGTCCAGAACACGGAAGGGGTGTCGGCGTTCGAGGAGCTATCACCGCTGATCGTCGGCGACCAGATCCGCGCGGTGGTCACCGACATCGGTGTCGACGCTGCCAAGACCGGCATGCTCGCGTCCATCGCGATCATCGAGGCCGTCGCGACGGCACTTCGGGAGACCCGGGTTCCCAACCTTGTCGTGGACCCGGTGTTCGTCTCCAAGCACGGGGACCCCCTGCTGCACGCCGACGCGATCGAGGCGCTCCGCACCCACATCCTTCCGCTTGCCACGCTGGCGACGCCGAACCTGCACGAGGCCGGCGGCCTAGTCGGCAAGCCAATCGAGACGAGGCAACAGATGGAGGAGGCGGCTCGGGAGATCCTTGGGTTCGGGCCGGGTGCCGTCCTGGTCAAGGGTGGCCATCTGGCCGGCGACCGTGCCGACGACCTGTTCGCGGACGGCGAGACCACGGAATGGCTGAGCGCCGAACGGCTCGACACCCCCAACACCCACGGGACCGGATGCACGCTGTCGGCCGCGGTCGCGGCTTACCTTGCGATGGGTAACGACCTGCCGACCGCCGTCAAGGCGGGGAAGGCATTCGTGACCGAAGCCATCAGGAACTCACTCGCCATCGGGCACGGGATCGGTCCCGTCGATCAGTTGTGGGGGATGGGCGGCGGCTGAGCGGGCGGTCCGCGGAAGGGCGGGCTAGCCGTGTGCAGCGCGGGTGACCTTGCCCGCTTTGAGGCACTTGGTGCACACGTTCAGGCGCTTGGGCGAGCCGTTGACCAGCGCGCGGACGCGCTGGATGTTCGGGTTCCATCGCCGGTTGGTCCGGTGGTGCGAGTGGGAGACGCGTTTGCCGAAGAACGGCTTCTTCTTGCAGATGTCACAGACGGATGCCATAGCCCAAGGATGGTAGCAAACGCATTACGCGGGACCGGGAGTCGTGCTCGGGGGCGTGTCTGCAGGAGGGTCAGGGAGGATCTTGCGGATCCGCGCCTCCAGCGTGCGGGGGTCCAGCGGGCCTTCCCAGTCGGCGACCAGCGTGCCGTCAGCGTCGTAGAACAAGGTGACCGGCTGGCCGAGGTACCCGAGCTGGTTGCGGATGTCGCCGGCGGCGGACGGATCGAACACGTTCGGATAGGTCCAGCCGAACTCCTCGATGAACTCGCGCGCCGACTCGCGGACGTCCAGGATGTCCACGCCGATGAACTGGACGCGGTCCCCGTACGTCGCGTGGGCGGCGGCAAGGTGCGGGGCCTCGGTCCGGCACGGACCGCACCACGATCCCCAGATGTTGACGACGACCGGCGTTCCGCGGAGCTGGCCGAGCAGCTCCTCGTAGCCGGCGAAGTCCATGTCAGGCAGGGCGGCTGCGTCGGTCGGCAGCAGCGGGGCGGTTGTGGCGTTGACGGCGGGGATCGGCGACGCAGATGAGGAAGAGGTATACGTTCCTGGGCCACCGCCGGACGGGCCAGCGCACGCCGCAGTCGAAAGGGCCAGGGCAGCCAGAACCACCGCGGTTCGCAGGAATCGGTCGGAGCGCATCACTACGATGATAGGGCTGCGGCCCCGCAGAGACGCTTCCCGGAAGGAACGTGCGCGTGAGCCTGTCCCTGGACTCCCCGGTCGAGGCGATCGATCCGAAGATCGCCGGTCGCCGTACGGGCATGCGTAACAAGGGACGGCCTGCCGCTGAGGTGCTGGCCGAACCGCTCGAGATCACGTCGGTCGAGGCTCTCCTGCACCACTACCCGCGCCGCTACATCGACCGGACCCGAGTGGCGAAGATCCGGGATCTGAAGGTCGGACAAGAGGCGACCGTCATCGCCCACGTGAAGCGCGTGAACAAGCGTCAGACCCGCCAGCGCCGCACGATGGTCACGGTCACGCTCTTCGACGGCACGGGCAACCTGGACCTGACGTTCTTCAACCAACCGTGGGCGGCGACGCTCTACAAGGAAGGGCAGGAACTCGCGGTGTCCGGCCAGGTCGGCATCTACCGGGGGAAGCTGCAGCTGGGCAACTACGAGGTTGAGATCCTCTCGGGCTCCAGCGACATGGTGCATACGGCCCGCATCACGCCGGTGCACCCCGCGACCGAGGGAATCACGACGCGAACGATCCGCGAACTGATCTTCCGGGCGCTTCAGAAGGTCCCGGAGATCGACGAGCCGCTGCCCGCGGACATCGTCGAGGCCGAGTCGCTGTCGTCCTTCGACGGGGCGATCCGCGCGATCCACTTCCCCGAGGCCGACGAGGAGCTGCAACGAGCCCGCGAGCGCCTCAAGTTCGACGAGCTATTCGTCTTGGAGCTGGGGGTTGCGTTCCGCAAACACCGGGTCGAGGCCGATGCGGAGGGGGTCGCGCACCAACCCGCCGGCGACCTGGTCGAACGCTACCTCGCCTCGTTGCCGTTCGAGCCGACCGACGCGCAGCGCCGGGCGATGGATGCGATCGGTGAGGCGATGACGCGGCCGCGCCCGATGAACGTTCTGCTCCAGGGCGACGTCGGGGCGGGCAAAACCGCCGTTGCCCTGCATGCCGCCATCGTGGCGGTCGCCTCGGGCCATCAGGCCGCGATCATGGCGCCGACCGAGGTGCTCGCCGGCCAGCACGGTCGCAGCATGGAGGTGCTGCTGGAACGGATCGGTGCGGTGAGGTTCCTGGACCTCAGTGACCGGCCGGATGACGCGCAGGCGTCGCTGCTCGATGGGAAGGCCGATGTCGGCGGCGCCGCAGAACTGACGCTCACCTACGCGGTCCTGACCGCCTCGGTCACCGGCAAGGAGCGGCAGCGCGTCCTCGACGGCATCGCGAGCGGCACGGTCGATCTGGTCGTCGGGACCCACGCGCTCGTGCAGGAGGGGGTCGCCTTCAAGGATCTATCGCTCGCCGTCATCGACGAGCAGCACCGGTTCGGCGTGCACCAGCGCATGGCGCTCAAGGGCAAGGGGGGTGAACCCGACGTGCTCATCATGACCGCGACGCCCATCCCGCGGACGCTCGCGCTGACCTACTACGGGGATCTGGACGTGGTGATCCTCGACGAACTGCCCAAGGGCCGGCAGCCGATCGAGACACGCGTCGTCGCCACCGCGGCCGAGCGCAAGGCGGCCTACGAACTCATCCGTGGCGAGGTCGCGGACGGACGACAGGCGTTCGTCGTCTGTGCCGCGATCGACGAGGCGAACAAGGCGGAGGTCAAGGCCGCGGAGACCGAAGCGCAACGGCTCGCGACCGACATCTTCCCCGACCTGAACGTGACCCTGCTGCACGGCAAGATGCGGCCCGCCGACAAGGACCGAATCATGGAGGAGTTCCGCCGCGGCGAGCACGACGTCTTGATCGCCACGACCGTCATCGAGGTCGGCGTCGACGTCCCGAACGCCACGGTGATGCTCGTGGAGAACGCCGAACGCTTCGGGCTCGCGCAGCTCCATCAACTCCGGGGCCGCATCGGCCGCGGCGAACATCGCTCCTCCTGCTTCCTCTCCGATCACAGCAAGCCCGACAACGAGGTGGCGAAGGCCCGGCTGGCGGCGATGGTCCGGACCACCGACGGCTTCGAGCTTGCCGACGAGGACCTGCGGCTACGCGGGGAGGGGACCCTCTTCGACGTCCGACAGTCGGGGCTGCCCGACCTGAAGCTCGCCCGGCTGGCCGAGGACGTCGACCTGGTCAAGCGCGCCCGCGCGCGGGCGTTCGCGGTGATCGAGGCGGATCCGGAGCTGCAGGCGCACCCCGGTCTCCTCCGGGAACTCCAGACGCGCTTCGCAGGCTCGATCGACTGGCTCTTCCATTCCTAGGTACCGCCACCACATCCCCAGCCCCCCGTCCCCGGATACGCTGGCGACATGAGGGTGATCGCCGGTTCGGCCAAGGGCACGAAGCTGGCCCGCGTTCCCGATGGCACGCGGCCGATGACCGACCGGGCGCGCGAGGGGCTCTTCTCCAGTCTGGCTCTCGAACTGCCCGGCGCTCGGGTCCTCGATCTGTACGCGGGCACGGGGGCGGTCGGCATCGAGGCACTCTCCCGGGGTGCCACCGAGGCTTTTTTCGTAGACCGGGCCGCGGCCCCGGTCAGGGCGATCGCCGACAACCTCCGCCGAACCAAGATCGAGGACCGGGGCCGGGTTGTCCGGGCCGAGACGCTCACGTACCTGAAGGGTCCGGCCGAGTCGTTCGACATCGTCTTCCTTGATGCGCCCTACGCGTTGGCCGAGGAGCTCGACGAGGTGTTCGAGCTGCTCCGGGGGGGCTGGCTGGCTCCCGACCGTGCCTGGACGGTCATGCTCTCGCGCTCGCCCAAGGGTTACACGCCTGTAACTCCGATAGACTGGATTGCCCAGAAGCGCCTGAACTATGGCGATACCCTCATCACCCTGTACCAGGAGGTCTGATGGGCCTGACCGCCCTCTATCCGGGCACCTTCGACCCCGTAACCAACGGCCATCTTGACGTGATCCGCCGCGCCGCTCGCCACTTCGAGAAGGTGGTCGTCGCGGTGCTCGAGAACCCGGCAAAGGAGCCCCTCTTCTCGGTCGAGGAACGCCTCGCCATGCTCAAAGAGGCCATCGGCGACATCGAGAACGCGGAACTGGATCGCTTCTCCGGACTGCTCGTGGAGTACGCTCGAGAGCGTCGGGTCGGCGTCATCGTCAAGGGCCTTCGCGCCGTTTCGGACTTCGACTACGAGCTGCAGATGGCACAGATGAACTTCCGCCTCGCCGAGGTGGAGACCTTCTTCATCTCCACGAACCCCAACTGGTCCTACCTATCCTCGTCCCTCGTCAAGGAGGTCGCGGGCTTCGGCGGCGACGTCGAGGGGCTGGTGCCGCAGTCGGTGAAGCAGCGGCTGGAGGACAAACTCGGGGACGCGTGATGGACCTCGCCGGACGGATCGATCAGCTCGAGAAGATGGTGCAGGACGCGAAGGCGATGCCCCTATCCTCGTCGGTGCTGCTCAACCGCGACGACCTGGTCGCGCTCGTCGGCGAGATGCGCGTGGCGCTTCCGGAGGAGATCAAGCAGGCGAAGTGGGTCGTGCGCGACCGCGAGGAGCTGCTGGCCAAGGCCCGCCAGGACGCCGACGAAGTGGTCGAGCAGGCGCGCGCCGAGCAACTCCGGATGGCCGAACAGGAGGAGATCGTCCGGCGCGCCCACGAGGAGGCCGGTCACATCCTCGCCCAAGCCCAGGACGAGGCCCGGCAAGCCCGCCTGGAGGTGGAGGCGTACGTGGACCGCAAGCTCTCGGGGTTCGAGGCGGTCGCGCGGCAGGCGCTTGAGTACCTGCAGAAGATCGAGGCGGGCATGAGCCGGACCCTCCAGCAGGTGGAGCACGGCCGGGTGAAGCTCCGGGATCCGATGGCGAGTCCGGTGGAGGCGCCCGCCTTGCCGAAGGCGCCCGAGCCTTTCGACGAGGAGACGGAAGCGTGATCGAGGTCGACGTTGCAGATCTGCTGGACCAGACGGGGGTCTCCAAGCGCGTTGAGCGTTCCGAGGAGGTCCCTGGCCTGAAGGTCGAGCTGGCCGAGGTTCCGGGGGGGAGCCGCATCGGGCTCGACGTGCGTGTGGAGGCCGTCTCCGAAGGCCGCCTGCTCGTGTCGGGTACCCTCTCGGCGGCGGTCGTGCAGTCCTGCGCCCGTTGCCTGACCTCCTTCGACGGGAGCGTGGAAGCCCAGGTCAGGGAGGTGTTCGTGCCTGTGCCGGGCGACGATGAGTACGCGATCGATGCCGAGCTTGGCACGATCGAGCTGGAGCCGATGGTCCGGGACGCGGTGATCCCGGCCATGCCGTTCGCCCCACTGTGCCGCCCCGACTGCCTGGGGTTGTGCGAGCGGTGCGGCGGCAACCGGAACTTGGGCGAGTGCACTTGCCCTGAGGAGGTTCAGGATGCCCGGTGGTCGGCTCTGGACGTGATCGCCGAGCAGCTCGAGAAGGAAGAACGTGGGACGGCCTGAAACGGCCACAGCGAGATAGAGAGGAACCAGATGGCGACCCCCAAGCGCAAGAAGAGCAGGGCCCGGACGAAGATGCGCGCCGCGCATTGGAAGGCCGAGGCGCCGCCGTTCTCCGAGTGCCCCCAGTGTCACCAGCCGAAGCTCCCGCACCGGGTGTGCGGCAACTGCGGCTACTACGCCGGGCGGCAAGCGGTCGAGGTCGAGTAGCCCGTTGAGCCTGGAAGGGGCGCTGAGCGTCCGATTCCGTGACCCGCACATCGCAGAGGTCGCGCTCACGCATCGCTCGTACGCGTTCGAGAACGCCCTCGACGAGACGAACGAGCGGCTCGAGTTCCTGGGCGACGCCGTCCTCGGTGTCGTCGTGACGGATATGGCGTTCCGCGGGTTCCCGGATCTGCCCGAGGGCGAACTGGCCAAGCTCCGGGCAGCGACGGTGAGCATGCCGACGCTGGCCGACGTGGCACGCGAGTTGGGGCTCGGCGATCTGGTCAAGCTGGGCAAGGGCGAGGAGCAATCGGGCGGTCGCGACAAGCCGAGCATCCTGGGCGATTGCCTCGAAGCGGTCCTCGGCGCCGTCTACATCGACCAAGGCCTGGACGCCACTTCGGCGTTGATCCGGCGCCTCTTCGAGCCGCGGATCGAGGGCTATGTGCGGGGCGAGGGGACGCGCGACTACAAGACCAGCTTGCAGGAACTCGCGTCCCAAGGGTTCGGCGCGCTCCCGATCTACCGGATCGAAGAACGCGGCCCCGATCACGAGAAGCAGTTCACGGCGGTCGTCGTGCTCGACGGGCGCGAGTGGGGGAGCGGGGTCGGCCGCTCCAAGAAGGAAGCGGAACAGCAGGCGGCAGCCGAAGCGTTGATGCGCCTGTCGGCCGAAGCGAAGACCTCGACGAGGAGGGCCTAGGTGGAGCTACCGGAAGTCGAAGTCGTTCGCCGCGACCTGGAGAAGGATATCGTCGGTCGCAAGATCAAGGCGGTCGAGGTCAAGCCGTCCAAGAACGCGAAGCGGGCGATCCGCCGGCACAAGATGCGCAAGGACTTCACCGACCCGCTCACCGGCCGCAAGATCGCCCGGGTCGAACGCCGCGGCAAGTACGTGCTGGTGCACCTCGACTCCGACAACGTGATGGTGGTGCACTTCGGGATGAGTGGGCAGTTCGTGCGCGGGACCAAGCGACAGGCGCTCCCGCCGCACACCCATGTGGTCTTCACGTTCCAGCAGGGCGGCGATCTCCGGTTCATCGACCCCCGGACCTTCGGTGAGCTGTTCGTCACGCATGTCGATGAACTCGGCAAGGTCAAAGAGCTCTCGCACATCGCGATCGACCCGCTGGAGAACACGTTCACATGGCCGGCGTTCGGCGAAGCCATGGCCCAGCGCAAGGCCAAGCTGAAGACGCTCCTGATGGACCAGAAGTTCATGTCCGGGATCGGGAACATCTACTCGGACGAGACCATCTTTGCGGCGGGCCTGCGCTACGACCGGATGTCGGACACGCTCTCGTCGCAGGAGGTCCGGAGGCTGTACCGGGCGATCCAAGAGGTCCTCCAGGACGCGATCCGGCTGCGCGGGACGACCCTCGATGACGAGGCGTACGTTGACCTGTTCGGCGAACCCGGCGGGTATCAGGCCGAGCTGAAGGTATACGGCCGGGCGGGGCTTCCGTGCCGACGGTGCCGGACGCCGATCCAGGCGGTCAAGACGTCCGCGCGGACGACGTACTTCTGTCCGCAGTGCCAGTCGTAGGCTGCTGCAGCCGCGGGTAAGCATTGGGTCTGACCGGCTCTAGCCGATCGCGATCATGCGCTCGATCGGCAACCGGGCGCGGTCGGCGACCTCGGCCGGGACCTTGACCTCGTAGACGCCTTCGCGCAACGCGTGGAGCAGCTTCTCGGGCGTGATCATCTTCATGTACTGACACACGGCGGAGCGATTCGCTTCCAGCCAGTCGCCTTCGGGGTTTTCCTTGCGCAGCCGGTGCAGGATGCCCGTCTCCGTCGCCACGATGAACTGTCCGCCGGGGCGTTCGCGGCTGTGCCGGATCATCTGGCCGGTAGACATGATCTTCGTCCGGTCCTCGGGCAGCTCGCCCTGCGAGGCGAGGTAGAGCATCGAGCTGGCGCAGCCGCACTCCGGGTGGATGAGCAGTTCGGCGTCGGGGTGCTCGTCGGCGAGCTTCTTGATCTCCTGCGGGCCGATGCCGGCGTGGACGTGGCACTCGCCCATCCAGATGTGCATGTCGCGTCCGGTCACGCGTTTGACATGTTCCCCCAGGAACATGTCCGGCAGGAACAAGATCTCCTGGTCCACGGGGATCGTCTCGATGACGGCGGCGGCGTTCGAGGATGTGCAGATGATGTCCGATTCCGCCTTCACCTCGGCGGTGGTGTTGATGTACGACACGACGACGGCGCCCGGGTGCTCAGCCTTCCAGGCGCGTAGCTGTTCGCCGTCGATGGTTGCGGCCAACGAACAACCGGCCGCGAGGTCAGGAAGGTAGACCGCCTTGCCGGGACACAGGATCGACGCCGTCTCGGCCATGAAGTGCACGCCGCAGAAGTAGATCTCCTTCGCGTCGGTCTCGGCTGCCTTGCGTGACAACTCGAGCGAGTCGCCCGTGAAGTGGGCGACGTCTTGGATCCACGGAACCTGGTAGTTGTGCGCGACCACGATCGCCTCGCGTTCGCGGGCCAGGGCGTGGACCTCCTCGGCCCAGGGCTCGTACTCGAGGACCGGCGCCAGGTTGGTTGCCGTGTCGGCGGCGGAGGCGGGGGCGATGCTCATGTCTCAAGGATATCGGCGTAGGGGACCACAGGGTCCGCATCGGCCGGGCGGCCTATTTGATTGGGGGGTGGGCCTCGCGCCATAGGATAGGGCCGATGCAGCTGCCACCCGACCTGGACGAGACTCTCCGTCGCGCCTTGACGGAGGACATAGGCGCCGGCGACGTCACGTCCATCGGGGTGATCCCCGAGGGAGCGATGGCGACGGCCCGCGCCATCGCCAGGACCGGTGGCGTCGCGGCCGGGGGCCCGGTTTTCGAACGGCTGTTCCAACTCGTCGACCCGAGCCTGCTGGTCCGCTGGATGGTCCTGGACGGGACAACCGTGTCGGCGGGGCACGTGCTGGGGGAGCTCCGCGGGCCCGCGCGTTCGATGCTCGCCGGCGAACGCGTCGCGCTCAACTTCCTGCAGCATCTCTCGGGGATCGCGACACTCACGAAGAAGTTCGTGGATGCGTGCGAGGGTACCGGCTCCCAGATCCTGTGCACCCGCAAGACATTGCCGGGTCTGCGGGCGCTCGAACGCTATGCGGTGCAGTGCGGCGGCGGCCGGTTGCACCGGGGCGGGCTCAACGACGGGGTCCTGATCAAGGACAACCACGTCAAGGTCGCCGGCGGGGTCATCGAAGCGGTCAAGCGCGCGAAGGAGGGAGTCCCGCATACCTTCAAGGTCGAGGTAGAGGTCGACACCCTCGAACAGCTTCAGGAGGCGCTGGATGCCGGGGCTGACGCGATCCTGCTCGATAACGCCGACCTCGAGACGATCAAGGAGGCGGTCGCGATGGTCGGCGGACGGGTGCCGCTGGAGATCTCCGGCGGGGTCACACTCGTCAACATCCGCGAGATCGCGCTCGCCGGGCCTGTCCTGGTCTCCGTCGGACGCATCACTCACTCCGCCCCCGCCATGGACATCTCGCTCGAGGTCATGCCCTCGTCGGGGTGAAGCGGGTCCGCGTGTTCGTCTCCGGGCGGGTCCAGGGGGTGTGGTTCCGAGCGACTTTGGAGGAGCTGGCGCGCCAACTCGGCCTCGGCGGCTGGGTGAGGAACGTCCGGGACGGGCGCGTCGAGGCGGTCTTCGAGGGGAAGGATGCGGACGTCGACGAGGCCGTCGCATGGTGCCGGGAGGGGCCTCGCCTCGCCCAGGTCGAGAGGGTTGAGGTCTCCGAGGAGCCCCTGGAGGGGGAGACCGTGTTCCGGGCGGGCTGAGGATCCGTCGGCTCGAACCGGTCCCAAATCCCATCGATGTGATTCGTGCCTGATAGCATCTGGGTCCAAGCATGTTCCTGCGGTCTCTGACCTTGAAGGGCTTCAAGTCGTTCGCCGACAAGACGACCCTTGAGTTCGTCCCCGGTGTCAGCGTCATCGTGGGCCCCAACGGGTCCGGTAAATCAAACCTCGTCGACGCGATCTCGTGGGTGCTCGGCGAACAGGGCGTGCGTTCGTTGCGCGGCGGCCAGATGGCCGACGTGATCTTCGCCGGCAGCCCCAAGCGTCCCGGGCTCGGGATGGCCGAGGTCCAACTCGTCATCGACAACGAGGCCGGCATGATCCCGGTCCCGATGTCCGAACTCCAGATCTCGCGCGGCGTCTTCCGTTCGGGCGATTCGGAATACCGCATCGGCAGCGAGATCCGCCGGCTCATGGACATCCAGGAATTGCTCTCCGACAGCGGCATCGGGCGGGCGCTCCACACGATCGTGGGCCAGGGCCAGCTCGACGAGGTCCTGACCGCGCGGCCAGAGGACCGGCGCCAGTTCATCGAGGAGGCCGCCGGCATCGCGAAGCACCGGCGCCGCAAGGAACGCGCCCAGCGCAAGCTCTCGTCGCTGGATCAGGACCTGCTCCGGCTGCAGGATGTGTTGCAGGAACTCCGTCGGCAGCTGAAGCCGCTGCGCCAGCAGGCGGAGATGGCCAAGAAGCACGAGAAGCTGACTACCGAGGCCGACGACGGCGCGTGGCGGCTAGCCGCTGCTCGCCTGCGCGGACTCCTCAAGGCCCGCGAGTCCAAGCGCCCGGGGTGGGAACAGGGACTGGAGGCGCGAGCGGGAGCGAAGCGCCGGATCGAGGAGTTAGACGTCAAGATCGACGCGCTGACCGGCGCCCGCGAGCGGACCGTGGCGGCGCTGGCCGAAGCCGAAGCTGAGCTGCATCGGGCGCAGGAGGCCAAGACCGCCGCGGAAGTTTCGCTCCGCGACGCGCGCGAACGCGAAGCCGATGCGAAGGTCAAGCTCGCGTCCGAGGCCGCGCGGACGATGCGGCTGGACACGCTCCGCGACGAGATCGCGCGGGGTGAGCACGAACTCCACGCGCTGGCAGACGAGCTTGCTCGATGCGAATCCGAGATGGACGCCGCGGAAGCGGAGTTCCGCGAAGCCGAGCAGGTGCGGCGCGAGGCCGAGGACGAACGCCGGCGTCTCACCGAGGAGGCCGCGTCTCACCGGGCAGAGGTCGAGACGGTCCGCCGTTCGCTCGAGGCGTACGAGCGGGATCGGGCGCGACTGGACGAGACCTTGGCCGCGGCTCGGGAGCGGGTCGCCGCCGCTCAGACGGAACGCGACGGACTCGACGCCGAGATCGAGCGTCAGGACGCGCGGGCGATGCCGCTACAGGAGCAGCGCGGGACGCTCGACGCCGAGCGAGCCCGCCTGTCCGCGCAGCTCGCCGAACTCGAGGAGGCACTCCATCGCCACCGGAGCGCCAAGGAAGTGCTGGAGGCGCGGCAGCGCGACTTGAAGGAGACCCCTGGAACTCGCTTCATCGAGGCCAACCCGGGCCGCGGCGCGGGGCTGCTTCGCGACCTGGTCCGCGCGGAACGAGGTTGGGAGAGGGCGTTGATCGCGGCGCTCGGTCCGTTCGCCGACGCCGTGGTCTACGAGGACCGGGGGCGTGCGATCGCCGATGCTCCCGGCGGAAAGGGTGCCGTGATCGCGGTTCCCTCTGGCCAAGCGGCCAAACCATCGCTGGACGATGAGCGGAGCATCACGTCGGTGGTCCGCGCAGACCCGCGGGCCGGCGCCATCGTCGCGGCGTTGCTGCGGGATGTGTACCTGGCTGACGATGTGCGCGACGGCGAGGACCGGCACTCGCGTCACCCGAGGGCCTCTTTCGTGACGAAGGACGGCATCCTGGTCGGACCGGTCGCGATCCACACAGCGTCGGAGCATGAGGCGTGCGTGCGCGCGATCGCGGGCGAACTCGAAGAGGTGTCGCGGGAGCTCGCGGCGGCCGAGAGCGCGGTGCGGCCGGTTCGCCGGCGCATCGAGGACCTCGAGCGCGAGTCCTCCGAGGTCGCCGAGGAGCTGCGCGAAGTGGACGTGGCCATCGCGGCCGCGGCCGAACAGATGGGACGCCTCGGCTCTGATCTGGCCGCGGCCACGAAGGAAGAAGAGATGGTCGCCCAGCGGCTCGTCGGGATGGACGAAGCCGCGGCGGTTTGGCGTGAAACGCTCGCTGCGGCCGAGCTGTCGAGCGCGCGATCGGAGCTCCCGTCGCTGCCGCCCGCGCCGGAGCCGCCGATCACGGCCCGGGTCGCGATGGAGGGCGTGCGCCGCGACAGGGCGGCGCTCCAGATCAGGCTGGAGCACTTCCGCGGCGAGCGGGATGTGCTCATGGCCGAGAGCCCCGAGCAGCTCCGCGCGAACGCAGACGCCTCACTGGCCCAGCGCGAGACCGCGGAGACCGCGTTCGCCTCGGCGGAGGAGTCCTACACGGCGGCGGTGAGCGGCCGCGAGCAGGCCGCGGTCGCCGAACGCGAAGCTACGACCCACGAGGCAGAGACCAACCGGGCCTGGCGCGAGGCGGCTGCCGAGCTCGATCGGCTCCGAGAGGCGTATGAGGAAGACGACCGCGCGCGCGGGGACCTGGAACGTCGGATCGCTGACGCCGAGCGGCTGCTGCAGGAGGGCCACCAGCGCGATCCACAGGAGGCGGTCGCCTCTCTCAGTGAGGACGACACGATCGAGTCGTTGGAACGCAAGTCCGAGCTCGTTGCCCGCCGGATGCAGCTGCTCGGCAAGGTCAACCTGCTGGCCGGCGGCGAGTTCGAAGCGCTCCAGGAACGCCACGACTTCATGCACCGCGAACTGGAGGACATCAAGAAGGCCCGCCGCGATCTGCTCGACGTCATCCGGAGGGTCGACGACGAGGTCGTGCAGCTGTTCGACACGGCGTTCCGCGATGTCGCGCGCGAGTTCGAGGCGATGTTCGAGGAGCTGTTCCCCGGCGGGGAGGGACGGCTGATCCTGACGGATCCGGCGAACCTGCTGGAGACCGGCATCGAGGTCGAGGCGCGCCCGGGCAAGAAGCGGGTGAAGAGGCTCTCGCTGCTGTCGGGCGGCGAACGTGCCCTGACCGCGCTCGGGTTCCTGTTCTCGATCTTCAAGGCGCGTCCGTCGCCGTTCTACCTCCTGGACGAGGTCGAGGCGTCGCTGGACGACGTGAACCTGCATCGGTTCCTCGGGCTCATCAAGGGGTTCGCGCAGGAGTCCCAAGTCATCATCGTCACGCACCAGAAGCGCACGATGGAGATCGCCGACACGATGTACGGCGTCTCGATGGACCAGGACGGCTCCACGCGGGTCGTCTGTCAGAGCCTGGACGACCCCGGCGCGCAGGCCCCCGACTCCCCGGCTGCCATGGTGTCGGAGACCGAACCGGTCAACTAGCCTGGCCCCGTATGCCGGTCGTCATCCTCGTCGTCGTTGCCGTGCTCGTTCTGGCCGTGGTGGCCGGGATCGCGGTTCGCCGACGCCGGCCAGCCGGGGCGTCTCCTCCTTCGGCCGTTGGGAAGACGGCCAAGGCACCGAAGGCCTCTGCGGCCATCCCGTCCGAGGGTCTAGGTGCCAAGGTCCGAGCCCTCTTCCGCGCCGCCGCCAGCGACGAGGAGCGCTGGAGCGGCCTCGAGGACCTGCTGATCCGTGCGGACGTCGGCCCGAAGGGCGCCGCGGACCTCGTCTCTCGCATCAAAGGCGACGTCGAGAAGGGCGCCGACCCCGAGGATTCCCTGGTGACCGAGATCGTGGCCATGCTCGGCGACGGCGCCGACGAGCTGAACCTGCCGGCCGGGCGGCTGGGGATCGTGATCGTCGTAGGCGTGAACGGCTCCGGGAAGACCACCACCATCGGTAAGTTGGCGCGGATGCTTGCCGATAAGGGGAGGAGAGTGAGTGTGGCGGCGAGTGACACCTTCAGAGCCGCGGCCGGGGAGCAACTCGAGACCTGGGCCGAACGGGCAGGCGCGCACCTGGTCGGCGGCCAGCGCGGGGCCGACCCTGCAGCGGTCGCCTTCGACGGCTATGAGTCTGCTAGGGCGAGGGGGTCCGACGTGCTCATCGTGGACACCGCCGGGCGCCTGCACACCGAGACCCCCCTGATGGAAGAGCTGGCCAAGATCAAGCGGGTCCTCGAGAAGGCCGCCGGGGGCGTGCGGGAGGTCCTACTCGTCCTCGACGCCACGACGGGTCAGAATGGGATCGCGCAGGCCCGGGCGTTCACCTACTCGGTGGGCGTGACCGGGGTCGCGCTGACCAAGATGGACGGTTCGGCCAAGGGGGGCATCGTGATCGCGGTCCGCGAGGAACTGGGGGTTCCGGTCAAGCTCGTCGGAACGGGCGAGGGCGCGGGCGACCTGGAGGCGTTCGATCCGAAGGTGTTCGCGGAAAGGCTGGTGCGGGGATGAGCACGGACGTGAGTACGGATATCCTGATCGTCGAGGATCACCCGACGATGCGCGCGGCGATGCGCGCGGTTCTGGAGCAGGAAGGCTACGAGCTCCGGGAGGCCGGCGACGGGCCCGCCGCGCTCGATCAGATCTCGTTGCGCCTGCCCGACGTCATGTTCCTGGACCTGCACATGCCCGGCGTCACCGGCGAGGAGGTCCTGCGCCAAGTCAAGGGCGACCCGGAGACCGCCGGGATAAAGGTCATCGTCGTCACCGCACAGGGCGAGGAAGGCAAACGAACCGTCCTCGAACTGGGGGCCGACGCGTATTTCCAGAAGCCCTACAGCCCGCTCGGGTTACTCCAGGCCGTCGAGGACGTGCTGCGGCCGCACGACGGCGAACGCGTAGCGCTCGCGGAGGAGGGCAACGCCGCCGCCGAGCCGGCTGACGCCGCCGCCGGCAGCGAGGGGAGTTCCACGGCCGACGCCGACCCCGGATACGACCCGCTCTGGCCCGGCGCCCGCTAGCGGCACGAAGGTAGGCTGACCGGCATGTTCGACGCCCTCTCCGGCCGTCTCGACGCCGTCTTCAAGAAGCTCCGCTCGCGCGGGAAGTTGCACCCGAAGCAGGTCGACAAGGCGCTCGGCGAGATCCGTACGGCACTACTGGAGGCCGACGTCGCCGTCGAGGTAACCGACGACTTCCTCGCACGCGTGCGCGAACGCGCGCTCTCCGAAGAGGTCATGAAGTCGCTCACCCCGGCTCAGCAGGTCATCAAGGTCGTCCACGACGAACTCACCGCCACCCTCGGTGGCGAGAACGTGCCGTTCCGCGTCCCGAAGGGCTCGCCCGCGGTGATCCTGATGGCCGGCGTCCAAGGATCCGGGAAGACGACCGCGTGCGCGAAGCTCGCCTACCTGCTCAAGCAGGAGGGGCGCCACCCGCTGCTCGTCGCCTGCGACCTCACGCGTCCCGCCGCGATCGAACAGCTCTTCATGCTGGGCGAAGAGATCGACGTGCCCGTGGTCTCGGACGGGAACAAGCCAGAGAAGGTCGCGAAGAACGCCGTCAGGGAAGCGCAGCGGCTCGGCAAGGACGTTGTCATCGTCGACACCGCCGGCCGGCTGCACGTCGACCAGGACATGATGAAGGAGGCGCGGCGCGTCAAGGACGCGTGCAAGCCGGGCATGGTCCTGATGGCGTGTGACTCGATGACAGGTCAGGACGCCGTGGTGCAGGCTCGCGCGTTCATGCAGGAGATCGACACGACAGGGTTCATCCTGACCAAGCTCGACGGTGATGCGCGCGGCGGCGCGGCGCTCTCGATCACCGCGGTCACCAGCCTGCCGGTACTGTTCGCCGGGGTGGGAGAGCGCGCCGCAGACCTGGAGCCGTTCCACCCGGACCGCCTCGCCGGCCGGATCTTGGGGATGGGCGACGTGCTCGGCCTCATCGAGAAGGCCGAGCAGACCATCGACGAGGAGAAGGCCGCCGAGGCCGCCGAGAAGATGGCCAAGGCTCAGTTCACGCTCGAGGATTTCCTGGTCCAGATGCAGGAGCTGAAGAAGCTTGGGTCGATGAACGACCTACTGAGCATGCTCCCGGGCGTGCCCGGCGGCAAGAGCGCCCTGAAGAACCTGCAGGTGGACGAGAGGGAAATGGCCCGGACCGAGGCCATCGTCCTTTCCATGACCCCCGACGAGCGCCGGAACCCCGCTATCATCAACGGGAGCCGACGAGCACGGATCGCCCGTGGTTCGGGCACCACCTCGTCGGCCGTGAACGCGGTCCTCAAGCAGTTCGAGGCCGCGCGCAAGATGATGAAGTCCATGATGGGGGGCAAACGGATGCCCCGGATCCCCGGGATCGGGGGCATCCCAGGACTCTCCTAAGGAGCGGAAACATGGTGAGGATCAGGTTGCGCCGGATGGGCGCCAAGAAGCGGCCCTTCTACCGGGTCGTCGTGACCGACCAGCGCAACCCGCGCGACGGCCGGTTCATCGAGATCATCGGCAAGTACCACCCGATGGATGACCCGTCGCTGATCGAGATCGACGAGGAGAAGGCTCTGGCCTGGCTCAGCGAGGGCGCGCAGCCCTCGGCGGCCGTGCAGAAGCTGATGGTGCACGCCGGCATCTGGGACAAGTTCCCCGGCGCAGCGACGTCGCCGACCGCCAAGCGGGCCGCGAGCAAGACGGCCAAGGCCAAGAAGATGGCGAAGGCATCGGCGTGAAGGAGATCCTCGAGTTCATCGCCCGCGGTATCGTCGACGAACCCGACTCGGTGGAGGTCGTCGAATCCCAGGGCGAACGCGGGACGCTGCTGGAGTTGCATGTCGCCCCCGATGACATGGGAAAGGTCATCGGCAAGGGCGGTCGGACGGTCAAGGCCATCCGCAACGTGATGAAGGCGGCCGCGATGCAGCAGGACGCGTTCGTCAGGGTCGACGTCGTCGATTGACCGACGAACCCGTCGCCGTCGGGAAGATCACCAAGTCCCACGGTGTTCGCGGCGAATGCGCCGTGTTGGTCCTCACCGAGTTCCCCGAGGAGCGCTTTGCGCCCGGCGCGGTGCTGCACCTGGCCGGGGAACGTACCCTCACCGTCGAAACCTCCCGCAACCACCACGGCCGGATGCTGGTCAAGTTCGCCGAACTGGGCGACCGGAACGCGGCCGACGAGGCTCGCGGCCAGCTCCTGTTCGTCCCCGAATCGCAGTTGCCCGAGTTGCCCGAGGGGTCGTACTGGCCCCACCAACTGGTCGGGTGCGAGGTCGTGACCGATGACGGGCGTTCGCTCGGCACCATCTCCGAGATCATCTCGACGCCGGCGAACGACGTCTGGGTCGCCAAAGAGGGCGAGACCGAAACGATGATCCCCGCGCTCAGCGATGTGGTCGTCTCCGTGGACGTCACCGCGAGGCACATCGAGGTTCGGGACGTGCCCGGTCTCACCGGGACGGAGTAGCCTCGCGGCATGCGGGTCGACATCCTCACGATCTTCCCCGAGATCTTCGAGAGCGCGTTGCGCGCGAGCCTGCTCGGCAAGGCGATCGAGCAGGGCGTCGTCGAGGTCAGCGTCGTCGACATCCGCGAGTTCACCCACGACAAGCACCGGACCGCCGACGACGTGGCCTACGGGGGCGGCCCGGGGATGGTCCTGAAAGCCGAGCCGATCTTCGAGGCGTTCGAGTCGCTCGGCGCCGGTCCGAAACGAGGGGTCATGCTCTCTCCGGCGGGCCGGCGGCTCGACCAGGATCTCGTGAAGGAACTGGCGCGCGAGGAGCGGCTGGTCCTGGTTTGCGGGCGCTACGAAGGGGTGGACGAGCGGGTCGTCGAGGGCCTCGGGCTAGAGGAGATCTCGATAGGCGACTATGTGCTCTCGGGCGGGGAGGTCCCCGCGCTGGTGGTGCTGGAAGCCGTGACGCGCATGACCCCCGGCGTGGTGGGCCGGACGGAGTCCATCGAGCAGGATTCCTTCGAACAGGGGATCCTGGATCACCCCCACTACACGCGACCCGCCTCGTTCCGCGGGATGCAGGTCCCCGAGGTCCTGCTCTCCGGAGACCACGCCGCGATCGAGGCGTGGAGACGCGAGGCGGCCCTGGAGAAGACGCGCCGCAACCGCCCCGACCTGCTCGATCATGGGCAGTAGCTTGCGAGGGCTGAAGCCGCGCGTTCGCGGGCGAGGTTGAAGGCGTACCAGGGGTCGTCGTCCACGTAACAGCCTTCGTTGTGGGCGAGGCCCCCCTGATTGTGGATCCGTTCGAGGTTGTCGTGCGAAACCTCATCGAGCGCGTCGACTAGGGCGGGTACGGCGTCGGCGGAGAACCCGAGTGCCAGGAAGCAAGGGCGATCGGTGCGTCGCAACGGTTCCGTCACATACAGGACACGTTCCCGTCACGTCCGGCGCATCATCCGGACATCCGGTTGCGCGCGCGGGTCGCCCGTCGGTCCGTGCCCGCGCCGTGAGCAGGTCAGGTTCCGCTGCTATCATCGGTTCCCGCCATGAACAGAACCGACCTCGTCGACGACGCCTATCTGCGCACCGACCTACCTGCATTCAGGCCAGGTGACACCGTCAAGGTGCATGTGCGCGTGGTCGAGGGCAATCGCGAGCGCACCCAGGTCTTCCAGGGTGTGGTGATCCGCCGCCAGAACGGTGGGTTGCACGAGACGTTCACCGTCCGCAAGATCTCGTTCGGGGTCGGCGTCGAGCGGACGTTCCCGCTGCACTCGCCGTCGATCGCCAAGCTCGAGATCGTCTCCCGGGGCCGCGTGCGCCGGGCCAAGCTCTATTACCTGCGGGAACGCCGCGGCAAGAAGGCCCGGATCAAGGAGCGGCGCGTCGAGGACGACGTGTTGGTCGTCGAGCAGGTCGAGCCTAAGCCCGAGGTTCCCGAGGACTCGATGGGTGAGGACGTACTAGACGCCGAGGCTCAAGCGGCGTCTGAAGCGGAAGCGGCGGAGGAGTCGGCGGACGCTGGAACCGCCGACGAGCCGGAGGCCGACACGCCTGAGGACACCGACGAGCCCGCTGCCGGCGCACCGGCCGAAACCGACGACTCGGACGACTAGCCCCGTGCAGGGGCTGGACCTCGCCGAGACCGGCGAGGACGAACCTGCGGCACCTTCCGACGAGCGCCCCAAGCGACGCTTCCTCCGCGAACTCCCGCTGCTGGCGGTCGTCGCCCTCGTCATCGCGCTGCTCATCAAGAGCTTCCTGGTCCAGCTCTTCTACATCCCATCCGAGTCGATGGAGCCGACGCTCCTGCGCGACGATCGCGTGTTGGTGAGCCGACTTGCGTACCGATCCGGCGAACCTCACCGAGGCGACGTCGTGGTGTTCCGGAACCCATCCTTGTCGGCCGAGCCGCGTCGTGGGGCCCTCGGCGGGTTCGTGCACTGGGTGACGGACGGGCTCGGAATCGGGCGTCCGGACAACGAGGACTACATCAAGCGGGTGATCGGGGAGCCCGGGGACACGCTCGTCGTGAGCAAGGACGGGGTGTCCGTGAACGGCGAGCAACTCGACGAACCCTATATCTCGCGGAACGGTGGTCCCACCGGCGAGTGGACCGTGCCCGAGCACCACGTGTTCGTGATGGGGGACAACCGCGATCATTCGGAGGACTCCCGGGTCTTCGAGGCGATCCCCATCGATTCCATCGTCGGGAAGGCCGTCGCGAGGGTCTGGCCGTTCTCGCGGCTCGGCGGTCTGTGAGCGTGGGTTGTTGTCGGTTCCGGCCGTCCGTGGTCATATCGAGCTCACGATGACCGAGACGACACCCGTCGCTCCTCCCGAGGACGCCGAACCCGACGAGAGCGACGAGGCCCCGCGGGCCGACGAGGCTCCCCGCGCTCGCTCCCCGAAGTCCGCGCCCGGCAAGCACCGCGGGAAGGCCAAGGCGAAGAAGAAGGGTTTCTGGGCCTCGGTCCGCGAGCTGCCGGTGCTCATCATCCTCGCACTCGGCCTGGCGCTGCTCATCAAGACGTTCCTGGTCCAGGCGTTCTACATCCCGTCGCCTTCCATGGAGCCGACGCTGACCCACGGAGACCGGGTGCTCGTCGACAAGTTGAGCTACGATTTCGGAACGCCGAGCACTACTGACGTGATCGTGTTCCGCAACCCCGGGTTCGCCGATGAGCCCGACCGCAACGTCGTGCAGGGGTTCTTCAACTGGCTGGTGGAAGGTCTCGGGTTCGCGCAGGCGCCGGACGAGGACTTCATCAAGCGGGTGATCGGGGAGCCGGGCGACACCGTGCGGGTCGATCGCGACGGCGTGTACGTGAACGATGAGAAGCTCGACGAGCCCTACATCGCCGAGAACGGCGGGCCGACCGGGACATGGACGGTGCCCGAGGACTCGGTCTTCGTGATGGGCGACAACCGCGCCAACTCCACCGACTCGCGCGCGTTCGGCCCCGTCAAGATCGACTCGATCGTCGGCAAGGCCTTCGTCGTGATCTGGCCGCCGTCGCGGTGGGGATGGCTGTAGACGCCGGCCGGTTCGAAGGACGCCTGCGGGAGCAGGGGTTCGCGGCGATCGCCGGGGTTGACGAAGCGGGTCGCGGCGCGTGGGCGGGACCGATGCTCGCAGCCGCGGTCATCCTCCCGGTCGACTTCGACGTCGAGGGCCTCGACGATTCCAAGGTTCTGACCAGGCTGCAGCGGGAGGCATGCCTCGTGCGGATCGAGCAGGAGGCCGTGGCCATCGCGGTCTGCCGCGCGACCGCGCAGCGGATCGACCGGCGCGGGCTGCACCGCTCGAACGTTGCGCTCCTGCGGGAAGCCGTCCGGCGGCTGGCGGTCGTCCCCGACTACGTACTGTGCGATGGATGGCCGATCGAGATCGAGGTCCCGCATCTGTCTATCAAGAAAGGCGACTCGGTCGCTGCCTCGGTGGCGGCCGCCTCCATCGTTGCGAAGGTGACTCGCGACCGGATGATGGTGCGGTACCACCGGCGATTCCCCGGGTTCGGGTTCGATCGGAACAAGGGCTACGGCACCGCCGAGCATCGCGAGGCGCTGGCACGGCTCGGTCCGACGCCGATCCATCGCCACTCGTTCAGCAGCGTCGGGCAGCCCGAGCTGTGGGATCCGGCGGTGGAGGGCCCAGCCAGCGCCGAGGTCGTCGCCGCCGCCGACCCCCCGGCTACGATGGGGGGGTCATGAGCGACGAGGACGTGGAGAACTACGAAGCCGACCTGGAGATGGCGCTGTACCGGGAGTACCGGGACGTGCTGCCCATGTTCACCTACGTCGTCGAGACCGAGCGGCGCTTCTATCTGGCCAACCAAGTGGACGTAGACCGTGATGAGCACGGCTGGTTCACGGTGGAGCTGACCGACGCGTGGGTTTGGGACGTCTACCGCCCCTCGCGTTTCGTGCAGAAGGTCAAGGTCATGACCCGGCGCGACGTGAACATCGAGGAACTTGCGCGTAAGGACGCGCTGGAGGGATTTGATCCCCCCGCGGGTCCGGATGGGTCCGGCGCGCCCACCGGGTGATGTCAGAGGGCGTCGCTAAGGTGGCGCCATGTCTGAACGGAGCCTTCAACTCGGCCGCGCCGGTGAGGACGCCGCGCTGGACACCTACCGCGCTCATGGATACTCGCTGATCGCGCGCAACTGGCGCTGCGAGGCCGGCGAGATCGACCTGATCGTCCGCCGCGGCGGGACTTTGGTCGTGTGCGAGGTCAAGACGCGCCGCGGTCAGGCGCTCGGCGGCGGGTACGAAGCCGTCACGCGGTCCAAGCAGCAGCGGCTCCGGCGCCTGGCCGCGGCGTTCCTTTCCGAGCATCGCGATCACCGCGGATCCCCGGTCCGGTTCGACGTGGCGAGCGTATCTCTTCGAGGTCAGCGATTGGTCGTGCGGGTCTTCGAAGACGCGTTCTGACGGGCGCCGGATCCGTCTGGTGTGCCGTAGGCCTCGCAGAAGAGCGACAAATGTCAGAGCCGGTGCGTAGCGTTCGTCGGCATGTACGGACGCGTTATCGGCGTCACGCTAGTCGGAATCCAAGGCCATCCCGTCGTGGTCGAGGCCTCCGTCGGCCGCGGACTCCCGGCGCTCTGCCTGACGGGCCTGCCGGGGGCATCCGTCCAAGACGCGCGCGAGCGCGTCCGCCCGGCGGTCGAGAGCGCCGGGCTCGAGTGGCCGCTCCGCCGGGTCGTCGTGAACCTGTCACCGGTGGACCTGCGCAAGGACGGGCCGGGACTGGATCTTCCGATCGCGCTGTCGGTCCTGGCCGCGTCGGGGGCGTTCCCGAAGCAGGAGCTCGATCGATTCGCGTTCGCGGGTGAGCTGTCCCTGAAGGGGACGCTGATGCCGACGCCCGGCATCCTGGCCGTGGCCCTGTCGGTGTGGCACGCCGGCTTGCGCGGCGTGGTCGTCCCACGCGCCAACGCGCCGGAAGCCGCCCTGGTTGAGGGACTGGAGGTGGTTGGGGCCGAGACGCTGGCCGAGGTGGTCGGGTTCCTGCGCGGGACCTCCGAGCCGGATCCCGTAGTGGCCGCCGACACGGGCGGCGACGAGCTGCCGGCGGGCGCAGATCTGGCCGAGGTGCGGGGACAGGCCCAGGCGCGCAGAGCCCTCGAGGTCGCCGCGGCGGGCGGCCACAACGTGCTGATGGTCGGTTCGCCCGGCGCCGGCAAGACGATGCTCGCGCGGCGGCTCCCTACGATCCTGCCGTCACTCTCCCGCGAAGAGGCGCTCGAGGTCACGCAGATGCATTCGGTGGCCGGCGTCCTCGACGCGCCCGCCTTGGTGAGAGCCCGGCCGTTCCGAGCCCCGCATCACACCGTTTCTCCTGCCGGGTTGCTCGGCGGCGGCTCGGGGCTCCCGCGGCCCGGCGAGGTCTCGCTCGCCCATAACGGCGTGCTGTTCCTCGATGAGGTCGCGGAGTTCAGGCGCGACGCACTGGAGGGCTTACGCCAGCCGCTCGAGGACGGGCGGGTGGTGGTGACCCGCGTGTCGGGCGCGGTGGCGTTCCCGGCGCGGTTCACGCTGGTGGCCGCGGCGAACCCATGTCCCTGCGGTTTCGAGGGCGATCCCCGGCGACCATGCCGCTGCCTTCCGTCGAGGGCGCAGGCCTACCGGCAAAAGCTCTCCGGTCCACTGGTCGACCGCATCGACATCCGGCTGACCGTTCCGCGCCTCTCACCATCCGAGCTCCTCGGCGAAGCCGACGGCGAACCCTCATCCACCGTGCGGGCCAGGGTCGAGCGGAGTCGCGAACGCCAACGCCGGCGCTACGCGGGGACCAGCGTCACCTGCAACGCGCGTCTGCCCGGTCCACGAGCCCGCCGCGAGGCGCGTCTGGATGCGGCGGCCGAGGATCTGCTGACGCGGGCGGTGGAGCGGTACGAACTCACGGGCCGCGGGTTCGACCGGGTCCTGAAGGTGTCACGGACCATCGCCGACCTGGACGCTGCGGAGGCGGTGGGGGCGGCGCATCTGGCCGAAGCGCTGTCCTACCGGCCGGCGCCCGACGCGGAGCTGGTCCGTGTCGGCTGAAACGGGCGGGTTCTCCTGGCCGCGTGGCTTCGCCGACGGACCCGCGAACCGAGACGCGCTGCTTCTGCTCACCGGGATGCGAGGACTCACACCGCGCGCGGTAGTCGAGCTGGCGGATCGTTTCGGGACCGCGCAACGATGTCTGTCCGCCGTCGTGTCCCGTCACCGAGGCAGCGATGCGGACCGGCAGTACGCGGCGGAGACCGACCCGCTCCAGGTCCGCGCGCAGCTGGAGGCGTGTCGCGCGCGGATGGTGGTTCCGGGATCGGCGGAGTATCCGCCGGGGATGCTCGCGCTTCCGGATCCACCGGCGGCGCTGTTCGTCCGAGGTCGGCCGCTCCAGGAACTGCTTCCCGGGGTGGCGATCATCGGCTCGCGGTCCGGTTCCGCCCTCGGGCGCGATGTCGCGCGAGCGCTCGGCCGGGGCCTAGCCTCCGTCGGGGTCACGGTCGTGAGCGGCGCGGCGCGGGGCATCGATGGCGTGTCGCACGAGGGGGCGCTCCTGGCGGAGGGGGGAGCGACCGTCGCGGTCCTCGGTTCGGGGATCGACGTCGCGTATCCGCAGCGCAATGCCGGACTCCTCGCGCGCATCGAGGCGGCGGGGGCGATCGTGAGCGAGTACCCGCCGGGTGTCCCTGCGGAGCCTCATCGGTTCCCGGCGCGCAATCGGCTGATCGCCGCCTCCGCGCTGGCGTTGGTGATCGTCGAGGGCGCGGCCGGCAGCGGAACGCTGATCACGTGCGACCATGCGCTCGGTCTCGGGCGGCCGGTGTACGCGCTGCCGGGTCCAGTGAACAGTCCGCTGTCGGAGGTTCCCCTCAAGTTGATCCGGGACGGCGCCACGATGATCCGCGGCACCGACGACCTCTTGCTCGACCTCGGTCTGGCCGGCGACGGGTCGGACGGCCAACTCGCGATCGCCGGACTCACGTCCGTCGAAGAGGCGGTCCTCGGGCAGCTCGCCGGTCCGACGCTGGCCGAGCACGTCGCTCGCGAGCTGCAGCTCACGGTTGCGGACGTCGTTCCCGTCCTCATGCAGCTGGAGCTCCGGGGGGTCGTTCGTTCTGTCGGCGGACGATACGAGCGGTGCCTGCCCGGGTGACGCGTCCGCACGCCGCATCCGTGCCTTGGCGGGTTCCGCGTGGGAGCTGTGGTACAAGGGTGAGAGGCCCCCCGACGGAAGGCTCCCGTGACGTCCGAACGTCCCCAGGGCGAGCTGATCGACGCGTTCGTCTCGCATCTGGATCTCGAGCGCCACCTCTCGATCCACACTATCGAGGCGTATCGTCGCGATCTGACGGCGCTGGAGGCGTTCGCAGAGCGGCAGGGTTCGTCGCTCACCGAGCTGGAGTATCCGATGCTTCGCCGGTTCGTCGCGCAGCGGTCGACGCTGGGGTACGCGCGGTCATCGATCGCGCGCCAGGTCGCGTCGGTCCGGACGTTCTACCGGTGGGCGACCTTGCGCGGACATGCGAGCCATGATCCGTCCGAACGACTGGGCCACCCGAAGGCAGGCTCCCGGCTCCCGACCGTGTTGCGCCCCGACGAAGCTGCGGCGCTCGTCGAAGCCCCGCCCGAGGTCAGCGACCCGGTGCCGACCGAACCCGAGGCGGTCGCGCTCCGGGACCGCGCCGTCCTCGAACTGCTCTACGGATCGGGGCTGCGCGTCGGCGAGGTCGCCGGGCTGACGGTCGAAGGGATCGACCTGCAGCGCGCCAGGGTCCGGGTGCGCGGCAAGGGGGACAAGGTCCGCGAGGTGCCGCTGTCCGACCCGGCCGTCGGCGCGCTGGCCGACTACCTGCGGCATTCCCGTCCCTTCGTCGACAAGAAGGATCCGGATACGGAGGCCTTGTTCTTCAACCGGAAGGGCAAGCCGGTCTCGACGCGCGATCTGCGGGCGATGCTGGAGCACTACCGCAGCGTCGCGCTGCCCGACCGGCACGTCAGTCCGCACACACTCCGGCATTCGTTCGCGACCCACCTCCTGGAGGGTGGGGCCGACATCCGGGCGGTGCAGGAGCTGCTCGGCCATTCGAGTCTGGCCACCACGCAGCGGTACACTCACGTTTCACGGTCTCGGCTGTTCGAGGCCTACAAGCGGAGTCACCCGAGAGCCTGATGCCGGAGACGACCAAGAAGAAGAAGCCCGGGCCGGTGCGCAAACCGGCGGCCGCCGACGTCTCCGATGACGAGGCCGCCGCGGAGGGGCTGCCGCAAGAGCTCATCGACCTGTGGGACGCCTTCAAGGAGCAGGCCGACCCCCAGGCTCGCGAGCAGCTGATCCTGCACTACGCGCCGCTGGTCAAGTACGTCGCCAGCCGTGTCGCTACCGGCTTGCCGAACACGATCGAGCAGGGCGACCTCGCCTCCTACGGGATGTTCGGGCTCATCGATGCCCTCGAGAAGTTCGACATGGAGCGCCAGATCAAGTTCGAGACCTACGCGATCCCGCGCATCAAGGGCGCGATCCTGGACGAGTTGCGCGCGATGGACTGGGTGCCGCGCTCGGTTCGGTTCAAGGCTCGGGAGGTCGAGAAGGCCTACGCCGAGATCGAGGGGAGGGAGAAGCGCGCGCCGACCGAACATGAGGTGGCGGCCAAGCTCGGGGTCAGCCTCGGCGAACTGCACGAGGTCATCAACCAGATCTCGTTCGTGTCGGTGATGGCGCTGGACGAGGCGCTGTCCGTCGGGACGGACCGTGGCGAGCAGGTGTCGCTGATCGACACGCTCGCGGATTCGGCGCAGCCCGACCCCGCGATGGGGGTCGAGGACGAGGAGACGCGCGGGATGCTCGCTGGCGCGATCAACGACCTCTCCGAACGCGAGAAGGTCGTGCTGACGCTGTACTACTTCGAGGGCCTCACGTTGGCCGAGATCGGCGAGATCCTCGGTGTCACCGAATCGCGGGTCTGTCAGATCCACACGAAGGCGGTCGGCCAGTTGCGCGTGCATCTCCGCGACACCGACGGATAGCGCGTGTGACATAGATCACTGCGCTCGCGGCGAACGCGGGCTAGCGTTACCGCATGGTTCGCCGCGTACCCGCCACCCGTTCCGGCGTCGTCTCTGTCGCCATCCTGCTGATGCTGATCGGGGGCACGGGTCCGGCGCACGCCGAGCCGGCGTTCGGCACGTACCGGTGGCCGGTGCGAGGTCCGGTGATCCATGCGTTCGAGCCACCCGCGTCGCCGTACGGCTCCGGCCACCGCGGAATCGACATCGCGGCCGCCGAAGGCACACCCATCCTCGCGCCGGCCCCCGGTGTCGTCGCGTTCGCCGGCAGGATCGGCTCGTCGCTGTACGTGTCTGTCGATCATGCCGACGGGGTGCGCACGACGTTCTCCTGGCTCGCGTCGGTGGCCGTCCGTAAGGGTGACCGGGTGGCGGCGGGCGATGCGTTGGGGACCAGCGGGGAAGGACATGCAGGAGCTGCGGTCCCGCATCTGCACTTGGGCGCCCGGTTCGGGGGCGACTACATCGATCCGGTGCCGCTCTTCGAGCCGCTCGACCTGGTCGGGCTGATCCACCTCGCGCCGCTGGAGGGCTGACGGCGGGGCTCGCTGCCGGCTCGGTACCATAGGGCGCCCGTACACCCCGAACCGAAAGGATCCGACACCAGTGCTGCTGTCCGTGCGCCGCCTCGCCCTCGTGGTCGCGGGCGCCTTCCTGGTGCTGGTAGGGCCTGGTCCCGTCGCCACGGCCGACGAGGAGGGCACTCACGCGGAGGCGGTCCCGGGGGCCCCCGGGAGCGACTGGTCTCAGTTCCAGGGCAGCGCAGCGCACACCGCAGACGCGCCGGACGGCCCACCTCCGCCGTACCAACCCGCGTGGGAGTTCCCCGTCGACGGCGCCAGCGGCGCGTCCTCGCCGGTGATCTTCGAAGGTGTGATCTACGCGGTCGGCCCCGAGACGGTGTTCGCCGTGGACCCGTCGACCGGCGAACAGGTTTGGTCCCTGCCTCGGAAGCCAGGCTCGGCCAATCCCGTTCCGGCGGTCGCGAGTGTCCGTGGCGAGGATGTGCTGCTCTTCTTGCAAGGGTCCGGGGACGACACGAACCTGGCGTCGGTCGATCTGCGCAACCATGACCGCGCCACCACGCTGGCCACCTTGGAGGAGGACTCCTCCCGAGGGATCACCGTCGCGGACGATGTTGCGTTCGTAGGAGACGTTCGAGGCACGGTGTACGCCGTCGATCTGAAGGAGCGGGAACTGATGTGGACCCGCGACGTGGGCGAGTCACCCGTCATCCTGCCGCCGCCGGTCGACGGAGGCGCGGTGTTCGTGAACAGCGCCGACCAGCAGGGGATCCAACGACTCTTGGCGCTGGACCCATCGACCGGAGAACCCCGGTGGCAGGTGACCTTGGGTCCGCTCGGGCTGACGACGAGCGGTTTGTCCGTGGCCGACGAACGGGTCTACGCGGCCTTCGCCGACGGGAGCGTGCGCGCCTATTCGGTGGACAAGGGTGCTCTGCTCTGGTCCAGCCGCGTGCTGCGCCCGGCGCCGAGCCCGTTCCTGCCCGTGTCGCCGTTCATGATGCCCGCCGTCGCAGGAGGGAAGGTGTTCGTCTCGGGAGAGTCGGGTGGTCTCTACGCCCTGGATGCCGCGACCGGCGACCTCCTGTGGGACTACCAGTTCTCCGGAGGACCGGAAGGGTTCATCCTGAGGAGTTCCCCCGCCATTGCGTCGACGGCGGTGCTGGTCGGGCTCCAGGACGGAAGGCTCGGAGCGGTCGATACTGCCGAGGGCACCGGCATCTTCGAGCTGGCGATCGACGCGGACCCCAGCGGCCGCCGGCCTCTGAAGGGCATCGCCATCTCCGACGAGCTGATCGTCGCGTCCCGCGGTGGTGGGGGCGGCGGGCTGGTCGCCTTCCGAGCGGATCCCGGCGGGAAACTGACCGCCACCGCATCGCCGACCCAACTCCGGCTCGGACCGACGCTCGCCCCATACCTGCTGGCACTCGTGCTGGTAGCGGGGATCGCGCTCGGCATCGCGTGGGTCGTGAAGGTGTTGCTCGAGAGGCGGAACCCTCCGCCGGATCCGATGGAAGACGCGGGGGACGACCTCGCAGATGAGGTCGGCTGATGGCGAAGAAGAAGAAGCGCGCGCAGCGCCGGCCGGCGCCATCGGGCAACGGTCACAACCCGAGGCAGGCGCCGGCCCGCAAGGAGCCGGACGCCGTGGCCGTGCCCAAGCACCCAGGTGCCACTGTGTTCCCGCCGGTCTACCGGTCGCTCCTGTCGGGACTTGGGGCTGCGGCGGGGAACCCCGTCGTGTTACTGGCTCCCCTCGTCCTCGTCCTGCTCATCTGGATGGCGCTCGTCGCCGCCGGGCTGCGCTTCTTCCCTTTCGAGATGCCGAGCGCGCTCGCGCTCACTCCGATCGGGTCGTCCTTCGACGGATCGGTGTCGAGCACGCTGTTCGGGATGAGTCTGTCGACGCTCTTCGCGATCCTGATCTTCACGCTCCTCCGGTCGGTCATCTGGGCCGTTCTCATCGGGATGATGGACGAGGTGATGGCCTTCGGCCGCGTCACCGGAGTAGGCCCCTTGCGGGGCCTCCGATCGTTCCTCGCGGTGCTCACGTACGAGTACATCGGGGTGCTCATCACGCTGTTCGGGAGCATCCTCGTGCAAGTGCTCGGCGCCGGGGCCGGACCGATCCTGCGGATCGCGATCCCCGTCGCCGTGATCTACTTCCTCACGTTCATGCCGATCGTCGCGGTGCGGCAGGGGATCCGGGCCCGGGATGCGCTCTCACGATCGATCCGTGGCGCACGGCTGCCTGGATGGATCCGACACCTCGTGCTGTCCATGGCTTACTACTTCTTGGCCACCATCGGACAGGACTTCCTGACCCCCGACCGATACGTGATCACCGCGACGCCGAGCTTCCGCACCTGGGTGTTCGTGTTGGCGGCAACCGTGTTCAACATGGTGTTCCTGGGAGCCTTCATCGCGGAGTGGCGGGCCGTCGAGCCCTACGTGCCCGCGAAGGCTCCTCGGCGTGCCCCGGCGCCGCGACGTCGCTAGGACCCCCCCTGCTAG
>CAZXFL010000023.1:0-30934 GCA_964640385.1 uncultured Actinomycetes bacterium
AAGAGCCACCACAACGTCGGCGGGCTGCCGGAGGACATGGACTTCGAGTTGGTCGAACCCCTCCGCGATCTGTTCAAGGATGAAGTGCGTCAGGTGGGTTCCGAGCTCGGGCTGCCCGAAGAGATCGTGCAGCGTCAGCCGTTCCCGGGCCCGGGGTTGGCGGTGCGGATCGTGGGGGAGGTCTCGGTCGAGAACCTGGCGATGGTACGCGGCGCCGACCGCATCGTGCGCGAGGAGGTCCGCCGTGCCGGTCTGGAGCGCGCGACGTGGCAGGCGTTCGCGGTACTGATGGCGGACGTCCGCAGCGTCGGCGTGATGGGCGACGGCCGGACCTACGAGCATCCGGTTATCATCCGGGCCGTGACCAGCGAGGATGCGATGACGGCGGATTGGGCCCGTCTTCCCGGTGAGGTCCTCGATCGGATCTCCAGCCGGATCATCCGGGAGGTTCCTGGGGTGAACCGGGTGGCCTACGACATCACGTCGAAGCCGCCCGGCACCATCGAGTGGGAGTAGGGCTCAGACGCCGGCCGTCGAGAACGCCGGTCGGTTGAGGAAGCCCCACACCTTCCCGAAGAACCCGCGCTCGAGTTCGAGCTCCAGGTCCTTCCACTTGCCCACCTCGCCGGTCCAGGTCGCGGTATCGTCGTCGATGCGCACGTTCGGATCGTCCGATGGGGCGAAGTGCATCCCCTCCGGGGCCCGGACGGCGACGGTACCGGTCGTTGGCCTGATCGTGGGTTGGCCCTGCAGCCGCAGGCGGTACGTGCCGCCGCCGAATCCGCCATCCCAGGCGGCCGGGAGTGTGAGCGTCGCCGCGAGCTCACCCGTCGACTGCGGGGAGATCCGCTCGAACACGCCGTAGAGCTGGAGGTCGCCATCGGGTTCGGCCTGGACCGGCTCCGGGTCGCCGGCGGAGGTGAAGCCGTCCAGTCGGCATCCGAGGATGCAGTAGAAGCCAACCTGCTGGTACGCCTCACCAGCCTTCAGGTGCTCGAAATTGTCGTACGGGTACGGACCGAGGGCGTACGACGGTTTCGCGCCCTTCGGGGCATGGTTCGTGTAGGTCGCCGACGCCTCGGCGAGCGCCGATCCGTCGGCCAGGAGCGTGATGTCGTAGGCAACGTCGGTGTCCATGTAGTAGTCGATCTTGTTCCGGGACCAGTTGTTCACCGGCGCCGAGAAGAAGTCCCAGCCGGGGCCGGGGGGTCCGAACGCGCCGGCGACACCGGCTTCGACGAAGGCGGCTTCGACGGCCGGGTCGGTCGAATGCAGTAGCAGGTGCCCGTCGCCGCCGGCCTCGATCAGCGCCCGAAGGGCGGCGTCGGGCGAGGTGCGAGTGAGCAGGGCCCGCCAGACGTCGTGCGCCGCCTCCCCGAGGGCCTCCTTCCGCGCCCCGGAATCCTCCGGGTCGAACGTCGAGTACACGCGGCTCGTCGTCAAGGGAACCACGTTCTCGGCGGTGAGGGTCGCGCCGAGGTCGCGTGCCTTCACGGGACCCGTCGCCCGGAGCATCGAAGAGACCGCCTGCGGATCGACGTAGACGGCACCGTTCAAGCGCGTGCCGGTCGCCTGCTCGTAGAGTCGCTCGAGGAAGCTCGCCGCCTCGGGGAGCTGCGGGAGCAGGTTCGAGTCCACCGGATACCTGGTCATGTCCGATCCGAAGAAGGTCGGCACGTCCTTCGGCTTGGGGTTCTCCTCCCGGCCCGGGAGCTCGTTCGTGCTGCGGAACGGGGACAGGGACATCCGGCCGTCGCGGATCGTCAGGACGGCGACCTCTCCCACGAACCCGCCGGTCGCCCGGAGCTCGGCAGGGTTCTGGGCGACGACGAGGTAGCGCTTCGATCCCCCGGCTCCGGCGAACTCCGGGAGTGCCCTCACCATGGCATCGACTGACCGGATCGCCGGCGCGGCGGTCCGCAGGCCATCACGCAGGCTGCTCGCGGCGCCACCGACCGGGCCCAGTAGGAAGTTCCGAGGGAGGTCCTCGGCGATGGTGCTGGCCTCGTTCACCTCTTCCCGCGCCCGCTCAAGTGCCGGCCCGAGGCGCTGCATCGCTTCGATCGGGACACGACCCTTCTCCGGCGCCAGGGATGTGAGCCCGCTGGGGAGGCCGCCCACGCCCGTGGCCAGTTCGACGCCGGCCTGTGAGACGTGCTCGCCTGCCTCCGCGAGGCCCAGGAGCACATCCGCGGTGTTCCCCGCCAACGGGACGAGGCCGAGGACCCGGAGGGCCGGGTTGCCGGCCTTGCTGGCAGCCTCGGCGAAGGAGGCTCGAGCATCCCCGAAGGCGTCGACGGCTTCGGGGATCTTGCCCTCCGTCATCAGCGACCGGCCGGTGGCCAGGGAATCCTTGCCCTGCTGCATGAGGCGGCCCGCGCGCAGGGCCGGGAGCAGCGACAGGAGGCCGAGGACGATCAGCGCGGCGAGCGTGATCAGGGCTCCGGTCAGCAGGCGCCTGGGCCATCGCCTCGGCCGGTGCCGGGACGAGCGGCGATGACGGGTCATCCGGATCCGCTCGGTCATGTCCGCTCCGCGAACACCACGAGTCGCTGTTCGGCGGAGAACCGAGGGGTGCACGTGGTTAGGACCAGGGTCGGGTTCTCGGTGGCGTCGGGGTCTGCGACCTGGCTGGCGGTCGGGGCGACGATCTCGGTGCGGTACACGCGATAGTCGAAGGTTCCGTGCTCGGTCTGCAGCTGGATCTCGTCCCCCATACGAAGCGTATCGAGGTCCCAGAACGGGGCTTTGTACGTCGTCCGGTGGCCGGCGATCGCGACTCGCCCGTGGGGCTGCCACGGCATCTTGGAGTCCGGAAACAGACCGGGGCCGCGTTCGAGGTCTTTCGTCGAGGTGCCGTCCACCACGATCATGTCCAATTCCATCCTCGGGATCACGATCTTCGCGACGGCGCTGCCGGGGACCCGGACGATCTCATCGTCGGGTGGCGGAGGGGTCTGGTGCTCGAGCTTGGTATCGAATTCCGCCCGGAGCTCCGCCTGTGCCCGGTCCGTGACGAGGTTGGTTCCCCACAGGATCCAGAGGAGGTAGCCAGCGACGAACGCCGCAGCGAAGAAGCAGAGTCTCCCGAAGCCCCGAAGCAAGAAGCCCGCGCGATCCGCGGGCTTCTCGACGAGCGATCGATTGACGACGGCGTCGGTCGCGGCTGTCGTGATGCTTGGTTACTTCTCCGTCGCGACCCGGCGGCGGCGGCCTGCGATGAGCGCGATGCCGCCGGCAAGGACCAGCGCGATCAGCAGCAGGAACCCGACCGAGACGTTGGAGCCGGTGAACGGAAGCGCGCCTGCGCCCCCGCCACCTCCGGCAGCACCGCCCGCGATGACGATGCCGACCTGAACGGACTGCGTGGACTCACACGCTTGGTCCAGGCCGACGACGGTGATCGTGTGGCTACCCGGCGAGATGTTGTTGGGGAGGAACAGGTCGAAGTCGAACTTGTGGTCGGCACCGACGGTGGCGGTTCCGACGAAGGCTCCGTCCAAGTAGACGGAGACGGTGGAGCCGGCGCACCAGTGGTTCCCGCTCACGAGGGTGCTACTGCCGACACTCGGGTTGGTGTTGCCGACGCTGACCGTCGGAGGTGGCGCATAGGGGCCGGCCGAGGCGGGCTGTGCCATGAGCACTCCGACGGCGGCCGCGAGGACCACCGCGATCCCCAGTCGTTTCATCCCTAACCCCTTTCGCGAGCACATGAGTTCGATATACGTCGAGACAGCCTAGCGTGCCCGCGCCGCGCCCGCAATCCTTGCCCCTCCTTAGCCTCCATCGGGCGAAGAGGGGCCCTCCTTGAGCCCTGCCTACAATACCCTGCGTGAGCCCAGCCGACGACCTCCTCGACCCCCTGAACCCCGTTCAGCGTGAGGCCGTCCTGCACACCGAGGGCCCGGTGCTCATCGTCGCGGGCGCGGGCTCAGGCAAGACCCGGGCCTTGACCCACCGGATCGCCTACCTGATCCGGGGCAAGGACGTCCAGCCGGGGGCTATCTTGGCTATCACCTTCACCAACAAGGCCGCCCGGGAGATGGCCGAGCGGGTCGAGGGCCTGCTCGGGACCCGTGTAGCCAAGGGCATGTGGATCCTGACGTTTCACTCGTCCTGCGTCCGGATCCTCCGGCGGGAGCACCGTCATCTCGGCCTCCCATCGTCGTTCTCTATCTACGACGACGGGGACACCGAGCGTCTCATCACGATGATCCTCAAGGACCTGAACCTGGACGTGAAGCGGTTCCCGCCGCGCGCGATGGCCGCCGCGATCGGTGCGGCCAAGGACACCCTCTTGTCCGCGTCGGAGTACGCCGTCGCGGCTTCGAACTTCTATGAGAAGACCGTCGCTGAGGTCTACGTGGCCTACGAGCGCCGGTTGCGGGACGCCGGTGCGCTGGACTTCGACGATCTGATCGCCGAGACGGTGCGACTGTTCCAGCGCCATCCGGAAGTGCTGGCGCACTACCAGGAGCGGTTCCGGTACGTCCTGATCGACGAGTACCAGGACACGAACCGCGCGCAGTACCACCTCGTGAACATGCTGGCGGCGAAGCACAACAACCTGTGTGTGGTCGGGGATGCCGACCAGGGCGTGTACTCGTGGCGGGGGGCAACGATCAAGAACCTGCTCGACTTCGAACGGGATCACCCGGACGCGGCGGTCTTCCTGATGGAGCAGAACTACCGATCGACGCAGAACATCCTCGCCGTCGCGAACGCCTTGATCGACCACAACGTGAACCGCAAGCCCAAGTCGCTCTGGACGCAGGAGTCCGGCGGCGAGCTGGTGGTTCGCTACCGGGCCGAGAACGAGCACGAGGAGGCGATGTTCGTCGCCGAGGAGGTCGAGCGGCTCGTGGAGGCCGAGGGCTCCCGCTACCGCGACGTCGCCGTTTTCTACCGGACCAACGCCCAGAGCCGGGTGCTCGAGGACATCTTCATGCGTGTCGGGTTGGCGTACCGGATCATCGGCGGGGTCCGGTTCTATGCCCGCAAGGAGGTGAAGGACATCCTCGCGTACCTCCGGCTCCTGGTGAACCCGCAGGACGTGGTATCTGCGCGTCGTGTCGTGAACACTCCCAAGCGGGGGGTCGGGGAGCAGACGGTCGCGGCGCTCGAAGCGTTCTCCCGCGACGAGGAGGTGTCGTTCCTGGAGGCATGCCGCCGGGCCGAGGAGATCACGACGCTGACCGCGCGTTCCACGGGTGGCGTTGCCTCGTTCGTCCGCGTGATGGACTCGCTGGCGGCCCGGCTCGCCGACGGTGCGGGTCCGGCGCGCATGGTGGAGTCGGCTGCCGAGGGATCTGGGTACATCGCGGAGCTGGAGGCCGAACGAACGGTGGAAGCCGAGGGACGCGTCGAGAACCTCCGGGAGCTGGGCGGCGTCGCCGCTGAACAGGAGGCCCGCTCGCCGGACGGAACGCTTTCCGACTTCCTGGAACAGGTCGCGTTGGTATCCGAGCAGGACGAGTACGACGCCGACGCGTCGACCGTGACGCTCATGACTCTGCACAACGCGAAAGGACTCGAGTTCCCGGTCGTGTTCATCATCGGGATGGAGGACGGCGTCTTCCCGCACTACCGCTCGATGGGGGATACCGACCAGCTGGAGGAGGAGCGGCGGCTCGCTTACGTCGGGGTGACGCGGGCGCGGGAACGTCTGTACCTGTCGCACGCGTGGAGCCGGACCCTATTCGGCAGCACGAGCTACAACCCCCCGTCCCGGTTCCTGTCCGAGATCCCCGCCGACCTGATCAAGATGCTGGAACACGAGAAGGACGCGAACGGGCGGCGCGGCGCGAGGAAGGTCTCTTCCCCGGCGTCCCACACCCCCCTTGACGTCGGACCCGGCGACACGGTGGTACACGAGAAGTGGGGCGAGGGGGTCGTGTTGTCGGTGGCGGGCTCGGGTGGGGATGCCCAGGCGCGGATCGCGTTCGAAGACGTTGGGGAGAAGCAGCTCATCCTCGCGTACGCGCCCCTCAAGCCCGGGTAGCTACGAGGGAGTTGCCGCCGGGTTCGGTGCCGTCAGGTGCTCGAGGATATTGCGGGTGATCCGGGTGACGTCCGGATCCTCCCCCTTGATCCCGCAAGCCCAGTCGGTCACGCCGGCGTTCACGACGGTTCCGCCGCCACTTGGCCGCGTGAATGTAGCCAAGACCGCGTGGTTGGCCGTGACCTTCTCCAGGTTCTCGGGGGTCACGGACCCGAACAGGGCTTCAGCGACCGTTTCGAGTTCTCCGGGCTCATGCGCGTACCGTGACGGCTGTTCCTGCTGTGACCACAGGCGGGCGGGCGCGGTCGCGAGTACCTCGAGCGACTCCGGTGCGCCGTCTTCGTAGGTCGGCACCGGGACCCCGCCCTGGGTCCGGAGTTCGCAACCGTCGACCTCGTAGGCCACGATCGCATCGTTCGAGCCGAAGGTGTCGCCGTACCGGAGGCCGGTTCCCTCGAAGATCCAGTGGTCGGGCTGCCACACCGTGAAGGCGGCGTCCCCGCTGGGGATCGCGTTCCCGTACCGGGAGTAGCCGCCGCGCGTGAAGGACAGCCCGATGGTCTCCGCTTCGGGTCTTCCCAGGCGCCGGTCGGCCCATGGTCCGGTGAGGAACCGTTCATCCGACGTGCCGGCCACCGGATCTTCATGCGCGTGGTACTTGAAGCAGGTCAGGGCCGCGTGGTCGTCCTCGTAGCGGACCTGCCAGAAGCAGGTGTTGCCGCTGAAGATGGCGGCGTTCCCACCCGTCGCGGTGAAGGCGTCGAGCGCATCGCGCATCTTCCACGACCAGTACTCGTCGTGTCCGGCGCAGACGAAGGCGCGATGGCCGTTCAAGACGTCGGGATGCTGTTCCAGGTCCTGCGAGATGGCGACGTCGACCGAGAACCCATTTCGTTCGGCCCAGTGCAGGAACGGGCGCTCCCAGTTCCACCAGCCGGCACCGCCGCTCCAGTCGGACAGGCCGCGCGGGCGGGCCCAGTCCCGGTATCCCATCGCCTCGGGATCGGGATCCGTCTGCATCATCCGTCCTGCCGGCTCCGGCTTGACCAGGAACCCTCGAGCCATCGGACGCCGGAACGAGACCCGCGTGCCGCCGGTGTAGAGCGACGGGCCGCCCCAGTCGTTGTACGCGTTGTAGGTGTTCGTCGAAAGAACCAAGATCAGCCGCGAGGGCTCGGCTCCCGGACGGACCACGAGGAATGCGTCGGCGCGTTCGTCGCCGGATTTCAGGGTGACCGCGTAGTAGCCGGATCGCCAGTCGTGGCCGATCGGGATCTCGGATGCGGCGGGCCAGTCGCACCCCTGGGAGGAGGCGTCCTCGGGGGTCGGATGGTTCCCTGCGGGGACGCCGAGAGCGGCCCACACCACGTCGTGCCGAGCCCCGTCCCGGGCGACCTCAACATCGAACGTGCCGGTGTCGCTGGACACATGCATTCCGACGGGTTCGCCGGGCGCGACCGAGAGGGGCCAGCAGTACGCCTCCAGCATCAGCGGGCCAGGGCGAGATAGCCTGCGGCCGCGATCACGACTCCGGCAGCGAGCGCTGCGATGACCCAGGCGAGTCCGAGCCGTCCGCGGTACGGGCCCAGCGGGCCGACCTTGGTTCCCGGCTTCAGTCCGGGGGGCCGGAACTTGAGGGGTTTGGCCATGTCGGAACGAGTATATGAGCCGCCCGGCCCTGCACATGGTGTGCCTGGAGGTCTCGGCTATAGTGCCGAGCCTATGGCTCAGACCTACCGCGTCATCATCGCGAAACCCGGACTCGACGGTCATGACCGCGGGGCGAAGGTCGTTGCGCGGGCGCTGCGCGATGCCGGCTTCGAGGTCGTCTACACGGGGCTCCACCAGACACCCGAGCAGATCGTCGAGACGGCCATCCAGGAAGACGCCGACGTCATCGGGCTCTCGTCGCACTCCGGCGCGCATATGACGCTGTTCCCGAAGGTCACCGCGCAGCTCCAGGACCAGGGCGTGACGGATGTGGTGGTCTTCGCGGGAGGGATCATCCCGCCCGATGACATCTCGGCGCTGCAGGAAGCGGGCATCGAGGCCGTCTTCACCCCGGGAGCGTCCACGCAGGACATCGTCGAGTGGCTGCGCGGACGGCTGGCGGATGCCGACGGGAAGGCGGAGTAGGTGGATCTCTACGAGCACATGGGCAAGGATCTGTTCCGGGCCCACGGCATCCCGACACCTCGGGGGATCGTCGCCGTGTCCGGCGAAGCCGCGGCGAGGGCGACCGAGGAGCTCGGCGGCAGGTCCGTGGTCAAGGTGCAGGTCCAAATCGGCGGGCGCGGCAAGGGCGGCGGGGTCGTGTTGGTCGATTCGCCGCAGCGCGCGGCCGACGAGGCCGATCGGATGCTGCGCGAGGGCTTCGAGGACATGCCGGTTACGCAGGTCCTGGTCGAAGAACTGCTCCCGATCAAGCGCGAGTTCTACACGTCGCTCGTCCTCGACCGTTCCGCCGGCGACTACCTCGCGATGATGACGGCCGAGGGCGGGATGGACATCGAGGAGGTCGCGCGGGTCAAGCCGGAGGCGCTGCGGCGGGTTCACGTCGATCCGCTGCTCGGTCTGCGCTCGTACCACGTGCGGAACCTGGTCGAGGTCCTTCCCGCAGACGCCCGGACGGGCGCCGCCGACGTTCTGACGAAGATGTTCGTGATGCTGACTGAGATGGATGCGACGCTCGTCGAGGTGAATCCGCTGGTGCAGCTGGAGGACGGGATCATCCTGGCGCTCGACTCGAAGGTGACTATCGACGACAACGCGCTGTTCCGCCACCCGGACATCGAGGCGCTCAAGGAGCACTTCCCGATCGATCGCGTGGAGAGGCGCGCGAAGGATGCGGGCCTGCAATACGTGAAGCTCGATGGCGAGGTCGGGATCATCGGCAACGGGGCCGGTCTGGTCATGTCGACGCTGGACGTCGTCGCGCAAGCCGGCGCGAGAGCGGCGAACTTCCTGGACATCGGCGGTGGCGCGAGCGCCGACACGATGGCGACATCCATGGAGGTCATCCTTTCGGATCCCGCGGTCAAAGCCGTGTTCATCAACATCTTCGGGGGGATCACCCGGTGCGACGTCGTCGCCAACGGCGTGCTGGAAGCGTTGGAGCGGGTCGAGGCGACCGTTCCGATCGTCGTTCGCCTGGATGGGACCAATGCCGAGGCGGGGCGGCGGATCCTCGCTGAGGCGGCCCACCCCAGGATCGTGTCGGCCCCGACGATGCTCGGGGCCGCGAAGCGAGCAGCCGAGCTGGCGAACGGCGCTCCCGCATGAGCATCCTCATCGACGCCACCAGCCGGCTCGTGGTCCAAGGCATCACCGGAAAAGAGGGGACGTTCCACACCCTCCGCAACCGGGACTACGGGACGAACGTCGTCGCCGGGGTGACGCCGGGGAAGGCCGGTCAGGACGTCGAGGGCATCCCGGTGTTCGAGACGGTCGCGGATGCGGTGCGCGAGGAGGGTGCCAACACGGCGATGGTGTTCGTGCCGCCGCGGTTCGCTGCCGAAGCCATCCTGGAAGCGGCGGACGCCGGTGTCCGGCTCGTGGTCTGCATCACCGAAGGCATCCCGGTCAAGGATATGGCCGAGGTCCACGCCTACCTGAAGTCCACCGACACCCTCCTAGTCGGTCCCAACTGCCCGGGTGTCATCTCGCCGGGCGTTGCGAACGTCGGCATCATCCCCGGTGAGGTCTGCATGCCCGGCCGGGTGGGGTTCGTGTCGCGATCGGGAACGCTCGTCTATCAGATCGTGCACGAGCTGACCCAACGGGGCATCGGCCAGTCGACGTGCGTCGGGATGGGCGGCGATCCGGTGCACGGGATCGGGTTCATCGAGTCGCTCGATCTGTTCGAGGCGGACGAAGGCACCGACGTGATGATCATGACCGGCGAGATCGGCGGCGACGACGAGGAGCGGGCCGCCGCGCACGTGCGCGAGCACATCACCAAGCCGGTGTTCGCCTACATCGCGGGCTTCGAGGCGCCACCCGGGAAGCGGATGGGGCATGCCGGTGCCATCGTCACGGGCTCGGAAGGGACGGCGGCGGCCAAAGCCGAGGCCCTGGAAGCGGCCAGGGTCAACGTCGGCCGCACCCCGACGGACGTTGCCTCCCTCGTGGCGAAGGCGCTCGGTTGATGGCGCCGCTCTCCGGGGACGTGTTGTAGGGATGTCGCTGCCAGCCGATACTTGGCGGGACCGGCGAGAGGAGCACCCCGGATGACCTGTCCGCACTGTGGAGCCGAGAACGAAGATGCGGCGACCTCCTGCGCCACGTGTGGGCGGGACCTGGTGGAGTCTGTCCAGTCGCCGTTGACGACGGGGGCGGACTCCCTAGAGTTCGGCGAAGTCCTCCCAGCCGGAACGTCCGGCGGGGCTCCATGGTCCGCTGGGATCCGGTCCGGCGCGATCATCTTCCTGATCACGGCGATCGTCGGGCAGGCGATCGCCTGGTTCGACTATCTCTTCCTCCCTGGCACGGAGCGGCTGACCGTGTCGGGCGTGGCGAAGATCGGTGCGTTGTACCTGGCTTCGTTCAGTCGCATCCCGTTGTCGGTCGATCTGACGATGGGTGGGATGAGCCTGCCGGCCGAGGTGAGCCTGTCGTTCGGGCTCGTCAGCCTCCTCCTGCTCGTCCTCCTCTACCGTGCCGGGAAGCGCATCGCGAACCAGGCGGGGGGGAACGCCGTCACGCGGATGGTGCGCGGACTAACGGTGGTTCCGGCCTATGTGGGACTCACCGTCGTGGCCTCGTTGGTGATGACCATCCGGCCGCTGGAGGTCGGCGACCAGGTCAGCATCGCGCCCTCGCTGTTCGGATCGCTGCTGTTGCCACTGGCACTCTCGGCCGTTGCCTGCGGGGTGGGTGGGCTCCTCTCCGATCGGGACGCGCTCTTCCGACAGTGGTCCGCCGGGCGCCGCCTGGCGGGCGCGTTGGTCGGGGGCTGGCGGATGCTCGTGTACGGCATGATCTTCGCGGTGATCGGGCTCGCAGTGCTGACGGTCATCCGACCCGACGACTCGAAGCTGTATTTCGCGGGGTACCGGGCCGCGACGGGAGATGGCGGAGCGGTCGCGGTCCTGCACAACACCCTCCTCCTGCCCAACGAGGCCGTCATGGTCATGGCTCCCTCGATGGGCGCGTGCGACGGGATCTACGGCACGATGCTCGACTACGAACTGATCTGCTACACGAAGTTCCCCTCGGATGCGCCGCCACAGGCACCGGCGACGTCCGATCCACTCTCCGCTCTGGCCGGCTCGCTTCCGCCGCTCGAGGCGCCTCCGGCCGTCTACCTCATGTTCCTGCTGGTGCCGCTCCTGGCGACGATCCTCGGTGGCCGTTCTGCGGCTCGCGTATCGGAAGCGGCCGGGCGAGGTCAGGGTGCCCTCAACGGCGCCCTCGCGGGTGTCGTGTTCGGACCTCTTGCCGGGGCCGCCGCATGGTTCGCGGGTATCAGCATCGGATCGGGCAGCGGTGGAGGTCTGGGGGGTCTCGCGATGGGCGGATCGGTGTTCGTGGGTGCGGGCGCGAAGGGAACGGTGCTGTTCGGCCTCGTGTGGGGAGTTGCCGGTGGAGCGATCGGCGGCGCGGTCGGTGCCATGCCGACACGCGCCGGTGACGGCGACGCGGAGTCGGAGGACGATGAGCCCGACGAGGCGGATCTCGGGGGTGGCGGCCCGGCACCGGAAGACGACCCCGGATTCCCAGGTGTTGCGCCGGACCCCGCCTAGTCTTCCGTCGGCTGCACGTACGTGACGGCCTGCTGCGCTTCACGCATCAGCAGGTAACCGCCGGGAACGGCGATCACTCCACCCAGCAGGGTCACCTTGATCCCCAGCTGCGGGCTGATGACGAATCCGTCCAGGGGGTCGATCCCACCGGTCGACATCAGCGCCCAGACGGCTCCGCCGGCGACGACGATCCCCGCGACCATAACCGCGCTCCCGAGGTCCAGTCTGGCCCTCCGACCCAGCGGCTTGGTGGTCAGCAGGACCCCGATCATCAGGATCGTGAGCCCTCCGACGAGACAGATGAGCCCGGGGATCGACTGGACCCCCGTCCTCGAAGGCAGATCCTCGAGGGCGGCGCCTTCGAGGAGCGAGAGGCTCATCTTCCACCACGTCAAGAGCGGGGCGAACGAAGCGATCGCGCCGCCGACGATCGAGATCGCCAGACCGAGTGGGCGGCCCCGCTTCCGCTCCGGGTCGGGTTTCGGGGTCGCGATGACGGGCGGGAGTGGAACCGATCCGACGGCTGCCGGTGGGAGCATGGCCGGGGCCTCTGCAGCGGTGGTCTGCGCTTCCGGCGTGACCGGCTCGGTGGTGTCCACCGCGTACGGGTCCGGCTTGGACGCCGCGCGCAGGACGATGCGCTTCTTCGGCCTCCCCTTCGGCGGTTCTTTCCCTTCAGCCACAGCGCGAGGGTAGATGCCTGCGTCGATGGGGGGCAACCCGGAGGAAGGACATCACCGTCAAAGCTCCGCGCGGGCAGGCGAGCGCGATCCCTTGAGCGAGGCCATGATGGCGACGAACCCGGCGGCCAGCGAAAGCCAGGGACCCACCGAGGATGGACCGAAGGACGGGGGTCGCAGCAAGTGCAGGAGGGAGCCTGCGATCACCAGGACTGCGAGGAAGCGCAGCGACGTGACCCATCGAGGTCCAGGGGAGAGGTGACGCACGGCGACCGTACCCCAGATCAGGAGGCCCAGGATCGCCGCGGTGCCGGCGACCATCGACCACCGAGGCGTGAGCCCCCAGGCTCCGAGGAGGCCAGATCCCGGCCCGAACCGTTTCCAGGGGATGATCGAAGCCAGCACGGCGGCCGCGAACGCGACCCCGGTCCACAGCAGCGGCGGGCCGCCGCGCCCTGGGGGCTCCGGTTCCAGGGCGAGGTCAGGGCCGAGGGCGGTCGGTAGGCACTCCGCGCCGAGCACCTGGCCCCGGACGGGCACCGCGCAGCGCACGCACATCGGCCTCCCGCAGCCGTCGCAATCCGCGATCACGGAGGCGGCAGGGTGGCGCTCGCAGTGTTTCGCGGTCCTGGCCGACCGCTCGTCCAACGACACGGGGCAAGCTTACGCCGGTCCGGCGTTCGCCAGCGGGGGTCCCGCGCGGCTAGCATGCCCGCGGTGGACGCGCGCGTGGCGGTACTCGCATCCGGGGCAGGGACCAACCTCCAGGCACTACTGGATGATGAGGTCACGGGGCCTTGGATCAGCGTCGTCTTCTCGGACCAGGAAGACGCCGGGGCGCTTCAGCGGGCCCGTAACCGAGGGGTCGATGCCGTGTGGATCGACCCGAAGGTCTACGTGACGCGGGACGACTTCGACGGCGCGGTCGTCGCCGGACTCGGTGCTCGTAGGATCGAGTGCGTGGTGCTCGCCGGGTACATGCGGATCCTCGGTCCGTCGTTCGTGAAGGCGTACGAGGGCCGCATCCTGAACGTGCACCCGGCGCTGCTGCCGGCGTTCCCGGGAGCCGCCGCGGTCGCGGGCGCGCTCGCCTACGGCGTGAAGGTGACGGGGGTGACCGTGCACTTCGTCGATGAGGAGGTAGATCACGGGCCGGTGGTGTTCCAGGAACCGATCGCGGTACTGCCCGACGACGACTGGGATCCGCTGGAGGCGCGGGTGCATGAGGTCGAGCATCGCCTCTTGCCGGCCGCGGTGAGGGCGTTCGTGCAGGGGAGGATCTCGGTGGATGGCCGCATCGTCCGCGTGAAGGAGGAAGAGGGATGACCGACGCGCAGCCCATCCGACGGGCGCTGATCGCCGTCTACGACAAGGCGGGGCTGGTGGACTTCGCGCGCGCCCTGGTCGATCAGGGAGCGGTCATCGTATCGTCGGGTGGCACGGCGAAGGCCCTGGGCGACGCTGGCGTGCCGGTCACCTCGGTGGAGGAGGTGACCGGCTCGCCCGAGATGCTCGACGGTCGGGTCAAGACGCTGCATCCGAAGATCCACGGCGGGATCCTGGCCGACCGGCGGGATGCGGACCATGTCGCCGAGATCGAGGAGCTCGGCATCGAGCCGTTCGACCTGGTCGCGTGCAACCTCTACCCATTCCGCGAGACGGCCGCGACGGGTGCGGACTTCGACACGGTGATCGAGAACATCGACATCGGCGGGCCGGCCATGGTGCGGGCGGCGGCGAAGAACCACGCCTCGGTCGCGGTGGTGGTCGATCCGGCCGACTACGTGGGGCTCCTGGACGAGATCTCGCGCGAAGGTGGACTCACCGATGAGACGATGCGCGAGCTTGCCGCCAAGGCGTACGCGCATACCGCCGCCTACGACGCCGCGGTCGCATCCTGGTTCGCGGAGCAGGCGAGTGACGGGGGCATGCCGTCCTACGTCGGAGTGGCGTTCGAGAAACTCGAGGACCTGCGCTACGGCGAGAATCCGCACCAGGGCGCGGCGATCTACCGGGAGGCCGCCGGGACGGGTCCCTTCGGTGGCGCCGAGGTACTGCAGGGCAAGGCGATGTCCTTCAACAACTGGCTCGATCTGGACGCGGCGTACTCTCTGGTTGCCGAGCTGCCCGAACCGGCCTGCGTCATCGTCAAGCACAACAATCCGTGCGGGGTGGCCATCGGGGATTCGCTGGCCGACGCGTACCGGAAGGCGTTCGACTGCGACACGGTATCGGCGTTCGGTGGCATCGTCGCGTTCAATCAGCCCGTCGACACCCCGGCGGCCGAGGCGATGGCCGACGTCTTCACCGAGGTGGTGGTGGCGCCTGAGTACACCGAGCATGCGCAGGCGGTGTTCGGCGCGCGGGAGAACCTGCGGGTGGTGCGGGCGCCGCTGCCGTCGAGCGGCGGGCTGGACGTGCGAGGGGTGCCGGGCGGCGCGCTGGTCCAAGACCGCGATGTCGTGGTCGAGCGGCGCGGCGACTTCGAGGTCGCCTCCGAGCGGCCGCCGACCGAGGAGGAATGGCGCGACCTACTGTTCGCCTGGCGCGTGGCCGCGCGGGTGAAGTCCAACACGATCGTGTTCGCGAAGGGCAACGCGACGGTGGGGGTCGGCGCCGGCCAGATGTCACGCGTGGACGCAGCCTGGATCGCGGCGCGAAAGGCTGGTGACCGGGCGGACGGCGCCGTCATGGCCTCCGACGCGTTCTTCCCGTTCCCGGACGCGGTCGAAGTCGGCGCCGAAGCCGGGGTCACGGCCATCATCCATCCGGGCGGTTCGATCCGCGACGAGGACGTCCTGAAGGTTGCCGATAGCCACGGGATGGCCGTGGTGGTCACGGGTCGTCGGCACTTCCGACACTGAGGGTCGGCCCGACCTCCCTTGGGCTAGGATTCCCGCCCGTGACCGCCGAGATCATCTCCGGAACCGAGATCGCCAAGGCCGTGAAGGCCGACGTCGCGAAACGCGTCGAGGCCTGCAAGGCGGCCGGTGTGCAGCCGAAGCTCGCTGCGATCCTCGTGGACTTCTTCGAGCCCTCCAAGATCTACGTCGGTGCGAAGGAGCGGGCGTGCGAGGAGGTCGGCATGCTCTCCGAACGCGTGGATCTGCCCGGCGACATCTCGCGCGAGGACTACTTCGCAGAGATCCGGCGGCTGAATGAAGACGACAGCGTGCACGGGTTCATCGCGCAGCTCCCGGTTCCCGATCCTCTGAACCCCGAGCTGGATATCCAGTCGGCGGTGGACCCGAAGAAGGACGTCGACTGTCTGCACCCGTACAACGTGGGGCTGATGGCGCGCGGCGAGGCGCTGTTCCTGCCGGCGACCCCCTACGGGATCGTCGAGATGCTCAAGCGAGCGGGGATCTCTACGCAAGGCGCCGAGGTGTGTGTGGTCGGTCGCGGGGGGCTGGTCGGGATGCCGCTGTCGATCATGCTTGCGCAGAAGTCCGACTACGGGAACGCAACCGTGACGATCGTGCATACGGGCACGAAGGACATCGCCGCCCATACGCGTGAGGCCGACATCCTGGTCACGGCCGTCGGGCGTCCGGGGACCATCACCGCCGACATGGTCAAGCCCGGCGCGGTCGTGATCGATGTCGCGGTGAACCGAACCGACGACGGGCTGGTCGGCGACGTCGAGTTCGACGAGGTCAAGGAGGTGGCCGGCGCGATCACGCCGGTTCCGGGCGGCGTCGGGCCGATGACCGTGGCGATGCTGATGGTGAACACCGTTGCGGCCGCGGAGGTCGCGGCCGGACGTCGGTGAGCGACCGCTCCCACCTGGAGAAGCTCCTCTCGGGTGGTCACTTCGCGGTGACGGCCGAGGTTGTTCCCCCGAAGTCGGCGGACCCCGATGGAGTCACGCGGCAGGCCCAGATGCTTGTCGGCCACGCCGATGCGGTGAACGTCACGAACAACCCGACATCATCTGCACACATGTCGGCGGAGGCAGGGGTCGCGATGGTGGCCCTGGCGGGCATGGAGCCGACGTTGCAGATGCAGGTCCGTGACCGCAACCGGCTGGCGCTGACGAGCGAACTGCTGGGGGGTTGGGTCTTGGGCGCGCGGAACCTGCTGTGCCTCACCGGCGATCCGGTGAAGGTGGGGGATCATCCGGACGCCGCCACCGTGAACGATATCGACGTGCAGACCCTCATCGGGCTTGCGAGGTCGCTGCGAGGCGAGGGACGGCTGCTCAACGGCGGAACGATCGAGCACGCGCCACGGTTCTTCATCGGAGCGGCGGATGCGCCGTTGGCGTCCAACTACGACGCCGGCCGGCTGGAGGCGAAGCTCGATGCCGGCGCACATTTCGTCCAGACCCAGATCACCTACGACCTGGACGCGATGGGGGAGTGGGCCGACACGATCCGGGAACGCGGCATCATGGACCGGGCGTTCGTCATGCCCGGCGTTGCGCCGCTCACCAGCGCCAAGGCGGCGCGATTCATGCACGACCACATCCCTGGGGTGGTGGTCCCCGATGCCCTTGTCGCAGAGCTGGAGGGGGCCGGTCCGGATGCCGCGGAGGTCGGCGTCGCTCAGTGCGTGAAGGTCGTCGAGGCTCTCCGCGAGATGGACGGGATCGCCGGCGTTCACGTGATGGGTCTCGGTCATGAGGAAGCGGTGCTTGCCGTCATCGCCGGCGCCGGCCTCACACCTCGCCCGACGCCCGGCTAGCGGGACGACTAGTCCCAGGTGCCGGCTTCGATGCGCTTGAGGCGGCGTTCGCGGGCCAGCTCGCTCGCTTCGACCAGCTGAGCCAGCGCCTCGGGCTCGTTCAGCGCCCCCGCCAGCACCCCGGTCAGGTCTCGCTGGGAGATGATACCGACCAGCGCGTCGCCCTCGACCACCGGGATGTGACGGATCCACTTATCCGCCATGATCTTGGCCGCCTCGCGCAGGGTCGCGCCCGGATGCACCGTGATCGGATCGGTGCGCATCAGCTCGGAGACCTTCGTTGAGTCGAGATCTACACCGGTCGCGACCGCCTTCATCACGTCCCGCTCGGTCAGGATCCCGACCAGCTTCGCCCCGTCGACGATCAGGAGCGAACCCGTCTGCTGTTCCCACATCCTGTGCGCGGCTTGCGCGATGGTGTCATCGCCGCGGTCGGTCACCGTCGCCTTCGTCATGATCTCGGAAACCTTCATCGTCAGCGCTCCTCCATGGGTACCCAGTGCTGGTCCCGGGCGCCGATGTACTCGGAATCGGGGCGGATGATGCGGTTGTCGAAGTGCTGCTCGCGGATGTGCGCCGTCCAGCCGGCCATCCGCGCCATCGCAAAGACCGGCGTCATCAGGTCGGTCGGGATACCCATGTAGTGGTAGACGCTCGCAGCGTAGAAGTCGACGTTCGGGCGGAGGTCGCGATGTTTCAAGACGGCCTCCTCGATCGCATGGGAGATGTCGAACCACTTCGTGTCGCCTTTGAGCTCTCCGAGCTGCTGGGACCACTGGCGCAGCCAGGTTGCCCGGGGGTCGTCCACCTGTCGGTAGACGCGGTGCCCGAAGCCCCAGATCAGGTCGTGCTCCTCGAAGCGCTTGGCGACATAGGAATCGGCATTCTCCGGCGAGCCCACCTCCTCGAGCATGTTCATGGCCTCCTCGTTCGCGCCGCCGTGCAGGGGTCCCTTGAGCGCCGCGATCGCACCCGTGACCGCGGAGAAGATGTCCGAGAGGGTCGATGCGATGACCCGCGCCGCGAACGTCGACGCGTTCATCGTGTGGTCGGCGTACAGGATCATCGTGCCGTCCATGATCCGGGCCTCCAGTGGGTCGGGCTCCTTCCCCGTGAGCTGCCACAGGAAGTTGGCCGCCAGCGACAGCTCGGGTCGCATCGGCATGACGCCGGCCCCGATGCGGAACCGCTCGTAAGTCGTGATGAGCGTCGGAGTCGTGGCGATCAGACGCATCGCCTTGCGGTAGTACCCCTCGGGCGAGGTATCCCACCCGTCCTTGTCGTAGGCCGATGCCGCCGACACCGCGGTGCGCAGCATCGACATCGGCGAGGACTTGTCGGCCAGCGTCACCATCAGCTCCTGGCGGAACTTGGAGATGTGCCGCTCCTCGACCAGGAACTCGAGGGTCTCCTTCAGCTCGGTCTCGGTCGGCAATTCCAGGTTCTGGAGCAGGTAGGTGACCTCCTCGAAGGTGGAGTGCTCGACGAGGTCGCTGATGTCGTATCCCACGTACCACAGGCGACCGAGATGGCCGTCGATATCGGAGATGCACGTCTGCGCGGCGATGACGTCGGCGAGCCCCTTCTCGGTCATACCTCCATTTCACCACAGGGGCGTGCTCCGGCCCTAGGCCGCTCCGGCGTGGCCAGGGGCGGCCGGTGCTCCTGGCCGATATCCTCGGGACCCGTGACCTACCGCGTGACCTTGATCCCCGGCGACGGCGTTGGCCCCGAACTCTCGGAGGCCACGCGCCGCGTGCTGGAGGCGACCGGCGTTCCGTTCGACTGGGACGTTCAGGAGGCAGGGGAGGCCGTGATGGCCATCGAGGGAACCCCGCTGCCGGACAAGGTCCTGGACTCGATCCGCGTGAACGGCCTCGCGATCAAGGGCCCGATCACGACCCCAGTCGGGACCGGGTTCCGCAGCGTGAACGTGGCGCTGCGCAAGGAACTCGATCTGTACGCCTGCCTGCGCCCGTGCAAGCTCTACCCGGGGGTTCGCTCGCACTTCGACGAGGTCGACCTCGTGATCGTCCGCGAGAACACCGAGGACCTGTACGCCGGGATCGAGTTCGAGCAAGGCTCTCCCGAGGTCGCGCAGCTCATCGAGGTCCTGTACGGGCTGGGTGCCAAGCGCATCACGGGTGACGCCGGCATCTCCATCAAGCCCATCTCGGTCGAGGGGACGCAGCGGATCGTGCGCTTCGCGTTCGAGTATGCGCGCGCGAACGGTCGCAGGCGCGTCACGGCCGTGCACAAGGCCAACATCATGAAGTTCTCCGACGGGCTGTACCTGCAGACGGCGCGCGAGGTCGCCGAGGAGTACCCTGACGTCTCCTTCGATGACCGGATCGTCGACAACATGTGTATGCAACTCGTTCAACGGCCGCAGGAGTACGACGTCCTCGTACTGCCGAATCTGTACGGGGACATCGTTTCGGACCTGGGCGCCGGGTTGGTCGGCGGGCTCGGGGTGGCCCCCGGCGCGAACATCGGCGAGGAGGTCGCGGTGTTCGAGGCGACCCACGGCAGCGCGCCGAAATATGCCGGTCAGAACCGGATGAACCCGATGGCGATGATGCTCTCCGGCGTGCTGATGCTCCGACACCTCGGGGAGGCGGACGCCGCCGACCGCCTCGAGGCCGCGATCGCGGCGGTGATCGCCGATGGGAAGAGCGTCACCTACGACATGAAACCGACGCGGGACGACCCGACCGCCGTCGGGACCTCGCAAGTCGCCGACGCGGTCGTCGAGCAGCTTGGGTAGCAGGCGGGACTACCGGCCGCACGAGGCGGTCCGGGCGGAACGGAAGCGGAAGGAAGCGATCGACATGCGCATCACCGTCGTCGGAGCGGGGTTCGTCGGCTCCACCACCGCCATGCGGATCCTCGAGAAAGGTCTGGGCGAGGTCGTCTTGATCGACATCGTGGAGGGACTCCCGCAGGGGATCGCGCTCGACATGCGCCACGCCGCGCCGGTCGAGGGTTACGAGCCACGGGTCATCGGCACCAACGACTACGCCGACACGACGGGATCGGACATCGTCGTCATCACGGCGGGCCTTCCGCGGCAGCCGGGGATGAGCCGGATGGACCTGCTGGCCAAGAACGCGTCGATCATCAAGGATGTGGTCGGCAAGATCGCCCCCGGCTCCCCCAACGCCATCCTGATCGTCGTTTCGAACCCGCTGGACGAGATGACCTTCCTGGCGTCGGAGGTCTCGGGGTTCCCGAAGCAGAAGGTGATGGGGATGGCCGGCGTGCTCGACTCCTCGCGCCTCCGGCACCTGATCGCCGAGGAGCTCAACGTCTCACCTTCATCGGTCGACGCGATGACCTTGGGGTCGCACGGCGAGTCGATGATCGCCTTGCCCCGCCACGCGAGCGTCGGGGACAAGCCCCTGACGGAGCTGGTAGATGACGAGGCGCTCGAGCGGCTGTTCGGCCGGACCCGCGATGCCGGCGCCGAGATCGTCGGGCTGCTGAAGAAAGGCAGCGCGTACTACGCGCCGTCGGCGTCGATCGTCCGGATGGTCGCCGCGATCGCGAACGATACCCATGAGGTGCTGCCGGTGTGCGCGTGGGCGACGGGAGAGTACGGCATCAACGACGTCTACGTCGGCGTGCCCGCCAAACTCGGCCGGGGTGGCGTCGAGGAGATCGTCGAGATGGATCTGAACGAGGACGAACTCGCCGCGCTGCGAGAGGCCGCCGAAGGCATCCGCGCGAAGTGCGCTGACCTGGCGAAGCTCTGAGGCGCGATCGTTCTCTACGGCATCGGGGGTGGTGGGACACCCAGGTCCCCACCGGGACCGGAGTCCGGCGGCGGCGTTCCCAGATCGGGAGATGTGGGGGTGGCGGACGCGCCTGGCGCCCAACCTGCACCCTCGGCTGTGTCGGCGGCCGCCGTACCGCCCTTCGCCTTGAGACCCATCACGCCGCCGATCAGTGCGACCACGCCACCGACGAGCGTGACGTAGATGCCGTACGCGTAGCCGACCGACAGGAACTCTCGGAGCTGTGCCTCGGCCTCTTCGGCGGAGATCCCGAGCTGGGTCGCGATCTCACTCGCCCCCTCGCCGAAGGCCGAATCCAGCTGGTCGTTCTTCGTGGCGAGGTTGAGCGCCACGTCTCCGGCGACGAGAAGTCCCCCGACGAGGGCGAGGATCGCCATCCCGCGCTTAAGACCCGCGCCCGACGCCGCGACCATCAGGAGCCCGGCCACGATCGCCGCGATCGCCAAGACGAGCGTGATCTTGCCGTCCGTGGTGAGTCCGCCGACCGACTCAGACGTCGGTGAGCCCGTCGGCGCTGGGGTCCCGAGCGCCGAGAAGTCGAACGTCACGGAAATCCATGGAAGGAACGACCCGATCGCCGCGATAGCGCCGCCGATGATCGCGACTACCCCGGCGACCGGCGACTTCGCTGCTGCTTCCTGACCCATCCCGCTTCCCCCGTTCCCCAGCCGGGCGGCCGGTCCGCAGGGAGTCTGACACCATCGACGTCGGGAGGGAAGCGCTGCCCCAGGGATCTTCCCGGCCCGCGCGTTGTGGGGGGACGGTCCACGGGAGCCACGGGTCCCTAGAATGGCGGTAGATGACGGTGAGAGAGATCGAGGCGGCGGAGGTTACCCGGGTGGTTCGGGAGCTCTGCATGGAGATCTGCTACACGGTCCCCCAGGAGATGGTGGACCTGATGAAGCGGGCCCGTGAGAAGGAAGAATCGCCGGTAGCGCGGCAGATCCTGGACCTGCTGATCAAGAACCAGGACCTGGCCGCCGAGGGCGAGTACCCGTACTGCCAGGACACGGGCTACACGGTGGCCTTCCTAGAGATCGGCCAGGACGTGCACATCACCGGCAGCGATCTGACCGATGCAATCAACGAGGGCGTCCGCAGCGGCTACAAGGATGCGTTCCTACGCGGGTCCATCGTTGCCGACCCCGTCTTCGACCGGATGAACACCGGGGACAACACGCCGGCGTTCATCCATACGCAGATCGTCCCGGGCGACCAGGTCCGGATCCAGATCGACGCCAAGGGCGGGGGATCCGAGAACAAGAGCCGGCACCGGATGCTCAAGCCGTCCGACGGGCTCGACGGGGTGAAGGACTTCGTCCTGCAAGCCATCGCCGAGGCAGGACCGGACGCCTGCCCGCCGGGGATCATCGGAGTCGGGATCGGCGGCAACTTCGAGTGGTCGGCGATCATCGCGAAGAAGGCCCTGTTGCGCAAGGTCGGCCAACCCAACCCCGATCCGCAGATCGCCGAACTAGAGGCCGAGCTCTTCGAGAAGGCGAACGCACTCGGCATCGGACCGCAGTCGCTCGGTGGGACACAGACGGTGCTCGCCGTTGCCGTCGAGACGATGGCGACCCACATCGCGTCACTCCCGGTCGCGGTGAACCTCGAATGCCACGCCCACCGGACCGGAACGCGGGTGATCTAGCGGTGCCGGTCGAGGTCTTGGACGACGGCCGCAAGCGCATCCGCGCGCCGCTGGACGATGACGACATCCGCGAGCTGCATGCGGGCGATGTGGTGCTGGTCTCCGGAACGGTGTACGCGGCACGTGATGCGGCCCATATGCGGATGATGCAGCTCCTGGATGAGGAGCAGCCCCTGCCGTTCGACCCGGCCGGTGCCATCGTCTACTACGTCGGGCCGACGCCGACCAAGCCTGGGCATGTGATCGGGGCGGCCGGCCCGACCACCGCCAGCCGGATGGACAGCTACACGCCGCGGCTCCTGGACCAAGGACTCAAAGGCATCATCGGCAAGGGGAATCGCGGCCGCGCGGTCCGCGAGTCGATCCGTGACCACGATGCGGTCTACCTGGCGGCACTGGGTGGGGGAGGGGCGCTCGCAGCTCTCGCGGTGAAGGCGCAGGAGGTGATCGCCTTCGACGAACTGGGACCGGAGGCTGTCCGGCGGCTCGAGCTCGAGGACTTCCCGGTGTGGGTGGTGAACGACGCCGAAGGACGCGACTTCTATCAGGAGACGGTGAGTCCTTGGCGGCGCGACGAAGAGTTGCCGGAGTTCCTGCGCATGGTCCCGGACCATACTGAGACCGACGGCAACGGCGGGGGCTAGTTGGCCGGGTTCGGGCATCAGCTCCGGTATCACGTCCGAAGCTTCTTCACGAACTGGCGCGAGTACGACGCTTCCATCGGACGCAAGGTCGCCCTGACGGTCCGGAATCGAGCCAAGTCCCTGTACACGCTGAAGGGCTGTTGCGGGAACCACGGCGAACCCGGCTGCTGACAGGTGCCCGGGGGCTCCGGTCGGGGTCCGGACCACGGCGATCCCCACGCACGCTGAGCCCACTCTGCGTCGGCCGGCGCGGGTCCCTCCTCAACCGGACCCTGCGAACACCCGAAACCTGAACTGGGGTGCTTCGCGGACCGCCTGGAACGAGGTGAGGATCCTGCGGAGGGCGTTGATCGGCGCGACGGTTGCGACGTTGGCAACCCTCGTGGTCGCCGGGCAACCCGCCGTCGCCCCGGCCGTGCCCCGGCCCCGCGCCCTGACCCTGCAGGTGGCGATGCAGGACGACTACTTCGATCCCAAGGTGACCGAGGGGGTCGTGTCCATCATGGGGGTCAACTGGAGCAACCAGGGACAGGTCTTCCACAACGTCGTCCTCGTTCCGGGTCCTGCCTGGTACTCGACGAACCTCGACGAGGGCCAGAGCGACGGCACGCAGCTCGAGTATGCGGGGACCTTCGACTACGTCTGTATCTACCATCCGGAGATGGTGGGTAGCCTCAAGGTGTCGCCGCTCGTCCAGCAGGGCTCCGGGCAGGTCGGCGACACGTTCCCGATCCAGCTCTCGTCGATCGATCTGGCGACAACGGCGTACGCGTTCGATGTCCAGCGGCGCCGCAACGTAGGGCTGTGGGGCCCCGCTACCCGTGTGACCGACGCCATGTACGGGTTCACTCCGAGGCGGGCGGGGACGTACGACCTGCGGGTGCGGCTGGTCGAGCCGTCTGCGGGCGTCACCGGCGCCTGGTCGCCGCGCGTTCGGGTGCGCGTGCGTGCCTAGAACCGATCGAACAGGATCGAGCGCTTCACGTCCTGGATCGCCTTCGTCACCTTGATGCCGCGCGGGCAGGCCTCGGTGCAGTTGAACGTGGTCCTGCACCGGAACACGCCGGTCTTCTCCGAGAGGATCCTCAAGCGTTCTTGGGCGCCGTGGTCGCGTGAGTCGTTGATGAAGCGGTGGGCGTTCACGATCGCTGCCGGGCCGACGTACTCGTCGTCGCTCCAGAAGACGGGACAGGAGGTCGTGCATGCCGCGCACAGGATGCACTTCGTGGTGTCCTCGAACTTCTCCAGCTCCTCGGGGGTCTGGAGGCGTTCCCGGTCGTCGGGCGGCTGCTCGTCATTGATCAGGTACGGGAGCATGCTCTCGTAGCCCTTGAAGAACGGCTCCATGTCCACGATCAGGTCCTTGAGCACCGGCAGCCCGCGGATCGGCTCGACGGTGACCTTCGGCTCGACGTCCGCGACCAGCACCTTGCACGCCAGCGCGTTCTCGCCGTTGATCAACATGGCGTCCGAACCGCAGATGCCGTGGCCACAGGACCGGCGAAGCGCGAGCGTTCCGTCGTGGTGCCACTTGACCTCGTGGAGAGCGTCCAGCAACCGGTCGTTGGGCTCCATCTCCAGCTCGAACTCGTCCCACCAGGGTTCGGTGCCGACCTCCGGGTTGAACCGGCGGATCTTCATCGTGAACGGCACGGTCTCGGCCATCAGTACTTCCGCTCCATCGGGACGTAGGGTCCCATCTTGACGTCCTTGTACTCCAGCCGGACCGATCCGTCGGGCTCGCGCGAGGCGAGCGAATGCCGAAGCCAGTGCTCGTCGTCGCGGAGCGGGTGATCCTCGCGGAAGTGGCCCCCGCGGCTCTCGTCGCGCGCCAGCGCGCCGGCCACGAGCGTGTCGGAGATGTCGAGCAAGCAGCCCAGCTCCCAGGCTTCCATCAGGTCCGTGTTGAACATCTGGCCCTTGTCCTGGACCACGGCATGGCCGTACCGCTCGCGGAGGCTGCCGAGGCTCCCTTGGACCTTCGTCAGGCTCTCTTCGGTTCGGACGACACCGGCCTTGTCGAACATCTCGACCTGCAGCTCCGAGCGGATGTCTGCGACGTTCTCGCTCCCGTTGGCGGACAGGAGTCCGTCGAGCTGCTCGCGGGTGGCCTCCGCCGCGCCTTCGGGCTTCGCCGGGAGTGCGGCCTCGGTCGCGAAGGCGGCCATGTTCTGACCGCCGCGCCTCCCGAACACCATGATGTCGAGCAGCGAGTTCGTTCCCAGGCGGTTCGCGCCGTGAACGCTCACGCACGCGCACTCGCCGGCCGCGTACAGGCCGGGGACGGGCCTCTCGTCGGCTTCCGGGACGACCTGACCGTCGGTGTCGGTCGGGATGCCACCCATCGCGTAGTGCGCGGTCGGCTGGATCGGGACGCCCTCGGTGGTCGGTTCGACCCCGAGGTAGATCCGCGCGAACTCGGTCACGTCGGGCAGCTTGGTTTCGATGATCTCGGGATCGAGGTGCGTCACGTCCAGGTGGACGTAGTCCTTGCCATCGATGCCGCGGCCTTCCTTGACCTCGGCGTAGATCGCCCGCGAAACCATGTCTCGCGGCGCCAGGTCCTTGACCGTGGGGGCGTAGCGCTCCATGAATCGCTCGCCGGCGTGGTTGCGCAGGATGCCGCCCTCCCCGCGGGCTGCTTCGGACAGCAAGATCCCCATCTTGTAGATGCCCGTCGGATGGAACTGGTACATCTCCATGTCCTCGAGCGGGATGCCGCGCCGGTAGGCGACCGCCGGTCCGTCTCCGGTCAGCGCATGGGCGTTGGAGGTGACGCTGAACACCCGCCCGTAGCCGCCCGTCGCGAACAGGACCGCCTTGGACCGGAAGATGTGGATCTCGCCTGTCGCCAGCTCGTAGGCGACCACGCCGGCCGTGGCTCCGTCGTCGCTGCGCAGCAGGTCCGTCGCGTAGAACTCGTTGAAGAACCGAACGTCGCGCTTGATGCACTGCTGATAGAGCGTCTGCAGGATCATGTGGCCGGTGCGGTCCGCGGAGTACACGGCCCGGCGGACCGGCGCCTCGCCATGGTTGCGCGTGTGACCGCCGAACCGGCGTTGATCGAGCTTGCCGTCGGCGGTGCGGTTGAACGGCAGGCCCCAGTGCTCGAGTTCATACACGGCCTCGACCGCTTCCCTGCACATGATCTCGGCCGCGGGCTGGTCGACCAGGTAGTCGCCGCCTTTGACCGTGTCGAAGGTGTGCCACTCGGGGGAGTCCTCCTCGACGTTGGCCAGCGCCGCGCACATCCCGCCCTGGGCTGCGCCGGTGTGCGACCGGGTGGGGTAGAGCTTGGAGATAACCGCGGTGTTGACGGAGTCGGCCGCCTCGATCGCAGCCCGCAGCCCCGCGCCGCCGGCGCCGATGATGACGGCGTCGTAGGTGTGGGTCGTCGTCACGAGCCCGCCCACTTCGACGGGTCGAAGGTCAACACGACGATGGTGCCGAGGGCGAAGAGCACAGCGGTCAGGACGTAGAAGAACCAGTTCAGGACGAAGCGGGTCGTCGGCTTGCGCACGTAGTCCTGGATGATCACCCGCAGGCCGTTCACGCCGTGGACCAGGGCGAGCGAGAGCAGGAGCCAGTCCCAGGTCCGCCAGAGCAGGCTCTGCCACCGGCCGGCGACGAAGCCGAAGTCCACGCGATCGATGCCGCCATCGAACGCGTGCATGATGAGCACGTGCCCGACGGCCAGGAACAGCAGCGCGATGCCGCTGATCCGCATGAACAGCCACCACCACATCTCTGGTCCGCCGACGGGACGAGGGCGGCTGTTCGGGGTGGACAGGCCCCGGCGTTGGGGCTCGGTCGTGGCGGCCATCAGAAGCTCTCGATGATGCCCTTGCCCATGACCAAGGTGATCGGGATCATGGCGATGACGAAGACGGCGAACGCGCCGTAGGTCAGTTGGCGGTGGATCAGCGCGGCCTTGGGCCAGAAATCGACCAGCATGATCTTGACGCCGTTGATCGCGTGGAACAGGACGGCGGCGACCAGTCCCAGCTCCAGCGAACGCACGAGCGGGTTGTGGTACGCCTCCAATACCCGGTTGTAGGCCTCGGGTCCCCAGGCGACGACCGCGGTGTCGAGTACGTGGGCGAACAGGAAAAGGATGATGGCGACACCGGTGACGCGGTGCAGGGCCCACGACCATTGGCCTTCTTTCCCGTCGTAGAGCGAACCGAACCCGCCACGTTTGCTGGTCTTCGTGCGTGTCACCGCGTTCTCACCCGTTCCTGAGCCTAGCTCGCGTCCCCGCCGTGCCTGGCGGTCGGGGCGTCCCCAAGGCGGGGCGAGTCTACTCCAGTTCGTCGGATGGCGGCCCTCGGCGAAGGCCTACGGACGATCGAGCACGTTGTGGGTTCCGATCCGGCGCCAGATGATGTGAGGATCGTCCTCGCGGACGGGCTCGCCGAACTCGAACGTCGCTCGTCCGTCGGGAGCCCATGTGAGTTCGAAGATGCCCGGAGCGGTCTGGACGCCCTTGACCCGGAGGCCTTTGCGGATGGAACCTCGCTCCAGACCCTCGACCAGCTTGCCCACGGCGACCGCGAAGGCCTTCCGCTGCTCACCGGAGAGTCGTCGGTGGTCAGGGCCGAAGGCGGCCGTCCAGTCGTTGGTGGGCACGAGAGGATCAGTCCTGGTCGGACGTCTCGGCAAGCATGGCGAGGAACGCTTCGGTCGACATCGCCCTGGTCATCCGACCGCCGCGCACGTCCTCATCGGCCCCGCGTTCTTTCGCCTGCCATTCCGGCGTCCAGAACCAGGCCTGGGTGGGGTCGATGACCTTCTTGGGGCGCATGAGGATGCCGTCCTCGGTCACCTCGAACTCCACTGGGTCGCCCTCCTCGAGGTGGGCAGCCTCGCGGACGTCCGAGGGGACGGTGATCTGACCCTTGTCGCGCATCTTCGCCATCTTCGCCATCTGGGGGAGACTCCGGTTTCCGAAAGTTGGAATAAAGGATAATCTGACTCAGGCAGGAGGTCAACTCCAGGGGTCCGCGGTCCCCTAGGAGCACCAGCAGCGGCAGCAGCGGCGAGAAGACGATCCCTCGCCACCAGACTGATTCCCATCCGGCGTCGATCAGCGGCCGGTCGTCGCTCATGTGATCCGGAGGGCGACCATGACACCGTCACGGGTCGGGACGATGGTCGACACGTAGCGGTCATCCTCGGCGATCATGCGGTTGTGCTCCTTGATGGCTTCGGTCCAGCCCTCCCGGACGTCGTCGGTGACCGTGTCCTGCGTCACCCGTCCCGACCACAGCACGTTGTCGCAGATGTACATGCCGCCGACGCGGACCCGGTCGCGGGCGGCGCGCCAGGCGTCGGGATAGTCGCCCTTGTCGATGTCGTTGTAGATGATGTCCCACTCGCGGCCTTGCGACACCAGCGTTTCCACGGCATCGCCGACCGTGAACTCGACGGGGCCGTCGAGCACGGCCCGATACAGATAGTCCAAGGCCTTCTCCTCGTTCGCCGGGTCGCCGTCCGTGAGGAAGAGCTGACCGGCCGGGCCGAGTGCCCGTGAGAACCAGTAGGCCGAGTAGCCGAACCCGGATCCGAGCTCGATGACCTCCTGGGCCTTGTTGGCGCGGGCCAGGATCTCCAGGGTCACGCCGACTTGGCGCCCGACGATCGGGAAGTCCCGCTTCTCGGCCTCGGCCTCCATCTCCAGGAGGACCTTCTCGTCTCGAGGGGTCAAGAGCGAGCGCATGTAGGCCGCGACGTCGGGGTTCACGATGTCCAAGGGGCCGCCTCCTCGCGTCACACGGTGCCCGGCGCCTCCGCCGGTGCCCAGACGATACCCTTTGCCCTATGACCGACGACGAGCGCCGCGTCACCGATTCCGGGATCGAGGTCGGGCCCTACTACACGCCGGCCGACCTGGAGGAGCTGGACTACGACCGCGATCTCGGCGTGCCGGGGGAGCCGCCGTTCACGCGCGGCGTCTACCCCTCGATGTACCGGGGGCGCCTATGGACGATGCGCCAGTACTCGGGGATGGCCACCGCGCAGGAGACGAACGAGCGATTCCGCTATCTGCTTGACCACGGCCAGACGGGGATCTCGATCGCGTTCGACCTGCCGACCCAGATGGGGCTGGACTCCGACCACCCGCGGGCCGAGGGCGAGGTCGGCAAGACGGGCGTGGCGATCGACTCGGTCGAGGACATGGCCACGCTCTTCGACCAGATCCCGCTGGGCCAGGTGTCGACGTCGATGACGATCAACTCCACGGCCTCCATCTTGCTCTTGCTCTACGAGTTGGTGGGCGAGGAGGCGGGCGTCGCGTCGACCGAGCTGCAGGGCACCGTTCAGAACGACCTGCTGAAGGAATATGCGGCGCGCGGGACCTACATCTACCCGCCCAAGGCTTCGATGCGGATCATCACCGACATCTTCGTCTACTGCCACGAGCACATCCCGAAGTGGAACACGATCTCGGTGAGCGGCTACCACATGCGCGAGGCGGGTTCGACCGCGGCGCAGGAGATCGCGTTCACGCTGGCCGATGCGATCGCCTACTCGCAGGCCGCGATCGATACCGGCCTGGCGTTCGACGAGTTCGCGCCGCGCCTGTCGTTCTTCTTCGCCTGCCACATGAACTTCTTCGAGGAGGTCGCGAAGTTTCGGGCGGCGCGCCGGATCTGGGCGAAGATCGCTGCCGAACGCTTCGGCGCGCAGGATCCGAAGTCGATGATGCTCCGGTTCCACACGCAGACGGGCGGCGCGACCCTGACTGCGCAGCAGCCCCAGAACAACATCGTGCGGACGGCCCTCGAGGCGCTCTCAGCGGTCCTTGGCGGAACCCAGTCGTTGCACACCAACTCGTTCGACGAGGCGCTGGCGCTGCCGACCGAGCATGCTGCGAAGATCGCGCTGCGCACGCAGCAGGTGATCGGCTACGAGTCGGGCGTCGCCGACAGTGCGGATCCGCTCGCCGGTTCGTACTTCGTCGAACACCTCACGGACGAACTCGAGGCCCGGGCATGGGAGTACATCGAGAAGATCGACGCGATGGGCGGCGCCGTCGCGGCGATCGAGGCGGGGTTCTACCAGGACGAGATCCACGACGCGGCCTACCGCATCCAGCAGAAGATCGAGACGGGGGAGCGCGTCATCGTCGGCGTGAACCGGTTCGTCGAGGATGACGAGTCGCTACCTGACCTGCAGCGCATCGGCGAGGACGAAGCTCAGAAGCAGATCGAACGGACGCGACGGCTGCGCGCGGAACGCGCGTCGGCGCCGGTCGATGACGCCCTCGCCGCACTCCGCGACACGGCCGAGGGGACCGGGAACCTGCTCGGGCCGATGAAGGAGGCCCTGCGTGCCCGGGCGACGCTCGGCGAGGTCTCCGACGTGCTGCGCGATGTCTTCGGCGAGTACCACCCCTCTGGCTAGCCGTTCCCCCAGAGCACGTCCCCTTCCCCGCAGACCCCTGTCGGCGGTACCATCAGGCTCCATCCGTGAGGAGGCAGTCGTTGGAGGACGTCGAGCACGCGTTCGGAACCGCCATCTTCATCCTCGACCACACCGTCCAGCGGCTCTCCGCCGAGGAGGCCGTGGCCCGGTTCGGCGACGTGACCCAGGAGAACTTCTGGCGCATGTGGCCGCAGGTCAAGATGTGGGCCGATCACCTCTACGACGACATCGAAGAGGATCGCCGCCTTCACGCGACCCCCGCCGATCAGGACGACGACCTCGAGACCGGGGGCGGCGGCTAGC
>CAZXFL010000024.1:0-29805 GCA_964640385.1 uncultured Actinomycetes bacterium
CTCGATGCGGTTGGTGCCTTCGCTTCTTCCTACCAGCTCGGGTTCGCTGCTCCGATGGCGTCGTCGCCGAAGCAGTCCGTCCCGTCCGACACAGCCTGGTCGTAGGTTGTGCCCGTCTGCGGGTCGTCCTGCAGGTAGAAGCAGTTCCCGGCCTTCGAGTACGCCGCCAGGCCCATCAGGACGTTGGCGGGTGCCGTGGCGTCGAGCGAGACACTGACCGTGCTCGGGTCGCCCGACGTAGTGCCGCCGGCCACGAAGTTCAGGGAAGTTTCGATCAGGGCCATTGCGGCTGCGTCACACAGCGCGTACGAGTCATCGTCCGTGAAGCAGGTCTTGCCCGCGGCGATGGCATTCCGTACACCCGACTGAGCCGCCTTGTCGTTGGCCCTGTCCCTGGCGCCCAGGAACGTGGGGAGAGCGATGGCGATCAAGATACCGATGATCAGAACGACCACCATCAACTCGATGAGGGTGAAGCCCTCTTCCCCTGCTGTGCGCCTATCCTTGAGGCGTTCCAGCATGGAGAACCTCCTTTCGAATAACAGGCCCGCACCCCAGCGGTGCCGGCTGGTTCTCTCTCATGTATCTCGGCGAACCGGACCGGTTCCTGTAGCCCCCAACTCGGGGATTCTGACTACATCATGGGTCCTAGGTCCTTCGGCTTACCCTATATCAGGCATCCCACGGGCCGAAGGGCCGCCCCTCAGGGGGTTCCCGATGAACGGTCTCGGCGGCGCAGGCCCGAGCTACTTGATGAGGTTGATGATGTTGAACATCGGCAGGTACAGCGCGATGACCGACATGCCCACGGCGCCGCCGATCACGGCAATCATGAGCGGCTCGATCAACGACGTGAGGGAGTCGACCGCTGCGGTGACCTCCTCGTCGTAGAACTGCGCCACCTTCTCGAGCATGGTGTCGACCGCACCGGTCTCCTCACCCACGGCCAGCATCTGAACCACCATCGGGGGGAAAACGGCGTGCCTGGAGAGTGGCTTGGCGATGCTCTCACCTTCGCGAACGCTGGCCTGCACGTCGGTCACTGCCTTGCTGACCACCATGTTCCCGACGGTGTCGGCGACGATGTCCAACGCCTGCAGGATCGGCACACCGGACCGCAGCAGGACACCCAGCGTGCTGGAGAATCGGGACAACGCCGTCTTGCGGAACAGCGGACCGAAGACCGGGACGCGGAGCTTGAACCGATCGACCGCCTCGCGGCCCGCGTCCGTCTTCTTCCACTGCTTGAGCGCGAACCAGGCACCGATGCTTCCGCCGATGACCAGGTACCAGTAGTTCCGAAGCGCTTCCGACGCCCCGAGGAGGATCCGGGTCGGCAACGGGAGCTGGCTCCCGAGGTTCGCGTAGATCGTCTCGAACTGCGGCACGATGAACAGCAGCATCGCTGCCAGGATGAACAGCACCATGAGCAGCACGACGACCGGGTAGGTCATCGCCGACTTGATGCGATTCCTGAGCGAGACCTCCTTCTCGATCTGGTCGGCCAGTCGCAGCAGGACCGTGTCCAGCACACCACCGGTCTCACCGGCCTTGACCATCGAGACGTACAGATCGTCGAAGACCTTGGGGTGCTTGGCCATCGCGCCGGACAGAGACGCTCCCTGTTCGACGTCCATCCGGACGCGGGTCAGGATCTTCGTGAGTTCGGCCGACTCGGTCTGCTCGGCCAGGATCGCCAAGGCGCGCAGGATCGGTAGTCCGGCGTTCACCATCGTGGCGAACTGCCGGGAGAACACCGACATGATCTTGAGCTTGACCCTCCCCGGCCGGAAGGTGAGCTCGCGCTTCATGCCGGCGGACTTCTTCGACACCTCGATCGGGACGAGAGCCTGCTCGCGCAGCTTGGCGATGACCAGCTGTTCGCTGTCGCCGATCAGCTCTCCGCTGACGACCTTGCCCGTACGGTCCCGGGCCTTGTACGAGAACGTCTCAGCCACCGGTTCCTCCTCTCATCAGCCTTGCGGCACCCCGCCGCCCATGGGCGGGTAGGCCTGCTGGGGCGCGCCGGCCTGCTCGTACGCAGCACCAGGCTGTGTGAAGCCGGTCGCCGCACCCGAAGTGACTCCGCCACTCATCAGACGGGTCAGCTCCTCCGGGTCGTGGCAACGCTCCAGCGCGAGTTGCTGGGTGATCTGTCCCGTCTTGACCAGATCGGCCAGCGCCTGGTCCATGGTCTGCATCCCGAACCGGCCTCCCGACTGCATCACCGAGTAGATCTGGTGCACCTTCCCCTCGCGGATCAGGTTCCGCACGGCCGCCGTCGCGATCAGCACCTCGCAGGCGACCACCCGCCCCTGCCCGTCGGGCGTCTGCAGCAGCTGCTGGGTCATGACGCCCTGGAGCGTCGTGGAGAGCTGAACCCGGATCTGCTGCTGCGAGTGCGACGGGAAGACGTCGATGATGCGGTCGATGGTCTGCGGCGCGTCCTGCGTGTGCAGGGTCGCGAACACCAGGTGCCCGGTCTCAGCCGCCGTGATGGCCGTCTGGACGGTCTCGAGGTCACGCATCTCGCCCACCAGGATCACATCCGGGTCCTGCCGGAGCACGTGCTTGAGGGCCGGGCCGAACCCGTGGGTGTCCGCCCCGACCTCCCGCTGGTTGATCATCGCGGTCTTGTGCTTGTGCAGGAACTCGATCGGGTCCTCGACGGTCATGATGTGGACCGGGAGCTCGTTGTTGATCTGGTCGATCATCGCCGCCAGGGACGTGGACTTCCCCGACCCCGTCGGCCCGGTCACGACGATGAACCCGCGCGGGTACCGGGCCAGCTCCTTCACGACGTCGGGGAGCCGCAGCTCGTCCGTCGACTTGATCTCGTAGGGGATCAGCCGGAACGCCGACCCCAGCGAGTCGCGCTGCCAGTACACGTTGACCCTGAACCGGGCCTTGCCCGGCAGGGCGTAGGACATGTCCAGCTCGAGGTCCTGCTCGAGGTGCTCGCGGTGGCGCTGCGGGAGGATCGCGTAGATCATGCCCTGCAGGCCTCGCGGGGTGAGGAGGGGGTATTCCTCCAGGCGCACGAGTTCGCCGTGCAACCGGATCGTCGGCGGCGCGCCGGCCGTGATGTGCAGGTCAGAGGCCCCACGAGAGAGCATCACTTCGAGGAGTTCGGGGATCGGGATCTGTACGTCTTCGTCCGCGGTCGTGGCCACCTACACCACCACCCTCAGTACTTCCTGGACGGAGGTGATCCCCCGCCGGGCTTTCTCGAGTCCGTCCTCACGCAACGTCATCATCCCCTGCTCGATCGCCACTTCGGCGATCCTGTCCGATGGCACACGCTCCACCGTCAGATGTTCGATCTCCTCCGTGACGGTCAGGACCTCGTAGAGGCCGATCCGTCCACGGTACCCGGTATTTGAACACGCCTTGCAGCCGGTGGAGCGGAAGAGCTGCCCGATCTCCGACCACGCACTCTCAGGATAGCCTGCCTCCGCCAGTTCGGGGGTATCGGGCTGGTAGGCCTCCTTGCATTTCTCGCACAGGATCCGGGCCAGGCGCTGGGCGACCACGCACTCGATCGCCGACGCCACGAGGAACGTCTCGACCTCCATCTCGGTCAGACGGGTGACCGCGGACGCGGCGTCGTTGGTGTGCAGGGAGGACAGGACCATGTGCCCGGTCAGCGCGGCCTCGATGCCGATGATGGCGGTCTCGCGGTCGCGGATCTCACCGATCAGCACGATATCGGGGTCGGCGCGAAGGATCGCCCGCAGGGACCCGGCGAACGTCAGCCCCTGCTTCGGCATCACCTGCATCTGGTTAACCCCCTTGAGCTTGTACTCGACCGGATCCTCGACCGTGATGACGTTCTTATCGACCGAGTTCAGCAAGGACAGCGTGGCGTACATCGTGGTCGTCTTGCCCGAACCCGTCGGCCCGGTGATCAGGATCGCGCCGTAGGGCTTGCGGAAGGACGCCTCGTACTGCTTGTACGGATCCTCCAGCAGACCCAGGTCGGACAGCTCCATCAGAGCCGAGCTCTTGTCGAGCACGCGGATCATCATGCGCTCGCCGTAGACCGTCGGCAGGGTCGCGAGCCGAAAGTCGAACTGCCGGCCGCTCACCTTGAGGCCGATCCGCCCGTCCTGGGGCAGCCGGTTCTCGGCGATGTTCAGGTCCGCCATCACTTTCAGCCGGGAGATGAGCCCGGTCTGGATGCTCTTCGGCGACTTCATGGCATCGTGCAGGACACCGTCGACCCGGAACCGCACGCGCACGTCGCGTTCGGTCGGTTCGATGTGGATGTCCGAGGCCCGTTCGGAGACCGCCTGTTTGATGATCGCCGTGACCAGCTTGACGATCGGGGCTTCCTCGACGGCGATGCCCTCAGCCGTGCCGAGCTCTTCTTCGTCCTTCGCCTCTGCGATCTCCTCGGCGAGCTCCTCGACCGCCGCGTCGAGACCCGCGTACTTGCGGATCGCCCCCTCGACGTCGCTGGCGGTCGCCACGACCGGCTGCACGTCACGGTCGGTGATGATGCGGATGTCGTCGAGGGCGTAGACGTTAGCCGGGTCCGACATCGCCACCAGCAGCTTGCCGTCGCGGTCGGCGATCGGGATGGCGCGGTAGCGCCGCGCAACGGACTCCGGCAGGAGCGCCGTGCAGGACGCGTCTACGGGAAACTCGGTCAGGTCGACGAACTCGAGGCCGACCTGTTCGGCGAGGGCGCGGACCAGATCCGCCTCGCTGACGTAGCCCTTGTCGATGAGCACGCGGCCGAGGAGCTTGCCGGCCTTCTGGTGCTCTTCGAGCGCCGCCTGGAGCTGCTCGGGCGTGAGAAGTCCGCGCTCCATGAGGATCTCACCGAGCTGGCGCGACCGGTTCTGCACCTGGGCCATCAGGCCACCACCCGGAGGACGTCGGCGATCGAGGTCATCCCCAACCGGACCTTCTGGAGGCCGTCCTCCCGCAGGGTCGACATGCCCTCCGCGATCGCGGCCTTCCGGATCTCGTCTGCCGGCGCCCGCTCGATCGTCAGACGCTCGATGTCGTCGTTCACGAGCATGACTTCGTACAAACCGATCCGGCCCCGGTAGCCCGTCTTGGAGCAGGCGGGACAGCCGACCGGACGGTACAGCTGGTCGATATCCGAGATCTCCCGCTCGCTATAGCCCATCGCGACCAGCTCGGCCGGGTCGGGCACGTAGGGCTCCTTGCACTTCTCGCAGAGCTTGCGCGCCAAGCGCTGCGCCACGACGCAGTCGATCGACGAGGCGACGATGAACGTCTCGATCCCCATCTCGATGAGCCGCGGGATGGCGGAGGGCGCGTCGTTCGTGTGGAGCGTCGACAGGACCAGGTGGCCGGTGAGCGCGGATTCGGTCGCGATCGTCGCCGTCTCACGGTCACGGATCTCCCCGACGAGGATGATGTCCGGCGAGTTGCGCAGGATCGCGCGCAGCGCCCGGGCGAACGTGAGTCCGGCCTGGTTGTGGACCTGGCACTGGTTGATGCCCTTGAGCCGGTATTCGACCGGATCCTCGACCGTGATGATGTTGCGTTCCGGTGAGTTCAGGACGTTCAGCGTGGCATAGAGCGTCGTGGACTTTCCGGCGCCGGTAGGCCCCGTCACCAGGATGGCGCCGTAGGCCTTGGAGTATGCCTGCTCGTACCGCTTGTAGGAGTGCTCCAGGAACCCGAGGTCCTCCAGGTGCAGGAGCGCCGAGCTCTTGTCGAGGATCCGCATCACGATCTTCTCGCCGTAGACGGTCGGCAAGGTCACCACGCGCAGGTCGAGCATCTTGCCCGCCACCCGCATCGCGATCCGGCCGTCCTGCGGGACCCGCTTCTCGGCGATGTCCATCTCGGCCATGACCTTCAGGCGGCTGATCAGTCCGTTCTGGATCCGCTTCTGCGCGTGGCTCACCTCGTGGAGCACGCCATCGACGCGGAACCGCACCCGCACGTCCTTCTCCGTCGGTTCGATGTGGATGTCGGAGGCGCGGTCGCCCACGGCCTGGGTCATGATCGCGTTGACCAGCTTGACGATTGGGGCCTCGTCCTTCTCATCCTCCTCCTCGGCGTCCTTCTTTCTCTCCTTGCCCTCGGCCGCGGCCTCGGCGACCTCCTCGGCGAGCTCCTCGGCCTGCGAGTCGAGTCCGGCGTAGCGGCGCAGCGCCTGTTCGATGTCGGCGGCGGTGGCGACGACCGGTTGCACGTCGCGGCCGGTGATGATGCGGATGTCGTCGAGGGCGTAGACGTTTGCGGGGTCGGACATCGCCACCAGCAGCTTGCCGTCGCGCTCGCCGATGGGGAGCGCGCGGTAGCGCCGGGCGACCTGTTCGGGCAGCAGGACCGGCGCCCAGGGCTCGATCTGGTACTCGCTGAGGTCGACGAACTCGAACCCGACCTGCTGGGCCAGCGCGCGGACGAGATCGGTCTCCTTGATGTACCCCAGGTCGATCAGGACCCGTCCGAGGAGCTTGCCGACGCGGCGGTGCTCCTCGAGCGCGTGGTCGAGCTGTTCCTGGGTAACCAAGCCGTCGTCGACCAGGATCTCGCCGAGCTGTTTGGCCTTCTTTACCTCCGCCATCTGGATCCGTTCACTCGTCCTCCTCGTCATCGTAGCCGCTGTCTTCGAGCAACTGTGCGAACTCCTGAGCGAGAAGGACCCGGTCCACTTCCCCTTCGCCCTGCGGTTGTGGGGCCGGCGGCGTAGGCGCCGGAGCGACCTCCTGAGCCGGTGGCGGCGCGTCGGTAGAGATGACCTGCGGGGGGGTATCCGCAGCCGGGGGCGGGGCTGGGGGCGCTGGGGCGGCGGGCACTGGGGCGGCGGAGGCGGCCTGGGCCGGGACGCTCGACGCGGGGGCCGGAGCGGCAGGCCGCGGCTCTGGGTGCAGCGACGAACGTGGCTTGCTCCGCAGGGCCTCGGGTGCCTCTATCCGGGCGCTGGGCTGGCGGGTCCGCGCCTCCTCGGCCGAGCGGAGGATCTGCTCCATCTCTTCGAGGATCAGTCCCGGCCGTGCCTCTGCCTCACTGACGGCGAACGCAGCATAGGGTCCGCGCTGGACGTAGACCCACGTCTCCCCAGAGAATTCGATGAACCCCTTCGCGACATCGCCGAGCGCGGCGAAGCGCAGCCAGGCCGGGCGCAGGACGGCCTCTCCGTCGGCGGGGTACGCGCCGAGCACGAGTCCATCACGCGAGGCGATGATGCAGCCCCGCAAGCCCCCGACGTCCGACGCGATGCGGGACGCGAGAGAAGAGAAATCGATATCCATGGGTTCGGTTTCCACTACCCGTAATCGGGTGTCGGCGGGAGTTCCTTTACCTGAGCGTACGGCCTCTGCGGCGCACAGCCCCTGAGTGGCGGGTCAGGATGCGGCGGCTGCCCTACCGGCGGCTCTCATCACCCCGATGTCCGGCACCATCCCGGTCCAGATCTCCAGGGACAGCGCCGCCTGCCGGACCAGGAGCCCCAGGCCGCCGAACGCGCGCGCGCCGGCGCCCCGGGCCGCGGCCAACAGCGGCGTGTCCGCGGGATGATAGAGCAGGTCTACGACCACGATCTCGGGCGAAAGGGCCGGAACCGGAAGCACCTCGCCGGAGGAGCCGAGCGGGGTCGCGTTGACGAGCATGGCCGGCGCGATGCGGCCGGCGTCCTCGAACGGGATCACGGCGAGGTTCCCGTCCGGAACGAGCCCGTCCATCGCCGTCGCTCCCCGGTCCACGTCCCGCGCCGCAACGACGATCTCGGTCACCCCCATCCGGACGAGCGCCAGCGCGCACGCACGTGCCGCCCCGCCCGCGCCGAAGATGAGGGCCGCGCCACCGGCGGGTGCGAACCCGACGTCGACGGTGAGGAAATTCGCGAACCCCGGCGCGTCCGTGTTGTGACCCTCGAACCCGTCGTCGACGCGGTCGAGGGTGTTGACGGCCCGGAGCCGTTCCGCGTCCGGCGATCGCCCGTCCGCCAACTCGCCCGCAGCCTCCTTGTGGGGCATCGTCACGTTGGCGCCGCGATAGCCGTCCTCCCGCAGCCGCGCGATAGCCTGCTGCATCGCGCCCGGGGGAACCGAGAGGTGGACGTAGCGCCACTCACCGTCGAGCCCCAAGCCGCGGAGCGCCGCGGACTGGATCGCAGGAGAGAGGCTGTGCTCCACCGGCCAGCCGATCACACCGAGGAGGTTCATGCCGGGCTCCGGCACCGGCCAGTCCAGGTCGGCGGGGTCCAAAGGAGAGCCGGCCATCAGAGGCACTGCTCCTTCAACCGGCGGAACTCCGCGTAGCTCGCGGTGAACTCGTGGTGGCCATCCGAGCCGCACAGCACATACAGCCACTCACTCGTGTTCGCGGGCTGCAATGCGGCGCGCAGCGACGCGAGACCGGGACTTGCGATGGGGGTGGGCGGGAGCTTTCCCGCGTTCCCCTTTAGCCGGAGGTTGTAGGGACTGTCGATCGCCAGATCGCTCATCGTCAAGCCGTCCTCGGGGTTCGGATCGATGTACTGGTTGCTCGCGTCGATCCCGAGGATCTCGTGGCGCGCGATCCGGTTGTAGATGACGGCCGCGATCCGGGCGCGTTCGGAGGGAAGCCGGGCTTCGCGCTCGACGAGCGATGCGACGACCACCACCTCGTAGGGGGAGACGCCGAGCCGCTTCGCGTTCTTCCACGGCAGCGTGGCCGCCTCCCGGTCGAACTGGTCGAGCAGGCGGTCGATGACGGCCTTCTCGGTCAACCCGTCGCGCGGGAACTCGTAGGTCTTCGGGAACAGGAACCCTTCGGTCGTCTCCGTCCCTGCGGGCAGGTACGGCGGCACGGTGAACCCGCCGTTCCCGGCGAGCCGCGCGAGTTCGACCTCGTCCAGGTGCAGCCGCTTCGAGGCCTCGGCCGTGATCTGGGTGAGGCGCCAGCCTTCTGGGATCGTCATCGATACGGTCCGCACGATCGGGCCCTCGTTGAGGCGGGCGAGCGCGTCATCGAGCGTCATGTTCGTCTCGAGCTTGTAGGACCCCGCCTGGAACTCGGTTGAGCGGGCCTGGGCGATGGTGCGCGCGATCGCGTTGCACCGGATGACCCCGTCGCCATGGAGCGAGGTCACGACCTCAGCCCCGGTTGCGCCCTTCGGGATCTCGAACGCGAGGCCCTCCTGCGGGCCGGCCGCGCCCTGGCACCAGCGGAAGTACGAGTACCCGGCGGCGGCCAGGCCGGCCAGGATGAGGACGCACGCGACCGCGACGATCGCGATGATCTTTCCCGCTCTGCGGCGGGGGGGCGCAGCTGCGCCCGGGGCACGCTCCGGCATCGAGCGTCAAGGATAGCGGGCGGAGCCTCCGGGACGCCCAGGCCGCCGGCCCTTCGGCCGGGCGCTATCTGCGGCGCGCGTCCAGCGCCGACTGCAGGATCACGGTCGCCGCCGCCTGGTCCACGACCCGCTTGCGGTCGCGACCGGTCGCCCCCGCCGTCTTGAGCGCCCGCTCGGCCTCGACGGTCGAGAGCCGCTCGTCCTGAAGCGAGACGGGCACCTCGAGGAACGCGCGCAACGCATCCGCGAACCCCTCCGCTTTCTCCGCTCGAGGACCGACATCACCCGACATCGACCGCGGATGCCCGACCACGACCTCCGAGATGTCGTTGTCCGCGACGATCTGCGCGATCGACTTCAGATCCTCGGGTGCGCCGGTTCGGATCGTGCCGAACGGGACGGCGACCCGCTGCTGTTCGTCGGAGATCGCCACGCCGATGCGCGCGTCGCCCAGGTCCAGGCCGAGGGCGCGTCCGGGGTCAGCCACCGGCGGCGAGCAGGGCCTCGAGTCGGGCCGGAATCGATTGCACCGCATCCTTCACGGCGTCCGCCTTCTTGCCCCCGGCGAAAGCAAGTCCCGGTTTGCCTCCGGCGCCACCGCCCACCATCTTCGCCGCCTCCTCGAGCAGGGCCGGCGCGGTCACGCCCCGATCGACGAGCGCAAGACTACACGCCGCAACAAGCAGTGCCTTCCCTCCATTCCCGGTACCTAGCACAGTGACGGCCGGGGCGTCCGGACGCTCAAGCCTGTTCACGGTGGCCTGGGCAAGCTCGCGAAGTTCGTCGGCGTCCGCATCCTCGACCCAGGCGATGAGCTGCACACCCGCGACGATGCTGTGCCGGCCGATGATCTGCTCCACCTTGCCGGCGATCTCACCTTTGCTCATCCGGCCGAGTTCGTTCCTGAGTCGCTTGTTCTCCTGGACGACCTTGAGGATGCGGTCCGGCGCCCCCTCGGGATCGCCCCCGCCGAGCGCCGCGACGACCCGCTTCAGCAGGTGTCGCTCGGCGTTGACCTGCCGGATCGCCTCGGGCCCGACCACGGCCTCGACACGCCGCATGCCCGATCCGATGCTCCCTTCACCCAGGATGCGAACCACCGCGACGTTGCCGGTGTGCGGAACATGCGTCCCGCCACACAGTTCACGCGAATAGTCGCCGATCTCGACGACCCGAACCAGGTCCCCGTACTTCTCGCCGAACAGCGCCATCGCGCCCTGGCTCTTGGCGAACTCCATGGTCGTCTCGTACGCGCGGACGGCGTCGTCCTCGGATAGGCGTTCGTTGGCCAGGGCTTCGGCTTCTTCCAGCTGCTCCTGGGGAACCGACGATGGGTGCGTGAAGTCGAACCGCAGCCGCCCGGGGGCGACCAGTGACCCGGCCTGCCGGGCGTGTTCCCCCAATAGGTGCCGCAGCGTCCAGTGGACCACGTGAGTGGCCGTGTGGGAGCGAGCGGTCCCGGCACGGACGTCGGGGTCGACCTCGGCGTGCGCCTCCTCGCCGTCGCGCACCTCGCCCGACTCCACGACGCCGGTGTGGACGAACACGTCGCCGGGCGCGCGCTGGGTGTCGATGATGCGGATCAGACCCGTCGGGGTACGGAGCAGACCCTGGTCACCCACCTGGCCGCCGCCCTCCGCGTAGAACGGGCTGGTGTCCAGGATCACGCGGACCTCATCGCCCTCCTGCGCGGCGTCGTCGCGCTCCGCGAGCAGACCGATGATGTGAGCGTCGGCGTCAAGGGTCTCGTACCCGACGAAGCGGGTGGGTTCGGCCCGCGTGAGGACCTCGGCCAGTACCTCCTCCGACACGAGCCCTTTCTTCGCAGCCTGCTGTCCCCGGCTGCGCTGCTCCTCCATCAGCTCGGCGAAGCGGTCCCGGTCGACCTCCAAGCCCTCGTCCGCCGCCAGCTCCATCGTGAGTTCCAGCGGGAACCCGTGCGTGTCGTGCAACGTGAACGCGGTGTCACCGGGAATAACCTTCCCGCTCGCGGTCAGACTACCCTTCGCCGCCAAGTGAGCCTCGCCGAAAACTTCCATACCCCTACGGAGCGTGCCGGCGAAACGCTCCTCTTCGGACGCCGCGACCTGCAGCGTGAACGCGTGATTCTCGTGCAGCTCGGGGTAGGCGTCCCCAAGCATCTCTACGGTCACGTCGACGAGCCGTCCGGAGAGGTCCTGGTCGATCCCGATCCGGCGCGCGTGGCTGACGAGCCGGCGCAGCATCCGGCGCAGCACGTAGCCCCGGCCTTCGTTGGACGGAAGCACGCCGTCGGCGATCAGGAAGGTGGTCGCGCGGCCGTGCTCGGCCACGATGCGCATGGACACGTCGGTCCGCTCGTCGTCGCCATAGGTCTTGCCGCTGGCCGACTGCACGGCCTCCATCAGCGGCGCCATAGTGTCCGTGTCGTAGAAGGAGTCGGCGCCCTGCGTCACCATCGCGAGGCGCTCGACGCTGGCGCCGGTGTCAACGTTCTTGCCGGGCAGATCGCCGATCTTGTTCTCGTGATCGTCGACCAAGTCCTGCATGAAGACGTGGTTCCAGATCTCCATGAACCGTTCCTCGTCGACCGCCGGCCCGCCGTCGGGTCCGTAGGCCGCCCCACGGTCGACGAAGATCTCACCGGTCGGCCCGGCAGGTCCCGCTGCGTGCGTCGACCAGTAATTGTCTGTCTTGCCGCGCGCAACTATCCGTTCGGCCGGGAACCCGAGATCCGCCCAGATGGCCGCTGTCTCGGCATCGTCCTGGTAGTAGGTGGCCCACAGGCGATCGATGTCGATGCCGTAGCCCTCGGTGATCAGCTCAAGACCCCAGGCCAGCGATTCGGCCTTGAAATAGTCGGCGAAGGAGAAGTTGCCCAGCATCTCGAACAGGGTCAAGTGCCGGGCGGTGTGGCCCACGTTGTCCAGGTCGCCGGTCCGGAAACACTTCTGGACGCTTGTCGCCCGCGGCCACGGTGCCTGCGCCTGGCCCAGGAAGTACGGGATGAACTGATTCATCCCGGCGTTGGTCAGCAGGAGACCGGTCTCGGGGGGCGGGATCAGCGAGGACGACGGGACACGCTTGTGATCACGCTCTTCGAAGAACGCGAGGAACCGTTCGCGGATCTGCCGGCCGTCCACGGCGGCTAGTCTAGCTTCGCCTTCTCCCGGACCTCGCGCTCACGTTCATCCGCGGCCGCCCGGCCCTCCTGGACCGACTCCGCGACGCGCTTGCCCAGCTCCAGGATGCCCAGCGAAGCGGACTTCGCGACGTTCGCCGGAGCTATCTTCTGCGTCTGGCGCTTCAGCCAGCGCGAGGCCAGGACCGCCGAGGTCACGCCGGCGCCCAGGCCGACCGTGAGCCAGAAGAACCGGCGGAACATCAGTCGCCGCCGAAGAAGCGCTTGAACGCCGACCCGGCGCCCGCGCCGAAGGAGATGATCTTGATCAGCGGACTGGACACGGTCTGCTCGACGACCGCGGTGAGCCGCTCGGCGGACTTCGCCATGTTGCCCGCAGATTCCAGGATGGTATCCGTCCGGTCCAGCTCACGGTTCACGTTCTTGACCGTGGTGGTGACCTCGGACAGCAGCGGCACGCTCTCCTTGGTGACGCCGTCCAGCAACACGCGCGAGCTATCCAGAACCATGGCCGCCTTGAAGAGAGCGTACGAACCGGCGAGGCCGATCAGTCCGATGGCGACCGCGGCTGCGATCGCGAGGATGTCTGCGAACACCGATGCAAGCATGGTCCTTCACTCCCTTGGTCAGCGGTCCGGGCATCATACCGCCCTCGGACCGGCCGACCTGGAGGCTACGCCGGGTCCGACTCGGGCGCGGCCTCAGGCGCGGCCTCGGGCGCGGCCTCGGGCGCGGCCTCGGCCCGGGCGGCGTCCCCCGCAGCGTCTCCGGCCTCGCTCTTGTCGCCGGTGTCGACAACCTCCTCACCCTGTCCGGATGGCTCGTAGTAGCGCTTGGCCTGGAACCGTTCGGGTCGGTACTCCTGCTCGACCTGGTGACCGGGGAAGTCGTGGGGGTACTTGTATCCCTGGCCGTGCCCGAGCTTCTTGGCGCCCGGGTAATGTGCGTCGCGCAGGTGCAGTGGGACGGCATCGCTGGACGCCGCGTCCCCGGTCGCGCGATTCATCGCCTGGAACACGCTGTTGGACTTGGGCGCGCGCGCCAGGTAGATCGCTGCCTCGGCCAGGTTCAAACGGGCCTCGGGCAGACCGACGTACTCGACCGCCTGCGCCGCCGCCGTGGCGATCATCAGCGCGCGCGGGTCGGCGAGTCCGATGTCCTCCGACGCGTGCACGATCATCCGGCGCGCGATATAGCGCGGGTCCTCGCCGCCTTCGATCATGCGCGCCAGCCAGAACAACGCGGCGTCCGGGTCCGAACCTCGGATCGACTTGATGAACGCCGACACGACGTCGAAATGCGCGTCGCCCTGCCGGTCGTAGACGATCGCCTTCTGCTGGATCGCGTCGGCGACTCGGTCGAGCGTGATCATCTTCTCGCCGCCCGCACTCGTAGCCAGCGCCGCGGCGCCGAGCCCCGTCAGCGCGATCCGCGCGTCCCCGCCGGCCACCTCGACCAGATGATCCAGGGCGTCGTCGTCGATGAACAGGTGCAGCTTGCCGACCCCGCGTTCGCTGTCCGACAGGCCCCGGCGCACGATAGCCTTCAGCTCGTCCGGACCCAGGGGCTCGAGCCGCAGCAGGATGCAACGCGAGAGCAATGGGGTGTTCAGCGAGAAGTACGGGTTCTCGGTCGTCGCGCCGATCAGCGTGATCGTGCCGTCCTCGACCGTCGGGAGCAGCACGTCCTGCTGGGCCTTGCTCCACCGGTGCACCTCGTCGACGAACAGTACCGTGCGGAACATGCTGGCGTTGGCACCCCCCGCCCTGGCCATCACCTTGCGGGCATCTGCCACCCCCGAGGAAACGGCGGAGAGCTGCGTGAGCTGGCCGCCGACCGCATCCGCGAGCAGGTACGCCAGGGTCGTCTTGCCGGTACCGGCCGGGCCCCACAGGACCATCGAGGGAAGGTGGCCCTGCTCGATCAGACGGGTGAGCGCCCTTCCCTCCCCCAGCAGGTGCTGCTGCCCGTAGAACTCGTCGAACGACGCGGGGCGCATCCTCGATGCGAGAGGCTGGTCGGCCATGGTCGTCAGAGCCTATCCGGACCGCCGCGCACGCATCAGCCCAGGCCCCGCGCGATCCGGTCGGGACGGATGCGGTAGATGACCCGCCGCTGTCCGGGGACCGGCTCCCACAACTCGTCGTGGTAGCGGCGGCACAGTGAGTCGATATGGGCGTCGGCCGCCTCCCCCTCGATCATCTCGACCACCTCGCCGGTGACCGAGACCCAGCGGTAGGGGTCGCCGGCGTCCTGAACCGACAGGGCCACCCTCGGGTCGCGCCGCGCGTTCCGGTCCTTGACCCGGCCCACCGCGGTGTTGACCAGGACGTGCCCCTCGTCGTCCGCGTCCACCCACATCGGCGTCACGTGCGGACTTCCGTCGGGGTTCAGGGTGACGAAATGGACATGGTTCCGTGCTCGCAGGAGGATCAGGTCGTCGTCGGTCAGGCCTGACATCAGCCCTCGTCGGGGTCCGGCTCGGCGACGATCTCGAGGCCGAGTTCGGCGAGTTGCTCCGGCGATGCCCGGTCGGGCGCGCCGGTGAGTGGGTCCTGGCCCGACTGCGCCTTCGGGAACGCCGTCACGTCGCGCAGGGTGTCCTTGCCCGCCATCAGCATCACGATCCGGTCGACGCCCATCGCGATGCCGCCGTGCGGCGGCACCCCGTAGCGGAACGCCTCCAGCAGGTGTCCGAACTTCTCCTGGATCTCATCTTCGGACAAGCCCAAGGCCTCGAAGACGCCATGCTGCAGCGCGGCGTCGTGGATCCGGATGCTCCCGCCACCGGCCTCGAACCCGTTCAGGACGAGGTCGTACGCGCGTGCCTTCGCCGTCTCGGGAGCAAGGTCCTCGCTCGCCGGCATCGTGAACGGGTGGTGCATCGATACCCAGCGTTCCTCCTCCCGGCTCCACTCGAACAGCGGGGGCTCGGTCATCCAGCAGAACGACCACGTGTTCTCCGGGATCAGACCCAGACGCGCCGCCATGTCGCGGCGCAGCCCGTCCAGGGCGACGTTGGTCCGATCCGCGGCATCGGCGACGATCAGGATCAGGTCACCGGCCTTGGCATCCAGAGCCGCCACCAGTCGGCTCGTCTCAGGTTCCGTGAGGAACTTCTCGACGGGCGAGCGGACACCGTCTGCCTCGACCACCATCCACACCAGTCCCGCAGCGCCCCGTGACTTGGTGACCTGGATCAGCTCGTCGAGTTCCTTGCGGGAAAGCTCGCCCCCGCCCGGCGCCGCGAAGCCCTTGACCAGTCCGTTCGCATCCAGGACCTTCGCGAACGCGTTGAACCCGGTCCCCGCGAAGACCTCACCGAGGTCGGCCATCTCCATCCCATACCGCAGGTCCGCCTTGTCCGATCCGTAGGACGCCATCATGTGGTCGTAGGTCATCCGCGGGAAGGGTGTCGCCACCTCCACACCCTGGAACTCGCGAACGATGCTCGCGTACAGAGGCTCGATCACCGACATCAGGTCGTCTTCGTTCGCGAAGCTCATCTCGACATCGAGCTGCGTGAACTCGAAGCTGCGGTCGGCGCGCGGCGCCTCGTCGCGCAAGCAGCGGACGATCTGGTAGTACCGGTCCTGGCCGGCCACCATCAGCAACTGCTTGAGCTGTTGCGGCGACTGCGGCAGCGCGTAGAAGGTGCCTGGGTGCAGACGCGACGGGACGAGGAAGTCCCGTGCTCCCTCTGGCGTCGATCGGCCGAGCAGCGGCGTCTCGATCTCGACGAACCCGAGTGCGCCCATATGGTCGCGGGCCATCTTGTTGATGCGCGCGCGCAGGTCCAGGACCCGCGTCATCTCCGGGCGACGCAGGTCCAGGTAGCGGTACTTCAGACGGAGTTCCTCGCTCGCTTCGACGCGGTCTTCGATCGGGAACGGGGGCGTCTCGGATGCGGCGAGCAGTTCGACCGCGTCGACCACGACCTCCACACCTCCGGTCGGCAGGTTCTCGTTCCTCGTGCCGTCCGGACGTTCGCGAACCGTACCCGTCACCCGCACGACCGACTCACTCTTGAGCTTGGCGGCGGCAGCATAGGCCTCGGGCTGCTCCTCCGGATGGAACACGAGCTGCGTGACCCCGGCCCGGTCCCGTAGATCGATGAAGATCACCCCGCCGTGATCGCGGTCGCGGGCGACCCATCCGCACAGCGCGACCTCGGAACCAGCGTCGTCGGCCCGGAGTTGGCCGCAGGTGTGGGTCCTCATGCTCGTGCGGAGATCCACGGCCCCACCTCCCCCAGCGGCACCTCGGACTGCGAGCCGTCCTTCAGATCCTTGATCGTGACCACGCGTTCCCGGGCCTCGCGATCGCCGATGATGGCCGCGAACCGAGCGCCGGTCCGGTCCGCCATCTTGAGCTGCGCTTTCAGCGGGCGCTCCTCGAACGCCGATTCGGCCGCGATCCCCATCCGCCGGAGGGTTCGCACCAAGTTCCGGACGAAGACCCCGGCTTCATCCCCGATCCCGACCACGAAGCAGGCCGGTGCGCCGCCCGAGGCCACGCCCAACTCCTCGTTCTCGGCGGCGAGCAGCACGCGCTCCAACCCCAGCCCGAACCCGATGCCGGGCGTCGGCTTGCCGCCCAGCGCCTCCGCCAGCCCGTCGTAGCGTCCTCCCCCACAGAGCGTGGACTGCGCGACGGGCAGCGCCGCCGAAGCGAACTCGAATGCGGTCCGCGTGTAGTAGTCGAGGCCGCGAACCAGACGCCGGTCGATCTCGAAGGGGACCTCCTCGATCGCCAACCCTTCCTGAACCTTGGCGAAGTGCTCAGCGCAGGCTTCACACAGGTGGTCGGTGATCAACGGGGCCTCCGCCATGACCGTTCGGCACCCTGGCACCTTGCAATCGAAGGTCCGCAGCGGGTTCGAGTCGATCCGGTCGCGGCAGTCTTTGCACAACGCGCCTTCGTGTTCGCGCAGGAACGCCACCAACACCTCCCGGTACGCCGGGCGGCACATCGCGTCGCCGATCGAGTTGACGAGCAGCGTCGTCCGTTCCAAGCCGCGTTCGCGCAGGAACCGGTCGGCCACGACGATCGTCTCGACGTCCGCGCCCGGCGCCGCCGTCCCGATGACTTCGATCCCGAGCTGTCGGAACTCCCGCAGCCGGCCGGCTTGCGGGCGGCCATGGCGCCAGAACGATTCCACGTAGTAGGCCTTGAACGGCAAGGGAAGCTCCTGCTGACGCTCGAGGTACGCCCGCATCACCGGTGCGGTTCCCTCCGGCCGCAGCGTCAACGACCGTCCGCCCTTGTCTTCGAACGTGTACATCTCCTTCGTGACGATGTCCGAGGACTCGCCCGACGTCCGCGCGAACAGATCGGTGTGCTCGAACGCCGGTGTCTGCACGTATCGATAGCCGTGCACGCGCGCCAGCTCATGCGCCGCACGCTCCAAGGCGAGGACCTGCTCGGAACGCGGCGGGAACAGGTCGACGGTTCCCCGAGGCGCCGACAGCTCCATCTATGTGCCCACCAGGAAGGGGTTCGTCGCGCGCTCGCGGGCGACCGTGGTGTCCAGGCCGTGTCCCGGGTACACGTCCTGCTCGTCCGGCCAGGTGAGGAACCGCTGCAGGCTCGCGCCCATCGCCGCCGGGTCCGAGTTGGGCAGGTCCGAGCGTCCGATCGACCCGGCGAACACCAGATCCCCCGAGAAGACGAACCCGTCCGTGCCGTAGCACACGCTCCCGGGCGTGTGACCCGGCGTGTGGGCGACCTCGAAGGAGAACCCCGCGAACCGCAGCACATCGCCGTCCACGATCGTGCGCACATCCTTCACGGGCACCGCCGGCGTATCGAACCCCGCGCCCCACGCGGCGGGATCGGTCAGCGCTTGCTCGTCCGCCTCATGGATGTACAGGGGCAGATCGTCGCCGCAGAAGTCGGCCGCGGCGCCGATGTGGTCGAAGTGGCCGTGCGTTGCCAGCGCCGCCACCGGCGTCCTGCCGGCCTCACGGAGCAGCCTCCAGATGCGGTCGGCGAAGAAGCCGGGGTCGACCACGACGGCATCGTCGGTGCCGTCGGCGGAGACCATCCAGCAGTTCGTCCCGTAGGGGTTATCGGAGAGCGCATCTAGGAACATCGGGGCCCATCTTAGTGGGGCAGGAGGTCCGACCCCTCCAGGATGAGGGTGACCGGACCGTCGTTCACCAGGTCGAGCACCATGTGCTCTCGGAAGGCGCCCCGCGACACGCGGGCCCCCAGGCCTTCGAGGGCCTGTGCCACCGCCTCGACGCGCTCCGCCGCCTCCTCCGGCGGGGCGGCGCCGGCCCATGACGGCCGGCGGCCCTTCCGCACGTCGCCGTACAGCGTGAACTGGGGCACCACGAGGACCTCGCCGCCGGCCTCGGTGAGCGAACGATTCATCTTGCCGTCGGCGTCTTCGAAGACCCGGAGGTTAAAGATCTTGTCCGCCAGGCGCTGCGCCTCACCGTCACGGTCGTCCTTGCCGGAGGCCACGAGCAGCAGGTACCCGGTCCCGATCTCGGCCACGCACTCGCCCCGCACGTCCACCGAGGCACGCGCGACCCGCTGCAGGACGACCCGCACCTAACCGGGCACCACCCGGTAGGCGTCGTAGACGCCGTCGACCCGCTTGACGGCGTCGAGGAGGCCCGACAGGTGGGCGATGTCGCCCAACTCGAACGTGAAGCGCAAGGTCGAGATGCGGTCCTTGGAGACCTGCGTGGTCGCCGACAGGATGTTCACGTGGTTGTCCGAGAGCACCGTGGCCACGTCGCCGAGGAGCCGTTGTCGGTCCAGCGCCTCGATCTGGATCGAGACCACGAAACTCGTCGGCTTGCCCGGAGCCCACGAGACGGCGACCAGCCGTTCCGACTGGCGTGACAGGGCCCGGGCGTTGGGGCAGTCGATCCGGTGGACCGAGACACCCTGACCGCGCGTGACGAACCCCATGATCTCGTCCCCGGGGACCGGCGTGCAGCAGCGTGCCAGCCGGACCCACACGTCGGTCGAGCCCTGCACCACGACGGCCTGGGTCTGCTCGTCCAATCGGACCGGCCGTGCCAGCGGTACGTCCGGTTCCTGGTCCTCGCCCGCCGGTTCGATCGAACGCGCCAGCCGCGCGAGGACCGACTGCGGCGACACGTGGCCTTCGCCGACGGCGACGTAGAACGCCTCCATCGTCGGGTACTTCAGTTCGGCGGCGACCTGCGCCAGCGCGTCCTCGGTCGCGAACCGCTTCAGCGGCACGTTCTGCTTGCGCATCGCCCGGTGGAGGAGGTCCCGACCGGTCTCCATCGCGTCTTCCCGGCGTTCGCGCGAGAACCATTGCCGGATCTTGTTGCGCGCCCGGGGCGTCACGACGAACCGCAACCAGTCCTGCGACGGGGCGGCGTCCTGTGCCTTCGAGGTCAGCACATCGACCGTGTCGCCGGTCTGCAGCTCGCAGTCCAGCGGCACCAGCTTGCCGCCGATCTTGGCGCCGATGCACCGGTGCCCGACCTCGGTGTGGATCGCGTACGCGAAGTCGACCGGGGTCGCGCCCACCGGCAGGTTCACGACGTCGCCCTTCGGTGTGAAGACGAAGACCTGTCCGCCGTACAGGTCGATCTTCAGACCCTCCATGAACTCGCGGGGGTCCTGCATGTCCTTCAGCCAGTCGAGCATCTGCGCCAGCCAGGCTAGATCCGCATCGTCCTTCGAGCGCTTGCCGCTCCCTTCCTTGTAGCGCCAGTGCGCCGCGATACCGAACTCGGACGTACGGTGCATGTCGCGCGACCGGATCTGGATCTCTAGGGGCTTGCCCTCCGGGCCGACCACGGTCGTGTGCAGCGACTGGTACATGTTCTCCTTGGGCATCGCGATGTAGTCCTTGAAGCGGCCGGGGATCGGCTTCCAGAGGGAGTGGACGGAGCCGAGGGCCGCATAGCAATCGCGCATCGACCCGACGACCACGCGCAGAGCCGCGAGGTCGTAGATCTCGTTGAACTCCTTCCCGCGGAGCACCATCTTCTCGTAGATGGAATACAGGTGCTTCGGGCGCCCTTCGATCTCGGCCTTGATCCCGACCTCCCGTAGCTTCTTCCTCGCCCGTTCGGTCACCTCGTCGAGGTAGGCCTGCCGCTCCTCGCGCCGCTTCTCGACCAGGCTCGCGATCTCGCGGTATGGGCCCGGGTGCAGGGTCTTGAACGCCAGGTCCTCCAGCTCCCACTTCACGCGGTCGACTCCCAGCCGGTGCGCCAACGGCGCGTAGATCTCGAGCGTCTCCGTCGCCTTCTTCTCCTGGTGCTCGCGCGGCATGCTCGAGAGCGTCCGCATGTTGTGCAGCCGGTCGGCCAGTTTGATCAGCAAGACCCTAATGTCGCGCGCCATGGCAACGATCATCTTCCGGACGTTCTCGGCCTGGGCCTCCTCACGGGAATGGAACTCGATCCGATCCAGTTTCGTGAGCCCGTCGACGATCTGGGTCACCTCGGGCCCGAACTCGCGCTCGAGTTGTTCGAGCGTCAGATCGGTGTCCTCGACGACGTCGTGCAGCAGCGCCGCGACGATGCTGGTGGTGTCCAGCCCGAGGTCCGCCAGGACCCGAGCGACGGCCAGCGGATGCGCGATGAAGTCCTCGCCGGAGGCCCGCTTCTGCCCTTCGTGCCAGCGCTCGGCGAACGCGTACGCCCGCTGCACCTGCTTGACGTCGGCCTTGGCGTTGTACGTCTTGATCTGGGCGAGGAGTGCCTCCAGCCCCTCCTGCGGCGGCGTCTCGCCGGGCCGCAGGCGCGACAGGAGGCCTCCGCGTCGCTCGGTCTTGACCTGCTCGTCAACCATGGCGGGCCTCCCTGGAAGGAGTCTAGCGGGGGGGCGGGAACGAGGTCACGGACAAGGAGGCACGAGACGCGCAGGCATTCGCGGGCGCTAGTAGGTGATCAGCGAGAAGAAATCGTAGCCGGCGATCTTCTCGCGGCCGTTCAGGAACGTCAGCTCGAGCGGACAGGCGATGCCGACCACGCGACCGCCGGCGCGTTCCACCAGCGTTGCCGTCGCTCGGGCGGTCCCGCCGGTCGCCAACACGTCGTCGACGATCACGACCCGCTCCCCCGCCTCGATGGTGCCCACAGGGATCTCCAAGGTCGCCGTTCCGTACTCCAGGGTGTACTCCTCGGCGTGCGCGGCCGCGGGCAGCTTCCCGGCCTTGCGCACCGGCACGAACCCAGCGCCGAAGTGGTACGCGACCGGCGCCGCGAGGATGAACCCGCGGGCCTCGATCCCGACGACCTTGTCCACGTTCCCACGGCCGAAGTGCACCACGATCAGGTCGATCAGCTGGGAGAACGCGCTCTCGTTCGCGAGCAGCGGCGTGATGTCACGGAAGATCACGCCCTCCTGAGGGAAGTCGGGAACGTCCCGGATGATGGCCTTGAGCTCGGCGACGTCCATCTATCGCTTCTTCTTCTTCGCGGCCGTCGACTTCTTCTTCCGAGGCCGTGGCGCGACGACGGCAGGCGTTCCGGGGCCACTGGATAGGCGGGACCGGCCGGCCTTGACCGGGCCCGCGCCGCCCGTGGCCGCTCCGGCCCCCGCGGTCTGCCTGGCCCGCGGGTCGGCCGCCCGCTGGCGGTAGCGCGGTTCCCGCTCCTTGAGCACGGCAAGCAACGGTGCCGCGACGAAGATCGACGAGTAGGTGCCCACCAGCACCCCGATGAACAGGGCGAACGCGAAGTCCTTCAGCGTGTCTCCGCCGAACAGCAGCAACGACGCGATCGGGAGCAGGACGACCAGCGAGGTGTTGACCGAACGCATGATCGTTTGGTTCAGCGAAAGGTTCACGACACCCGAGTATCCGTACCGGCCGATCAGCACCGCCGATTCCGTGTTCTCCTTGACCTTGTCGTAGATCACCACGGTGTCGTAGAGCGAGAACCCCAGGATCGTCAGGATGGCGATGATCGTCTCCGGCGTGACCTCGCGGCCTAGGAGTACGTACACCCCGGCGGTGATGATGATGTCGTGGAAGAGCGCAACCAGTGCCCCGAGCGCCATCCTCCCCTCGAACCTGAACGCGATATAGACCGTGACCAGGACCAGGAAGATGACGAGCGCCAGCAACATCCGCCTCAGGATCTGGCCGCCCCACGTCGGCCCGACATCCTGGATGTTGATCTCATCGGTGGCGATGCCGGCTTGGCTCGCCAGACCCTCCAGCATCGGACCCCGCGCCTCGCCGAGGGTGTTGAGCGTGTCCGTCCGGATCGAGATCTCGTTGCCGGCGACGATCTGGACCTCCGCCTCGGGCCGCCCGGCCTCGGCCATCGTCGCGGACACGTCCGCGACCGACGCGCCGGCCTGGTTCGGGAACCGCATGATCGCTCCTCCCTCGAAGTCGATCGAGAGCTTCAGCCCCGGGAAGAACAGTCCGACGAGCGACAGCACGATCAGGAATCCGGAAAGGAAGAACCACCAGCGGCGATGGTCGATGATGCGCAGCTGCGGCACCAAGTTCCCGCGGAACGTGTCGAACGCCCGGCTCATCGGCCGCCTCCCGCCGGAACCGGGACCGCCGCGACGTCCTCATCCTCGGGCGGCGGCTCCGCGGACATACCCATGCGGCGACGGGTCAGCAGACGCGGCGAACGGGCCATCAGGAAGACCGTGGGGCGCTTGTAGAAGTAGACGACGAACATGTCCAACAGGACCGAGATCCCGAGCGTGAGCGCGAAGCCCCGCACCGACGAGATCGCGACCAGGTACAGGACCCCCGCCGCCAGGAGCGTGACGACGTCCGCGGCGATGATCGTCTTCCACGCGCGGCGGAACGCCGGCTGGACGGCCGCGCGGGGGCTCTTGCCGTGACGGACCTCGTCCTTGAGGCGTTCGTAGAACACGATGTAGGAGTCCGCCGTGATCCCGAGCGCGACGATGAGCCCCGCCACACCGGCAAGGGTCAGGCTGTAGCCGGCCACCTTCCCGAGGAACGAGATGATCCCGAACGCGAGGGTCGCCCACATCGCCATGCCGACCCACGTCACCAGCCCGAGCAACCGGTAGTAGTACGCCAGGTACAGCGCGAGGAGCACCAGGCCGACGAGCCCGGCCACCAGGCCCTGCTGGAGCGATTCCTTGCCGAGCGTGGCGCTCACGGTCTCGACCTGCGACTTGGTCAAGTTGACCGGTAGGGCGCCGGCGTTCAATGCCGTTGCGAGATCCTTCGCCTCGCGCTCCGCGAACCCCTCCGGACCGCCGGTGATCTCACCCGACCCACCCGTGATCGCGCTCTGGATCGTGGGTGCGGACAGGACGTCCTGGTCGACGACGATCGCGAGCTGCTTTCCGAGCAGCTCCTTGGTCACTTTCGCGAACTGGTCCGAGCCTTCGCCGGTCAGATCGAAACCGATCGACCACCCGACCGTGCTCGACCCCTGGGTCGGCGTGTTGAATACCGCGGTGGCCTTCGAGATCATGTCGCCGGTCACCCGGACCGGTCCCAGCTCGTACTTCGTCCCCTCGTCGTCGGCGAACACCACCGTCTGATCCTTGAGCGCCTCGAAGGAGCACTCCTCGGTGAGTCGCTCCACCTCGGTCGGACAGGTGACCTTGGTCTTGGCGGACGCGGGATCCTCGGCGGGGATCGCCTTGATGACCTCACGTTGCTCGAGCCGCGCCGTCGTACCGATGAGCTGGATCAGTCGCTCCTGGCCCGTCGCCTGCAGCGCGGCCTCGGCCTCGTCGCGGGACGCGACGCAGCCGAGCTCCTTGCCGTCGCTGCTGATCACACAGAACTTGCCGCCGCGCTCCTCCACCTTGCCCTGCGCGGTACCGGGGATCTGCACCTCGATGTTCGTGCCCGAAACGAACAGGTCGGGCTCGGCGACCCCGATGGAGTCGACACGCTGGCGGATGTTGTTCGCGGCGCGTTCCATGACCTCTTTGGGTGTGTCGCCCGGCGCCGTCAGCACCACCCGCACACCGCCCTCCAGGTCCAGGCCCAGGACGGGTCGCGTGCCGGTGAGAAGGCCGGCGAGCGCCAGGGCCGTGAGCAGTCCGATGAAGATCAGCGACACGATCAGGCCCCGAGCGCGCCTCACAGCAGCTCCGCCCCGTTGATGTTCAGCTTGAACGCGCAGCCGAGCGTCCGCGCCGCCGTCCGGCACATCGACATCCGCTGCAGGAAGATCTCGAAGTACTCCATAACCTGACTGATCTTCGTATCGATCGTGAGCTCCAGGGTGACGGTTCCGGCGGCGGAGTCTACCCGCAGGAACGAGGATTCCGCCGCGTAGTTCACCAGCTCGTGGATGTCGGCCCCCGGACCCGGCTTGGCCCGGACCCGGCTCCGGTGCACGTCCGCCTTGTCGGCCAAGATGACCGCCGCGGAGACCGGTGAGATGGCCGCGCCCTCCTCCTCCTCGTGGTTCGCGACCGCACCCACGATCGTCGCCAAGTCTTCCGGTTGCATCTCCTCGCGCAGGATCGTGTACACGAGGATCGCGCCGGTCTGGGGATGGTTGTGCCGTGTCGCCATGTTGCCGACGTCGTGCAGGTATCCAGCAGCACCGGCGAGGCCGGCCGTGTGTTCGTCGTGGCCGAGCCGGTCCAGAACGTTGTATGCGATGCTCCCGACGAGGTTCGCATGCCGGAAACCGTGCTCCGTGTAGCCAAGCCCCTCGGCCACCCGGTCGGCGGAGGCGATGAGCAGCGAGATCTCCGGGTGTTCCTTCAGCCGGAGGAGCGGGTCACCGGCTGCCGGCTCAGGCTCCTTGCTCACGGCTCGGTTCCCGCTCCCTTGCTCTCGTCCTCGTCTTGCTCCTCGTCGGTATCCGCAGCATCGTCCTCGGCGGCCTCATCATCGCCCTCGAGCCACTCCTCGGGGAGGTCGTCTTCGTGGTCCTGCTCGCTGACCCGCCGCGCGATCGCGTTCTTGACGAGACGCACGGTGATACCGGGAGCGACCTCGAGGATGATCTCGTCCTCGTCGTCGTCGACGCGCTTGATCGTGCCGAAGATGCCGCCGATCGTCAGTACCTCCTCGCCCACCGACAGCTCCGACCACATCTCCTTCTGGGCCCGCATCCGCTTCTGTTGGGGACGGATCATCAGGAAGTACATGACGCCGCCGAGCAGCAGGAACGGCAGGATCAGCGTCAGGATGCCGCCTTGCTGGGCGGACTGTTGGGCGAGTGCAACGAGCATGACAAGGGCCTCCTCGAGGGGTGTTCCGCGGGGCAGGATACAGGGCTACAGGGGCAGCGTACCCTCGGCGGCGATCCCGAGGTGCCGGTAGGCACGCTCGGTCGCCACCCGCCCGCGCGGCGTGCGTTTGAGGAAGCCCAGCTTGAGCAGGTACGGCTCGTACACGTCCTCGACGGTGTCCGCCTCCTCGCCGACCGCTGCGGCCAGCGTCGACAGACCGACGGGGCCACCGCCGAAGCGGGTAACGACGGCCTTCAGGATCGCCAGGTCCAGCTTGTCCAGGCCCTCCTCGTCGACCTCGAACAGCTCCATACCTTGGCGGGCGATGTCCCCGCTGATCGTGCCGTCCCCCCGCACCTGCGCGAAGTCGCGAACCCGCCGGAGTAGCCGGTTGGCGACGCGGGGTGTTCCGCGCGAACGCCCTGCGATCTCGAGCGCGCCATCGGGATCGACGCCGACCTCCAGGATCCGCGCCGAGCGACCCACGATCCTCGCCAGCTCCTCGGCCGAGTAGTGGTCCAAACGCGGGGAGAACCCGAACCGCTCACGCAGCGGGAGCGCGATCAGCCCGGGCCGGGTGGTCGCGGCCACCATCGTGAAGCGTGGCAGGTCCAGCCGGATGCTGCGGGCGGACGGACCCTTCCCGATCACGACGTCGAGCTTGTAGTCCTCAAGGGCCGGGTACAGCACCTCCTCGACGATCTTGGGCATGCGGTGCACCTCGTCGACGAACAGGACGTCACCCTCCTCGAGGTTCGACAGGATGGCCGCAAGGTCCCCAGGACGATCCAGGGCCGGGCCGCTGGTCGGCCGGAAGCCGGCCGACATCTCGATCGCGACGATGCCGGCGAGCGTGGTCTTGCCCAGCCCCGGCGGACCCGAGAAGAGCATGTGGTCGACCGGCTCCCCCCGGCTGTGCGCACCCTCGATCAGCAAGGAGAGCTGCTCCTTGATCCGTTCCTGTCCGACGAACTCCTCGAGCGACCGCGGTCGCAGCGCGGAGTCGAACTCGCGCTCGTCTTGCGTGAGCGCGGCCTCTACCATGCGATCGTCGTCGCTCATCGGCCGACCGCCTGAAGCGCTTCCTTGAGGAGTTCTTCGACGGGCCGCCCGCCGTCGGCCGACAGGCCGGACACCGCCTCACGCGCTTCCTCGGGCGTGAGTCCGAGCGCGAGCAGCGCTTCCCGGACTTCCGCGAGCGGACCCGTCGGCAGGTCCGCGTCGCCGCCTAGCTTGTCCTTGAGGTCCAGCACTATGCGCGAGGCCACCTTCTTGCCGACGCCCGGCACGACCGTCAGCGCGTCGATATCTCCCGACGCGACCGCGCGCCGGAACGTATCCGGCTTCAGCGTCGACAGCACCGCGAGCGCGAACTTCGGTCCGACGCCGCTGACCGTCACGAGCAAGTCGAACAGGGCCCGCTCGTCGGCGGTCGCGAACCCATAGAGCACCATCGAATCCTCGCGGACCTGCAGTCGCGTGAGGAGCCGCACCTCCTCACCGACCGGCGGAAGGTTCGCCAGCGTCGCCGCGGGAACCAGCGCTTCATAACCCACCCCGGCGGCCAGGACGACGACGCGGTTCACGCCGCGTTCGGCGACGACACCGTGCAGGATGGAGATCATCGCACGGCCGCCTTCACCCGGCCCTGCAAGCCGGCCTGGGTCTGATGGCAGAACGCGATCGCCACGGCGTCCGCCGCGTCCGGCTGCTCCGGCACCCCGATGATCTTGTGGAACCGCCCGAGCGCGCTGCGGACCTGGTCCTTGCCGGCGTTCCCGACACCGGCCGTCGCCATCTTGACCTCCAGCGGTGCGTATTCGGCAACGGGAACGCCGGCGTCGGCCGCAGCCAGCAGGATGACCCCGCTGGCCCTCGCGACGCCCATGGCGCTCCCAACGTTCTTGCCCCACATCAGCCGCTCGATCGCCAGGGCAGCCGGCCGGTGGGCCCGCAGGGCCGCGGCTACGGTCTCGTAGACCCGCCGCAGGCGGGCGGCCTCCTCCAGCCCAGCCGACGTGCGCAGGGTCTCGGACCAGGCCACCTCGCGCCCGCTGAGCACGGCCAGCCCCACGGTCGCTACGCCCGGATCCACGCCGAGCACGGGTCTATCGAACATATGTTTGCCAGTCTAGAACCGGGCGCGGGCCCGGGCAAACACCCTGGGAGTGCGGCGTCCGCTGCCGTTCGGCTAGCCCAGCTCGGCCATAACTTCTTCGGGGATGTCGAAGTTGGCGTAGACGCTCTGGACGTCCTCGAGGTCCTCGAGGGCTTCGATCAGCGCCAGTACAGCGCGGGCCTCGCTCCCCCCGACCGGGATCGTGGACTGCGGGATCATCGTGATCTCGGCCGAGAACACCGGGATGCCGGCCCGCTCTAACGCCTCGCTGACCGTCTTGAAATCCTGCGGGTCCGTGACGATGTCCCACGAGCTTTCGGAGTCGCTCAGGTCCTCGGCGCCGGACTCCAGGGCCAGTTCCAACAGACGGTCCTCGTCCGGCGCGGTCGCTTTCTCGACCACGATCAGGCCCTTGCGCGTGAACATCCAGGCGGTGCTCCCCTGCTCCCCGAAGTGACCTCCCTTGGTCGTGAACGCGTGCCGGATCTCCTGGCCGGTCCGGTTCCGGTTGTCGGTCAGCGCCTCGACCAGCAGCGCGATGCCGCCGGGCGCGTAGCCCTCGTAGGTCAGCTCCTCGTAGACGGCGCCGCCGTCGTCGGCCCCGCTTCCTCGCTTGATGGCGCGATCGATGTTGTCGTTCGGGACCGAGAAGCTCTTGGCCTTCTCGACGGCCGAAGCAAGGGTCATGTTGGCGGCCAGGTCACCGCCGCCCTGTCGCGCCGCGACCTCGACGGCTCGAAGCAATTTCGCGTACATGTTCGAACGCTTCGCGTCCTTGGACGCCTTCTTGCGCTTGATGGTTGCCCACTTGGAATGACCGGACATGGTCTACACCTTCTCCAGGAAGTACTCGTGGAGCCGCCGTTCGCGCACGATCTCCGGGTGGAAGGATGCCACGAGCAGGTTCCCTTGTTCTAGTGCCACCGGACGGCCCTCCAGCTCGGCCAGCACCTTGACCCCGGGACCGACCTCCTCAACCCACGGAGCTCGGATGAACACCGCCCGGACGGGATCCTCGATCCCGGCGACCGGGACGTCGGCCTCGAACGAATCCACCTGACGGCCGTAGGCGTTCCGGCGGACGGTGATGTCGACCAGGTCCAGCAGTGGCTCGCCGTCGAGCACCCGGTGCGCCATGACGATCATCCCGGCGCACGTCCCGAAGATCGGCATCCCCCCGCGCGCCCGCTCCCGGATCGGCTCGATGAGGCCCGCGATGTGGGCGAGCTTGGAGATCGTCGTCGACTCGCCGCCGGGAATCACCAGGCAGTCGACGTCGGCCAGATGCTCGACCGTGCGAACCTCGACCGGCGTCGCCCCCGCGTCAGTCAGCACCAGCGAGTGTTCGCGGAAATCGCCCTGCAGCGCGAGGACTCCGGCCTTCATGACCCGCGCGTCCTACCAGCCGCGGTTCTGGAGCAGGTTCTCCTCGCCGATCTGGCTGATCTCCAGGCCGGGCATCGGCTCGCCGAGCCCGTGCGAGATCTTCGCGAGGATGTCGGGGTCGTTGAAGTTGGTGGTCGCCTCGACGATGGCACGGGCCCGAGGCGCCGGGTCCTCGGACTTGAAGATGCCCGAGCCGACGAACACGCCGTCGACACCGAGCTGCATCATGAGCGCCGCGTCCGCGGGCGTCGCCAGCCCGCCTGCCGCGAAGTTCACGACCGGGAGCGTGCCGGTCTGCGCGACCAGCCTGACGAGTTCCACCGGCGCGCCGTGTTCCTTGGCCTTGGCCACGTACTGCTCCGGGCGCAGCGTGGTCAGTTCGTTCATCTCGCGGAGCATCGTCCGCTGATGCCGGACGGCTTCCACGACGTTGCCCGTCCCGGCCTCGCCCTTGGTCCGGATCATCGCCGCGCCCTCGGCGATCCGCCGCAGCGCTTCGCCCAGGTTGCGCGCCCCGCACACGAACGGCACCGTGAACGCCCACTTGTCGACGTGGTACTCCTCGTCGGCGGGCGTCAGGACCTCGGACTCGTCGACGTAGTCCACCCCGAGCGCCTGCAGGATCTGCGCCTCCACGAAGTGGCCGATCCGGGCCTTGGCCATCACCGGGACGCTCACCGCGGCGATGATCTCGTCGATCTTGGTCGCGTCCGACATGCGGGCCACGCCGCCGTCCCTGCGGATGTCGGCCGGGAC
>CAZXFL010000025.1:0-23726 GCA_964640385.1 uncultured Actinomycetes bacterium
AAGTTCATCGAGATGGGGACCATGGCGCAAATCGTCGGCTTGGTCATGCTCCAGGTGTCTTACCCCGTGATCATCGTGCGGGCTCGTCTCTCGACCATCGGCAAGGAGTATGAGGAAGCGGCGATGGACCTCGGCGCCCGGCCCAGCCAGGCGCTCCGCAAGGTGCTGCTGCCGCTGCTGTACCCGGCGATCTTCGCCAGCGGCATCATCGTGTTCGCCGACGTCATCGACGACTTCGTCCTCGTCCGCGCGGTCTGCCAGCGGGCAGCCTGCGAGACGATCGCGATGAAGATCTTCGGTGGGTACCGATCGTCGCCGACGCCCGCACTGAACGCGATGGCCACCATCATGCTCTTCGGTACGTTCCTCGCGGTCGGCCTCGGCGCCGTCGTCTACAAGCGCATCGCTCGCAAGCAAGAGGGCGGAAAGGTCGACGCGATCTCCGATTTCGCGATGCAGATCTAGCGGACCCTCGACGGGTCGGCTAGCAGAGGAGTCGCAGGACCTCGGGGATCGCGGAGATGACTTCGCCGGTCCAATCGTCGCGTTCTCCCGGGCGGTGAACGTCCGGATCCTGGTCGGGACGGCGGAAGAGCGCGGCGGTCATGCCAGCCTCCTCCGCGCCGTGGAGTTCGCCGAAACTCCCGTCGCCGATATAGAGGCAGGCCTCAGGTGGCAGGCCCAGGCCGTCCGATGCGAGCCGGTAGATGGCGGGGTCCGGTTTCATGAGACCGACCTCGCACGAGAAGACCGTCACGTCGAAGTACGGCGCTAGCGGCGACGCCTTCCAGAGTCCGGGTGCAGGCTCCATGCAGCCGCTGACGAGGGCGAGCCGCCGTTCCTTGTGCTCGAGGATCACCTTCACCGTCTGGACGATGCTCTGTGGCGTGTCGAAGAACGGCGCCCACCACTCCTCACGGATCCTCAGCGCCTCCTGCACCTGTTGCGGCGCAGGGGTTCCTGTGCACGCGCCCAGAACATGGTCCGCGAGCGTCTCGCCTCCGAGAAGGCGGGAACCCTCGCCGGCGTCCCATCGAGCGATGAATGACTCGGCGGGCTCGTCCAGCCGCACGGCCATCTCCGTCAGCATGGCAACGCGATCTCGTTCGATCACGTCCGGGGTGAGGGTGCCGAAGAGGTCGAAGACGACTGCCCGGTAGTCCATCAGCCGCCGGTGGTCCAGATCGGACTAGGCGATGGCTTCGTCGATCTGGGCCTGCTGCTCGGCCGACGAGGCGACCACCCGCAGCGCGTCCTGCGGGAAGACGGCCTTGATGGCCTGACCGGCCTCGAACTCGATGTGGTCGCCGCGGTTCTGCACCATGACCTGGATCGTATCGCCGCTGACCAAATGCACCATGACCTGGGTCGCGTTCCCCAGGTAGACGCTGCGCTCGACCATCCCCGGGACGAAGTTCTCGCCGGTCGTCTCCTGCGGCTGAAGGTGAACCCGCTCGGGACGGATCGTGATCTTGACCTCGCCGCGCGAGTCGGTCGCGCCCCTGCCTGCCTTCAGCTCGAACTCCCCCAGCCGGACGGCGCAGGTGCCGTTGACCAACCCGCCCGCCTGTGCGGTCATGAGGTTCGAGACGCCCAGGAAGTCCGCAACGTAGGCGGTAGCCGGCTCCTCATAGACTTCCTCGGGCGTACCGAGCTGCTCGATCCGCCCGCTGGACATCACGGCGATCCGGTCGGACATCGTCAAAGCCTCCTCCTGGTCGTGCGTCACGTAGATGAACGTGATGCCGACCGCCTCCTGCAAGGCCTTCAGTTCGATCTGCAACCGCTTGCGTAGCTTGGCATCCAGCGCGCCCAGGGGCTCGTCCAGGAGCAGCACGGTCGGGTTCAGGATCAGGGCACGGGCCAGGGCCACGCGCTGCTGCTGACCACCGGAGAGCTGGGTCGGGCGGCGCTTCTCGTAGCCCGACAGCTGCACTAGCTCCAGCGCCTCCCCCACGCGCCGCTTGGTCTCGTCCTTCGAAACCTCGCTCTTGAACTGCAAGCCGAACGCCACGTTCTCGAAGACGTTCAGATGCGGGAACAGCGCGTAGTTCTGGAACACCGTGTTGACGTTCCGCTTGTGCGGCGGGGTCTGCGACATGTCGACCCCGTCGAGCTGGATCTGCCCGGACGTGGGCTGCTCGAAGCCGGCGATCATCCGAAGGGTCGTGGTCTTCCCACACCCGGACGGCCCGAGGAGCGAGAAGAACTCGCCCGCAGGCATCTCCACATTGATGCCGTCGACCGCGACGACTTCATCGAACTTCTTGACCAGATTGACGAGTTTGACTTCTCCGCCGGCCATCTACTCAGCTCCTCAGTGCCTTGGCATACGCCGCGAAATTATCGACGAACTTCTGGACATCATCCTGTGTGTGCTGGACGGAGAGCATCCACTGCTCGACCTTGCCTCCGTTCGGGAGCATGACGCCCCCCTTGTGCTGATAGAACCAATGGGCTGCGCTGAACCGGTTGTCCCACTGCAAGAAGTCCCGGTAGTTCCGGTTCTTCTGCTCCTTGAAGACCACGCAGCCCTTGAACCCGATAGACACCGCGTAGGCCGGCAGTTCGTACTCCTCGACGACCGCCTCGATCTGCCCGACCATGTTCTGCCGCAACGTTTCCACGTGGGCGTAGGCCTCGGGGGTCAGGACCTGGGTCAGGCACGCCTTCGCCGCGGCCATGGCGAGCGGATTGCCGTTGAAGGTGCCGCACTGCTCGTAGACGCCGGTATCGATCTTGCCTATAACCTCTTCGACACCACCGATGGCGCTCACTGCCAAGCCGCCTCCCAGCGACTTCGCGAGGGTGATGAGATCGGGCGTCACACCGTAGTACTCCGTCATCCCACCCGGGCGCGTGGCGAAGCCGGTCTTGACCTCGTCGAACGTCAGGAGGGCGCCGTGTGCGTGGAGGAGGTCCTTCAGCTGCGCGAGGTAGTCGTCGTCGGGAAAGATGATCCCGATGTTCATCATCACCGGCTCGATGATCATGCCGGCGATCTGCCCCGGGAACTGCTCGAGCCGCTTCCGTACCGACTCGAGGTTGTTGTACGGCACGACCTTGCACAGGTCCAGGACCGCGTCCGGGATCCCGCCTTCTTCGTGGACGCTGTTCGGAAGGTCCGGATCGCCGAGCTTCTCGAGGTCGTCCTCGTAGACGCTGACCTGCACCGAGTCGTGGTGCCCGTGGTACGAGCCCTCGACCTTGATGAAGTACGGGCGGCCGGTGACGGCTCGCATGAGGTGCACCGCGTCCATCGTTGCCTCGGTCCCGGACTGCCCGAACCGCCACAGCGGCAGGCCGAATCGGTTGGCCAGCTCGGTGGAAACGTCGATGGCGTCGACCACGGGGGACGCGAAGTGGGTGCCTCGGGTGACGCGATCCTGGACCGCGGCCACGATGGCCGGATGGCCGTGGCCCGCGGCGCCGGCGCCGTACCCGCCGTGCAGGTCGACGAACTCAAGCCCATCCTCATCGAACAGGTGGGAGCCGCGCCCTTCCTTGATCCAGATGGGCTGCGGATCGGAGCCCTGCCAGCTGGACGTGACCCCGGAGACCAGGTGCTTCTTGGCGGTCTCCCAGAGCTGCGTGGAGACCCGTTGGCGCTTGAGGAACGCCTCGCTCTCCTCCTCGATGATCTGGTCCAGGCGCCCGGCGAAGGAGTCGGTTGCCGTCGTTGCCATCAGGTATCACGTCCTGTCTATCTAGCCGATCAAAGGAGCCAGCCCACGCTTGTAGAGCTGGCTCGCAATGATAACCCGTTGGACCTCCGAGGTGCCCTCCCAGATACGGTCCACCCGTACCTCGCGCCAGAAGCGCTCCGCGACGTTCTCGCGCATGTAGCCACGGCCCCCGAAGATCTGGACGGCCCGGTCCGCCACCCGACCGGCCATCTCCGAGGCGTAGAGCTTGGCCATCGAGCACTGTGCGTGCTGCACCTTCACATCGATCCCCCGGTCGATGCCCTTGGCCAGCTCGTAGGTCATCAGGCGGGCGGCCCACAGCTCGGTCAGCGAGTCCGCCAGCATGAACTGGATCGCCTGGAAGTCGGCGATCGGCTCACCGAACTGGACCCGGCCCTGCGCGAAGGCCGTCGCTTCCTCGATCAGCCGGTCGGCCGCCCCGCAGCAGCGGGCCGCGATCATCTGCCGCTCGTACCGGAACCACTCGTAGGTGAACCCCATCCCGTCACCCTCGGCCCCCACGAGGTTCGACGCCGGGACCCGGACGTCACCGAACCGAACGATCGGGTGGTGTTCGGCGTAGGTATGCGTGTACGCGGGTGTCCGAACGACTTCGATACCGGGGGTGTCCGAGTCCACGATGAACATGGCGTGCTCGCCCTCGTTGGGGCCCCCGGCGAGCTTGGCCTGGAAGAAGATGTGGTCGGCCGTGTTGAAACTGGTCACGTGCCACTTCTCGCCGTTGAGGACGTAGTCGTCCCCGTCGCGGCGGGCGGTCGAGGCGATCGCATCGACATCGGAACCGGCGCCCTCCTCGGTGATCGCGTAGCACTCGTGCCGTTCACCGCGGATGGTCGGCTTCAGGTAGGTCTCGATCTGGTGGTCGGTGGCCACGGCCGGCAGCCATGCGGCCGGGGTATGGACCACCCACCCCAGCGCGTTCGTGACACGACCGAGCTGCTCCGAGACCAGCGTCTGCTGGAACATCGTCATCCCGGAGCCACCGAGTTCCTTCGGCATGTTCATGGCGTGCAGGCCGAGATCCTGACCCTTGCGGGTCCAGCTCGCGTGCAGATCCGGGTCGACCTCGCCGCTGTTCATCTCCGCCTCGACCTCGTACGGGATCATCTCGTCGATGAAGGCGCGGGCTTGCGCCTGGATGGCGCGGTCTTCGTCGGACATCGGGTAGTTCATGCAGGCAGCTCTTCCTCGGACGGGGGCGCTGATGCGCGCGTCAGGATAACGCGACCGCGGGGGCTCGCGCATCCCCCTGACCGGGGGTCACCCGCAGCCGGGGTCGGCACCCCCAGAGGACCGACGGCCCACCTAGGAACCCAACCCGAGGGCGACGAGCCCACCGGTCACGACGAGGATCCCGGCGATCTGCGAAGGCGCGGGCCGTTCCCGGAACAGGACGAACCCGGCCACGACCGGGATGGCGATGAACGCCACCGACGCGGCGGTGACGATGGAGACGAACCCGAGCTCGGCTCCCCGCGAATACGCCATCACTCCGAGGATGTCTGCTACGCCGACGAACATCGCGAGCAGCAGATCCCGCCGGCCGAGCGCCCGGCCGCGCATCCGCGAACGGAACAGCAGCCCAACGAGAAGGATCGCGATCACATCCCCGATGCGCGAGTACACCGTCGGGGCCGCCCACCCGATGTCGTGCGCCACGCGGCCGAGCACGAACGTTGCGACCCCGAACAACAGCATCGACGCGATCGCCCACGGCACCCCGCCGCCCTGAAACAGGCTCCCGCCCCGGCGAAGGGCCCGGGGATCCGTGGAGGTGAGGATGACCCCGACGAGGGTGGACAGCGTGCCGAGGAGCGCGAGACCGGCGAGTCGCTCGTGGAGGAACACTACGGCCAGCAGGATGGTGATGGACGCGAAGGCGGCGACGATCGGAGAGACCAGCGCGACCGGGCCGAGGGCGAGTGACTTGTAGAGCGAGAGGTAGGCGCCGGCACCGAGGACCCCGCCCACCAGCAGGATCGCGATCTGCGTCGAGGTAGCCTCCATCGGCGGGCGGAGGATCAGGACCGCCGTCGCCAGCACGACCAGGCTGAAAAGCTGAGCGATCACCACGGTCCGAAGACTGCCGATCCGGCGGCCTGAGATGGCCGCCGTGACGTCCGCGACGCCCCAGCCGAGCGCGGCGACGAGCCCGTAGAACATCGCGGCCGGCTACGACGCGTCGCGCGCTTCGGCGAGCGCGTCGACGGCGATCGCGGCCTTCGGACCGACGAGTAGCGGATTGGCCTCCAGAGCAATGAGGCGATCCCGCAGGTCGTGTGCCGCGCGGGCGATGTTCTCGACCGCCTTGGCCAGTGACCCCAGGTGGTGATGCCGGGAATCCAGACCACAGCGCGTCGCCTGCTCGTCCACGAACGCGCGCGCCTGCTTCAGCGTCAACGGCGCCGCCACGAACGTCGCCTCGCCGGCTTCGGCCAGGTCGCCCCCGGGACGCATCGTGATGCATGCGCCGAAGCGTTCGTCGATGAGGGCGCCGACGAGGACCTCGTGACCCTGCACCATCTGTTGCACCAACACCCTCGGTGCGCGAGCGCCGGCGCGCTCCGCGGCCTCGAGCACCTCGGCGGCCGCGCCCTCGACGTCCTCCGCAGTGGTCAGTCCCAGCCGAACGCCGCCGAGTTTGGCCTTGTGCGGGAGCTCAGGTGCGAGCGCTTTGACCGCCACGGCACCGCCGATCTTCCGGAAGGCTACGGCGGCCGCTTGGGGTGTGCGGACCGTCGCCTCCTTGGGTCTCCTCACCCCGTAGAACCCGAAGAGCCTTGCTCCCGTCGCCTCATCCACCGGACCGGCGAGCCCCTTGAGCACCCGCAGCGCCTTCCCGCGGTTCGCGTGCGGAGGCAGGTCCTTGACCAGCCGTTCTTTCGACGTCTGCAGATCCACGAGCGCCCGGATGGCACCGGTGGCTGCTCCATGCCCCTGCAGGAAGGGGAGGCTCGCTCGGTCGACGAAGTCCCTGGCCGTCTTCGAGTACGACAGCGCGCTCATCGCGATCGACGCGAACACGACGCCGGTTTCCTTCTGCAGCGCACGGGCCTTCGCGAGCACCGGCTCGGCCCACACGGCGTTCTCCAACTCGTCGCCGCGCGGGGGGAAGGCGTCGAACGCCACGAACCCGATGTTCGGATCCGACGCGAGAGCTTCCAGCGCGCCCTCGAACATGTCGGTCTCGACCGCCGCCTGACCGGTCACGTCGAGCGGGTTGTTCAGGTTCGCGAAGCTGGGCAGGACCTTGCGGAGCTTCGTCTCGGTGGCCTTCCGGAACTCGGGGAGCTCCAGTCCCGCTTCATCGGCGGCCTCTGCGAACAGGGTGCAAGCGCCGCCGGACTGTAGCGCCGCAGTGACACCGGTCGCGCGGAGCCTCCGGTGATGCGACAGGAGCACGGCCGCCTCGTGCATCTCGACGGGGTCGTGCACCAGCGTCGCGCCGAGTCCCCGGAGCCACGCGTCCCGCAGCGCGGTGTTCCCTACCAGCGCGCCGGTGTGGGCCACGATGGAACGCCGGGCCGCCTCGCTCGTTCCGGCCGGCGCACACACCAGGATCGGCTTGCGCGCATCGCGGAGAGCGCGCAGTCCGCGGCCGATGCCCTCGACATCGCGCATCGTTTCGATATAGGTACACACCACCTTCGTCTTCGGATCCCGCGCGGCCCACTCGAACATGTCGCCGAGCCCGATGACGGCCTCGTTCCCGACCCCGAGGATGATCCGCAGGCCGGTGCCGCGGTCGGACGCGATCTGGTTCATCGTCCAGGCAACGGTCCCGCTCTGCGAGATCACGGAGATGTCGCCGGCGACCGGTTCGGGCGGCGGAGTCGTCCCGTACGCCGCGACGCGGTCCACGTAGTTCACATACCCCTCGACGTTCGGTCCGAGGACCGGGAGTCGGTGGGCCCGTGCGATCTCTGACAGCCGGTCCTGGAGCTCGCGACCCTCGTCCCCTGTCTCGGCGAAGCCGCTGGAGACCACCATCACGCTGCGGACCCCGGCGACCGCAGCCTGCTCGGTGAGCGCGACGGCGACCCTGGCCGGCACCACCATGATGGCCAGGTCCACACCCCTCGGGAGCTCGGACGGAGATGCGAGGCACGGCCGGCCCCAAACCTCGTCGTACTTCGGGTTGATCGGGTGGATCTGGCCGGTGAACCCCAGATGCTGGAGGCTCGAGTAGATCTCCGGCGCCCACGAATCCGGCGATTCGGATGCGCCGACGATGGCGATCGACCGCGGCGCGAGCAGCGGCTGCAGGGAGTTCGGGTTCACGGCCTACGCCTCGCCGCGGAACCGCGCGTCGCGCCAGGCGATGGCGGCCTTGAGCCCCTGTTCGTTCGTGATCCTTCGGAACTCGTCGCGCGCCGGGAGGTTCGCGGTCTCGATCTCCACGTCGATGTCGACGTTCGCGTCGAGAGCGGCCTTGATCCCCAGGCCCTCCCAGACCGAGTGGATCGCGCGCTTGGTCGCCTGCACCACGAATGGCTCGTTCTTCGCGATCGACTCGGCAAGCTCTAGCGTCGCATCGGCGAGCTCGTCCGCCGGCACGACGCGGTTCACCAGACCCATGCGGAACGCGTCGTCGGCCGGGATCCGGTCCTCCCCGGTGAACAGCAGTTCCTTGGCCTTGCGAACACCGACCACCCACGGCAGTAGCATCGTCACGACGCCCGAACCGAACCGGATGTCGACATAGCCGAACTTCGCGTCGTCCGAGCACACGCACAGATCGCAAGCGAGCATCAGGTCGGTCCCGCCGGCGAGGCAGTAGGACTGCACCTGGGCGATCGTCGGCTTCGGGTTGGTGAGTTGCGCGAACATGCGGTCGCTGGCCTCTTGGAGCTCGTCACGCCAGGCCTGCTCGTTCAGTTCCCCACCCTCGGCGTCCTCCTCGAGGTCGAAGCCGGCGCAGAACGCACGCCCGGCGGCGGCGAGGATGACCACGCTCACCGAGTCATCGCTCCCCGCCTCCCCGAACGCCTCCTCGAGGGCCACCAACAGGTCGTGGTTGAGGGAGTTCAACTTGTCCGGCCGGTTCATGGTCAGGCGGCGGACGGGACCGATGTTCTCAACGAGCAGGACGGGTTCACTCATGGGCAGCCTCGGAGGTCGGGTCGACGCGCGGCATGATACACAAGGTGCGGAACGGCCCAGGGGAGCAGGGTGAGAGAGGCCACAACGGTGCGTGACACGAAACGTGGCATCGCGCCGCTCGCCGCGACCTACGTGGTCTTCGGCTGGTTCTGGGGCTGCATCGCGGTCGTCCTCGCGAACCTCCAGGCGGCCAACGACCTCTCGTCCGGCAAGCTCGGGTTGTACCTGAGCTTCACGAGCATCACCGGGATCGTCACGATGACCGCCGTCGCCCCACGCCTGGAGCATCTCCCGCGCCACGTCACGATCCCGGCGTCCCTGGCCCTCCACGGACTGGGGGCGCTCCTGCTCGCGACGCTCTCGCCATCGTTGCTCCCCCTCGCGTTCCTCATGATCGGCCTCGGGACCGGGATGGTCGACGTCCTCGTGAACGCCGTGGGATACGAGAGCGAGGTGCGGACGCAACGCCCGGTCCTGCAGTGGGTCCACATGTCCTACAGCCTCGGTGCCGGAGTCGGTGCGCTGGTCACCGGCGCCATCCTGACGGCGGGGGCCTCGTTCCGGAACGCACTCGTCCTCGCATTCGTCCTCCAACTGGTCGTCGCCGGCGCCGTCACGGCATCCAGGGCCTTGCGGGCGGTCCCGGCACGCGAGCGGTCCGAGACCACGTTCTCGCTGACGGCGTTCCGGCGCTGGCCCTGGCTGCTCGTCCCGGCACTGATCGTCGGCAGTGCGTTCTTCGTCGAAGGATCGATGGACGTCTGGTCCGGCGTGTACCTGCGCAAGACCCTCGGCGCGTCGGTCATGGCCGCGGCCGTCGGGTTCGCCGCATTCGCGTTCGCCACGTCGGCCGGTCGCGCGCTCGCGGCCAAGACCCTGTTCGGGCTCGGGTATCGGACAACGGTGATCGCGTCGGGCCTGGGTGCGGTGCTCGCCGGTGCGGTCGCCGCCACGGCCCCCAACACGACGGTGGCCGGGGGCGCGTACCTCGTCCTCGGCTTCTGCCTGTCGGCGGCCGCGCCCGCTGCCTTCGGGTCGGTTCAGGGCGGGAACGCAGGCATCGCGATCGCCGCCGTCACGACCGTTGGCTACGCCGGCTTCGTCGTCGGGCCCCCGTTCATGGGCTGGATGGCCGACGCGACCGGGAACTTCCGGATCACGATGGTCGTGATCACGGTGGCCACGCTCGGGGTGCTGATCGGCGGGCTCCTCACCCGGAAGCGGGAGCCGGCCGACCAGTGAGCGCTGCAACGCAACCATTCCGAGGAGATCCGCGATGAGCGACGCGTCACGCGGTCCGGCGCTTGAGGAGCTCAAGCAACGGCTGATGGAGGAGGCCGCCCGGTACCAGGCGTTGGTCGAACACATCCCGGCGATCATCTACCTCGACCTCCCCCAGGAAGACGAGACCCTCTATGTGAGCCCACAGCTCGAGCAGATCCTCGATGTCGAGCCAAGGCGCTACATCGAAGAGGACGACGACCTGTGGGTCGCGATGCTGCACCCGGACGACCGTGATCGGGTCCTGCTCGAATACGAGGACTTCCTGGAGCGGGGCGGACCAGACATCGGTGACTACCGGATGGTCCGGCCTGACGGACGCGTCGTCTGGATCCGCGACCGTTCCAAGCCCGTGAGAGATGAACACGGCCGCGTGGTCATCGAGCAGGGCGTCATGTTCGACATCACCGAGTTCAAGGAGGCCGAAGCGATCCGGGAACGCGAGGTCCGGCTCCTCAAGCACGTCGAGGAGATCGGGCGCGACTTCACCGAACTGGTGATGCGCGAGGCGGGCATCCGCGCCATCCTCAGTCGCTTGTCCGATATCGCACGCAACCCGGTCGTCCTCGAAGACGCCGCGCATCAGCTGGTCGAGTTCACGGCGCACGACACCCCGGTCGATGAGGTGCTGGCCACGTGGGAGACGCACTCGCGCACCGGTCACGAGGACCGCCCGGGCGGCGGCGCGAGGATCGAGGAGGGCGACCCCGTCTGCGCCTGGGTTCCCATCGCCCTCCGCGACGGCGCGTGGGGACGCCTACATCTCCTGGAGATCGAGGAACCATCGGACGAGGTCGACCTCCTCGCCCTCGACCGAGCCGCAGCATCGCTCGGATTGTCGCTCCTGCTCCAGCGCGACGCCGCGAACCGCGCCGAGCGCGCCGGCAGTGCCTTCGTCGCGGACCTCGTGCAGGATCGCTACGGCTCGGCCAAAGAGATCCTGCAGCGCGCCCGCGCACTCGGAACCGACCTTTCCAAGCGCGCACTCGGGGCGCTGGCCGTTCAGCCGCGCGATGCGCTTCCTGCCGAACGCGAACGCCAGCAGCTCCGCTGGAACCTGCTGGAGGAGACCCGGGCCGCAGCAGCGGCGGCCGGGGCCGCCTGCCTCGCCGCACTCGAGGGTGATCAGGTCCTGGCGGTCATCGGCGCCCACGACGGCGACATCCGGGAGGCACTGGATGGTATCGGCTCAGAAGCGTTGCAGCGCATCGAGGAACGGTTCGACCTCGCGGCCGTCGCCGGCGCCAGCTCGGCCGACGGGCCGGCGGACCTGGGCCGGTCGCTCCTGCAGGCCGGCGAGGCGGCGAGCTACGGCGGACGCTCGGGCGGCGGCGTTCACCACTTCAGCGATCTCGGCATCCATCACCTGCTGGCACAGCTTTCCGACGGGCCGGCGCTGGCTCGGTTCGTGGAATCCGAACTGGCGCCCCTGCTCACTCACGACGCCCGGAGCTCCTCGCCCTTGATCCCGACCCTGCGCATCTACCTCGCGAACGGTGGACGGAAGTCGCCGAGCGCGCGCGAACTGCACATCGAACGGCGCTCGCTGTACCACCGACTCGCGCGCATCGAGAAGCTGCTTGGCCGGAAGTTGGATGACGCCGAAACGCGCGTCAAGCTCGACGTCGCGGTTCGGGGGCTCGATCTGTTGCGCGCGCGATCACGCACCTGAACCCTTCCGCGCATGCTGCGGCGTCGTCACCATGCGCGTCCGCGTGCTATACCCGTCGGGTGAGCCGGCCCCAGCCCGACACCCCCCGCGAACGCGACGACGACTCTCTCCGGCGCCAGTTGCTCGAGACCCAGGCACGCTATCAGGCACTCGTCGAACAGATCCCCGCGATCCTCTACGAGGACGTCCCCTCAGACGAGCCCGGTACGTTCGAGTCGACCTACGTCGGACCGCAGATCGAGCGCATCCTCGGGATCACTCCAGATGCCTACATCAACGACCCGGTCGACCAGTGGGTAACCCACCTCCATCCGGATGACCAGGCACGGGCGGTTGCCGAGTATCGGGAAGCGATCGCGGCCGGCGGGCCCCTCGTTCAGGAGTACCGATGGGTTCGCGACGACGGCCGGATCGTCTGGATCCGGGACGAGTTCACGATCGTTGCCAAGGAGCCGAGGGAGGCAGGGGGCACGCTCTGCATCCAAGGGGTGATGTTCGACATCACCGAGTTCAAGGACGCCGAGGCCGCCATCGGCCGTCAGGTCGCCCTCTTGGAGAAGGTCCACGCTATCGGCAAGGAGTTCACCGATCTCGTGCTGCAGGGTGCAGATCTCGGGCATATCCTGCGCGGCGTGTCGGCCATCGTCGCCGCACCGGTCGTGCTCGAGGACGCCGCGCACCAGGTGGTCGATGTCGCAGGCGAGGCCGACGACGTCGCCGCCGCCCTTCGGACATGGGACGGCCACTCCCGGGTCGGACACGAGGAACGTGACCACGGCACGGTTCACGCGGAGGAAGGTCCGGCGGTCTGCACCTGGATCCCGATCGCCCTGCGCAACCGAGCCTGGGGACGGATCCACGTGCCGGGCAGGCTCCTGGACGATGTCGATCGCTTGGCGCTCGACCGCGCGGCGGCCGCCGTGGCTTTGACCTTGCACTCCGAGCAGCACGTCGCTCACCTCACCGACCATGAGCGCGGCGCGCTGATGTCGGACATCTGGGAGGGGCGATTCACCTCGGCCTCGGAGGTCCTCCAGCGAGCGCGCCGGCTCGGCACGGACCTCGAAGGCCGCACGCTCGTCGCGATGGTCATCGAGCCGGTCAACATCGGGGCCGACAGCCGCGATCTCGCGGAGGACGAGCGCCGGCGCGCCCGCGTGGTCATGATCCGGGAAACCCGCGCGGCCATCACCGAGTTCGGCGCAACCGGCCTGTCGGCGCCGGTCGGCGATCGCGTCCTGGTCATCATCGGGATGGACGCGGCCGACCCGGCCACCGCTCGCAAGGCCGGCGAGCGGATCTGCGAGCGCCTGAGGGAACACGTATCCGCTCTGGTCGTGTCGGTCGGCCTGTCCGCCGCCGCGGATACGGGATCGCTCCGGCAGGCATTGGCCCAGGCCGACGAGGCGGCAGCGTACGGCGCTCGCGACGCGCGTCGCTCCACCGTGAACACGTTCGAGGACCTCGGGATCCATCACTTGCTGCTGCGCCTCTCGGACGGCCCCGAACTCGCTCACTTCGTCGAGTCCCAGCTCGCCCCGTTGATGGACCACGACGCGAAGTCTTCGTCCCCACTGCTCCCCACGCTCCGGGCGTTCCTGGCCAACGGCGGACACAAGGCCGAGACCGCAAGGACCCTGCACCTCGAACGCCGGTCGCTCTACTACCGCCTCGAGCGGATCGAACGACTCCTCGTCAACGACCTCGACGACCCGGAGACCCGCATCCAGCTCGAGATCGCCGTCCGCGGCCTGGACCTCCTCCGGCAGCGCAGCGGCCCGGTCGCCGGAACCTGAGCACACAGCTGGGCACGCAGCCCGTCGTTTGCCCGTTGCACGTTCCGTGCAGCCATCTTCGGAACTGCAGCACGTCTCGCGCCTTGTCGTATCGCTGGTACGGTCGCACTATGGAAGTAAGACCTGATCCAGCGACCCGAGCCAGCGGCGGAGATAGGGAGGCTTCGGTGCCCAAGGGCGACGCCAGCGACACCCGAGCGACCTCGCTCAATGAGCGCCACCAGACCCTCGGCGCTCGCTTCGTCGACTTCGCGGGCTGGGAGATGCCGGTTCGGTACGGGAGCCTCCTCGAAGAACACAAGGCCGTCCGCGAACGCGCTGGACTCTTCGACGTCTCCCATATGGGTGAGTTCTGGATCGCCGGTCCCGGTGCCGCATCGGGCCTCTCCTTCGCGTTGGTGAGCGACCCGGCTTCCATGGCCGCGGGACGGGCCGAGTACTCAATGATCTGCGCCCCCGATGGCGGGATCCTCGACGACGTGATCGTGTACCGCGCCGAGGCCGAACGATTCCTCGTCGTCGCCAACGCCTCGAACCGCGAGGTCGTGGGACGCGAACTCCGCGAGCGGCTCGCCGGATGTGAAGCGACGGTCGAAGACTCCAGCGACGAGACCGCGATGATCGCGATCCAGGGTCCGCGTTCCCGTGAGATCCTGTCGATGCTGACCCGCACCAACCTCGCGCGGCTGCGCACCTACTGGATCGTGCCGGGGCTCGTGGCCGGACGCCGCACCTTGATCGCTCGGACCGGGTACACCGGCGAGGACGGTTACGAACTGTTCACGAGGTGGGAGGACGGTCCTCTGGTGTGGGATGCGCTGCTCGAAGCCGGCGACCGTTTCGGCATCATGCCGATCGGACTCGGAGCACGCGACACCCTCCGGCTCGAGGCAGGTATGCCGCTGTACGGCAACGAGCTCGACGCCGAGACCACACCCTTCGAAGCGGGCCTGGGCCACGTGGTGAAGTTCGACAAGCGCGGAGACTTCGTCGGACGCGACGCGTTGCTCGGCGCGCGCACGAAGCCACGGCGGGGACTCGTCGGACTGGTGTTGCACGGCCGGGTCATCGCGCGGCACGGCGAGCCGGTGTTCATCCCGGGCACCGAGGCGCCCTGCGGTCACGTGACCAGCGGTGCGCCGTCGCCGACCCTGGGCGCCCCGATCGCGATGGCCTCGCTGGACATCGACAAACCCGAACCCGGCACGCTCTTCGAGGTCGAGATCCGCGGACAACGTGAGGAAGCCGAGACCGTTACGCTGCCCTTCTATCGCCGGACGAAGGAGGAGCAGGCATGAGCATCCCCGAGGAACTTCGATACTCGGACGATCACGAGTGGGTGCGGGTCGAAGGCGGTGAGGCCGTCGTCGGCATCAGTGCGTTCGCCGTCGAACAGCTCGGCGACATCGTGTTCGTCGAACTTCCGGACCCCGGAGCCACGTTCGTTGTCGGCGACACCTTCGGCGTGATCGAGTCCGCGAAAGCTGCGAGCGATCTGTTCCTACCGGTCGGCGGCGAGGTCGTCGCCTCGAACCCGGCGCTGAACGACTCACCGGAACTCGTGAACGACGATCCCTACGGAGAAGGCTGGATGGTGCGGATCACCCTGGCCGACCCCGTGCAGGTCGGATCGTTGAAGGATGCGAACGCGTACCGGGCCATGATCGCGGCGGAGGCGTAGGTGCCCTACGGACCCCACACCGACGCCGACCGCGAGCGTATGCTCGCTGCCATCGGCGTGGACACCGTCGACGCGTTGTTCGCCGACATCCCGGCGGCGGTCCGGGCCGACGGACTCGCGCTCCCGGCAGGCGAGCCGGAGCAGGTCCTGATGCCGGCCCTCGAACGGTTGTCGGAACGGAACGAGGTCGGCCTCATCAGCTTCCTCGGAGCCGGCACGTACCGGCACCACATCCCCGCGGCCGTGGACGAAATCATCCGGCGCGGCGAGTTCATGACGGCCTACACGCCGTACCAGCCCGAGGTGAGCCAGGGGACCTTGCAGACGATCTATGAGTACCAATCGTTGATCGCCGAACTCACCGGCATGGATGTCGTGTCCGCATCGCATTACGACGGAGCCTCCGCCGCCGCCGAGGCGGCGCTCATGATGCTTCGGGCGACGCACCGAGGGCGCATCCTCGTCAGCGAGGGCGTGCACCCCAACGTGCGCGAGGTCATCGAGACGTACTTCGCGGACCGGTTCGTGCTCGAGGTCATGCCCCTGGCGGACGACGGCGCGACGGATCTGGCGGCGCTGCAACGCACCCTGACGGAAGGCGACCCGGTCGCGGGCGTCATGCTCGCGAACCCTAACTTCTTCGGCATCCTCGAGCCCATGGCGGATGTCGCCGCGCGCGCGCACGATGCCGGTGCTCTGTTCGCCGCGGTGGTGGAACCCACCTCGTTGATGCTGCTGGCCCCGCCCGGCGAGGTCGGCGCCGACATCGCAACCGCCGAGGGCCAACCGCTCGGCATCCCGTTGCAGTTCGGCGGCCCCTACCTGGGTATCCTGGCCGCGACCCAGAAGCTCGCGCGCCAGATCCCTGGCCGCCTCGTCGGGAGCGCGCGCGATACGGAGGGTCGGCCGTGCTACGTGATGACGATGCGCGCCCGCGAGCAGGACATCCGCCGGGAGAAGGCGGCCAGCAACATCTGCACGAACCAAGCGCTGTGTGCACTCGCGGCGACCGTGTACGTCGCGACGGTCGGACCGGACGGCTTGCGGAGCGTGGCCGCCCAGGGCGCCGAGCGCGCGCACGAGCTCGAGGAGACGCTGACGACGGCCGGGCTTCGCCGGACCCACGCAGGCCCGTACCTGAACGAGTTCGCGATCGACGTGCCCGACGCCGAGCGCCTGCACGCCGACCTGCGCCGGCGGGGATTCCTTGCCGGCCTCCGACTGGGACCGGCGACCGGCGACGATCGCTACCGCGACTCACTCCTGCTCTGCACGACGGAGATGACGACCTCCGACGATGTCGCGGCGTTCGCGGCGGCGGTAACCGAGTCGCTGGCGGAGGTTGCCGCATGACGCGCGAAGGCGAACTGGAGCCGACGATCTTCGACCTGTCCAAGCCGGGACGGGGCGGCGAGAACGTCGCGCGGGCCGACGGCAACATCGAGACCATGATCCCGGAAACGTACCGACGACGGAGGCCGGCCGCGCTGCCCGAACTCTCCGAGCCGCAGGTCGTCCGCCACTTCACCCGGCTTTCGCAGCTCAACTACAGCATCGACACCGGCTTCTACCCACTGGGCTCCTGCACGATGAAGTACAACCCCAAGCTGAACGAACACGCCGCGCGGCTGCCGGGATTCGCCCGACTCCATCCGCTCGCACCCGAGGAACTGGCGCAGGGAACGCTGCAGATGCTGCACGGATTGGAAGGGTTCCTCTGCGAGATCGGCGGGTTCGAGGCCGCGACGCTGCAGCCGGCCGCCGGGGCGCACGGCGAACTGACCGCGATGCTCATGATCCGCGCCTACCACCGGGACCGGGGCGACGAGGACCGGACCGAGGTGATCGTGCCGGACTCGGCGCATGGCACCAATCCCGCGACGGCCTCCATGGTCGGATTCACCACCATCACGATCCCATCGGCTGCCGACGGAAGTGTGGACCTCGGAGCATTGCGCGAAGCGCTCGGTCCGCGGACGGCCGCGGTGATGCTCACCAACCCGTCGACCTACGGGCTCTTCGAGAGCGGCATCGTCGAACTGCTGGACGCCACCCATGCCGCAGGCGCGCTTGCCTATATGGACGGGGCGAACCTGAACGCGATCATGGGCCGGTTCAAGCCGGGTCCCGCAGGATTCGACGCGATGCACTTCAACCTGCACAAGACCTTCTCGACGCCCCACGGCGGGGGCGGCCCGGGCGCCGGGCCGGTCGCCGTCGGCGAACGACTGGCGCCGTACCTCCCTGCGCCGCGGGTCCTCGCCGACGCGAACGGGTACCGGTTCGAGCGCCCGGGCGAACGCCCCACCGCGATCGGCCGGATGAGCGGCTTCCACGGGAACGCCGGCATCCTGCTGCGCGCCTACGCGTACATCCGCACGCATGGAGGTCCGGGGCTGCGAGAGGTGACCGACGACGCCGTCCTCGCGGCGAACTACCTGAAGGCCCGCCTCGGGCACGCCTTCGACATCCCGTTCGACCGGCCGTGCATGCACGAGTTCGTGGCGTCCGCAGCGAGCATCAAGCGAGAGTCGGGGATCCGCGCGTTCGACATCGCGAAGGCGCTGCTCGACCATGGGTTCCACCCGCCGACGATCTACTTCCCGCTGTCGGTGGAGGAGGGCATGCTGATCGAGCCGACCGAGACCGAGTCCATCGAGACGATCGACGCGTTCGCCGATGCGCTCCTGGCCATCGCGGCAGAGGCCCATGAGGATCCCGATGCGATCAAGCGGGCACCGGTCACCACTCCCGTCCGACGCATCGACGAGACCGAGGCGGCCCGCAAGCCTCAGCTACGCTGGCAACCTGAGCTGACGAACTCGAAGGGGTGAGAACCGGTATCGTTTGCGATGCCCGAAGCACCGCGGACGATCCACGCAGCGAACAGGACCGGTAGGCGGCAGCGAACACCGGACAGCGAAGGAGACTAGGGATGACCTCTCACCCACGCGAGGGCGGCCGGAAGTACCCGTTCGCCCCGATCGACCGGCGGACGTTCATCAAGCGGACGGGACTTGCGGCGGCCAGCGTGCCACTGCTCAGCGCCTTCCTGGCCGCCTGCCCCCGACCAGACGAGCCAACCGGGCCCACCGCCGCGCCGGCGCGCCCGAACTCGCCGGTTCGCCTTCCCTCCTACGACAACCTGGCGATCCAAGACGGGCTACAGCCTGAATCCGGCCCGTTGGAGATCTATAACTGGGAGGAGTACATCAACCCGCGCGTCGTCGGGATGTTCGAGGAGCAGTACGGCGTAAAGGTCAACGTCAACACGTTCAACACGATGACCGAGGCCGTCGGGACCCTGACGACCAGCGACCAGACCTACGACGTGTGGATCGCCGATATCGACGTGCTCGGCAAGCTCGCCGCCTCCGGCCTCCTGCGGCCCCTCAACCACAGTTACGTCCCGAACCTCGCCAATGCCTGGGACCGGTTCCAGGGAGCGTCCGAAGGCCAGCCGTACTACGACGTGGGCGCCCAGTACTCGGTTCCGTACACGACCTACACCTCCGGCGTCGCGTGGCGGATCGACGAGGGAGGCCCGTCGGAGGAATACGTCGCCGGTCTCGAGAACGAATGGGACCTGCTGTGGGACGAGAAATGGACGGGCAAGATCCACCTCCTCGACGACTACCGTGAGTCGATCGCCGCGGCGCTCCTCAAGAACGGCATCACGGACATCAACACCGACGACGCGGCCGCGAGAGCCACCAACCTCCAGAAGGCGCAGCAGAGCCTCATCGAAGCGGTCGAGAGGCTGAACGTGAAGGCCGACGTCAGCGGCTACTCCGACCTGCCCCAAGGCGAATCGCTCATCCACCACGGTTGGTCGGGCGACTTCATCGCATCGAAGTGGTACTTCCCGGAGGGAACCGTCGACAAGGACGTGCTCCGCTACTGGACGCCCTCCGAGAAAGGCCCGGCCGGCAACGACACGTTCACGATCCTGGGGAGCGGGAAGAACCCGGTACTGGCGCACCACTTCCTGAACTTCATGCTCGACTTCGACAACGCGATGGTGAACTTCCAGTGGAACGGGTACATCCCGCCGCAGAAGCAGCTCGACCCGGAGAAACTGGTGGTCGGCAGCGGCGAGTCCTACTCGATCCTGCTGCCGGGCCTCAGGAGCACCGTCGCGACCGAGGCGGACATCGAGAAGATGACCGAGCTGGCTCCTCTCTCCCCCGACGTCGATTCCCAATGGAAGGACGTCTGGGAGTTCTTCCAGACCGCCTCCTAGGTAACCGGGTCCCCTGAAACTGGTCCACCCCATGTGAGACTCACGAGGCCCGAAAGGGCAGGAGGTGAGTCGCATGAAGCGAACGAGGAACACACCCGAGCAGGTGATCCGCAAGCTGCGTGAAGGCGAGCGGATGCTCGCCGAGGGTAGGGAGCTCTCCGAGGTCACCAGGGCCCTGGAGATCTCGGTGCAGACCTACCACCGCTGGCAAAAGCAGTACCAAGGGATGCGGCGCGAAGAGGTCGTCGAGCTGAAGAACCTGCGCAAGGAGAACGGCCGCCTCAAGAAGCTGGTGGCCAACCAGGCTCTTGACATCGACATGCTCAAGGACGTGTCCCGGGGAAATTGGTAGGCCCCGAACGACGTCGACAGGCGGTCCATCGCCTGCAAGATCGCTTCGGGGCATCAGAGAGAAGGGCATGCGCCCTGCTGGGCCAGCACCGCTCCTCCCAGCGTCACCGGCGGACGATCGTTGCGGACGAGGAGCACCTGCGCCGGCGCCTGCACGAGCTCGCCCAGCGTGACTCGCGCCTTGGCTACAAGAAGCAGCACGCGATCCTGTGCCGCGAGGGCTGGAAGGTCAACCGCAAGCGGGTCAGGCGCATCTGGCGCCAGGAGCACCTGCAGGTCCCGCGCAAGAAGAAGCGCCGGCGGCGCGGCCGCCATGCACCAGGACACGTCGCAGCAGCCCACCCCAACCACGTCTGGGCGATGGACTTTCTGTTCGACGACATCACGAGGGGGCGCAAGATCAAGGTCCTCAACATCACCGAAGAGTTCACCCGCGAGTCCTTGGCGGGGTTCGTGGCTCGCTCGATCACGGCCAAGGGCGTGGTAGCGGTCCTGGAGCAGATCGTGGCCCGCCGGGGCGCACCTAAGTTCGTCCGCTGCGATAACGGTCCAGAATTCATCGCCGATGCCATCCGGCGGTGGTGTGAGCGCACCGGATCACGCACCCTGTTCATCGAGCCCGGCTCACCGTGGCAGAATGCATACGTCGAGAGCTACAACGACAAGCAGCGAAGGGAGCTGCTCAACGGAGAGGTGATCGACTCGGTGCTTGAAGCACAGATCCTGATCGATGACTGGCGGGTCGACTACAACACCTACCGGCCCCACCAGTCGCTTGCCTACCTCACGCCGGCAGCGTTCGCTCGTCGGTGGAGGATGGAGAATGAGGTCCGAGTCTCACAAGAGGTGGACCGATGAGGGGGACCCCGTCACCATCCGGTAAGAGGGGCATATCTCGCATCTTCGCACCGGATAACGGTGACTTGGCACTAAATACCGCGATAATCGGCGGCATGGAAGGGACACCGGTACGGATTCGGATACCGACGGCCCCCTTCGACCTGGGTGGCACTCATGGTACGAAATGTGGAGTTGGAGTAGGTCCGCTGGATCACCTCCTCCGCTATGCGGCCAAGCTTCCTCTGCCCCCATCGCGCTAAGGCTGGAACCATCCACTACGCCGGGGCGTCCACGGTCAGGGCTAGAACTCCTGCGGCCCGGGCGGGACATCGAAGAAGCTACCGACCTGACGCTCAGGTCCAAGCAGCCGGATTTCGGCCGGCGCATGGTTGCTTCACCGCAACCGTCCCATCGGATCATCGAACCGCCCCCCGCCGTGTCGCTTGGTTCTGACCTGAAGCAAGCTCAAGCCACTCAAGGCGACCTCCAGTTTGACGCGAGTCTCGTGATCATCCAAGTCCCGGGCGAGGAGTTGTTCTATCCGGTCGATCCGGTGGTATATCGTCCTTCTTTCGATGTGCAATGCTCGGGCGGATGGCTGTTTGCGGCCGCCATTCTCGAGTATCACGCGAAGCGTCGGAAGGAGAGGTGTCCGGCTCTTCGCGTCATGCTTGAGCAAAGGTGAGAGCTCCGACTCAACGAAGCGGGCAAGTTCCGGACCTTCCGAAAGAAGAGCCAGCAGATGCTGAACGCCGAGGTCGCGGAAGTGGACTACGTTGGCCCCCGCGGTAGTTCGCGCTCCGTAGGAGGCCGCCTCTCCCGCCGACTCGAGTGCGCGGCCTAGAGAGGTAACTTCCGCTTCATCGCTGACTCCGACCACCACCGACAGCTGATCAATCGATTCCGCTACCTGCGCGCAGATCTTGTCCCCGAGGTCATCCATTGCAGTCCGAGAGTTGACCTTCGACGGCATGCCCACGATCGCGATCGCCCTATCGCCTTCGGGGGCTACCAGTCCGGCGAGCCCCGCGCCGGTGATTGTCCCCCGGGTTTGCTTGACGATCTGTGTCGTGACCCGCTGCCGGTCTCCTTCGCTCAGCCCCCGGCTGGCTCTTCTTTCGGCCGATACCCGCGGCTCCACCACCAGGGCAAAGAGCACGCAGTGTTGGAGATCTGCCCCCAAGCCCTGGGCGCGGCGCAGCACTTCCTCGGCGCTGGAGTACCTGCCACGGAGGATGTCCGACAGTAGCGCGCCTCCTGCTCGGTCGGTCATGCTCGACGCGTCCCGCTCCGAGAGAAGGGACATGCCGATCGCTGCGGCGGCACGGTCCAAAGCCAGGCGATCGATTTCATCGAGTAGAGTGTCCATTTCGAGCAGGTGAAGGCGACCCCAAAGTTCGTCTCGAAGCCAGATGGGAACCCAGAGACAGGGCGTGTCGCCTTCTTCACGAAGAACGATTCCCCTTCGCTCGTCCTCGTGGCCGTTGCGGGAGTGCGCGCCCCACGTGGTCAGCACGTCGCCGAACCCAGTTCCGTGGACGGCGAACTCGATCAGTTGATGCGCGGCGTCCTCCAGTACGACCGGGTTCCGTCCTATGTCGGCAAGGGCCTGGAGAAGGAATTTCATGTCCGCGCCACGAAGAGCCAAGTTGGCGAACTTGCGACCCACCGCGTCAACTCTTTCGAGCATGTCGACCTGTTGCTGAACCAAGGCGTGAGCCTGCTTGAGCTCGGTTACGTCCATCATGACGCCGTGTTCGTAGGTCACTTCCCCCGCGTTGTTTCGAATAGTTTGAGATCGGTCGCGGATCCACACGGTGCGGCCGTCCGGTCTTACCATTCGGTAGTCGTCCATGTCGGGACCGCCCTTGAGGAAGTCGGCGTATTGGGCCAGGACCCTCTCCTGATCGTCGGGGTGCAGGTGAGTCGCCCAGGGGTCCACGTCAGGGTCCGTCCACTCGCGCGCCGAGATCCCGAGGATCCGTTCGACTTGCGGACTCACGTAGACGGCGTCAACCCCTTCCAGGGGCCTGTCGACGTAGAGGATCGCTGGCACCTGCTCGACAAGCGCGCGAAATTGTTCCTCCGCGCCTGAAGGGCGGGACGGTTCTTCGGAGGCCTTTGACGGATCGCCCACTGCGATTCGATCTCCTCGCTTACCAGCGCCTTCCATAGAGCGTGGATAGCACCATAGTGCCGAATACGCAAAAGTGGGCACCCACCATCGAGGCCGGGACGGAACTAGTCGTCCGCCAGGTTCAGCCACATACATGTGCTGTTGTGCGCGGCGGGCCAGGAGGCGGGACTCGACCTTGAGCAGAGGCGACACCGTCGGGTATGTGCCATTTCTATCGTCACTTTGTCACTTTCCGAGCCTTGTTCTGCGTCCCCGATCAGACGAGGCTTGCCCTCGTAGCAGGTGCCTAGATTCGGATTCGAACGGGAGGTAGAGGCGTGAAGAAGATCAATCAGATAGTGCGCGAGGCCGATGCGACGGTCCAAGAGTCGCGAGAGACGGGTGCTCCCATCGACGAGGTCTTCGAGATGCGAGCCGAGCGCCTGGCGGAGCATGTCGCCACCTCCCAACCCGTGGTCGAGGACTACAACGAGGCCGCGGCGCGGTTGCGCGAGCGCGGCACAGAACAGGATCGCCTCGCGGCATGGGCGGCGCTGGAGGATCTCAACCGTCTCGGCTCGGGCACACGCGTCGACCGCAGGACGTTCTTCAAAGGGGCGGGGGCCGCGGCAGCCGGCCTCGCGGCGCTATCGGTCGGCGGTTCCACGATCCTGCAGGCGGCCCGCGCGAACGCGGCGACGGCCGCTCCCCGTATCGCCATCATCGGCGGCGGCCTTGCCGGACTGAGGACCGCGCAAAAGCTTTGGGTCGACAGAGGGATCAAGTCGACGATCTACGAGGCCAACGCGTCGGTCGGCGGGCGGTGCAAAACCGAGCGCGACTTCTTCCCAGGTCAGATCGTCGAGGCGCACGGCGAGTTGGTGAACTCCGAACACTTCGCCGTCAAGGCCTTGGCGGCCAGGTACGGCCTCGGGA
>CAZXFL010000026.1:0-21937 GCA_964640385.1 uncultured Actinomycetes bacterium
CGGGGCGACCTGCCGGCTTTCCGACGCTCGCCTGGATGTGGGAACCTTCTGGAACCGTGACGACCGTCGGCGACCTCATCGACCTGCTGGACCGGCGCTACCCGCCGTCTTGGGCCGAGCCGTGGGACAACCCGGGGCTGCAGGTCGGCGACCGCACCGCGAAGGTTGGACGCGTGTCGGTGGCGCTGGACCCGACCCTCGAGACGATCCGCGAGGCCCGCGAACGCGACGCCCAGCTCTTGATCACCCATCATCCGCTCGTGTTCGAGCCGCTGTCCCGCGTGGACGTCGGGGAGCCGGTCGCGGCGGCGGTTGCCGAGGCGCTGGCCGGGGGAGTTTCCGTCTTCGCGTGTCACACGAACGCCGATGTCGCCTCGCCGGGCGTCTCGGATGCGCTGGCCGACCGGCTTGGGATGGGGGAGCGGCGGGAGCCGCTGCAGCCGACAGCAGGTGCGAGGGCCAAGATCGTCACCTTCGTACCGGAGGAGCACGCGCATCCGTTGCTGGAGGCGATGTCGCTCGCGGGCGCCGGCTCGATCGGGGAGTACGACGTGTGTTCGTTCCGCGCGGCGGGGACGGGAACGTTCCGCCCGAGTGTCGCGGCCGATCCCGCGAAGGGGAAGAAGCAGGTCGTGAACGAGGTCGAGGAGGTCCGCTTCGAGATGCTCGTGCCTCGCGAACGCGTCGAGGCCGTGGTGGCCGCGTTGGTCGATGCCCATCCGTACGAGGAGCCGGCTTACGAGGTGATCGCGCTCGAGGCAGCGGGTGGAAGCGGCGGCATCGGACTCGGGCGGATCGGAGAGCTGTCCAGCCCGATCGACGCCGGCGTCCTCGCCGAGCGATGCAGGGAGGCGCTCGGTGCAGACGCGCGCATGGTCGGTGACCCGGCTCGCACGGTCCGTCGCCTGGCGGTGTGTGGGGGCTCAGGAGTATCGTTGATCGGCGCCGCGGCGGCAGCGAGGGCCGATGCGCTGGTCACAGGCGACGTGAAGCACCACCAAGCGCTCGAGGCCGAAGCGGCCGGGATCGCGGTCATCGACGCCGGTCACCACGGGACCGAATGGCCGTGGGTCGAGGCCCTGGCCACGGCGCTCGCACCGCCCTCGGGGGCGTTCGAGGTCGCGGTGGCTACGACGGATACCGACCCGTTCCGGTCGCGGACGGGAACCGACGCTACCGACGACGATGAGGGGAACAGGGCAACGTCGGAGGATCTCGCGCTGAACGACAGCCCGGACCCGTTCGAGCAACCCGCCGGAGCCGACGGAGAGACGATGGACCTGTCGCGCGACCCGTTCGCCGAGGAGCCGCGATGAACGAACCACGCCTCTTGGACCTGCAGTCGATCGATTCGGAGATCGAACACCTCCGCAAGCGCAAGGCCGAGCTGGAAGCGGGCGCGGAGGTCCAGGCCGCCCACGAGCGTGCCCTTGTGGCAGAGCAGCGTGTGGGCGACTTGCGGCTCACGCTCGACGAACTGGCCACGAACCAGAAGCGCCTCGAGTACGACGACGACGCGATGGGGCAGAAGGTCGCGGCTGAGAAGGCGCGGATGTACGACGGCAGCATCATGAACACGCGCGAGCTGTCGGCGCTCCAGGCCGAGATCAAGAACCTGGAGGAGCGGATCTCAAGGATCGAGGACGAGGTCCTGGAGCTGATGGTACGGCGCGAGGAGCTGGACGGCGAGATCGCGGGCGCGGAACAGGCCCTGACCGCCGCGCGCGAGGAGCAGGAGCGCATCGGCGGCGGCGCGGTGACCGAGCTCACGCAGGTCGAGGAGCGACTCGCCGCCAAGATCGCCGAACGTGAGTCGCTCGCCGGCGCGATCGACGAGGAGCTGGTGGAGCTCTACGACGATCTGCGGGGGAGCAAGCACGGCGTCGGCGCCGCGGCCCTGGTCGATGGCGTCTGCCAGGGCTGCCACGAGAAGCTCTCGCCGCTGGATCTGGACAGGCTCAAGAAAGCCGAAGGTGTGAAGAGGTGTCCGACCTGCCGTCGGATCCTGGTCACCTAATCGTCTCCTGCGACGGCGCGGCGCGCGGCAATCCCGGTCCCGCCGGGATCGGAGCGGTCGTGGTCACCGAGGACGGCGAGGTCCTCGCCGAGGTCGCCGAAGGCATCGGGGAGACGACCAACAACGTCGCCGAGTACCGGGCGATGATCGCGGGGCTCGAGCGCGCAGCGGAGCTGGGTGCCACCCAGGTCGCGGTCAAGTCGGATTCCAACTTGCTGGTCGAGCAGATGAACGGCCGCTACCGCGTGAAGCACCCGAACCTCAAGCCGCTCTACGCTGAGGCACTGGCCGTGGCATCACGTTTCAGCCGGATCACTTACACGCACGTTCGACGCGAGTTCAATACCGAGGCGGACCGCCTCGCGAACATCGGCGTCGACACGTGGCTCGCGCGACACCGCTGACGCCCGGTTCGCGCGAGAGCGCTAGAGTGGACGGCATGAGGAGCCGGCCGGGCGGCCGCGGGCGGCGTTCGCGCCGTTCGAGGAAAGTCCGGACTCCACAGGGCAGGGTGCTGGGGAATCCCCAGGCGGGGGTGACCTCGCGGAAGCGCAACAGAGAGCAGACCGCCGCGCCTCGCGGCGCGGTAAGGGTGAAACGGTGAGGTAAGAGCTCACCAGCGGCGCGGGTGACCGTGCCGGCTCGGCAAGCCCCACCCGGAGCAAGGCCAAGTAGGCGAGCGTTCGAGGACGGCCCGTCCGATGCTCGCGGGTAGGCCGCACGAGGCCTTCGGGCCCGCTGCGTCCGCGTTCGCGCGGGCGTCGAGAGAGATGGTCGCCGGGCCGCCGCGAGGCGGTCGCACAGGATCCGGCTTACAGGCCGGCTCCTCATACCTCAGATCAGATCGACGCGGTTGCCGCGTCCGAGATCACGGCCTGTGCGGAGGCGAACTGGCGTCCCGCGCGGTAGGACGAGCGGACCAGCGGCCCGGCCTCGACGTGGGCGAAGCCAAGTTCGCGACCCTCCTCGGCCAGCCGGTCGAATTCCTCCGGCGGCACCCAGCGGTCGACGGGCAGGTGCATCGTCGTCGGTTGCAGGTACTGGCCGATCGTCAGGATGTCGCAGCCGGCGTTGCGCAGGTCGCGCATCGCGCCGCGCACCTCGCCCGGTTCCTCGCCCATCCCCAGGATGAGGTTCGACTTCGTGGTCTGACCGGGGCGGACCTCCTTGGCGATCCGCAGCGTCTCCAGCGTGCGGTCGTAGTCGAACGCCGGCCGGATCTTCGGATGCAGCCGCCGGATCGTCTCGAGGTTGTGCGCGAACACGTCGGGTTCGGCGTGGATCACGGTCGCGATGTGCTCGCGGATCCCGCGGAAGTCGGTCGGCAGGACCTCGACCCGGCATCCGGGCAGCGTGTCTCGGACCGCTCGGATGCACGCGGCCCACACATCGGCTCCGTTGTCGGGTAGATCGTCGCGCGCGACCCCGGTGAGCACGACGTATCGCAGGTTCATCTCGCGGACCGCATCAGCGACCCGTTGCGGCTCATCCGGATCCACGGCCAGCGGCCTGGCGGTCTGCACGTCACAGAACCCGCAGCGGCGCGTGCACAGGTCCCCGAGTACCAGGAAGGTGGCCTCCCGGTTCTCCCAGCACTCGTAGATGTTCGGACACGATGCCTCTTCGCAGACCGTGTGCAGATCCAGGCCGCGCATGAGGTGCTTGAGGTCGGCGTAGTTGGGGCCGAGCTTCGCGCGGACCTTGAGCCACTCGGGCCGGGGACCGGTCGGACCGGCCGGCTGCGCGCACCCGCTTCCGCGTGACGCGGTGGGCTCCGGCGCCACCGCCGCGCCGGTCGGGTTCAGCGGCAGATAGAGACGTCTCTTGTGCGGGTTGTGGTCGCGCTGCACCATCGGAACCGAGTCTAGTCGCGCTGGCCGTTCCCGCCGGGGGGCTGCGGGAGGTGGACGCGGAACGATGCGCCACCGCCCGGCCGCTCCTCGACCCATGCCCGGCCGCCGTGCAGCTGGGCGAACTGCTGCACCAGCGAGAGCCCGATCCCGGTGCCCGGGGCATGGCCCGAGAGTGTCGGTCCCTGGCGGAACGGCTCGAAGATGGCTTCGCGGATCTCTTCGGGAACCCCCGGGCCGTCGTCCTCAACCACGATCAGCACGCCCTCGTCGTCCTCACTGACCCGGACGTAGACGTTGGTGTCCTCGGTAGTGTGGCGCGCGGTGTTGACCAGGAGGTTCTCGACGATGCGCTCGACCTTGGCCGCATCGACGTAAGCGACGACCGGCGACGCCTCCACGTGGATCGGGCGATCACCGAGGTAGTCGGCTGCCTGTATGGTCCGCCGCGCCAGCGCACCGACGTCGGTCGTGTGGAGTTGAGGGGTGACCGTGCCGCGAGCGAGACGGTCGATGTCCAGGAGGTCCGTCAGCAGCCGATCCAGCTTGCGGGCGTTGGACGCGAGGCGCTGCAGGAGGTCTCGCTGCTCGTCCTGGGCGAGTTCCTGCTGTTCGAGGGTCAACGCCAGCCCGAGCACCGCCGTCAGGGGGCTGCGGAGTTCGTGGGAGACCGCCGCAAGAAAGGTATTCTTCATCGCGTCGAGTGCGCGCAGCTGTTTCGCGGCCTCGCGCTCCCGGCGCTCGCTCTCCAGGAGCGCCTCCTCCGCGAGTTTCTCCTCGGTGACGTCGAACATCACGCCCTGGACGAGGGGTGGACCCTCTTCCTGCGGGAGCACGACCGCGTCGTCGCGAACCCAGATCGTCCCGCGCGGTGTGACGAGCCGGTACTCATAGCTGAACGGCCGGCCGTTGGCGACGCCCTTGCGGTACGTGCGCCACGCGGCATCGCGGTCGTCCGGGTGCAGGTGCTCGTACCAGAGGCTGTGGTTCGAGAGCCAGTCCTCGGCCGCCAGTCCGAGGATCGGTTCGACCTGCGGGCTGATGTAGATCGTTTGGTCCTCCGCGCCCGGCTCGTCGATATACAGGACGGCCGGGATCTGCTCGACGAGCGCCCGGTACTTCGCTTCGGCGGCCTGGAGCGCTTCTTCGGTGCGCTTGCGCTGCACCGCCGCCCCCAGCGTCTCGGCGGCCGCCTTGAGCGCGTCGATCTCGGCCGCGGACCAGTCCCGCTCGTTCGTGCAGTCGTCCACCGAGATCGAACCCCAGCGAACGCCCTCCACGAAGATGCCGACCGCGAGCGTCGACCGGACGCCTTCCTGTTCGAGCATCTCCCGTTCGCCGTCCGGGAACACCCAGGTCGGTCCGTGGATCACCTCACCGCTGTCCAGGACGTCCACCCATCGTTGCCACCCGGCCTGCTCGAGCGGTGCCTCCTGGAACGCAGGGCGGTCCCGCTGCGACGGAATGCCGCGCGCGGTCCATTCGTGGCGGACCGAGCCGCGAAGGACATCGTCCTCGTCCCGGTGGAGCTCGGAGAGCGTCACGCGGCCTGCATCGGCAGCGGTGCCGAGCGCCTCCAGGACCTCATCGATCACCTCGGTCCATTCCGGCGCGCGCAGGAACCGTTCGGCGGCGAGGTCGACCGCTTCCAGGATCGCGTCCCGGCTCCGGAGCTGCAGTTCTGCCTGCTTCTGCTCGGTGACGTCGAACATGATGCCCTGCACGACCGACGGGCGTCCGTCTTCTTGGGCGATCACGATCGACCGGTCGTGGATCCACACCGTCCGACCGTCGCGGTCGATCATCCGGTAGTCGGAGCTCCGGGCGCCGCTCGCGTTCTGGACGAAGGTCTCCCACTCGCTGGTCGCCCGCTCTCGATCCTCTGGGTGCAGCGCCTCGAACCAAACCACCGACCTGCCGAGGTACTCCATCTGCGAGATGCCCAGGATCGCCTCGATCTGCGGACCGACGTACATCGTCTTCTCGGGACCGAGCGACACGAGGTACAGGATCGCGGGGATCTGCTCGACCAGCGCCCGATAGCGGGACTCGGTCGCTTGGAGCTGTCGCTCCGTCTCCTTACGCGAGGTGATGTCTCGCACGACGATCTGGCCTGCGGGCCTCCCCTGGTAGTTGAACGGGATCCCTGCCACCTCGACGTCGAGGAGCGCTCCGTCCAGGCGGATGAAGCGTTCTTCGAGGAGGGCCACCGCGGTCCCCTCTTCCTCTTGGCGCATGCGCTTGGCCACGACGTCGTGATAGTCGGGATGCACGATGTCCAGAGCCGACATCCCCACGAGCATCTCCGGTGTGTCGGCGCCGAGCAATCGTGCGGCCGCAACGTTCGCGAATACCAACTTCCCCTCGCTGTGGACCATGATGGCGTCGGGGGAGAGGTGGACCAGGCGTCGGTAGCGGTCCTCGCTCTCGCGGAGGCGGTCCTCGGCTTCCTTCCGGCGGGTGCTGTCGACCATCACCCCGCGCAGCGCCAGAGCTCGTCCCTTCGAGTCGCGCGCGACGTGGATCCGGTCGCGGAGCCATACCACGTGGTCGTCTGACGCCAGGACGCGGTACTCCAAGGAGTGGTCGTTGCCTTGGTTCACCGCCGCTCGATAGCCGTCGAGGACCCGTTCGCGGTCGTCGGGGTGGAGTCGGCTCGCGAACAGGCCCGGCTCGGCCAGCCAGCGTTCGATCGGGTAGCCGAGCATGTCCTCTGCGCGCCGGGACAGGAAAGTGAAGCGCAGGTCCGCCGGCTCGGCTTCCCAGACGATCGCGTCGAGCGCCTGGACGAGCTCCTGGAGCCGCTCCTGCTCAGGCGTCACGAGGTCGTGCTTGACCACAGGTTGGTCGTGCCGCCCCCGGCGGCGGTCGGGCATGCGTGAACCCCCTTCGCTCCGGTTCCAACCCTGATTATGAAGCGTCCGGCGTCTCAGGATGAAGCCCAACATGAAAACAGCTGGTTTAGGCTGAACGGCGTCATGCGCGTTGAGCACACATCCGCAGAGGAGATCGAGCTGCTCGTGGCCCGGTTCGCGGCGGCCGACGCCCCCATCGACCCCGAAGTCAGGCTGGATGAGATCGGGTTCGACTCGCTGTCGTTCGTCGAGTTCGCTGCCGCAGCGCAGGAGGAACTCGGGGTTGACCTCCCCGATGCCGCCCTGCCGGTGACGGTCGGCGATCTGGTGGAGCTGGCGGCCCGATCCCGCTCCGCCATGCGGGGACCGCCGGTGGCCATCCCGGCGGGCATGGGGCGTTACCAGTCGATGGTCCGCGGCCTCGCCGAGCCGACCGCGCGCTGGTTGTTCCGGCTCCGGGTCGACGGTCGGGAGAACCTGCCGGGGCGCGGTCCGGTCATCCTGTGTCTCAACCACGACAGCGCGATCGACGTCGTCGTCACCATCGTGGCTGCGCATCGTCCGCTCGTGGTGATGGGGAAGAAGGAGATCTTCATCTCCCGGCTCGTCTCGCAGCTCTTCCACGAGATGGGGGCGTTCCCCGTGGACCGCGATCGGTGGGACCGGCGTGCTGTGGAGATCTCCTTGGCGGCGCTGGACAAGGGACACGCGCTGGCGATGTGGCCCGAAGGAACGCGTGCGGCCCACGAACTCCTCCCGTTCCTTCCGGGAGCGGCCTGGCTCGCGCTGGCCCGCGGGGTGCCGCTCGTCCCGGCCGCCATCATCGGCTCGGGACACGCGTGGCCGCGCAACCGGCCGTTGCCGAAGCGCTATCCGGTCCGAGTGTCCATCGGGCAAGCGATCGCGGTCGAGCGTGTGGATGCGCCGAGCGAGCGGCTACGCAGGGCCCCGGAGATCACGCTGCAGCTCCGGGAACGCGTCGAGGAACTCCTCGGGGGATCCGGAGACGTCGGCTAGCATTCCGCGGCTACGGCGGGCGCATCGAACTCGTCGCCGATATCGCGTGGGGCCGGAACCAGGGTGGTCCCGAACACCTCGGCGGCGTGACGCTCGGCGAGTGGGGCCACCTCAGCAACCGAGACCGCCCGCCCGGCCAGAGTGCTCAGCGAGGCGACGGAACGGTCGGCAAGACCGCAAGGGACGATCGCGTCGAACCACGACAGATCGGTCGAGCAGTTGAGTCCGAACCCGTGGAGCGTCACCTTCGCGGCGGAAAGCCGCACGCCGATCGCGCACACCTTCGCCGGCCCCGCCCACACGCCGGTCTGCCGGGCGTCGCGGGTGAGTGGCAGGCCGAGGTCGGCTCCGACCCGGATCACGACGTCCTCCATCCGCCGTAGGTGCGGGATCACGTCGAGCCGCGAGTCCAGCTTCACGATCGGGTAGCTGACGAGCTGTCCGGGCCCGTGGAAAGTGAGGCTTCCGCCGCGGTCCACGTTTCGGAGGGCCGCACCGCGCGCCCGCATCTGTTCCTCAGTCCAACGCACGTGAGCCGGGTCGGACCGGCGCCCGGCCGTATAGACGGGAGGATGCTCCAACAAGACCAGGACGTCGGGGATGAGGTCGTCGGCACGCCGCGCGGCCAGATCGTGCATCGCGTCGAAGGCGAGGTCATAGGGGACCGGCCCCGGCGGCCGGACGAGCCACGTCTCGGGCGTCACGATCCGAGATCCTCGGCGAAGTCCCAGGTCTCCAGGTTCGTCTTGACGCGTGCGAGGAACTGCGAAGCGAGTGCGCCGTCGATGACCCGGTGGTCCCACGACATCGACAGGTATACCCGATGGCGGATCGCGATCGCGTCGTCAACGACCACCGGGCGCCTCTCGACCGCGTCCAACGAAAGGATGGCCGTGTTCGGCTGGTTGATGATTGGGACCGACATGATCGACCCGAACGGGCCGGGGTTCGTGATCGTGAACGTCGCCCCGTGGACCTCGTCGGGGGCGAGCTGCTTGGCGCGCGCCCGGGCCGCGATGTCGCCGATCGCTCGCGCGAGCCCCACGAGGTTCATCGAGTCGGCATCCGCGATCACCGGGACGATGAGCCCTTCCTCGTAGGCGACCGCGATCCCGAGGTTCACGTACCGGCGGACGACGAGGTCATCCCCGCGGAGTTCGGCGTTAACGTGTGGGAACTCGAGCAAGGCATCGCAGACCGCCCGCGACAGGAACGGCATGTAGGTCAGGGGGACGCCTTCCCGATCGCGGAAGGCCTCTTTCTCCCTGGCGCGGAGCCGGGCCACGTTCTCGAGGTCGACGTCGACCATCGACCAGGCGCGCGCCGACGTCTGCACGCTCTCGTGCATGTGCTTGGCGATGCGCTTGCGGATGTGCGACAGCGGGACGATCTCTTCGCGCGCCCCGTCGGCGGAGGGAACCACCCGCAGCTTCGGCGCCGCGGGTCGGTCGGCCTTGGCCAGATGCGTTTCGATGTCGCCTTTCGTGATCCGGCCACCGGCGCCGGTCCCGTCGACCTCGTTGAGATCCACGCCGTGCTCTGCGGCGAGCTTGCGAACGATCGGCGACAGGATCTTGCTGCGGAGACCCCCGCCGGCAAGGGTGGAACCCGGAGCGGATCGTCCCGCCGCACCCTTGCCTACCGGCCTCCTTGCCCCCTCCGTTGACCGGTCCGCACCATCGGCGTCGGTGGCATCTGCCGAGCCCGCGGCGGCGCCCGCGTCCGCCACGCTGCCGTCGATCGTGGCCAGCTCGGTGCCGACGGACACGGTTTCGCCTTCGGGGACGAGGATCGCGGACAGGACGCCGGCTGCCGGCGACGGGATCTCGGTGTCGACCTTGTCCGTCGAGATCTCGAACAGCGGCTCGTCGGCGGCGACGGTCTCGCCGACCTGCTTGAGCCAACGGATGATCGTTCCCTCCAGCACCGTTTCTCCGAGCTGCGGCATCGTGATGGAGGTCGTCATCTCACCACTCCACCAGCGAGCGAACCGCGGCCATGATCTCGGGAACCTGAGGCAGGAAGGCGTCCTCCAAGGGGGGAGAGAAGGGGACGGGCACGTTCGGCGGGGCGAGGCGCATGACCGGCGCGTCGAGGTGCTCGAACGCATCCTCCGCGATCTGCGCCGCAACCTCGGCCCCGATCCCCAGGAACCGGTGCGACTCGTACACGATCAGGGCGCGCGACGTCTTGGCGACCGAGGCTATCACGGTCTCGGAGTCCAGCGGCGAAACCGTCCGCAGGTCTACCACCTCGGCTGAGATGCCGTCGGCGGCCAGGTCTTCGGCTGCCTCCAGTGCCAGGTGCACCATCGCGCCGTAGCTGACGATCGTGCAGTCGGTCCCCTCGAGCTGCACCTTCGCCTTCCCGATCGGCACCAGGAAGTCCGGGTCGTCCGGGACCGCCTCCTTGATCCGGCGGTAGATCCACTTGTGCTCGAAGAAGATGCAGGGGTTGTCGTCGCGGATCGCCGACTTCAGCAAGCCCTTGGCGTCCGACGGGAACGCCGGGCAGATCACCTTGAAGCCGGGGGAGTGGGCGAACCACGGCTCCGGGTTCTGAGAGTGGAAGTTGCTGGCACGCACCCCGCCGCCGGAGGGCCCCCGGACCACCATCGGCAGCGGCACGCCGGTCCGGTAGTGGTACTTGCCCGCCACGTTGACCAGCTCGTCGAACCCGTTCGCGATGAAGTCGGCGTACTGCACCTCGGCGACAGGACGCAGGCCCGACATCGCGGAGCCGACCGCCATCCCCATGATCGTCTCCTCGCAGATCGGCGTGTCCATGATGCGTTCCGAGCCGAACCGCTCGATGAAACCCTCGGTGAGCTTGAACGCACCGCCGTAGACCCCGATGTCCTCGCCCAGGCAGTAGACCGCCGGGTCCCGTTCCATCTCCTCCCAGAGCCCTTCGGCGATCGCGACGAGGTAGGTGGCTTCGCCCTGCGGGGTGCGCTTGCCGCGCGGCTCCGCGCCGTGGCCGGCTGCACCCGTGTCGACCGTCGCGCCTTTGGCCATCAGCCCGTTCCTCCCTCGCGGCTCGGCTCGCTCGTCCAGTAACCGTCGTCGGTGAACAGTCCCTTGTCCACGTCCTCCGGGATCGGGAAGGGCGAGGCTTGCGCGAAATCGAACCCCTCCTGGAATCCGCGTTCGACCTCCTGGTCCAGCGCGGCGACGTCGTCCTCGGTCACGATGCGCTCCGCCAGGAGCAGGTCCTGGAAGCGCTTCACGGGATCTCGGTTGGTCATGTACTCGTCCAGCAGGGCCTTGTCGACGTAGGTGGCCGGGTCGTGACCCGCGTGACCCTTCCAGCGCAAGGAGACGGACTCGATCAGCGTCGGTCCGTCCCCGTTCCGCGCCCGGTCGACTGCCTCGCGGGCGGCCACGTATACCTTCAGGACGTCGGCGCCGTCGACCCGTGCCCCCGGCATCCCGTAGGAGCTGGAGCGTTCCGCGATCGTCGGGATCTTGAACTCCAACGGGTTCGGCGTCGAGTAGGCGTAGAGGTTGTTGTTCACGACCCACACGACGGGCAGGTCGTGGATCGCCGACACGTTCAGCGACTCGTGCCAGCGCCCGTTCGAGGTCGAGCCGTCGCCGCAGATCGCCAGCGCGACGTGAGGCTCTCCTCGACGCTTGAAGGCGAGCGCCACCCCGGCGGCGACGGGATAGGCGTCGGGCAGCATCGACACGACGGCGAACGTGCGGGCCCCGGCCCAGTCGCCGATGTGGCTGTTCCCGTCCCGCCCACGCGTGTAGCCGTCGATGCGTCCCCAGAACTGGGCCATGACCCGCTTGAGGTCCAGGCCCTTCGTGAGCTGCGCGCTGAGGTCGCGGTGCGTCGTCAGGAGCGCGTCGTCGGCCTCGAGCGCCGAGGCCGCACCGATGTGCGTTCCCTCCTGTCCCCGCCCGGAATAGATCGCGCCCGGCAGGCGCCCTTGCCGGTACAGGGCGTCCATCCGTTCGTCGAAGTAGCGGCACAGCTTCAGCTCGTGCAGCATGAGCCGGAGCCGGTCGGCGTCGAGCCCCGCCGCCGCGATGTCCGCGTCCTTCGCCCTGGTCGCCAGTGGTCCTCCCTACGTGTGGAGCGGCTTGCCCGCGAGTGCAAGGGCCGCTTCACCCATCGCCTCGCCGAGCGTCGGATGCGGATGGATGAGGGCGGCCACCTCCCCGGCCGTCGCTTCCCAGTTCGTGATGAGCATGCCTTCGGAGATCAGATCGGTCACGTGGGGGCCGAGCATGTGGACCCCGAGGATCTGCCCGCTGCCGGTGTCCGCGACCAGCTTGGTGATCCCCCCCTCACCCACGATGTTCGCCTTCCCGAGTCCCTGCATGTTGAAGACCTGCGTCGTCACGTCGTAGCCGCGTTCGCGAGCCGCCTCCTCGGTCAGCCCGACCGAGGCTACCTCGGGCGTGCAGAACGTCACGCGCGGGACGCCGTCGTAGTCCACCGGCGGCACGTCTGTCCCGGCGATCCGCTCGGCAACGGCGATGCCTTCGGCGAACGCGACGTGCGCGAACTGCATAGGCGTCGCAGCGACGTCGCCGACGGCCCACACGTGGTCCGCGGTGGTCTGGAGCCGGTCGTTTACCTTCACGAACCCGCGATCGAGCTCGACACCGGCGGCCTCGAACCCGGCGCCTTCGGTGACGGGAGCGCGGCCGATCGCGACGAGGCACACCTCAGCAGCAGCGGTCTCCTCGGCGCCCTCAACCTCGAAGGTCACGTTCACTCCATCGGCCGTTTCGGTCACGTCCTTCACCGAGGCGCCGGTCTTGACCGTGATGCGGCGACGCCGGAACTCTCGAGAGAGCTGATCGGAGATCTCCGTGTCCTCCAGTGGAGCGATCCGGGGAAGCGCCTCCAGCAGGCTGACTTCGGCCCCCATCGAGCGGTAGAAGGACGCGAACTCGAGTCCGATGGCTCCGCCGCCGATGATAACCACCGATGCCGGCAGGCTCGGGAACGTGAGCGCCTCGTCACTGGTGAGGATCCGCTCAGCAGCGGTTACGTTCGGCAGCAACCGCGGGCGCGATCCGGAGGCGAGGACCACGTCGGTGGCATCCAGTGTTCTCCCGTCGACCTCGACTCCAGGGCCCGCAACCAGGACGGCATCACCCCGGATCACCTCGATCCGACGTGAGTCGACGAGGTGGGTGAGCCCCTTGACGAGTTTGTCGACGATCTTGGCTTGGAACGCGAGGATCCCGTCCCAGTCGGGTTCGCCGGAGGCGATGATGCCCCAGGTCTTCGCGCGGTTCACCTCGTCCAGGACCTCCGCGGAGCGCAGGAGCGCCTTGGTCGGGATGCAACCGCGCAACAGACAGGTCCCGCCGAGGCGTTCGTCGCGCTCGACCAGCGCGACCCGTTTGCCCAGTTGGGCCGCGCGCAGGGCCGTCGCGTAGCCGCCGGTACCGCCGCCGATCACGGCGACGTCGACCTTCGGGAGCTCGGAGCGTTCGGTTTCCACGGCTGGGTCGATACTAACCCTGGCCGTGCCCAGGGCCCATCCGCCGCCTACTCGACCAGGCCCTTGCGGATCGCGATGGCGACCGCCTGTGCCCGGTCGTTCGCGCCGAGCTTCTCGAAGATGCGCTCGAGGTGGGTCTTCACGGTGTGCGGCGAGATACCAAGCTCTTGGGCGACGACCTTGGTCGTGGCACCGTAGGCGACCTTCTGCAGGATCTCGGTCTCGCGCTTGGACAGCTGCGCTTCCGACGGCGTCCGATCGACGAGGTGGACCTCCTCGATGAATGCCCGCGTGAGCTTCGGGTGGATGACCGCCTTGCCCTCCAGGGCGAGCCGGGCCGCGTTCACGAGCTCTTCGGCGGAGGAGTCCTTGAGCAGGTAGCCGGAAACGCCGGCCTGGATGGCCTCGGCGATAGCCGCCCGAGACTCGTCCACCGTGAACAGGATGACCTTCGTGTCGGGTGCCACCTCGCGCAGGGCTCGGGTAGCTTCGATGCCCCCCATCCCAGGCATGCGCACATCCATGAACACGACGTCCGGGGTGAGTTCCGGGATGAGCTCGACCGCTTGTTCGCCGGTCGAGGCTTCGCCCACGATGTCGATGTCGCGCGAGGTCGACAATGCGGTGCGCAAACCATCCCTCGTGACTGGATGGTCGTCCACGATCAGCACCCGCATCCGTTCCCCCTCGGTCGGTTCGTCGGTTGGCCCTTAGGATAGTCTCCAGAGGGGGCGACATGCTGGAACCTGAGCAGACCGATGTCGAGGCACCGTCCGTGGCCGACGAGGGCACCTCGGAGACCAATGGGGGGACCGCCGACGCCGTACGCCCGGAGGGCGGAGGTGGCCCGGCCACCAAGGAACAGATCCTCGAGGCGCTGAAGGTGGTCGTCGATCCCGAACTGGGCATCAACATCGTCGACCTCGGCCTGGTCTACGAGGTCACGAACGACGAGGGCAAGGTCCACGTCGAGTACAGCTTGACTACGATGGGCTGCCCGATTGGCCCGCTCATCGAGGCCCAGATGCAAGAGGCGGTCGCGACGCTCGAGGGGGTGTCGTCGCTGACGCCCGAGATGGTGCTGCGGCCCGCCTGGACCCCGGAGATGATGTCCGAAGACGCCAAGGCCGCCCTCGGGGTCTTCTAGACGGCTCCATCGGCCACCCTCGAGGTTGACACTGCAGGTGCAACGTCGGTAGAACAACCACACGACCCCATCCGCCCGCATCTCCCCGACAACCGTTCGGACCAGCTGCGAGCACCACATATCGCCCGATTCGTTCCGTGGGGCAAGAGAGAGGAGCACGAGATGTCCGAGTACGCGAACCCCGATGCACTGGTCGAGACCGACTGGCTCGCCGAGCACCTCGATGACGCCAAGGTCCGGGTGATCGACGTCGATGAGGACACGACCGCCTACGACAAGGGTCACATCCCCGGCGCCGCCGGTTGGAACTGGACCAGCGATCTGCATGCCGAGGTCGGCCGCGACTACATCACCCAAGCCCGCCTGGCTGAGTTGCTCCAGCAGGCCGGGGTCGATGACGACGCGACGGTCGTGCTCTACGGCGGCAACAACAACTGGTTTGCCGCGTACGCGTACTGGATCCTCAAGTACCTCGGCTACGACAACGTGAAGCTGCTCAACGGCGGCCGCAAGAAATGGGAGCTGGAAGATCGGGGATGGACGACGGACGTACCCACGTACGCGCCCACATCCGTCTCGGTCACCGGACCCGTCCGTGAGGAGATCCGCTCCTACCGCGACGAGGTGATCTCCAAGATCGGCAACGACAAGGTCGGCATGATCGACGTCCGGTCGCCCGAGGAGTTCCGCGGCGAGAAGCTGGCACCGGACCACCTCCCGCAGGAGCAGTCCCAGGTCCCCGGGCACATCGGGGGAGCCGTGAACATCCCCTGGGTCCAGGCGGCCAACGAGGACGGCACCTTCAAGTCGGCCGAGGAGCTACGCAAGCTCTACGAGACCCGAGGGATCGCGCCGGACCAGGAGGTCATCGCCTACTGCCGGATCGGTGAGCGTTCGTCCCACACCTGGTTCGCGCTCCAGGAGCTGCTGGGCTACGAGAACGTCAGGAACTATGACGGCTCCTGGACCGAGTACGGCAGCCTGGTCGGTGCGCCGGTCGAGATGGGCGGCGAGGGCTTCCGCGACTGACGGGAACGCGGCTACTCGACGGCCTGGGCGGGGACGTCCCAGATCGTCGCGCCCTTCTCCTTGAACATGGCCAGGATCTCGGCCGGCGGGATCGGGCGGCTGAAGAAGTAGCCCTGGCCGTGTTCGCAGCCCTTGTCGAGCAGGAACTGCCACTGCTCGGAGGTCTCGATGCCCTCCGCCAGGGGTGACATCCCGAGCGAATGCGCCAGCTGGATCACCGCGTGGACCATGTTGCCGGCGTCGGGGTCGTCCGGCAGGTCCATCACGAAGGAACGGTCGATCTTGAGCGTGTGGACCGGCATGTGCTTCAGGCGCGACAGCGATGAGTAGCCGGTGCCGAAGTCGTCGATCGCCAGCCGGACGCCGCGCGCGTGCAGGTCCCACAGGATCCGCTGGCTGCGCTCGGGGTCGGTCATGACGCTGGACTCGGTGATCTCGATCGCGACGCTGCCGGGTTCGACCCCGGAGCTCTCGAGGTGGCCCATAACCTTCTCGACCACTTCAGGCTGCCAGAGCTGCCGTGGCGAGAGGTTGAAACTGATCTTGAGATCGAGGCCATCGTCGCTCCACAGACGCGATTGCCGGCAGATTTCCTCCATCACCCAGTCGCCGATCGCGACGATCAAGCCCATCTCCTCGGCCAGCGGGATGAACTCGCCGGGCGGGATGATGCCGCCGTTGGGGTCCTGCCAGCGCAGGAGCGCTTCGACGCCGATCATCGTGCCGGTCTGGAGCTCGACCAGCGGCTGGTAGTGCAGGATCCAGTGCTGGCTCTCCACCGCCTTACGGAGCCGGGTGGTGAGCGAGAGCTTGCCGAGGGCGTCCGCCCCCTCCGTCGAGTAGACGATGTAGCCGCCGGGTGCCGTCTTCTTCGACTTGTACATCGCTGCATCGGCGTTCTTGAGCAGCGACCGCGCGTCGTCGGCGTCCGTCGGGAACATCGAGATGCCGATCGAGGCCGAACCGTAGAACTCTTCCCCCGCGAGGACGAAGGGCTCCTCGAGGGACTGGTGGATCCGGACCGCGACCGACTCGGCGACGAGCGCCACGTTGTCGGTTCCCTCCGGCAGCGGCTGATCGCTCTCCTTCTCCATGTCCGCCAGCAGGACGAGGAATTCGTCCCCTCCCTGGCGGGCGACCAGGTCGGTGTCGCGCGTCGCCTCGCGCAGCCGCTCCGCCAACTGCGCGAGCAGTGCGTCGCCTGCAGCGTGGCCGAGGCTGTCGTTGACGAGCTTGAAGTTGTCCAGGTCCATGAACAGGACGGAGACCGCCAGGTCGTTGCGGCGCGCGCGGGCCAGGGCCAGTTCCAGGAGTTCCTCGAACATCGCGCGGTTCGGCAGTGACGTCAGTTCGTCGTGGTGCGCCATGAACGCGACCTGCTCCTCGGCGCGTTTGCGCTCGATGCCGGCGGCCAGAACGCTGGACACCGCTTGCAGGAAGTTCAGGTCCTCCTTGGCGAAGTCGCGTGGCTCCGCCGACGACGCGACCAGGACCCCGAACGCCCGCTCCTGTCCGGGGATCACGACCGACGCCGAGCTCGTGATGCCGTGCTTGCGCTGGAGCTCGGACGGGGTGAAGCGCGTCTCAGTCTCGATATCGGCCATCACGACCGGCTCGGCGGTGAGCAGCGTGTAGCCGCTCTGCGAGTTCTCCGCGACGTCCACCGCGGCGAACCCCACAGCGCCCTCGTTCCAGCCGCTCCCGGCGCGCAGGATCAGACTGTCGTCGTCGGTGAGTTCCAGAACCGCGCTGAAGCCAACCTCCAGGTGCTCTGCGACGAGTCCCGCGGCCTCGTCGAGCAGGTGCGAGAGGTCGGTACCGGCCAGCGCGTGCTGCCCTAGGTCCGCGACCGCGGCCTGCTGTCGTGTTCGCGCGCTCACCGTCTGGATCATGCGGTCGAACTCCCTGGCGACGCGCGCCAGCTCGTCGCGCCCGGGATCTTCGCCGGCCTCGGGGATGCGGATCGAGAAGTCGCCCTCGGCGACCGCCGACGCCACCCGGCCGAGCCGCTTCACGCGCTTGAGCACCAGCAAGTACAGGGTGGGGAACAACACCAGGAACTCGAGCAGGATGGCCACGAGGGCGAACAGGATGGTCTGGTTGCGTGCGTTGCCGATGACCCCCTGGCGGATCGACTCGCTGGTGTACATGCCCATCGTGACGACATCGCTGCCGAGCTGCAGGGGAACGATCGTCTCGAAGAGCTCCTCGCCATCCAGATCGACGGACCCTTGCCGGACTTCGCCGGCGTGGATCGTCACCATCTCCGTTCCGACCGCGTCGCCGTTATCCATCGGGAACGTTGACAGCTTGATGCTCGGTGGCTGGCCGACTCCCGGGGCGAACAGCCGGATCCGCTTGACGCCCGGGTGGGTCACCAGTTGGCCAGCGAGGAACGTCGCCGTCCGGAACTCATCCCCGCCGTTGGCCGTGTACTCGGTTGAGATGGATACCGCGAGACCCTCGGCTTCGGACTGGAACCGACCGTTCAGGTCCGTCTCGGCCTGGCGGATCGAGTTGTACCCGAGGACGGCAGCCAGGAGGAAGGTGACGATGACGAGGGGCACGCCGATCTTCAGCGCAACGGAAAACTTGCGGCCCCATCGCCGCTTCCAGTTCGTGGGCGCTCTAGTTCCTGCCGTCGCCACGGCTCCGTGGTCCCCCTTCGCGCCGGATGGAATCCCTATGAGGTAGTTATCCCCTTTGCGGCGCACCGCAGACCATCCCCCTGACGGTGGTTTCCCTGCTTAGGGTGAGGGGACGGGAGATGGCCCCATGCCCGTGTCGCCCTATCGGCCGATGGCCGTAATTCCGACCCAGCGGGTAGACTTTGGGTGTCCGCCTGCGTAGGCTGGACGAGGACGGAGGCCGTGCCTGCCGTCCTCCAGAGGGGAGTATCCAGTGGCCGTCACCCAGGAAGACCATCTGAAGGAACTCGCGAAGGGGTACCGCTTCGACTGGAAGGACCCAGACCACTCCATCTTCACGCCCAAAAGAGGGTTGTCGGCGGCCGTGGTCGAGGAGATCTCCGGCCTCAAGAGCGAGCCGGAATGGATGCGGAAGTTCCGGTTGAAGGCACTCAAGCACTTCCAGGCGCGCCCGATGCCGTGGTGGGGCGCCGATCTGTCCGATATCGACTTCGACGACATCTTCTACTTCATCCGTTCCACCGAGAAGCAGGCGAGCAACTGGGAAGACCTCCCCGAGGACATCAGGTCCACCTGGGACAAGCTGGGCATCCCCGAGGCCGAGAAGAAGTACCTGGGCGGCGTCAGCGCCCAGTACGAGTCCGAGGTTGTCTACCACAAGATCAAGAAGGAACTGGACGACATCGGTGTCCTGTTCACCGACATGGACTCGGCGCTCCGTGACCACCCGGACCTGGTGAAGGAGTACTTCGGCACGATCATCCCGCCGAACGACAACAAGTTCGCCGCGCTGAACTCTGCCGTGTGGTCGGGCGGTTCGTTCATCTACGTGCCGCCGGGCGTTCACGTCGACATCCCGCTGCAGGCCTACTTCCGGATCAACGCCGAGAACATGGGCCAGTTCGAGCGGACCCTGATCATCGCCGACGAGGGTAGCTACGTGCACTACGTGGAAGGCTGCTCCGCGCCGATCTACACCAGTGACTCGCTACACTCGGCCGTGGTCGAGATCATCGTCAAGAAGGGCGCACGGGTCCGGTACACCACGATCCAGAACTGGTCGACGAACGTCTACAACCTGGTAACTAAGCGAGCCGCCGCCCACGAGGATGCCGTGATGGAGTGGATCGACGGCAACATCGGGTCGAAGGTCACGATGAAGTACCCCTCGATCTACCTGCTCGGCAAGGGCGCGCGCGGCGAGGTGCTCAGCGTGGCGTACGCGGGCAAGGGGATGCACACCGACGCCGGCGGTAAGGCCGTGCACGTCGCGCCGTACACGACGTCGGTCATCAATTCCAAGTCGGTCTCCAAGGACGGCGGCCGGACCGGGTACCGAGGCTTGGTCCGGGTGGAGCCCGACGCCCATCACGCGAAGTCCACTGTCCGTTGCGACGCCCTGATCCTGGACGAGGACTCGCGTTCTGACACGTACCCCTACATCGAGGTCGAGGAGGAGACGGCGGCGCTGGCCCACGAGGCGACGGTGTCCAAGGTCGGCGAGGACCAGCTCTTCTACTTGATGAGCCGCGGGCTTTCCGAGGCCGAGGCGACGGGGATGATCGTCAACGGGTTCATCGAACCCATCACGCGCGAGCTCCCCATGGAGTACGCGGTCGAGCTCAACCGGCTGGTCGAGCTCCAGATGGAAGGGTCGGTCGGCTAGCAGGCCGGTCCGGACTTCCGAGGACAGGCCTTCCGGTCTCCCTCCTTCCGATAGGTGAACGCATGAGTGGAACGACGACGCAGAAGCGCTTCAACGAGGCGGCGCTCGCCGCGCTACCGGCGTCGACGGCGTTCATCGACGGGCTCCGCAAGCGGGCGTTCGACGAGTTCCAGGCGTTGCCGATGCCCTCCCAGGAGACCGAGGAGTGGCGCTACACGGACCTCTCGGCTTTCGAGCTGGACTTCGCACCGTTCACCGAGGGAGGCCGGGCCGACAACCTGGACGGGGTGCCCGAGGCGATCCTGGCTGCGGCCGGGGTCGTCGGGGAACGCGCGGGCCTGCAGATACAGCACAACTCCGAGGTCATGGTCACGCATCTGGACCCAGCGCTGGCCGCGCAAGGGGTGGTGTTCACCGATCTCGACCTGGCCGCCGAACGTCATCCTGATCTGGTCGAGCCGCACCTGCACGCGGTGGTGCCGGTCGAACGAACGAAGTTCACGGCCCTGCACGCCGCGTTCCGGACCGGCGGCACGTTCCTGTACGTCCCCGATGGGGTCGAGGTCGCGGTCCCGCTCCAGACGCTGACGTGGCTCGACGCGGACGGGACCGCGGTGTTCCCTCACACGCTGATCGTCGTAGGCGATAACGCCGAGGTCACCTTCATCGACCGGTTCGCCTCCCCGGCGCTGCGGGGGTTCTCCGATGCCGTCACCGAGATCGTGACGGGCGCCGGATCCCGGGTCCGATACGCATCGATCCAAGAATGGGGCGACGGGGTGACTCACCTGGGCATCCAGCGGGCGCAGCTCGGACGCGACGCGGACTTCAGGTCGGTCGCCATCGGGTTCGGAGGGGACCTGGCGCGCGCCGAGGCCGAGACGATCCTTGCCGAGCCGGGCGCGTTCAGCGAGATGCTGGGGGTCTTCTTCGCCGATGGCGAGCAGCACTTCGACCATCGGTCCGAACAGGAACACGTGGCGCCCAACGGGACCAGCGACCTTCTCTACAAGGGTGCACTCCGGGATCACTCGCGTGCCGTGTACTCGGGATGGGTACACGTCCGGCCCGGCGCTCAGAAGACGAACGCGATGCAGACCAGTCGCAACATCGTGCTCTCCGAACATGCCAAGGCGGACTCGATCCCGAACCTGGAGATCGAAGCGAACGATGTGCGCTGCGGTCATGCGGCCAGCGTCGGCCCGGTCGAGGAGGACACGGTCTTCTATCTGATGAGCCGCGGCATCCCGCGCAAAGAGGCAGTACGCCTGATCGTGTTCGGCTTCTTCCAGGAAGTGCTGGACCGCATCACGATCGACGAGGTGCGTGAGAGCGTCTCGCAGGCCATCGCGGACGAACTGGCGAGGGACGCGTGATGCTGGCCAAGATCGCGAAGGTACGCGAGGTGCCTACGGGCGAGGCCCGAGGGTTCCAGGTGGACGGCCGGACGGTGTGCATCGTGAACCTCGGCGAGGCCGGGTTCCGCGCGATCGGCGACCTGTGCACCCACGCGGAGGCGCTCCTGCATGAAGGCGAGATCGACGTCGACGACGAGACCGTGGAATGTCCGCGGCACGGGTCGACGTTCGACCTGAACACGGGGGCGGCGAAGGCGTTGCCGGCGACGCTCCCCGAACCGACCTATCCCGTGGAGATCGACGACGACGACATCCTGATCGAGGTGAACGATGAGTGAAGCAGCGAAGCTCCAGATCATCGGCCTGAAGGCCGAGGTCGAGGGGAAGGAGATCCTCAAGGGCATCGACTTAGAGGTCTCACAGGACCAGGTCCACGCCATCATGGGTCCGAACGGTTCTGGGAAATCGACCTTGGCCAATGTGGTGATGGGCCGGCCCGGCTACACGGTGACCGGCGGTACGATCGTGTTCAGGGGCGAGGACATCACCCGGCTCACGGCCGATCTGCGTGCGCAGCGCGGGTTGTTCCTGGCGATGCAATACCCGGTTGAGGTGCCGGGTGTCTCGGTCGTGAACTTCCTGCGGACGGCCTACCAGGCGGTCAAGAGCGAGCAGGTCAACGCGCTGGCGTTCCGCAAGCACATGAAGGAGAAGATGCAGCTCCTCGGGGTCGAAGACGCGATGGTGGCCCGGTACGTGAATCAGGGGTTCTCCGGCGGCGAGAAGAAGAAGGTCGAGATCCTGCAGCTCGCGGTCCTGGAGCCTGCGATCGCCATCCTGGACGAGACCGACTCGGGACTGGACATCGACTCGCTGAAGG
>CAZXFL010000027.1:0-1729 GCA_964640385.1 uncultured Actinomycetes bacterium
CCTAGGCTTGGTCCTCGTCGCTCTTGCGGCGCAGTCGGCCGATGACGACGACCAGCAGGACCCCGGCCACGGCGGCGATGCCCACCCACGCGATGCCTGGGATGCCCCCATCGGCGGAGGTCGTGGAGGCATTCGTCAGTGGCGTGATCTGTTGGTAGGAGTACGGACCCCATGTAAAGATCAGTGAGCCGTCCGGCTCAGGCTGGGGAACGAAACCGGTCCAACGGTCCTTCCGATACGCCTGCCTGTCCTGGGTGTAGAAGAGAATGATCTCGGGGACGTCCTCGTAGATCTTGTCCTGCATCTGGAAGACGATCTCCGCCCGCTTGTCGAGGTCGGTCTCAAGGCGCTGGGCCTCGTACATCTCGTCGTATGCCTTGTCGGAGTAACAGCCGTCGCTCCAGATGCCGCATTCCGCCGTCGTGAAGATCGAGAGCATGAAGTCGGGATCGGGCCTGCCGTTCCAACCCCAAACGTACGCGTCGAATTCGGAGGTGCCCCAGATATCCAACGCCCTCCTCTCGCTGACCGCCCGCAGATCGACCTTCCAGCCGGTCTGCTCTAGCCAGCCCTTGATCAGCTTCGAAGCGTCCACGGAGTACGTATCTTCGGCGATGGCCATCAAGTCGAAGACGAATGGCTCGCCGCCGTTCGGCATCTCACGAACGCCATCCCCGTCTGTGTCGAGGTAGCCACCCTCGTCGTAGAGACGGTTCGCCTCTTCGATGTCGAAGTCATGCACCTGGTCACCTTCTGCAGGCTTGTACCAGGTTGCGTACACAGGCAGCAGGAACGAATCGGCCACGCTCCCGTATCCGAGAAGCATGCTGTCCACCAGGGCTTGCTTGTCGACGGTATGTTCGATCGCTCGGCGAACATCCACGTCCTGCAGTGCCGGATGCGCCGTAGAGACCGCATCTGGGTCCCCGCCGTACGCCCCAGCCGCAGCCTTCTCCCCTGCTGGAATCAGATTGAAGGCGAGGTTGACCAATGCGTCCACGTTGGTCGTGACCGTTTCGATGGTTGGGTCGGACTGCAACGAATCGAACAGAGAAGGCTCGATCCCAGCCGCGAAGTCGATCTCCCCAGACTTGAGGGCAAGCACCATGGCTTCTTGGTTCTGGAAGACTCGAAAGATCACCTCGTCGATGACCGGCGCTCCCCCCCAGTACTCCTTATTCGCGCTCAACCGAGTGAACTCGCCTGGCTTCCAGTCCTCAAGCACGAACGGGCCAGATCCCACAGCCGGGACGTTCTTGAAGCCCTCGATCTCGGTGGCATCTTTACCATCGAGGTGCTTCCAGATGTGCTCCGGGATGATGGGGACTTGCGGAGGTATGAGCGGAGCGGTTGTGGGCTCTTCCATCTCCCACACGAAGGTGGTGTCATCCGGCGCAGTGAAGGACTTGGGGATGCCCACATAGCTCCTGAAGATACCGACCCCCTTGTTCTTCCACGTGAAGTTGAAGCTGAACGCGACGTCGTGCGCGGTGAGTGGGGTTCCGTCCGACCACTTGACACCTTCGCGGATCTTGAAGGTCCAGGTCTTCCTATCCTCACTTACTTCGTAGGACTCAGCGAGACCGGGTACCGCGGTAAGGTCCGACGGGCTGTAGTTGTGAAGCAGGTCGTACGCGAGGATCAGCAACTCGTAGTCCATGTCGTCGCTCGCCCCGAAGGGGTTCGCGGAGTTGAGGTCATCGGTGGTGCCGACGATGAAGGTCAGCTT
>CAZXFL010000027.1:1829-21315 GCA_964640385.1 uncultured Actinomycetes bacterium
CGAAGGGGTTCGCGGAGTTGAGGTCATCGGTGGTGCCGACGATGAAGGTCAGCTTCTCTTCCTGGCCTTCCTCACCTGACTGGCTCTGGGCCGAGACACCGGCAACGGGAACGAGGGCCAGGGCCAATACCACTATGGCTGCAAAGCGGGTGCGGGTCGATTTCATCAATCCCTCTCCTGGTTCACGGCGGTCCGTCAACGACCACCGTAGACCTATCGCCCCTGGTACTGCAAACCTCCACAAGCACCGTTCGGCGGCAATGGTTCCCAAGGAAATCCACCCAGGACACGAGGGGCCCGCGGATGGGTCATGATGGGCACATGAGTGGTGCGCACGGACGCGGATGGGCGGTTGCCACCCCGCATACGCTGGCCACCGCGGCGGCCCAGGACGCCTTCGAGCACGGGGGGACTGCGGTTGATGCGGCCCTGTGGGCCGCGGTAACCCTGGCGGCCGTCTACCCACACATGTGCGGCGTCGGCGGGGACCTCTTCGCCCTGGTCCACGACCCGTCCACCGGCACCGACGCGATCAACGCGAGCGGCCGGGCTCCGCTGGAAACCCAGGTCGATGCGGTTGCGACCGACGGAACGATGCCGCAGTCGGGACCGTTCACCATCACCGTCCCCGGAGCGGTGAGTGGCTGGCAGCTGCTCCACGCGGCCGGCGCACAGCTCCCCTGGACCGACGCGTTCGCGCACGGGATCGAACACGCCGAGCGAGGCATCGAGATGCCCGGATCGATCCGGCGCGGCGACATAGGCCGCGTGGCGAACGATGCCGGCCTGGCTGCGGTCTTCCTCGATGGAGATCGCTTCAAGGAAAGCCTCCACCAACCGGCACTCGCCGCAACCCTCCGCGCGCTCGCCTCCGAGGGGCCTCGCGCGCTCTACGACGGTCCGGTCGGGCAACGCCTCGTCGCGTTCCTCACATCGATCGGGAACCCCATGGCCGCGCGCGACCTGCGTGCCCATCAGGCCGACCACGCGACACCACTTCGAGCCAGGTTCGCCGAACTCGAACTGGTCGTCGCACCGCCGAACTCCCAGGGCTACGTGCTGCTCACGATGATGCGCGCCATCGAGGATCTCGGGATCGGGCAGGACCCACTCGGAACGGATGCCGTCGATCTGGCGCGCGTGTTCGCCGTTGCTTCCGAGGACCGGGACCGCTTGCTCGCCGACCCGGAGTCGATGCCTGCGTTGGACCTGTCACAACGGGTTCGCGAGGTGTCCCGCGATGCTCAGCGGCGGCGGCTCGAGCCGGTCGCCGGGCACCGACACGGCGACACGATCGCGCTCGTCGCCGCCGATGCTCAGGGCCGATGCGTGAGCCTCATCCAGAGTCTGTACAGCGGATTCGGCGCCGGCTATCTGGACCCCGAAACGGGCATCATCCCCCACGACCGCGGCGCAGGATTCACTCTCGAGGTCGGTCACCCGAACCGCCTGGCTCCGGGCAAGCGTCCTGCGCACACCTTGATGCCCGTGCTCGGGTTCCGCGACGGCGCGCCGGCGTGGGTCGCCGGAACGATGGGTGGCTCAGCGCAGCCCCAGATCCACGCCCAGCTGCTCTTGCGCCGCACCGGAACCGCTGCCGAGATCGTGGCCGCCCCGCGGTGGCTCCTGGGTGGCATGGAACCGGTGGACCCCGACGATCCGCTCGTCGTGGTCGAGCCGCAGGTACCCTCGGCGGCTCGGGATGCGCTGGCCTCAGGAGGTCTTCGCCTGGAGGAGGCTCCCGCCGATGACGACTGGGTCGGGCACGCGCACCTGATCACGATCGACGAGCATGCGGTCTTCATGGTCGGTTCGGATCCCCGTGCCGACGGCGCTGCCGCAGCTGGCTGAACGACCTGCGATTCCTTTTGGACCCTGTCCTGTACAGAAACCCCGATTCGAGCTCTGAGCAGCGATGATGCAGGCCGTGGGGGTCCAGAAGTCCGATTCCCGCTGATTCTGGGCCGAAATCGTAGTTTTGGACCCCCACGCGCTCACCAGGCACGGAACCTCGCGATGGAGGGAACCTTCGAGGATCCCCGCTTCTTGATCCGTGACCGTGACTCCAAGCTTACCAGAGCCTTCGACGAGGTCTTCGGCTCAGAGGGTGTGAGGGTGATCAAGGCCCCGGTCAGATCCCCCAAGGCGAACGCTTTCGCCGAACGCATGGTCGGCACGTTCCGCCGCGAGGTGGGGGACCGGATGCCCTTTCTGGGTAGTAGACACCTCCGATGGGTGTTAGGCGAATATGAGCGTCACTACAACGAGCAACGACCTCATCAGGGCCTAGCCGCGCATCGACCACCGCAACCCGCGTCACCGCGGTTGCTGGCTCCCGTGCATGCCGAGGATGTTCGCAGGATTGATGTCATCGGAGGGCTGATTCATGAGTATGAACCGGCCGCGGCGTGATGAATCGGTATTTGTGTACAGGACAAGCCCCTATGCTTGGCGGGATGGAGATCCGTGCGCAAGCGTTTGCGTTTCGCGGATCCGGAACAGGCCGAATCCCTTTCGAGTGGTGCGTTGGCGCCTGGGCGTCAGCCGATCCGGATCAACTTCTTGTTCACGAATTCGTCGGCGCCGAGGCGCCCCAGCTCGCGGCCCGTGCCCGAGTTCTTGATGCCGCCGAAGGGCAGTTCGACCCCGTCTGCGAGCACGCAGTTCACGTACACCATGCCGGCCTCGATGCTGTCGGCGACGCGGGCAGCCTGCTCCTCGTCGGTGGTGTAGAGGTACGAGCCCAAGCCGAACGGGGTGTCGTTCGCGATACGGATCGCGTCAGCCTCGTCCTTCGCTCGGTACACCTGCGCCACCGGCCCGAAGAACTCCTCCTGGGATGCGGGGTTCTCGGGAGCGATGTCCGCCAGGACGGTCGTCGGAAAGAACGCGCCGTCGCGGGTGCCGCCGTGCACGAGTGTCGCGCCGTTCTCGACCGCGCGCTTGACCTGTTCGTCGAGGTCTTCGGCGGCCTTCAGTGAGGACAACGGGCCGAGCGCCGAGTCTTCCGATATCGGGTCACTTGCCTCGACCTCGGCGAGCTTCGCGGTGAACTTCTCCAGGAAGGGCTGGTACAGATCGTCGGCGACGATGAAGCGCTTGGCGGCGTTGCAGGACTGGCCGCTGTTGTCGAGTCGGGCATCGACCGCGTTCTGCGCGGTGGCGTCGAGGTCGTCGGTAGACAGCAGGATGAAGGGGTCCGCACCGCCGAGCTCGAGCACGACCTTCTTCAGGTGGCGACCGGCGATCTCAGCGACCGTTGCGCCGGCCCGTTCGGAGCCGGTGAGCGACACGCCCTGCACGCGCCGGTCCGCGATGATCTGATCGAGCTGACCATGCGAGGCGTAGATGTTCACGTAGGCACCAGCCGGGAAGCCCGCGTCGAGGAAGATCTGCTGCTGCGCAGCAGCGGACTCGGGGCACTGCGCGGCGTGCTTGAGCAGGATGGTGTTCCCGGCGATGATGTTCGGACCTGCGAAGCGAGCCACTTGGTAGTACGGGAAGTTCCACGGCATGATGCCGAGCAGCACCCCCAACGACGAGCGACGGACCACTGCTGAGCCCTCGCCCGCGAGGAGCTTGATCGGCTCGTCCTTCAGGAACTCCGGCGAGTTGTCGGCGTAGTACCCGTATATCGCTCCGGCGAATTCGGCCTCGCCGAGCGCCTGCTCGATCGGCTTGCCCATCTCACGCACGATGATCTCCGCCAGCTCCTGCCTGCGTTCGGTGTGCAATTCGCTGACGCGCCGGATGAGGGCCGCGCGCTCCTCGACAGTGGTCGACTTCGCCCAGGTGCGGTGCGCCTCATCGGCTGCGGCGATCGCGGCCTCTAGCTCGGCATCGGTGATGGCGTCGTAGGTCTTGACCGTCTCGCCGGTGGCGGGGTTGGTTACTGCGTAGCCCATGGTGTGGTCTCCTTTGCTGGTCGGCGCTTGGACTTAGTCTTGCGATCGCCTCGTCGGTCGATACGCGATCGGCGGATCCGTTGTGGAGGCTCGCGAGAGCCGTGCGGGTGGGCGGTAGGGTCGGCTTCGTAGGCATGCGGAAACCCTCGGGGTGTGACTGCCGTCCATCCCCGCAGCTTCCCCCATCCCCGCAGCCAGCGCAAATCGGGCTGGTTGCTCTGGTGTGCTTCGCGAACCTTGGCCTGGTTGAGGGTGCCTACCCCATCACCCTGGGCATCCTGATTACCGTGATCCGGGTCGGTGGGTCTTCCTCTAGGTCGGTTAGCGCGTGGGGGTCCAAAACTACGATTTCGGCCCAGGATCAACGGGAATCGGACTATTGGACCCCCACGGGCAGTGGAGGTGGCCTCGTCGGTGCGGGCGCCCGCGCGACCGAGTTCCGCGAGCAGCTGGTTAGAGCGAATCTGCACACCGATCTCGTCAAGGACCTGAAGCGTTGCATTCTTGACCTTCTCGACCTGGGCGTCTGTCAGGACCTCAAGTGTGAACGTGCTTCTCAGTGGTCGGATTGCCATGCCTAGAGCCCTCTCACGAGCTGTTCCGCCTTCTCCGGGGAACCGCCCGGTCGCGTTTGGCGGCGCGGAACGCCTGCCATCCGGGGATGCCGTTCACCCCGCCTCCCGCGTGCGTTGCGGACGAGCCGTGGTACAGGCCGGAAATCGGCGTGCGGTAATCCGCGTATCCGGGAGAGGGTCGCATGTGGAACAGCTGATCGATCGACAGCTCGCCGTGGAAGATGTTGCCGCCTATGAGTCCCAGCTCCTGCTCCATGTCGTATGGGCCAATGACCTGCCGGTCGATGACCGATGCGCGGAAGTTCGGAGCCAACTCCGTGTAGAGATCGATGATCCGGTCGGCGTATGCCTCGAGCTCTTCCCGGTGTGGCTCGGCCGACCAGCTCTCGGGTACCCATTGGCTGAACATCGAGAAGACGTGCACCCCGTCGGGGGCGAGGTGACGGTCGATCGTGGTCGGGATGGCGCCGTCGACGAACGGGCGCACGGCCGCTCGGCGTTCCAGGTGGGCATCTTGAAACGCGCGCTCGGCGTATTCGCGGTCGAAACACAGCTCAACGGAGCCGGTGTGGTGCAGTTGCAGATCCGTGCCCGGGTTCGCGATGAAGTCAGGCAGCTCGGATAGCACCACGTTGATCTTCACGACGCCTGATCTGCTCTTCCATCCCTCGACGTCCGCCACGAACTCGGTGGGAAGGTCAGCCGACTCGAGCAGGCGTCGGAAGGTGATCTCCGGATGCACGCAGGTTACCCCGGTCGGTGCGTGGATCTCCTCGCCCGTGTCCAGCACGACGCCTCGGAACGATCCGCTGCTCGTGAGGATCTTCACGACCCGTGCTCCGGTCCTGATCTGGCAGCCGGACGCTTCGGCTGATGCCCTCAGCGCGTCGGCTACCGACCCCATCCCCCCTTGAGGGAATCCCCAATTGACGACGTGGCTCGCGCCGCCGACGCTGCCGATGGAGTGGTGCAGAAGGACATACGCGGTTCCGGGCTCATCAGGTCCAGCCCATTGGCCGATGAGCCCGTCAACCATCATCACCGTCTTGACTTGCTCCGACTCAAACCAGCGGTCGAGCAGATCCGAGATGCTCATGGAGAACAGGCGGGTGAGGTCGCCAACGCCTCGGACCCCGAGCCCGCGTGACCGCCAGGCGGTCCTCGCCGTCGCGAGCAGATCCCCGGGTGCGAGCGATCCGATCTTCGGTGGTGCCGCGTGCAGCAGGGGAGCCACAACGCTCGTGACGCCGTGGAGCCATTCCTCCCAGTGGGATAGCGCTTCAGCGTCCTTCTTGGAGAACTGGGCTACCGAGTCGTAGGTCTTCTTCGGGTCATCGCCGAAGATGGTGATTGCGCGCCCGTCGGGGAACGGGACGTAATAGGGGCCGAACGGCGTTACGTCGTAGCCGAACTTCCGAAGCCGTAGCTGATCGATGATGAAGGGCGGCATGAGGGACACGACGTAGGAGTAGGTGGAGACGCGAACGTCGGGGAGTTCCGGGAACGGGGCACTGGTCTCGACGCATCCACCGACCTTGTCACGCCCCTCGAGCACGACCGTTCGTGCCCCCTCGCGTGCGAGATAAGCCCCCGCGACGAGGCCGTTGTGCCCCCCGCCGATGACGATCGCATCAAGATCACTCACGTCGCGCTTCCCAGTCCTGGTCGAGTCCGAGTCCTGATGCTGACACAAGTTTGAGGCGTGTGTCAATCGGCAATGCCGAGATGGGTAAGATATACCAGTTCACATGGGCATTCGATATTGACTCATGCCTCAATCCTGCGTACTCTTCTCGAGAGTGACGGGAGGGATATGACGGCAACCGGGGTACGAGTTCGGGAGGACGTGCGGAGGCAGGACATCCTTGATTCAGCGGTCGTTGTCCTGAGCGAGCGCGGCGTGAGCGGCGCTCGGGTCGCGGACGTAGCTGACCGATGCGGCATTTCCGCCGGGCTGGTGCACTACTACTTCAGTTCGCGAGAGCTGCTCCTCCTCGCGGCTCTCGTCCATGCAAATGACCGCTTCTTCTTGCGACTCACGCGGGAACTGCGAGGGCTGGAGTCACCGCACGATCAACTCGAGCGCCTGATCGACCTTTCCCTTCCCCGGAGCGCGGACGATCCGGAGGGCGTCGACGATTGGGCCCTATGGCTGGAGTTGTGGGTGCGCGCGCTCCGAGATCCAGCCGCCGCGCGGGAGCGCGAAGTGCTCGAGCACCGGTTCCGGTTCCTAATTGGGGAGATCATCGAGCGCGGACGGCAAAAGGGCGAGTTCGGCGGCGCGCTGGATCCTCGTGCCCTTGGGGTACGGATCGGCATGCTCATCGACGGTCTAGGCGTCCAGATATTGCTGGGGGATTCCGACTTCCTGCCGCTTCCCGCTCGGCGGATCGCTCTAGAGACCTCGCTTCTCATCATCGAAGGTTCGGCCCCATGACGCCAAGTCCTGGCGTCGAGCCCCCGCGCGTACTCGACGATCCGCTCGTGGACTACCGCAACGAGGCGGTATCTCGCGAGGAGCTCACGCGGCTCGGATCCGGGATGTGGGAGGCTGCCCTCGATTGGCTTTATGGACAGGGCTTCCGGACTCCGGTGCGTACGAGCGGCTATGCCGATTCGCGAGGCCGCTTCTTTCCGGACACGGGAGAACCGGGACCGGCACCCGCCTCGGGAACCGGGTGGGAGGCGGTACTCGGCGAGTTCACCAGCCGGATCGCCTCCGACGCGTTCAGCTCCTACCAACCACGGACGTTCGCGTACTTCACGCCGCCGCCCCTGGTCATGTCCATCTGCGGCGAGGTTCTTGCCCAGTGGCTCAATCAGGGGGTGGATATCTGGCACGGGGCGCCGTCTGCCACCTTCGTCGAGGAAGAAGTAATCGGCTGGCTGCGCGCGTTGGTCGGGTTCCCTGAGGATTCGTTCGGCGTGCTGACTTCGGGGGGAGCGATGGCGAACCTGATGGCCATGGCAGTTGCTCGGGACCGGCACCTCGGCCGCGACGGCGCGAAGAAGCCGAGGGCCGCCGAACTCGAGGACGCAGCCGTGTACGCAGGGGATCAGGCGCACTTCTCGATCGCCCGGGCGCTCGACCTCCTCGGTTTCCCCGCCGACGCACTTCGAATCGTTCCCACGGACGCGGATTTCCACCTCCTGCCGGGCGACCTGGAGGACGCGATCGAACGCGACATCGCCGACGGGGCACGGCCGTTCGCCGTCGTGGCGGTCGCGGGGACTACGAACACCGGTGCCGTCGATCCGATCCGCGATCTGGCGGCGGTGGCCAGGCACCACGGGCTATGGTTCCACGTGGACGCCGCATACGGGGGCGCGGCCCGCCTTTCGCGGCGGGACGCCGACCGCGTCGACGGGCTGGAGCTTGCCGACTCTGTCACGCTGGATCCGCACAAGTGGTTCTTCCAGCCGTACGACATCGGCGGTCTCCTCGTGCGGAACGGCGAAGACCTCCTCGGCACGTTCCGGTGCTCGCCTGAGTACCTACGGACGGTACACGACGAGCCACTCGACTGGTTCCAGCACTCCATGGAGGGAACCCGTCGGTTCCGCGGCCTGAAGCTCTGGATGTCCTGGAAGCATCTGGGGACCGACGGGCTCGGGCAGCTCATCGAGCGGACCAACGACCTTGCCGCGTACCTCGCACACCGGTGCAATGAGGATCCGGCGTTCGACGCAGCAGTAGAACGGCCGGAGCTTTCCGTCGTTTGTTTCCGGGTCCTGCCACCGAACGCCGCAGCCCTGACCGGCGAAGAACTCGACACCCATCAGGACCGCGTGCAGCAGGCACTCGAACGGAGTGGTGACGGGTGGGTTTCCACCACACGGCTGCGCGGACGGACCTACCTTCGTGCTGGCATCATGAACTACATGTCGACCGAGGAAGACGTCGACCGATTGCTGGACGCCCTTCGGCAACCCGGGCCTGTGTGACCGAGCCGCCGGGAGCGGCGTGGAGGGAACGAGCTGCATCGCGGCCTGACCTGCGGTCGGCTACCGGGTCATAGCCGTCTCCCGCAACGACGCGGAGCTTCGGTCGCTTGCCCGACAAGCTCGGCAAGAGCGGCCGCTCTGGAGTCCGATATCTCCTCGTCCGCAGCTACGACTGTGCGGCCTTCCCGCTGGAATAGGAGCAGGTCAGGTCGGTCAGCCTCGGCAGAGCCCCCAGTCATCCCTAATACGACATCAAGCCGCTCATTCGGGCACCGGCGGCGCGTCGCGCGGGTCGTACCACGTCCCGGAAAGCTGGCCCCCGTCGACTACGAGGGTCTCTCCGTTGATGTAGCTCGCGTCGTCCGAGGCGAGGAAGAGCACCGCGGCAGCCGGTTCCTCGGGCCGAGCCGCCCGGCGAAGAGGCACTTGGCTCAGATACGCACGGCGAAACTCGGGATCGTCCATGTCATCGCCGAGCATAGGCGTGAGCGTTTCCCCCGGAGCAACGCAGTTGCAGCGCACCCCGAGGTGACCCAGCTCGTGCCCCATCGATTTCATCAGCATCACGACGCCGGCTTTCGATGTGTTGTAGTCGGTCTGTGGGGATTCGGCCGAAAGTGCATCTGTCGATGCAATACTCACGATTGCGCCGCCGCCCTGCTCGACCATGTGCCGTGCGACGGCTTGGCTAGCAAAAAAAGGCGCGTCGAGATTGACGGCGAACGTTTCGTTCCAATGGTCCTCGGGGAGTTCCAGCACGGGATCCCCGTAGGCGATCCCCGCGTTGTTAACCAGAACATGGACACGTCCGAACCTCTCGATTGCGTCGGCAACCATCGCGCGAACGGAATCCCGAGACGAAAGATCGAGGACACTGGTCTCAACGCGGTCTGGAGCGGCGCTTTCCTCCCGTACCTTGGCGAGGCGCTCTGCGCTCCGGCCAACCGCCAAAATCCCTGCGCCCTCGGCGGCAAATGCGTGGACGATGGCGCGGCCGATGCCGCTTGATCCTCCAGTCACGATTACGTTGCGACCCTCGAAGCGGTCCGGCATGGGGACACCCTATCGAAACAGCCTCATCTTTCGCGGGGTTGGGTACCGACATCGAGTGCCAGGATCTGCAGGACGCTGAACACCAATGGGGAAGCGGCCGCCAGGAAGAGGCCACATCGCGAACGGCGCGACCTCGGCGCCGTTGCTCCCGTCAAGCGCTCTGGCTACCAGCGCCCGCGGTGAACTGTCTCGGAGAGCGGCTTGCGCGCTTGGGGTGCTTTGCCCCGGACAAGAATCTCCGGATTCACCGGGTAGCCGAACGAGATCAAAGTATCGCAGCGATAGGCCTCGGGGTAGCCGAGCAGGTCGCCGATGCTCGGTTCGTCGTATACCGAGCCATGGACGCTTACGATGCCCAGGTCCCATGCCGCGAGCATCATGCTCTGGATCGCCTGTCCAAGGTCGAGTGCAATCGACTCGCGCCTCCAGTCCTCCTCGGCGAGAGGATCTGTCTCGGAGATCTCGTTGTTCGCCCAGTCGTAGTCGTAGGAAACGACCCCCGCATCGGGCCTGGACTCGGATGTCATGCGTCCGGCGTCATCGTAGGTGTAGCTGGTAACAGCGTGTACACCTACATCGACGAGGACGTCTTCAGTGAGCACGCGCCCGGCGTGATCGTAGGTGTAGGTCGTTAGCGCATCGCCGGGAGCGTCCTCGGTAATGGTCCGCCCCACTCCGTCGTAGCCGTAGCTCGTCGTCCGGTCCTGGGAAGGCTGGTCGAAGGTAGAGCGCGCGTGAAGGGTCTCAGAAGTGACCTGCCCGCGTGCGTTGCAGGTCTGGGTCGTTACGGCACCGAGCGGGTCGGTGCTGGAGGACGCGCACTGGGTGCCCGTCTGGTAGGAGTCGGCCGCCCACGTTGCGGCATCGGGCGAGTCGGCAGCCGTGGTCTCCTGGCTCATGCGCCCGAGCGACTCGTAGGAGTCGCGGGTGATGCGCGAAGGACCGTCCGCAGACTCCGACCACTCCTTGGGCAAGCGGCGGATCCTTTGGTCATCGTTCTCATAGCTCGTCGCCGTCACGGCGATAAGCGGCCCCGGCCTCATGTCTAGAGGACTTGCCCTGGGGCCGATCGGTTCCGCCTGGCAGTGGGACCGCCCGATCTCGCGAGGTTGATCGTGATCGGGTGAAACCCGCCCGATCAAAGTTCGAGTTTCGCTGGAAAGACGCGAAAACCGCCCTAAACCGGCATTTCAGAAAGCTGTTTCAGCAGCTCAGAGGCGGTTCGAACTGCGTCCCACCAAGCCAAGCCAGCAGATTCAGGAGTTTGCTGAATTGTTCGAGCTCTTCGCGCATCACGTCGCGGGGAGGAGGTGCGACGGCGCGCTCGAGCCGACCGCGTGAGGCGACCGATCGAGACGAGAGTCCGCTGTCCGTTTCTCGCGTCGACTCTCTACATCCCTCCGAGTTGTTCAACGACCGCGCTGTGAGCCGCATCGATAGCAGAGTCCGCGTAGGCCCGCGAGATCCTGTCGGTGTTCGCGAAGGTGATCCGGCCGAAGGGTCGTGATGCGACATCACCCGGCAGGGGGCCGTCGGGATAGAAGTCGTTGTCCCACGGGGTTACGTACTCCATCGAGTAGCCGTGCGCCCACCGGTTGACGGTGATGGCCTGGATCTCTTCGGCTGGATCGAAGCCCCCAGCCGCGAGGGAGCGGGCCAGAAGTTCGCGGAGGCTTCGTTCGTAGTCGGCGAAGGGCGTGGTGAACATGTCCTCGCGCCCCGCTTTCACCGCTTCGTGCAGTGGCAGATCGGCCTTGGTGGGGTGACCGCTGAAGTGGATGACGCCCGGCTCATCGTAGTTCGTCGGGTACTCGTATCCACCCATGCTCACCGGCCAGTCGAGGTAGAAGTGCGTCCACGCGACACCGGGGCCCACGTCCCGCCCGCCCCACACCTTCATCTCGTCGAAGGCTCGACGACTGCGGACCTGCACGTTGGCGTACGCCAGGGGGACGCGACCCTGGGAGGCCGCCGCCTCCCGCTGTTCGGTCGGATAGTCATCCACGATGTACGGGAGCATCGAGTACCAGCACGCCATGATCGCGCCCTTTGCCCGCACGGTCTTCAGTGCACCGCCTTGCACGTAGGCAACCTCCACCTCGCTCGCGGTGTCCGGATCTCCGACGTGCTTCACGCGAACGACCGGGCTGCCCAAGCGGATGCGGACCCGGTTGCTGGCGGCATCGAGACGCTCGTAGGCGAGTGGAGCGAGCACCTCGTCTTCCATCGTGTTCCCCGGGAGCGACCCCGGGTCCAGCCTGGGTAGCCGATCGCCAACGGCCGCACGACCATGCTGTAGAACATCCCCAGGGCGATGGTGGCGATCGCGAACGCGATCGCCGCGCGATAAGGCCGCCGATCCGTGAGGATCGGCTCCGATCTCTCGGACTCAGTATGCGGAGACACTTCGGGGCACAGCCAACGCATCCACAGCCACGCACCCGTCTGACGTGACGATGACGGGGTTCACATCGAGCTCGGATATCACGTCGCCAAGATCGGCCGCAACAGCCGACAAGCCGACGATGGCCTGAACGAAGGCGTCCACGTTCGACGGCGGCGCACCGCGTACCCCATCAAGCACCGGACGGCTCTGCAGTCCATCGACGAGACGCCGCGCTCGCGTCGCATCCAGGGGCGGTAAGCCGAGCCGCCGGTCCTTGAGCAACTCGATCAAGATCCCGCCCGCAGCCACCATGACCATCGGGCCGAATTGCTCGTCATGCACGATGCCAAGCGCCATCTCCACGCCCTTGCCCGCCATCGGCGCAACGACGACCTGCGGACCGAGTCGACCCGCAAGCTCTTCGTAGATGGTCGCCAGCTCGTCGGCATCGGCAACCCCGAGTCGCACGCCGTCAGCATCGGATTTGTGCTGGATCCCCGGCGCCGCAGTCTTCACCGCCACGGGGTACCCAACCTTGTTTGCAACTGCGAGCGCCTCATCCAGACTCTCCGCGAACGCGGTTGCTATCACGGGCACGCCGTAATCCGAAAGCAGCGCCAGCCCGACATGCTCGGCCAAGGGTTCGCCACTGGACAACCGTTCACGCCACCCCGCTCGAACCTCTTCACTCGGCAGCGCTGGCTTGGCCACCAGGGGCAACGCGCGGAAGTCGCGGTAGTCGAACAGGTGTCGGAACGCTGCAAGTCCGGAGTAGGTACCTTCGAGTACGGGGATACCGGCTGCCCGTAACCGTTTGGAGTCCGCTGGATGCACGGCGCCGGCCATGTTCGACAGCATCGCGAAGGGCTTGTCGGTGATCGGGAAGGTCTTCTCCGCCATCGAGATGTTGTCTTCCTCGGTGTCGGTGTCTTGGTACAGGTCCACCACGAACGCGAACCCCGCGGTGTCCGGGTCTTCGATCAGCGCCTGCATACAGGCGAGGTAGATGCGGTCGGCTTCATTCCCTGTCCCCCACGCATCCAAGGGATTGACCGCCGGAAGACCTTCTTCAAGAACGTCTTCCAGCTTGGCGACCGTGTCCGCGTTGATCTCAGCGAAGGGGACGCCCTCAGCGGAGGCTGCATCGACGAACATCCCGCGCTCCCCGCCGGAGCCGTGGATGGACGAGAGGCCGCCTGCTCCGGCGCGTCGGCCGTTGCGCGTGAACAACTCAAGCGTGTCGCACATCTCGTCGAGGTTGTGGACGCGAGCAACGCCGTACGCCGCGAAGAGTGCTTCGTAGGCACCATCCTCCCCGGCCAATGCACCGGAGTGAGCAGCAACCATCTCGCGCGCCTTGGCTTCCCGCCCAACCTTCAGGGCAACGATGGGGATGTCTTGCTCGGCGGCGCGCACCACTGCAGCTTTGAACCGATCGGGGTCGCGGATGGTTTCGATGAACAATCCGATGGCCTTCGTCGTGGGTTGGCCAAGCGCGTAATCCATGTAGTCGGCCGCCGTGGTCGCGATCTCTTGGCCGGCCGAAACGATCAGGTTGAAACCGAGCTGACGGTGGTTGTAGGCCATAGCCGCGAAGACCGAGCCCGAGTGCGCGATCATCGTGATCGGCCCCGGCTGCAGATCCGGGTTCACGAATCCGCACACGCGCAATTTGCGATCCGGATTGAGGAATCCCATGCAGTTGCCACCCACGACCGCCAATTCGGCCTCCAGCGCCATGGTGCGCATCCGGTCCACGAGCGGAAGTTCGCCGGGCTCAGGTTCCATGTACCCCGACGCGAAGATGGCAGCGGAGGGGATGCCCGCGTCGATCGTCGCCTGCAACTGTGCTTCGAGCAGACGGTTCGACACGCCAAGGAGGGCGATGTCAGCTGGGGTCGGCAGGTCGGCGAGACTCGCGAAGGCGGGGAGGCCAAGGATCTCGTCGTACTTGGGATTGACCGGATAGATGGTCCCTTCCCAGCCGCTTCGCTGGGCCTCGAGGATCATCATCTCCCCGAAGGACCCTTCCTTGGGGCTGGCCCCCACGATGGCCATCGTGTCGGCTTCCAACATCCTGCGAACTGCTTCCCGCCGTTCCATCCCCGTGACTCATTTCTGGCGCGGTTCCGCCCGCGCAGCATCCTCGTCCTGAGCGGTCACTCAGGCGCCCAGATACTACCGAGCGGCCCGGCAGGGCAGGCTCCACGATGGGGCGGGACACGCAACGCCGACAGGAGAGGACGACGCTAGCTCTTGCGGCGCTTTCGGTCCTTGAAGATCTCTCGCACCGCGTGGTGCCCCGGGAGTCCGGTCACGCCGCCGCCCGCGTGGGTGGCGCTGGATGCCTGATACAAGCCCTTGATGGGCGTCCGGTAGTCCGCGTAGGACGGCGCCGGGCGCATGTGGAACAGCTGGTTGGTCGAGAGCTCCCCATGGAAGATGTTGCCGCCGATCAAGCCCCACTCGTTCTCCATCTGCCACGGCCCGATGACTTGTCGCCCGACCACAGCATCCTTGAACCCCGGGATCAGGTTGCGGACCAGCAGACGAGAGATGCCCGCGTTCCCCTCGGGGAAGTGATAGTGGTAGGGCTCCTCGTCTCCCCACAGGTTCTTGACGGAAGGCGAGTTGTACTTCGAAGGCTCTGACCGGTCCAGCTGCATCCCGTCGAAACCCGGAGCCTTGTATGGCCAGACGTCGATGGCGCCCTGGCAGTTGATGCCGTATCCCCAGTCATCCGCGCTATGGGTCTGCAGGTACTTGGCCGCGTCGGGATGCACCTTCGCCACGTCCGTGAGGAACTGTAGGTACGTGATCTTGCTCAGGCGCTCCTTCTTCTGCGAGTCGCTCAGCCCGGGCATCCAGTCAGGTGCATCATCGAGCATCACGAGATCTCGCTTGGCTTGCTCGGCCATCGGGGCATCCTTCACCTCTTCGGCCGTCGTCCCGTTCCACATCCGGACCGCCGTGTAGTCCCGGCCCCAGATGTCACCACGGTATGTGACCACCGAGTTGTACTTGTAGAAGTGAGTGTCGTAGTAGTCGCCCAATCGTTCCACGTTGACGCCGATACCTTCGAGCAGCGACTTCGCCTGCGAGCTATAGCGATGCGGCGCCTCGATCGACTCCGCACCACCGTATCCGAGCAGGAGTCCGTTCTTCCTGCCGGCAACGCCGGTGAACTCGTTGCGATGCGCGTGCCCACCGAAGTCCACGAGGGCATCGAGGATCAGGATGCGGGCATCCGGGTTGCGCAGGGAATAGAAGTAGGCCGATGACAGACCACTGATGCCGCCGCCCACCACCACCAGATCGTAGGTTTCACCTGTGGACTCAGGGCTGCCCGCGGCGTCCCAGAAGGTGCCGTCGCGAAGCATGTGCGGGATCGCATACGCCGAGTCCGTTTGGCCGGCAAGTCGAGTCGCCGCAGGCGGATACTGCGACAGCTGCGGGGTGACGAGGCGGCTCGCCCCGGAACCGCCTCCAGCGGTCGGGGAACCGCCGGGCGTGCATGCCGCGAGCCATCCTCCGGCAAGAAGGGCGCCGGCTCCGATGGCAGCGCCGTCAAGGAAGTCGCGCCGGGAGATCTTCCGACCCATGCCAAGTTCGCGGTCCCTCGCGTCGCTCACATCTCGCTCCATGCGTACCTAGCTCCTCTCGGGGTTCCTATCGCCGTCGTGGGTCAGGACGTGGCTCCTTGCTGATCCGACGAGTTCCCGGCGAAGGCCCGGATCTGAGACGCGTGCTCACGGAAGTGCTCGATCTCCTCCGAGCATCGTTCGCTCATCCACTCGAGGTCGCTCTCGTCGCACCGTCCCACCGCACCTCGCGCGCGGCCTCGGCCCGCCGTGAAGTAGGCCAGGCCCTCATCCCACGTCATCCCCCGGCCCGTTGCGAACACTTTGGCGTTCTCTTCGTCGTAATAGGACTCCTCCTCGGGTTCCTCCGGATACGGGGGACCCTGGCAGGCGAGTTCAAGCACGTCGGCCGCCCGACCCACCCAGTACGCGGTGTGCCACACCGTGTCGTGGGTGGACCAGCCCGGCACGACCCCTTCGGTGGCTCTGCGCTCGACCGGAACGGCCGCGATCGCCTCCATCAGGTCTGTCCAGGCTTGATCCTCTTCGGCAAGTACTTCGGTTCTTCCCCTCGACTCCCTCTCCTCGATCTTCGCCCAAGCGCGCTCCCGGTTCGGTAGCTACGTGCGGCTGCCCTTCTTCAAGCTGCGGTCTTTCACGATCTGGCGAACGGCGTGGTGACCCGGCAGTCCCGTGACGCCGCCGCCGGCGTGGGTCGCCGAGGACGCCTGATACAAGCCCTTGATCGGCGTGCGGTAGTTCGCGAACCCCGGGGCCGGACGCATGTGGAGCAACTGGTTGGTCGACAGTTCCCCGTGGAAGATGTTGCCACCGATCAGGCCCCATCCCTCTTGCATCTCGTGCGGACCGATCACCTGGCGACCGATGATGGCGTCCTTCAGTCCGGGCATGAAGTCCTCATGCCGATCGATCAAACGGTCGGCATACGCCTCGAGACCCGCGGGATCTGGCTCATCTGCCCACTCATGCGGAACCCATTGGCTGAACATCGACATCACGTGCATCCCCTCGGGCGCGAGGGTGTGGTCGTAGTAGCTCGGGATGCAGGTCTCGGAAAACGGGGCGGTGGACCCCCTCCCATCGCGCGCCTCTTCGAATGCCCGCTCCAGGTACCGGATGCTCGGTCCGAGCATCATCCCGGCGCCCGCGATCGAGGGGTCCTCGCCGTGGGGGTCGTCCCGGAACGTCGGAAGACGCGAGAGCCCGAGGTTGACCTTCACCGTGCCGCTACGCGTCTTCCAGTTCTCGATGTCACGCACGAAGTCATCTGGAAGATCCTTCGCGTCCAGATGCTTCAAGAAGGCGATCTTGGGATGCACGGCGGTGACCACGGTGCTCGCGCGGAACTCCTCGCCCGAAGCGGTGACCACTCCCGTGACCCGTCCGCCTTCGACGAGCATCCGTTCGACCGGCGCATCCACACGGATCTCAGCGCCGAAGTGCTCGGCGCTGCGCTGGAGGATCTTCGAGACGCCGCCCATCCCGCCCTTCGGATATCCCCAGCCGGAAAGCTTGCCGTCGCCGATGTCGCCGACGTTGTGGTGCATCAGCACGTACGCGGTGCCCGGCTCCTCTGGCCCGGCCCAGGTGCCGATGATCCCGTCGGTCGAAAGGAGGGCCTTGATCTCGGTGGATTCGAACCACTCGTCGAGCAGGTCAGACGCGCTCATGGTGAAGAGCTTGGTGATGTCGGCGGCCTGTCGGGTGCTCATCCCCTTTCGCATCTTCAGGCCGAAGCGCGCTTGGTCGGCTAGGTCTCCGAGCGACATCGAGCCGAGCGTCGGCGGCGTCTCCATGAGCATCGGGCCGAGCATGTCCGCGCTGCGCTGGAGCCAGGCGTGCCAGTCATCCATCGCGTCGGCGTCGTGCTTGCTGAACTGGCACAGCGATTCGTAGCTCGCCTTTTCATCGCCCTTGCTCACACGGATGCCACCCGCATCCGGCTGCGGGGAGTAGCTGCCGTCCATCGCGTACACCTCGTAGCCGAACTCCTTCATCTTCAGATCACGGATGACGCTCGGCGGCATGAGGCTCATGACGTACGACAGCGTGGATACGTTGAGATCCGGGTAGTCGGGGAATGGCGCGCTGGTGTCCGCCGCGCCACCGGTCTTCTCGCGGGCCTCCAAGACCACCGTCCGCGCGCCCGCCTTGGCCAGGTAGGCAGCCGCCACCAGGCCGTTGTGCCCGCCGCCTACGACAATCGCGTCAAAGGTGTTCGTCATCTCTTCCTCTCAGTTAATCTTGCATAAGATTGCAAGATACACGGTGGCATGAACCAGAAACTAGACGATATCGACCTACGGATCCTCGACGCACTCCAAGAAGACGCCCGAACCTCGTTCGTACGACTGGCCCAGAGCCTAGGTGTCGCCGACACGACGGTCCGGGCGCGGGTCGATCGCCTCGTGCGTCGCTTCGGCGCGAGGTTCGTCGTCGATATCGATCCTGCGGAACTCGGGATGCTGTACTTCTACCTTGGCGTGCGAGTGCAAGGGCCCGCCATGAAACGCGCGATCGATCGGATGGGCGGATTCCCCGAGATCATCTTCCTCGGGCGCACGTTGGGTGGTTACGACCTTCTCGCAGAGATGGTGTGCCAAGACAACGTCGACATGGTGCGGATGCTCGATGAGATCCGTTCGATCACTGGTGTGATTCAGGTCGACGCCTACACCGTCTTGACCATCGAGAAGGAGAACTGGCGTTTCAGCAGCCTCGCGCGCAACTAGTACCCGCTGACAACGAACGACCGAGCCCACGCCCCAGCTCAGATGACCGACCCCTTGCCCGGCGGGTATCCTCGCATTCGATGGATGATGCGACCTTAGCCTTCGATGATGTGCTGCAGGAACCGCCTCCCATGTTCAGCGAGGTGGAAGCCGCGCGCATCGCGGCCGACGCATTCGGTGTCCGCGGCGTGGCTCGCTCGCTGGGCTCCGAGCGCGATCAGACGTTCCTGATCCAGGGCCCGGATGCCGACTCGTCCGCGGTGATGAAGATCTCGAACGCCATCGAGCATGTGGACCGACTGGACATGGAGGCTCTGGCCGCGTTCCACTCACATGCGGCCGACCCTGGATTGCCGATCGCACTGCCGTGGACGGCGCCTGGGGCCGACCCGGCGACGGACGGACCAGCCGCCTACCGCACCACGATTGAGGCCGCAGACAACGCGCATTTCGTTCGGATGTATGACGTGATGCCTGGCACCGCGTCAGTGGACGAGTCGACGCTTTCGGACGACGCCGTTCGCGCCTGGGGAACGACCGCCGCTCGCCTCAGTCTGGCGATGCGCGGATTCCACCACCCGTCCGCCGAGCGCGTGATGCTCTGGGATGTGCAGCATGCTGCGTTGTTTCGCGAGTTCCTCCCGGCCATCACCGATGCACATGCTCGCAAGGCGGTAGCGCAGGTGCTGGACCGATTCGATGCGGTCGTGACACCAGTGTGGGACTCACTTCGCACGCAGGTGCTGCACGGTGATCTTTGTAGTGACAATGCCCTGGTTGACGACGATGGATTCATCACCGGCATCATCGATTTCGGCGACATGAGCCAGTCCGCAACGGTCATCGACGCGGTCTCGGCGATCGAATCCCTGATCAATGGCCGCCATGGCGAAGACATCTTCCGAACCATCCGGATCGCACTCGACGGCTTCCAGCGAGTCCTGCCACTCGAGCCCGTGGAGCTTCGCATCCTGGGCGACCTGATCGCCGCGCGGTCGGCGGGCAACATCGCTATCAGCGCCTGGCGAGCGAACCGTCATCCCGAGATCGCCGAGTTCACTATGGGTGGTTTCGCGTCGGCGCTCGGTGTGCTCGACGAGATCCTGGCGGTTGGCTTCGACGAAACCGCCCGCCGTATCGCGGGTGCCCCGCATGAGGGCGACCTCCTGCGCCGTCGGAGCGCGGTGCTTGGGTCGGCGCTGGTGCCACTGGACTATGATCCGCCGATCCACTTGGTGCGCGGCGAGGGCGTCTGGCTGTTCGACGACGAAGGGAACCGCTATCTGGA
>CAZXFL010000028.1:0-14776 GCA_964640385.1 uncultured Actinomycetes bacterium
CTGGTCTCGGCGAGTTCGGGGAAGTTGAACATCTCCGCATCCTAGCCCAGCGGCTCCGACCTGGCTTTCCCCGTCCCCACGTTGACACGAAGTAGTCGAGCCCGGATCCGGGCCGGATCACCCCGCTCGAAGAACCTTCAGGATCTCCTCGCCGTAGCGATCGAGCTTCGACGGGCCCACGCCCTTGACCCGCGAAAGTTCGCGCATGGTCTGCGGACGTTGCTCCGCGATGGCCAGCAACGTGGCGTCGTGGAGGATCGTGTAGGCCGGGAGACTGAGGTTCCGAGCCACACCGAGCCGCCACTCGCGCAGTGACTGAAACATCGGATCGTCGCGGCGAGGGTCGTCTGCCGCGTCGTCGTCCGCCGCCGAGGTCGTGGTCACGGTGGTGACGTTACGGACCAGATGCTGCGCGGGCGCGGCGATGAACTCGCGCAGGTAGGGCGTGATCTCTCGACCCGTCCAAGAGATGTGCAGGTGCTTGCGAGCGCGGGTGACACCGACGTAGAGCAGTCGCCGTTCCTCGTCGACGTCGGCCACGGCGCCGCGATGGCGGTACGGCAGCTCGCCGTCGATCATGCGCGGCAGGAACACCACGTCCCACTCCAGCCCCTTGGATCGGTGATAGGTCAACAGATGCACGCCGCGAGCGTGTTGCCCGCCTTGGAAGCGCGCCCGGAGATCCTCCACGAATGCGTCCAGCCGTGCGGGCTCGTGCGCACCGGCGAACTCACGTGCCAAGGCCCGTAACCGTGCGAGGTCGGCCTGGCGAGTCTCCTCTTCTTCGGAGTCGGTTTCGACGTCGGGGTCGTAGCCGAGCCCGGCCGTCGCTTCATCGATAGCCTCGACCGCATCGGCCCCCGGTTCCCCCCGCCGCAGCGCCGCGAGCACGCCGCGAGCGGCGTCGCGGCGCAGGAAGTCGCCGTCGCGCACCTGGTAGGGGATGCCGGCGGCGGCGAGCGCTTCTTCGAGCGGCTCGGTCCGGGCGTTGATCCGCACCAGGATGGCGATCTCTTCCTGTGCGGTGCCGGCTGCATGTGCCGCGCGGATCCGGGCGACGATCGCGTCGACCTCCGAGGCGTGCTCTGGGAATCCCGCGAAGGAGACCGAGTCCCCGTCGGCCACCGAAGGAACCAACTGCTTCTCGATGCCCGAGCGCATCCCGGCCGCCACTCGGTTCGCGACGGTCAGGATCTGCGGCGTGGAGCGGTAGTTGCGCACCAGCTTGATCATCTGCGCGCCGGGGAACCACTCACCGAACCCGATGAGGTAGCGCGGGGACGCTCCCGTGAACGAGTAGATCGTTTGGTAGTCGTCACCGACGACGCACAGGTCGTCGCGGTCGCCGAGCCACCGCAGCAGCAGCTCGTGCTGCAGGAGGTTCACGTCCTGAAACTCGTCGACGGTAACGGCGGAGATGCGTTCGCGGATCTGCTCGATGGTGGCGGGATAGGTGTCGAACATCCACAGGGCCAGCTCGAGCATGTCCTCGAAGTCCATCTGCTTGGTTCGCGCCCTGCGTTCCTCGTATGCCGCGTAGATCTGCGCCGCCATCTCGGGCGGGATCGGGGGCTCGTGCCCGCTGCGCGCGACCGCCTCCACGTACCGCTCGGGCCGGATCCGCCGATTCTTCGCCCACTCGATCTCGGTAGCGAACTCGCGCCGAGGGCGGAACTTGTGCGGGGCGGGGAGCCGGTTGACCAGGCTGTTCAGGATCGGCCCCTTGGAACCCAGGATCTGCGGCAGTTCGTTACCCGTGGCTTGGCGGTACGCCCGACCGAGCTGCGAGAGCGCCGCGGCATGGAAGGTCCGTGCCTGTACCCCGCCGACGCCGAGGTGATCGAGCCGCTCGACCAACTCGCCGGCGGCTTTGTCGGTGAAGGTGACCGCCAGGATCTGGTTGGCGCGGAAGGTGCCGGTTGCCACCTGATAGGCGATGCGATGCGTGATGGCGGTGGTCTTGCCGGTGCCCGCCCCCGCGAGGATGGCCACCGGACCGCGCACCGCTTGAGCCGCGGCCCGCTGCTCGGGGTTGAGGCGAGCGAGGATCTGCTCGGGATCGGCGGAGGTGCTCGTGGGCTGGGTCACTCCGGCAGGGTACCGGCCGACGCTGACAGATCCAGTTCCAGCGAGATGCCGTCGTCCTTGCTGCGTCCATTCGCCTCGGAAACGCGAGCCCTCGTTGCCCTTTGGCTCAGCGGATAGAGCATCGGTATGATCTTAGCTACTACCAAGTCCCTGTCGCCTAGCCCCAGGGAAGCCACGCTGAACCCGCACCGATAGCGATCCCCGGGATCCGCATCTGCCGTCGGCCTGACACGCATGGTCAGCCCGCGAGTATCGCCCGGCCCCATGAGGACCGACACCCCAGCCACGGCGTTCTCCTCCCCAGGGACGTACTAGAGCACATTTCCCACCCTGCCGGCTGAGGATCTCGGCGGGAGACGACCCTAGACTAGGGTCCCGATATCGCCCCTCAATCGCTTCTCAAATGTGATAACGCGGAAGTCGCCTTGCGTTGCACGGCCCGACTCGACGTAGCCGTTCCTCGAGTAGAGCCTTATCGCCGCATCCTGCAGCGTCGTCGTATCGAGGCACAGCACCCGCACGCCACGCTTGACAGCGCTTGCCTCTAGATGGTCGAGGATCGCCTGTCCGTAGCCTCGACCTTGGGAATCAGGATGCACTCGCATGCGCTTGATCTCGGCTCGCCCCGCGTCCTGCGGCTTGATCGCTCCCATCGCCACCATCCGGCCCTGGATGAGGCCGACTGCAAACTCGCCGCCTGCGTTGGCGTACGTTGCGCTGATCGCATCCGCCGAAGCAAGGTCGTTGTCCCAGGGACCGGGCCCTGCATCTACGCCGGTCTGTGTCAGCCCGAGGTGATGAAGCTCGATCACCGCCTCGACGTCCCGCGGCTCGAAGGGGCGGATCGTCAACACGCCGCCGGTCTTAGAGGCCAACGAAGTAACTGACCCACTACCCACCGTTGGGATCAGTTGCTTCTCAAGGATGGAGTGGCCGAAGGTGGGCGTCATTCCGACCCGCTCGTAAAGACGGTTGGCGCCGGTCAGGCTCTCGGCATCGACGCCGGTGGTGATGCGGTGATGGCCCCGGCGGTAGAGCTCGCCGAAGGCGTGATGCAGCAATGCCGTCGCGATCCCTCGCTGGCGCCACTCGCGTCGGACGCCGAGATCCGCCAGATAGCCGCCATCCGGGTTGTCTGGCGTATCGGCCCGGCATATCGCTTCACCAACGACCTGATCGCCGTTACTAGCGAGGAATACGAGTCCCGGATCGAACCCGTCCTCCTCGGTGAGCTGGTGCAGCCACCCCTCGAAGGAACCCTCGCCTCCTTCCCAGCTGTCCTCGAAGGCGGCCGTCTTGACGTCATAGAGGGCGCGATCATCAGTTCCCAGAACCATGGTTCGCACGGAGATACCATCGGGCCACACCGGCTCCGATGGCGGCTCGGCGAACATGGCCTCGAGTGCCTGGAAGAAACGAACCGCCCGGTAGCCGCGCTCTTCGAAGAAGTGCTCGGTCGAATGAGCGCCCAGCCAAACACCGTGGCGGATCACCACGCGCTCTCCTTGCGGCGCCAGTCGGGAGACTTGTCCCGCTCGTTCCTCCGCCCAGTCGAGCAGGGCGGATCCGATGCCATGTCCGGTCCAGTCGGGATGCACGTAGTTGTCGATGTAGATCTCGATGAACGGCGCCTCCGGCCACACGGTGCCCGAGCCCACGAGCTCACCGGTAGGCGTGATGATGACCACCCAGTCGGTCACGAGATCGAGGTCGGGACTGGTCAGCTGCGTGCGCGTTTCCGACTCGTTGGTGAATGGCTGCCCGATCTCGGCCTCACTCAGCGCCTGGCGCACCAACGTGATCTCGGGAACATCACCGAGCTCCGCGGCGCGCATCGTGAACCCCTCGTCCATATGCTCCTCCATGCAAGAGCTTCGTCACGCAGACTCCGCCTCCCGGCGACAAGCCGTCAACTGGCGCAAGCCTAGCCGGTGCGTTATCGCCCCCGGATCGAACCCGCAACGGTCTTGTGCCTGGAATCTCCAAGGGTCCTTCCAGCCGACATCGGCCGCCGTGATCTGGAAGGAGAATCAGCCCGCTGCGCTGGGTAAACTCGCGTCAGCAAGGCCAGCCCCCGTAGCTCAGTGGATAGAGCATCGGTTTCCTAAACCGTGTGCGGAAGTTCGATTCTTCCCGGGGGCACTAGTCTGGCTCCCATGCTTCCAACGCTCGAAGGGGTCATCGCTCGGCGAACCCTCCTGAATTATTGGATCGAACCTGAAGTCGTGCGGGCACTCGTTCCCGACGAACTCGAGCTCGCCACTGTCGATGGTCTCGCCGTTGCCGGGACCTGCCTCATCCGACTCGAGCACCTGCGGCCGAAAGGCGTGCCTTCGGCGATCGGAATCTCTTCCGAGAACATGGCCCACCGGATCGCGATCCGCTACCGACCCAACGGCGAAGGCGCACTCCGCGATGGCGTGTTCATTTGGCGACGCCAAACCGACCGGGGCATGGTGAAGCTTCTCGGCGGCAGACTGTTCCCCGGGGTTCACGGTCGGTCGAAATTCGATGTGGAGAAGAAGGACGACGGAATTGACTATCGCGTGACGAGCGAGGATCCCAACGCAAACGTCGCGCTATCCGTGCGCAACATCGATGCCTGGCCAGGGTCACGCTTGTTTCCCAAGTTCGACGACGTGAAGGCCTTCTTCGAGAAGGGGGACCGTGGGTTCTCTTGCACCCTGAGGGGCGACCAGTTGGAGGGCATGCAACTGCGAACAACCGTCTGGGATATGGAGCCCCTAGTTGTCGAGAGCGTCGTGTCGGCTTTCTACGACAACCGCGAGCGATTTCCGGAGGGATCCATCGGCCTCGACGGCGCGGTGTTCATGCGCGGTATTCCTCACGAATGGCATGAACTCGATGACGTACCCGAACTTGCCGGGGCGATCTCGGCACCCGTTTCCTAAACCGTGTGCGGAAGTTCGATTCTTCCCGGGGGCACGATCGCCGTCGCGCGCGTCTCAAGATTGCAGGCGACCAAGCCCAGGGGTGATCGCGAGGGGGAGTTGACCCGCTCTCGTGGACACGGATTGCCGCCCGAGAAAGGCGATTCCACCCGCCCGGCGCTAGCCTTCCCGGCAACGCGATCGAGTTTGAGATTCGAGAGGCCAGCCCTGTAAGGTAAGCGCTCGATCCCATCGGAAGGAGACGCCGCATGGAGGCAATGGCAGCACCCATCAAGCCGGGCAAACTTGGAGACTGGGAAGCGTGGGTCGCAGATCTGAATGGGTCTCGCAAAGCCGAGTTCGATGCGATGAACGAGCGCAATGGCCTGACAACGCACGCCGCGTTCCTTCAAGCAACTCCCGACGGTGACCATCTAGTAATCGTGGTCTTCGACGGACCCGGAGCGGCGGACTTCATGGGGAAGCTCGCGATGTCCGACGACGAGTTTGAGAAGTGGTTCCGATCGGGTATCGAAAACGTCCACCCGGTGGACTTTTCAGCGCCTCCGCCACCGGCACCGGAGCGCCGGCTCTAGAGCAACGCACGTTGGCCGATCTCGTTACACGGGGATTCACGTCCGTCGGCGCTTCGCGGAATCGCCAACCATCAACCCGTCTTCCTAAACCGTGTGCGGAAGTTCGATTCTTCCCGGGGGCACTACCTGTGACCTGCGGAAACACCCTTTTCGGCGACCCTTGGAAGGCATGACCGAAGGACCGGAGCCAGTGTCCGGACGCTATGCAGCAGCCAGACCTCGATGCGGCGGTGCCGGTCGGCACCTATCCGGACTGGCTCGCTCACGGCGCCGGCCGCGGGTTCACTCGAGAAGACTGATTTCGAGCAACCTGACCATGTTCTCGACGTAGTCCGAGGCCGACCAGCCCAGCTCCCGGGTGAGCTCGCGCCAGGCCCCCAGCGTGGTCATGGCAAGCATCAGGTCGGTGGCGTCGGCCACCGACCAACCCGCGCGGAGCGAGCCCTCCCTGCGGAGCCTGCTGATGACGTCGCGCTCGATCACCTCGGCCAGGCCGAGGACCCTGCGCCGCCACTCTTCGCCGAAAGCCTCGTCCAGGTGTTGCGCCTCTTCCAGCACCCAGCCGATCGAGTCTAGCCGGGAATTCGTCGACCCGAGGAAGCGAACCATCGGGCGGATCGCGGCCCGGCCGTGGGGAGCAGCGGTCACCTCCGCGTACAGACGCCCGAGATCGAACCGCTCGACCATGTGGGGGAGCAGCGCGAGCAGCAGGCCATCCCGCCCACCGAAGTGGAGGTACAGGCCCTGGTGGGAAACGCCCGCGCCACGGGTCACATCGGCGAGGCGCATGGCCGGGCCGAGCTCGGCTGCGAGGCCAAGTGCGACGTCGAGGATCCGTTCACGCGTCGCGGGGTCGCCGTAGTGTCTGCCGCCACTTGACATGGCATCAACCATAGCCTATCGTTCGTGGTTGATAGCGACTCAACCTGTCACGGAAGACGCGTGACTTGCATTCGGCCGGCGAGCCAGAGCCCGCCGGTGATTTCTTCCACTGACAACGAACCGGGGCCACCCTCTGTAGGGAAGGGAGCGGATACATGGCTGTTGGCGGAGATCTTGGAGGGATCGCGACGGGCTTCCAGTGGCTGAGTCCGCTCGGGGTAAGCGTCGCGCTCTTCCTGTTGATCGGGTTGCTGTGGCTGGTGATCGGCATCTTGACACCGTTCCTGCTCAACCAGGACGGTGGACTGATCGTCACCCAGCGAACCGACACCGCCTACTTCGGCGGGTCGCCGGAGGATCTCCTCGCGGCCGATCCCGCGCTCGGCAAGCTCCGGACGGTTCTCCTCACCATGCTCAGCGGCTCCTTCATCTCGCTGGGAGTCACGTTCCTAGCTCTGGCGTGGTTCGGGCTCCGGGAAGGACGGCCTTGGGCGCTCGTGACCCTCGCCGTTGCGGGAATCGCTGCGGTGGTGCTCTGGGCGGTGAGCCTGGCCCCCTACTATCGGGCGGGCGTCCGGTTCACCCTCGGGGATGTCCCGCCGTTCATCTGGGTCCCGGCGTTCTTCGTCCCCGCGGCGACGATCCTCGCGTGGGTCGGCTTGCGCTGAACGACCCACGGAACGAGCCCTCCGGCTGCAGGGTGGTCGATCGGTAACCCTCCGCAAAACGTGCCGCATAAAGCAGGAATCGTCGTCGCCGGGCCCTCCGCCCTCGTAGCTCAGTGGATAGAGCAGCGGTTTCCTAGACCGTGTGCGGAAGTTCGATCCTTCCCGGGGCACGGATGAGTCCAGGGCTATACAGGTCGAACGATGGCGCTCTTCGAACCGATCTTCCAGCCCGGTCACCTAGCAGGGAGTGTGGGCACGTACGTGAGGATCACGATTCCCGAGTCGAACGATCGCAGATCCACGAGCTCGAGAGTCTTCGCATCAGGGTCATCATCGAAGAGCCGCGTGCCACTGCCGAGTATCACCGGGCAGACCATCAACCGATACTCGTCGACCAGATCATGCTGCCTTGGTTGCGACCAGCGTGCGACTCCCCGCAACGAGGATGTCGCCCGCAAGCACCGTCTTGAGGTTTGCCACCTCTTCGGGCACGTCGGCTTGCAGCACCGTCAAGTTGTTCCATTCCGGCTCCGCCAAGGTGGTGGACGCGACGAACTTGGGCATGCTGTTCATCTTGTCTGCGAACTCGCCCTCGCGTGAAGGCCAAGCGCCTGCGAACGACTCATAAGTCCACCGGGCGCCTCCATCACGCCATCAAGTGACATGAACTCGGAGACCAGGATCGTCCCCATGGTTCTACCCGCCGTCGTAAGCGGCCTATAGGGCCAGCGATCTCGATCTTGGACAGATTCGTTAGTTCGACCCGCGGTGAAAGCTGACGAGCTCCTCGCGATCGCTCCCGCCGGACACCCCGATGGCGAGCACCGGGCCCACGTTCTTCACGTAGAACTTGTACTCGAGGATGGCCGGCTTGATCGGCGTCGTGTCCTTGGTCATCAAGACGCCGGTGTACGAGCCAAAGGGCACCTCCACCCGCTCGTCGAGGCTGAACACCTCGCCGGCATCTTCTGCCTCATCCGCGTAGTACTCCTGGCGGTAGACCTGGCCGACCTGCGGAGTTGCGGGCATTAGGATGCCCGCCTCGGCACCATCTACGCCGGCCTCGAAGGAACCGGCCGTGGTCGTCACCCTCCCGTTCTTGTATTCGGCCGTCGCCTCACCCAGGTACCACACGTTTCCGGCCGAGTCCTGCGCGTACCAGTCGTCGGTGACCTCGACGGGCTCACCGTTCTCGGACACAACGTCGTGGACGACACGGGCGGTGATGCCATTCGCGATCTCTTTGGTTTCGTTCGTCACGGTGACCACAACGCGGAGCTCGGTTCCCTCCGGATCCGTCTCGCGGAAGACGCGTCGATCTCCCGGCGTCATCGGCCAATACGGGTTATCGATCGTGGTGCTGAAATCTGCCGGGTCCAGCTCCACGTGCTCGCTTCCCACCGGAAGCGTCTGGACACTCGCGCTTGGCGCGCTGGATGCCGTCGGCGTGGTTTGGACGTCCTCGTTTTCACCTGCGCCGCTGCTGCAAGCGCCGGTCAGTAGCACCAGCGCCAGTCCGGCGCCGATGAAGCCTGCGATTCGCTGACGACTCGTGTGGGCGGAGCGGTCGTATTGCATCTCTGTCTCCCTTCCTCGATGGTCTATAGCCATCATGATGCCGGGTTCCTCATGAGAGGACGATGAGACCTGGATCGATCTCTACCCGGACCCCTCCCGGAGGCCAAGCAACGAGGAACGCCCACGCCACTCTCATCGTTCTCTCACATTCGCGAACGTACGATCGGCATCGACTCAAGCTCCTCGAGAGTCACCCAGAGAGAAGGAGCGGTGATGGCGATCAAGCGAAACGGAATCATGGCAGGCGCGCTCGTTACGGCCCTCCTCAGCGGTGTGGCGTGTTCGAGTGCATCGATCGATGGCAGGTCGGGTACCCGGCCGGGCGGCGTGGCTGCTGCTGATACGGCTGCGGGCACGACGGTCGAATGGCCGGTCACACGGTGCGGCACATACAGCGGTGAGGGCTGCGCCCCGACGAGTGACCGCGTCGATGTCGATCGTCCGACCTTCTCCAACCCGACCGAGATCACCAACCCCCTGTTCCCGATCAGCGCGCTTCCATCGGTGGTGCTGCTCGGCGAAGTGGACGGACTACCGTTCCGCTCGGAAACCACTCTCATGCCGGGCACCCAGACGGTGACAGTGGACGGCAAGCCGATCGAGGTGCTCGTCTCGCAGTACACCGCCTACCTCGATGGGCGGATCGAGGAAGTCGCCATAGACCGCTACGCTCAGTCCGACGACGGGGCCGTCTGGTACTTCGGTGAGGATGTGTACGACTACCGCGACGGCTCCGTTGCGATCACCGAGGGCACCTGGCTCGCGGGTCGGGACGGCCCGCCTGCCATGATCATGCCCGCGGACCCGCAGGTGGGCGACGTATTCCGGTCCGAGAACGTGACCGGGGTCGTCTTCGAGGAACTCGAGGTGAAAGCGATCGACCAAACCCTTGACGGCCCGCGGGGCCCGACGAGCGGCGCCGTGATCATGGAGGAACTACACCTCGACGGCTCCGTCTCCGACAAGGTGTTTGCTCCTGGCTATGGCGAGTTCGACAGCAGCCATGGCACCGATGTCGAGGCACTGGCTCTTGCCCTCCCGACCGACGGGATCGACGAAGTGGTGCCCCCGGACCTTCGACTCATGACGACGAGTGCGTATGGGATCCTCGAGAACGTCCGCCTGGATGACTGGGAGGCAGCGAACCCCACAATGGGCCTGATGGAAGGCCTTTGGCAGGACCTGCGGGCGAATGACTATCCGCCGCTCGTCGTCGACGCGATGACCAGCTCACTCAACGCTCTGAGGAGCGCGGTTTCGAATGAGGAGGTGGATGCCTCGTCGCAGGCCGCGGTCGATGTCGCGCAGTCGGCGCTTGACCTCGAGTTGCTCTATCGGGGGAACGTCGAGATCGACCGGTTCCATCTGCACGCGCAGCAACTACGTGTGCACGCCGCGGCGAAGGACCTTGCCGGAGTGTCCGGGGAGGTCGCGGTGCTCGAGTGGATCCGTGACCGGCTTGCGAGTTCACTCAGCCCGGCCCAGTTCGCCGACCTGGACGCCGAGCTACGTGCGCTGCGAAACGCAACCAGCTCCCGAAGCCTGCCGGCTGCGGCTGATATCGCCTCCCGTGCCGCGGCCCGACTCCGAGGCTCTTGATCAACTTGGAAAGACGCGGGCATCGGTGGCCGATAAGGCTGAGACTCACCGCCCTATTCGCGTGCGGTTCGGCCTTCCTGCTGATCGCGCTCGCCGTTCTCGTCTACCTGCAGACGCGTGCCGCACCGGCGGAGGCGTCGATGACTTCCTCGTTGGCAACTCCGGGCAGGATGTCATCGACGGCGGGAACAATAGCGCCGTCGGGATAAGCTGGGAAGAACCTGGAGACGTCGTGTGGTACGACCAGTCGCCCGGCTCAGTGATAGTCAACCTCGGCACGGGAGGCTGCGGCCCGTGCGCGCAGGATGGGTTCGGGTACCAAGACACCCTCGTTCGCGTGGAGAGCGCGGTCGGGAGCTACTACGCAGGTTCCATACTCGACGGTGATGATGAAGGCAACATCCTGCAGGGAGGAGACTTCGGCGACATCATGACCGGCTCGGGGGGGAACGACGTCCTCATCGGTCAAGGCGGCAACGACACGATCGACGGGAACCAAGGGGTCGATCCCGCGTACGCGGGCACTGGGGTGGATTCGTGCGCACGCGTGGCGATCTTCCCGACATCCTCCTGCGAGGGTTCCAGCAACCCCGACTAGCGTTGAGCCCCTCCCACGATCGCCGGGCCGTTTCCCGAGCCGTGTGCGGAAGTTCGATCCTTCCCTCGGCACGACCTCCTCTATAGTCGAGCGATGGCGCTCTTCGAACCGATCTTCCGGGCTCTCGATGATGCAGGCGTTCGCTACGTAGCCGTCGGGGGGGTAGCGGTCGTCCTCCACGGTCACGCGCGGCTCACCACCGACCTCGATCTGGTCGTCGATCTGGCTCCCGAGCCGGCAGCCGCAGCCGTCAGGGCGCTTCAGTCGATCGGACTCCGCCCCCGACTCCCTGTCGATGCAGACGAGTTCGCGGACCGTGCCGCCCGTCAGCGCTGGATAGACGACAAGGGCATGACCGTCTTCTCCCTCTGGGACCCCACCGATCCCACCCGAGCGGTCGACCTGTTCGTCGTCGAACCGATCAACTTCGAAGAACTCTGGGAGCGCTCCGCACTGGTCGACCTCGAGACGACGCAGGCGCGGATCGCCTCGATCCCGGACCTGGTCCGCATGAAGTCCATCTCTGATCGTCCGCTCGACCGCGAGGACATCGAAGCCCTCACGACTATCCTGAGAGAGGAGGGCGACGGATGACCGGATCGGACAGGGCACGCAACGGCTGGGAGGAGCACCGCGTCGACCAGCTCCGTCGGACAGCATCGGCCACCCCGCTGCAGAGACTTCGTTGGCTCGAGGAAGCGATCGCCTTCGCCTTCCGCGCAGGTGCCCTCCCTGCAGATAGGCCCGGCCAAGAACCACGTATTTCCTGAACCGCGTGCGGGATCTCGGAGGTAGCGCGAACCGACCAAAACCCTCTCCGCGGCATGTCCTCGACCAGATGTTCCGAGAGGGAACGGTAGTCGCCCGCACCGATGGCACGGCCCACGAGCTGTTCCCCCTCAGCATCACCGCCGCGGAAGGCGAAGCGCTGCGAGGCTGGGTCATCAAGGAGGAGGCAGCGTCGACGATCGAGGTTGGCCTCGCCTTCGGGATCTCGGCGCTCTTCATCTGCGAAGCCTTACTCGAGAGCGGGGCAACCTACGCGAGTCACGTCGCTCTCGATCCGAACCAGGAAACGCACTTTGCCGACTGCGGCCTTCAGGCCCTCGAAGAGGCCGGGGTCGCCGGCCTTCTCGAGTTCTACCCAGAAGCGTCGGAGATCGCCCTCCCGCGTTTCCTTGCCGAGGATCGCCGATTCGACTTCGCGTTCGTCGACGGCAACCACCGCTTCGACGGCGTGTTCCTCGACCTCATCTATCTCGGACGGCTCGTTCGTCCGGGAGGGATCATCTTCGTCGACGACTACCAACTGCAGTCGGTGGCGCGAACCGTCTCCTTCTGCACGAACAACCTCGGGTGGGCCGTCGAAGAGGTATCCCCTCACGATGACCTCCACCGTTGGGCCGTGCTCAGGACACCACGCGTTCCTCTCCGGCGAAGTTACGACCACTACGTCGACTTCTAACCCCCTTCCTGTGGCCTCGGGGATACGTGTATCGTCCTGCAGCATGACGCGGACAGCGCTCCGGACGATCTCGGCACTTTTCTGCGCGGCGTTGCTCGCCGGCGCGACCACCGTCGGTGCGACCGCATCCGGAACACCCGACCCGGCAGCATCACTCGAGACGCCGGCTTCACCGCAGCAGCTGCTCGCGAACGGCGGCGTCGTGGCCGCGTACACCTTGATCGTGCCGCGATCCGCCGCGCCCTCGCAGCTTCAGGCGCGCGCGGTGATCCCGACCGGGGTCGACTGCCCGCGACTGCACATCACCACCACCGCAGGCCGCAACCTGGTGCGCGACATGGGCATGCGGGTCCCCGGCGCCACCACGGGGGCCGCGTTCGCGAACGTTCGGGCATGTGAGGGGAACCTCCCGGCCAACGCGGCGCGGGCGAAGGTCGGCACGACGCGTGTCCCCGCGTCGCTCCCCGGTCGGGTCACCGAACTCGCGATCATCGGCGACACGGGCTGCCGCATGAAAGGCTCGAGCATCCAGGACTGCGCGAACGACTGGCCACTCGCCGAGAACGCTCGCTCCATCGCACGCACCGACCCGGACGCCATCATCATGGTCGGCGACTTCTTCTATCGCGAGGCGGCGTGTCCCACCGCGGATCAGGCCCTGTGTGGAGGAAGTCCACCCCCGCTCAACGGCATGCCGTTCAAGGACTCCCAGTACGGATGGATGGCCGATGCGTTCATCCCCATGGCCCCGCTGTTCGCTGCGGCACCGATCCTCGTCGTGCGGGGGAACCACGAGGAATGCTCCCGGGGAGGCAACGGCTACTTCCTGTTCTTCGATGCCTCACCGCTCGGACCTGACGCGTGCGCGCCCGTCGGCGGGGTCGCTCCGACGAACATCACGCCGAGCTGGGCGGTCGATCTGCCGACCAGTGGCAGAACGCTCCGGCTAGTCGTCGTAGACGCGGCCTACGGCGAGGACTCCAGTGTGACCAGCTGGGTCACCCAACAGGAACCCGAGTACCAGCGGGCATGGCGGATGGCTCGCCGAGGTAGGGGCTCACCCGACGTCTGGCTGCTGATGCACCGGCCCATCTTCGGCCTGCTCACCACCGACTATTCAACCGGGCCGACCTGGACGCCATGGATGTCCATGGATCAGCAGGCGGCGGCAGAGGGGTTGCTCGGGCCGTACCAGGCCATCATGTCCGGCCACCTCCACCTCGCCCAGGCCGTGCGCACGCCTGGTTACCCCGCGCAGTTCGTCGTCGGGACCGGGGGCACCACGCTGGATCCACCGACCGGGTACGCCATCCCTCCGTACGGTCCGCTGCTGGATGGCACCGGACAGCCGGTGTCGCCGTTCTTCGCGCCCTACCCCAACGCCACCTACCAATGGACCAGCGTCCAATTCGGCTACGTCGTCGCGACCCCCGGCATGCCCGCAGCCAGGTGGTCATTCGCCTTCAGGTCCCCGGCCGGAGACGACTTCGCGCAGTGCGCCCTGCTCGGGCGCTCGGTCACCTGTTCCTGAGCCAGTTCCCGCCCGCTTACCATCAACCGCGGCGATCCTCACCGCGGCGGCTACGGACCACGGGGAGAAAACACGGCCGACGCCAGAGAGGTTGCGTGGCGGGTGAGACATCGAGGCCGCGCGGGGTGTAGGCCGGATCGGCATCTTGCCAGGTGTTCACGGTGAGCTGGGAAAGGTTCGTTCCGGCCGCGGTGATCCGGTACAGGTCGTAGTCTCCCGTTTCATTGCCCGAAAACACGATCCGGCTCCCGCTCGGATTCCAGGAGCCCGCGATGTCTGAAGCGGCGTGGCTGCTCAACTTGGCCCCGCCCGTGCCATTCGCTCTGATCGTGAACAGATCGTCGGTTGTGGGGGCATCCCGGTTGCAGAGGATGGGAGACCCCTCCGGTGACCAGGATGGGTTCTCCTCGTTCCCCGGGGCACGGTCTGCCGAACGCTGACCAACCTCAGAGGTGCCATGGGTCGGAGGCTACCCGATCAACAAGCCGAGCTTGACCGGAAGCTGGAGAATGGCCTACCCTCTCCGCTGATACGTATCGCTCGCCTCGCCATCCTGTTCGCCCTGGCCCTCGGGCTCCTCATCGAAACTGCGCCCGTCAGCGCGCACCTGGTCAAGGCGTCCGCCAACGGGACCGTCACCGGGTCGAGCCCTAACGGCCCGACCCTGGTCATCGATGTCAAGCTGCACATCAAGAACAAGGCACGGAAGAGGCGGGATATCGGATGTGACTTCACCGTCCGGCGGAACGGCGACGACCTATTCGTCGGCAGCGGCTTCGCCGGGGCCGTCATCCGAGGGCGCCGGAGCAAAGACATCAACACGGAGGTCGTCTGGCTGACCCCGTCTCCCGCGCCCGGGGGTTACTCCATCGAGATCGAC
>CAZXFL010000028.1:14876-16432 GCA_964640385.1 uncultured Actinomycetes bacterium
CATCGAGATCGACCACTGCCACACGTACTAACGCGTGGGGTAGAGAAACTCGATTACTGCTCGTCTTCACGACGTTCATGGGTTTCCTACACCGTGTGCGGAAGTTCGATCCTTCCCGGGGGCACATCCAGGAATGAGCGCCGTCTGGGCCCGGCGCTTGACTCTTACCCGCGGGAGGGTCCTACACTCGGGCCGTGGACGAGGAAATGTCGGAAGAACTACAGATCGGCCGCTTTGCCGAGCTAGTCGGGCTCAGCGTTCCACAGCTGCGGCGGTACGACAGGTTGCAGCTCTTGGCGCCGGTCGGCCGGTCCCCGGAGTCAGGCTACCGCTACTACAGCCGACAGCAGACAGGCGCGGCACGCGTCATCGCGTTGCTGCGCTCGATGGATATGCCACTTGCTGACATCCGGCGCGTCCTGAGCGGGCCAGAACAGCCCGAGCTTGAGCGCCTTTTCCGCGATCACCGAGTTCGCCTGGAGGCTCGGCTCACCGAGGTCCACAGACTCCTCGAGGCTGTGGACGACGTCCTGTTGGAGGGATCGGTTGTGACAACTCAACCTGAGGTCAAACTGTCGGGTCTGGCTGCGATCATGCCGTACCTACCGGTGAGCGATGTGCAGAGGTCTGCCACCTACTACCAGGAGGCACTCGGCTTTCGCCTCGCGTGGCGCACCTCGGATTGGCAGCTTGCGGCTATAGGCAGCGGGGAGGTCGAGATCTTCCTGGTGCCGTGGTCCGGGGAGTCCTCCCCACCTGTCCAGACCTGTTATGTCTACGCCGACGACCCGGACGCGCTCTGCTCGGAGTACGCCACAGCCGGCGCGGACATCGAGGACCCGACCGCCTCCCGGGAATGGGGGATGCGCGAGTTCGTCGTCCGAGACCCGGATGGACATCGGCTAAGGATCGGACGTGGAGAGAAGAGACTCCTAGAGATGACGGACCGGTACGTCGTCGAGCCGCCCGGCAAGCTCAGCATCAATGACCGAGAGAAGTAACTCGGATCCGGCCCCGGGAGCGACGGCGCTCAGATCAGAAGGGCGGTCGGGAGAGGCCGTAGGGAGCCGTGTGCGGAAGCTCGATCCTCCCCTGGGGCACCGCTCTTTTCCGTGTTTCGGGTGAAGGTGCTGGGCGAGTGACGCGTCCTGCTAGACCGCCTCTTCGGGGGCATCGCCGGCCGGCGCACTCCCCTTCTCACGCTCCTCACGACGCTCGCTGCGAGGTCCCCACTGCTCCCGGATGATGTCCCGGAGGACACGCGTGAACGTCGGCGCCAGTTCCCTGCTTTCCGCAACAGTGATGTGGAGCCCATCCTCGAACATCCAGAAGTCACCGTCGTTGGTCCTGCACACCCCATCCGTGCAGTAGCGATCCCGCAGGTCTAGCGTGGTCGAGCCGGTGTCTTTGGCGAGCTCGTGCAGCGTCTCGAAGGTCAGCTCCTGACTCTTCTTCATATCGCTCTTCGGGATCGTGGCGCCACAGGCCGCGGTGTCGGTCTGAGCCACCGAGGTCGAACAGTCCCTCGGCCTCCATATGGTCCCGTGCACCTCCCG
>CAZXFL010000028.1:16532-19246 GCA_964640385.1 uncultured Actinomycetes bacterium
CTTGTCCCAGGCCGAAGCGAGGGCGTCGGTGCATCCGCCCCCGTTGAGCGCGTCGCAGAAGCCTCCCGAATGCGTGTCGAGAGTCAACGGGAGGTCCAGCTTCTCGGACGCGCCGATGAGGGCCTCGCTGTACATGGCGGCGATCGAGTTGCCCACGAGGTACACGTGGGCGTTCGTCGACGCGACGTTGAACTCGCAGGCCGGCCCGGCATCGGCCGCGCCGACGGCGCCTTGGTCACACTTGAGCTTCGTGGGGGCATGCACGGCTCCGACCTGGGCCTGCATGTCCGCGACCTCTTCGTTCCCCCAGGAATCGCGGGCACCGGCCGCAAGCCCAAGGGCGGCCGCGGTTGGGATGAGGGTGCACGCGACCGCGAGCGCGACCACTCGCCAGCCCCTGATCTTCTTGCTGCTGCGGATGGGGCGCTCAAGCCCGATGTAGGAGAGCCACGCCGGAACCAGAGACGCGACACCGATGGCCACCAGCACCCATGCCGATCCCGGCCAGATGATCGCTCCGAACACGATGAGCGGCCAGTGCCACAGGTACCAGGAGTAGGAGAGGTCACCGATCTTGACCATCGGCTTCCACGCCAGGGTCCGTGGCACCGGGGAGGACGCGCGGAACCCCGCCATGATGACGGCCGCGGCGCCGAGGACGGGGATCAGGACCGCCACACCCGGATAGGTCATCCGGCCCGTGATCGTGAATGCGCCGACCACGATAGCGCAGGCGCCGGCGATGCCGAGCACCGCGGCGACGGCCGGCCGGATGTGCTTGAGCCTGGAAGCCGCCAGGGCCAAGCCAGCACCGATCGCGAACTCCCACACGCGCGCGATCGACGAGTAGAACGCCCACCGCGGAGAGATGGGCAGCGCCCCGAAGGACACGAGGAGGCACAGGAGGAACGACACCGCGCCGACCACGAACAGCATGGACGCCGCGCCCCGCTTCGATGCGCGGAGCGATCTCCGACCGACGATCACCTGTTCTTCTCCCCGCCGCCGGCCCCCGCCGACCGGGCGGCCGTGCACGAGCCGGCCGATGATCCAGCTGCCCAGGAGCAGGGTAGGGAAGACCAAGTAGACCTGCTCCTCCACCGACAGTGTCCACGTGTTCAGGAGCGGGTTCGTCGACGCCGCCGGTGAGAAGTACTGGATCGATTCGCGGTAGATCACCACGTTCGCGCTGAGGTAGGTCGCTCCCAACCCGGTGGCGGCGGTCGTCTGCTGCGACCCGAAGGAAGATCCGAGGAAGACCGAGAGCCCCATCACCACGGTGGTGACGAGCGCGAGGGCAGGCAGGATGCGCTTGATGCGGCGCGCGTAGAAGGTGCGGAGCCGGATCGTGCCCGACTTCTCGAGGCCTCGGAGCAGCATCGCCGTGATGACGAAGCCCGAGATCACGAGGAAGACGTCGACACCGATGAAGCCTCCCGGCACCGGCAGCCCGGCATGGAACGCAACCACGAGCAGGACGGCGACCGCTCGAAGGCCCTGGACATCGAGGCGTCGGTGAGCGGAGGGCTCCGGGCGGCGGGGGGCCTCCTGCGGACCGGCGGCCTCCTGCCCGTTCGGCGGTTGCTCCGGGGTCGGCGACTGCTCCGGGGTCGGCGACTTCTGAAGGACCAGCGCCTCCGGCAGGTCCGGCGCGACCTCGGTGTGCATCGCATGAGGATAGCTCGTCGGGCCGGCCCCATCAAAGGCCCGCGCATGAGGCGGAGCGCAGGGCGCCTCGCTCGAGCTCCCGGAGGATCTGCGCGGATCCTGGCCCACCCGTTTCCAAAACCGCGTGTCGGAGGTTCGAAGATCCGGGAGGGATGAAGGGCAGGGCCTCCGCAACATGGGTCATCTCGCCGCCCAGTAACCGCTGCCAGAGTCTCGGGGCACAGGAGACGAGAAGACCTAGAACACCGCCCATCGGGGGATCCCCCGGCACGCAAGCGGGCGTGGGTCGCCCCGGAATCTAGCTTGACTCACCGGACCTCGCCTGCGACCATCGCCCGCGACACGACTGGGGGGGTCATGGAACGAAGGACCTATGCACGGTGGGCGGGCCTCGCGCTCTTGGTTGCCGTGATCTCGGTGATGGTTCTGCACGGTGGGCCTGGAGTCATCGGCGGAACGAGAGCCACCGGCACCAGCGACGTTGCGACGATCACGGAGTTCTACTCGCACCCCTTGATGCGCGTGTTCTGGTGGCAAGGCGGGATAAGCATCCTCGCGATCATCGCGTTCGCCGTCCTCTTCCGCCGATACGTGCTCTCCTTCAACCCCTCGCCGACCGTCGCTTCCGTCGTCGACATCGGAACGGCGTTGGCGGTTGCGGCGGCGCCCCTCTACGCCATCTCGTCGGCGCTTCAGTCGGCGATGACGCAGCTCGTTTCGGCAGGTGCCGCTGACGGTTCAGTGCTGGGGGTGTTCGCCTCGTGGGACTGGATCTACAACAGCATGGCCTACTGGTTCGAGGCCGGATTCATGGCCGCTTGGGCACTCGCCGCATGGAAGACTCGAAGCCTGCCAGGATGGGTCGCGGTGGTCGGCGGCGTGACGGCGGTGGGCCACCTGTTCAACTCGCAGGTGCTGCTGTCGCACCTGAGCGACAACCTGACGCTCATCCCCACGGTGTTCTTTTTCGTATGGTTCGTGAGCGCCGGGGTCTATCTCGTACGCGGGGGCCGCACCGCCGACAGCGCGTAAGGCGCCCTCCGCCC
>CAZXFL010000029.1:0-7851 GCA_964640385.1 uncultured Actinomycetes bacterium
CCCGAACCTGCGGATTAAGAGTCCGTTGCTCTGCCAGATTGAGCTAGAGGCCCGCTGCAGTATAGCCAGCACTGGCTCGCCGTTTCCGGAGAACCGTTATAGGTTCGAGGTATCCACCACTAGGAGGCCCACATGACGAACGTCAGCCGGTCCGCGATCGTCGCAGTATCCGCGTTGCTCATCCCGCTACTCGTCCTGCCTGGTTCGGCCGCAGCCGAACCCGATCCACGGTCGGCCTTCCCGGGTGCCAACGGGCTCATCGCTTTCGCGAGCAACCGTTCCGGGAACTTCGAGATCTTCGTGATGAACGACGACGGCACGGGGCAGACCAATCTCACGAACGATCCGGCCACCGACACCCAGCCGGCGTTCTCGCCGAACGGGACCAAGATCGCCTTCGCGAGCGACCGGACCGGCGATTATGAGATCTACGCGATGCGAGCCGACGGGACGAATGTCCAGCAGCTCACGAACAGCCCCGGTGGCGATCTCCTTCCCACGTGGTCGCCGGGGGGCAGTCGTATCGCGTTCGTGAGCGCTCGGGACGGCAACGAGGAGATCTACGTCATGAACGACGACGGATCGCAGCAGAAGCGGCTGACCAAGAACCCGGCGATCGATACCGAACCGACGTTCTCGCCGGACGCGATGCTGATCGCCTTCTCGAGCAACCGCAGCGGGGCATTCGATGTCTTCAGTATGAAAGACAGCGGCGCCCAGCAGACCAATCTCACCAACACCGGCATCGGAACGCGCAACCCAACGTGGTCGCCCGACGGGGCCATGATCGCGTTCCAGAGCCAACGCGACGTTCCCCAACCCGAGATCTACTCGATGAACGCCGACGGCACCGGAGTGACCCGCCTCACCTTCGATGCGTTCGACGACTTCGGGCCGGCCTGGTCCTCCGACGGCGCCATGATCACCTTCACGAGCTTCCGTCTGGGCAACCGCGACATCTACTCGATGAACGCTGATGGTACCGGTGTGGTCGATCTGACGAACAACCCGGCCGGCGACTTCTACTCCAACTGGCAGCCCCTGTGCACGATCCCCGGCACCCCTGGAGACGACGTCCTCGACGGCACACCGGGGGTCGACGTGATCTGCGGCAAGGCCGGCAACGACGTTCTCAGCGGCCTGGGCGGCAACGACGTCATCTTCGGCGGGCTCGATGATGACATCGTCCGAGGGGGCGATGGCATCGACACGGTCGCGGGCGGGCGCGGGGAGGACCACATCCTCGGCGGCGACCAGCGAGACTTCCTGAACGGCCTCGACGGCCGTGAGGGTAACGACGTGCTGAACGGCAACGCCGGTGCCAACGACTGCGAGGCCGACCCGATGGATATCCGGAGGAATTGCTCCTAGGGGAGCGCGTTCGAGAGCACGCCGCACTCCGGACAGGTCGCGGTTTCGAGCTGCATGTCCGCGAGGCAGTTCGGGCAGAACTTGCTGATGCGCCGCATCTGCCAGGCGTTCGTCTGCGGGTTGAGCCACCACTCCTTGCCGTCCTGACGGGTGATCCACGTTCCGCTCTCGTTCCGCCACGGCTCGGATGCCTGGCTGCAGTGAGGGCATACTCCCTGATCGGCCTGGATCGCCTGACCGCAGATGGGACATGGTCGCGAGGGCACCTGGGGCTGCGCGAACTGTTGCCATGCGGCGGTCTCAGCGGCAGGAACGTTCTTGACCTTGCGCGTGCCGCTCGGCCGCGCGACCGCGACTACGATCAGCCCGATCAAGCCGAGGAAGAACCCCCACAGGAACCCCACGACGGGGGACCCTCCCTTGTTCTGCCAGACGGCCAGGGAGATGAGACCGAAGATGACGCCACCGACGAGAGGGATTATGGGGTTGATCGCGAATGCGGGCGTTGCGGGGACCGTCGAGGGATCGACCTGAGCCAGTGCTCCCGCGTACAGCTGTGCGACGACGTGCATCGATGGTCCCTTCCGGCGGCTCTCCCGCAAGGGTAGCGGTCCGCTCGGCCGGATTCCAGCCGGATCAGGGTGACCGAGGGGACTTGAACCCCCAACCTCCGGGACCACAACCCGGCGCTCTAACCGATTGAGCTACGGCCACCACGCTGCTCGACGATGTTAGCAGCGGCGTGCCTGGCGGCTGTGCAGCCTACCGGCCGGGGTGGTCATGGTCCGAGCGGGATTCGATCCGCATGATGATCGCAGCCGGCAGCCACGCGAGGAACAGCGGGATCGCCGACTCGAGCGCCGAAGCCAGCACCACGATGGCGAAGGTGGCCCCGAAGAGCAGGGCGTAGGAGATGAGTCGCGTCCGGTCGCGCACGGCCACCATCCTATCGGGACGGGTTCATGCCTCCCACCTGGGGTTTCCCTTTGCCCCCGCCCGCCGCCCGGGGAGGTCGGGGGACGCCGTGTCCCCCCGTCGGGGGATGCGGGCATTGGTGCCATCCGGGGCCCAGAAACCCCCGCGTTCCCGATGCGGCGGGCATAGCTGGCACCCTAGAGTTCTCTGCGATGGAGCACGCAGACGTCCTCATCCGTCTCGAGCCCGAGGCCCGCGCCGATCTCTTGGAGGTGCTCACCTCCCCGCGCAACGTTCGGGCGGACCGCATCCGCGAGTACTGGCAGCGCCCCGAGGGCCGCCTGATCGCGGATAGCCTCATCGAGCTCGAGGTGGACGACGACGCTCGCGCGCAGGTCGTAGATACGCTGCGCCGGCTCGAGACGGCCCGTCAGGGCCTGACCGCGTAACCCCAGCTCCATCCCCTCCGAAACCCTGTGGAGCCGTCGGCCGGCTCCACACGCCCTGGTCCGCCCGCGCGAGACGGCATCGCCGTCCGACGCGCTCAACTCGCGGACGATCAGCCGCTCTGTCTCGAGTGCCGGGATGCGCACGCCAGGACCGCTCCTACGCGTACCCAGGCTCGAGGTAGCGAGGTTCCGACAGGACGCGGCGCACCATCGGTCCGAACTCGCCGACGGGCAAGGTGTCGTAGTCGGGATCGAACGACGTCTGGTCGTAGCGTTCGCAGAACTCGGCCGTCAGGTCGAAGTCCGGATGGTTGCGCCAGCGATCGCGGGCGTTGGGATCGTCGCCGGTCAAGAGCCCGAAGAAGTAGAGCTGGAACGTGCCGTGGTGCTTGACCATCCAGCACAGCTCTTCGCGGACGAACGGTTTCAGCATCGCGGCGACCATCTCACCGTGGGTGTACGGCGCGAGGTCATCGCCGATGTCGTGGACCAGTGCGGTGACGACGTACTCCTCATCTCTGCCGTCCCGGAGGGCCCTGGTGGCCGCCTGCAGGGAATGCGTATAGCGCGTCACCTGGTATCCGCCGAAGGAGTCGTTCAGTTTCTCGAGCGCGTCCAGGACGCGGTCGGGGAGCTTCGCGCAGAACTCAGATTCCAGGGACTCGAGGAACGCCCAGTCTTCGGCGGTCCCGTCTTCCATGCGGGTGAACGACACAGCATCCATCGGGTTCTCCTTCATGGGAGGCCGGTCCGATCCGCCGGGCCATTCTCTCGGGGTGGAGCGGGTGCTACGGGGTTTTCGCCTCGTCGAACGCGTCGTGATAGACGCACAGTGCGTAGATGATCACTAGATCGATGACGATCATGAACATCGACCAGTACGGGTTGTGATGAACGGTCGCCATCCTGCCGAGCAGGTTCAGTCCGACGACGACGACGCCGACGACCCGCGCCCACGTAGAAACGTTCAGCACGCCGAACCCGGTGAGGAAGAGGGCGAGTCCGAACAGGATGTGAACCCACGACCACGTCGTGACGCTCCCGACGATGGCCTCGCTCGAGATCGGCATGGCGGCCCCCTTGATCAATCCGAGCACGCCTTCGATCACGTCCCAGGCCCCGACCAGGATCATCATGAAGCCGGCGAAGAAGACCCAGCCACCCCATTTCCCCTCTGACGCCATCTGTTCCCCCTCCAACCGAGACCGCGCTCAGAGCGGTCGCTCGTTGGGAGCGTACCCCGCTGCGAGTGTGGACTCCAGTCTGCTCGGGACCCCTCAAGCGGGCTGATGCGCGCCGGGCAGGATTCGAACCTGCGACCCGCGGATTAGAAGTCCGCCGCTCTGTCCTCTGAGCTACCGGCGCTCAGGCACGATGGTATCGCGCCCGGGCCCGGCCGGCGGCGGACGTCCTACGAGGTCGTGACCGCCGTGAGCAGCACGCGGGACGAAGCCGCGACCTCGTCGATCGCGCGCAGGACACGACCTCCCAGCTCCGCGTCCGGGCCGCGGTCGCGCTGGTCGCGGTCCTGTCGGCACTCGCCGCCGGGCTCAAGCTCGACGCGATCCTCGGCGCGTTCCTCGCCGGAGCGCTCCTGTCGACCATCGACGAAGAACGGGACGTCCGCTACGGGCGCCTGCGCGGGAAGCTGGAGGCGATCGGTCACGGCGTGTTCGTTCCCGTCTTCTTCGTCATGACTGGGGTGACGTTCGACCTCGATAGTCTCCTGTCGTCGCCGTCGATCGTCTTTCGCGTGATCGTCTTCGACGTGATCCTGCTGGCGGCGGGCCTGCTGCCGGCGCTGCTGACGCGCAGGCACCTGGGGACGCGTCGGGCGGTCGCATCCGGCTTCCTGCTGGCCACCTCGCTCAGCCTGCTGGTCGTCGTCGTCAGTCTCGGCCAGGAACTGGGTCAGATCCGGCCCGAGAATACGACGGCGCTCACCGCTGCGGGGATGGTGTCGGTGCTGGTCTTCCCGATGATCGCGCAGGCGTTGCTCGGGAAGGGCCGCGCCGCAGACGAGGCGGAGCCGAGAGAACCGGACATGGGGGAGTCGCTCTAGCCGGTAGGCGTTGGGCTCGCCGTGGGAGGCGGGGCCGGGATGCCGCCGCCGGGTCGGTGACCTTGGAAGCGGCTCGGTTCGATCTGGTCTTCGACGAGCTCGGCCGCGTGCTCCACCAAGTCCCGGTCCGAACCGGCGAGCAGGAAGGCGTTGGGCTCTTCGACGCTCGCCATGAACACCCCGTCCACCTCGATGCTCCATCGGTCGGGCGGCCCGCCCTCGGGGACGCCGCGCGGCCGCGGGAAAGCCACTGCGCTCACGTAGAGAACCACCCTGGCACCGTCGGTCGTCACATAGGTGAAGGTGTCGACCGCGTCGAGGCCGCTCCCGAGAGGTGTGATCCCTTCGGCGTCCAGGTCGAGGCCGGCGGCGGACAGATCCGGGGCGTCGCGCTCCGGCGCGCCCTGGGGCGCTTTCGACGAACGGTACCCCTCCAGTACTCCGGCGATCGCTTCGGGCTGTCCCTGGCGGAACACGGCGGAGGCGGCGAGCGCCACGCCCGTCGCCGCGAAGAGGGTGAGGATCGCGGGGAGGATCCACGGGCTTCGCTGGGTTCGGGGCCGACCTCCGGTCACGTCGGACAGGCTATCCTGGCTCGATGCCTGACGACGCAACGGTGGTGCTGGCGGGACGCCTCGTGGATGTCGATGCCGGCGAGGTGGTCCCCGATCGAGCTGTGGTCGTCCGCGGCGAGCGTGTCGTGGACGTCCTGCCGGCCGCCGACGCACCGGCCGAGGGCGCCCGCATCATCGACCTTTCCGGCAGCACCGTTGCCCCGGGCCTCATCGACTGTCACGCCCACCTGGTCGGTCCCACCGAGTCCGAATCGGGGCTCGAGGAACTGCAGATGTCGGACGAGAAGGAGATGGCGGTCTCCAAGGAGAACGCCCTCGCGACCGTCATGGCCGGGTTCACGACCGTGCGCGACGTCGGCACCTTCCGAGGGTTCTTCGACCTGGAGCTACGAGATCTGATCGACGCGGGCAAGGTCCCCGGACCGCGGATGTCGTGCGCGTGCGTGTACCTGACGTGTCCCGGAGGAGGCGGAACGCTCTCGGACCTCCCACCCGGTACCGAAGTTCCGGAACGCTACGAGGTCGGGATCGTGGAGTCCGTCGAGGATGCCCGGGAGAAGGTGAACGTGATCCTCGACGGCGGAGCCGATTTCATCAAGGCCATCGCTACGGGCGCGGTGCTGATCGTCGGCACCGACCCGACCGCCGACGAACTGTCCTACGAGCAGCTCGCCGCGGCGGTCGAGGAGACGGCGAACCGTGGGACCTACGTCGCCGCACACGCGCATGCGCCCTCGGGCATCATCAACGCGGCCCGCGCCGGCTGTCGCAGCGTCGAGCACGGCTCGCTGATGAACGACGTGGCGATCGCGGCGATGGTCGAGCACGGAACGTACCTCGTGGCCGATATCTACTGCGGCGACTGGATCGCCGAGGAGGGCCGCCGGTCAGACTGGCCGGAGGAGACGTTGCGCAAGAACGACGACACCACGGACGCCCAACGGGAGGGGTTCCGCCGGTGCGTGGAGGCCGGGGTCAGGCTGGCCTTCGGCACCGACAGTGGGGTCTATCCGCACGGGTGGAACGGGAAGCAGCTCGCCTATCTGGTCCGCTACGGGATGACGCCGGTCCAAGGCTTGCAGTCGGCCACCATCGTCGCCGCGGAGCTGTTGGGCTGGGAGGACCGCGTGGGCTCGATCGCCCGGGGCAAGTACGCGGACCTGATCGCCGTCGACGGCCACGACATCGGCGACCTCTCGTCGTTCGCCGACGTGTCCTTCGTGATGAAGGGCGGCGACGTCCTCAAGAATGGTGGCTAACCGGCGGAGACCCAGGCGGTCTGGCGTGTCGACGCTAGAGCGGGTGACGGGAATCGAACCCGCGTCACCAGCTTGGAAGGCTGGAGCTCTGCCATTGAGCTACACCCGCGCTCCGTGGCACTCTAGCAAGCCACCTCGCGGAGGGAGCTAAAGGTCGTGCGCGTCCGGTTCGTCCTGACGGATGTCTTCTCCGAACGGCCTTTCTCGGGGAACCAGCTCTGCGTGGTTCCGGAGCCGGGCGGCCTGAACCCGGTGACGATGCAAACGCTGGCCGCCGAGATCGGCTTCTCGGAGACGACGTTCGTCACGTCGGCCGACGCCGACCGGTATTCGATGCGGATCTTCACGCCGACCGCCGAGCTTCCGTTCGCCGGCCATCCGACGCTCGGGACGGCTTACGTGCTGGCGAGCGCCGGACGCATCACCTCGCCTGCGGTTCAGGAGGTCGAGGCGGGCGAGTTCCACGTGACGGTGGACCTGGCCGGCCGATCCGCCGCGGTGCGCCAACTCCCCCCGGTGTTCGGCGTCGAGGCGACCGACCTGCGCTCCGTGGCCGAGGCCGTGGGGATCTCCCATCGCGATCTGCACCCCGACCTGCCGCCGCAAGTGGTCGGTACGGGACTGAACTACCTCATCGTTCCGGTGACGACGCCGACGGCCGTCGCCCAGGCGGTCCGGAACGACCGTGCCTTGCCGCGGCTGTTGAACGCCGCGCGAGCACACGGCGCGTACCTGTTCGCGGTCACCGACGGTGGCGGCGTGAAGGCGCGCATGTTTCCGGCGGACGCGCATCACGGCGTCGGAGAGGACGCCGCCACCGGGTCGGCCGCAGGTCCGCTGGGCGCCTATCTCGCCGCTCGCGGCCTCGCGGGGATGCCCGGAACAGTGGCGATCAGCCAGGGCGAGGAGATCCAGCGCCCGAGCACCCTGCATGTGGCGGCGGAGCAGGACGGCGAGGGGGAGTGGTCGGTGGTCGTCGGCGGGGGCGTCTTCATCGTCGGCGACGGTGCCTTCGAGCTCTAGGAAGGGGCGAACCGGCGGCGTTGCCGCCGCCGGTTCGGTGTGCCGGTGTCGCGTCTGCTATCCCTGCGCCGCGTAGAAGCTGTCCAGCATCCCCTGGAGCTCGGGGTCGAGTTCGAGGGGGGCGCGGGTCCTGCTGCGCTGGGTCAGTTCGTAGTCGAGCAATCCTCCGGTCGAGGCGGGGTCGGCCACCGCGGCGG
>CAZXFL010000029.1:7951-18903 GCA_964640385.1 uncultured Actinomycetes bacterium
CCGCGGCGGAGGCATCCGCGTCGGAGACCGGGGCCCGAGGAGCCATGTTGTTGGGGTCGCCCGAGTCCGGGCCGCCGAGCACGAGCAGCGCGCTCGAGACGCTACGCTCGGAGCCGTCCGACGGGCTGCTCACGACGCCCTTGCCGCGGATCCACATGGAGCTGGAGCCGCCGCCGTCCAGGTTCAGGGCGTAGATCGCGCCCTTGCGCTTAAACTCGTTGGCGAGGCCGACCAGCGTCAGTCCGATCGAGGCGCTCGTGCGCCCGTCGACCTGCATGATCAGAACGTCGCCGTTGCTCTTGAAGCCGACGGCCGTGCGAGGGTGCCGCTGGCAGAGGTATGCGCTGCACGCGCTCACTATGACCTTGCCGTTCTCCAGCAGGACCGGGCTGCCGCCGATCGAATCGAGCACCCCCCGCCATCCGAGCGACCAGGTGAGGCGCACCGTCTCTCCGCGGACCAAGCCGCGGATCTGGTCCGCGCGGGAGGTGCCGCTCTGCGCCACCAGGACGATGCCGCCGTTCACGGCGAGCGATCCGCCGCAAGCCACCGTGTCGACGGTGAAGTCGCGCTGCACGCCCATCTGGCCGCCGGACCAACCGGGTCCCGTCGACGGCATCAGCCGCGCGGAACACCCGTTGCCGGGCCTCTCGAGCGAACCGCCGGCGGGGGAGAAAGCCGAGATCTCTGTGGCCTTCGGCTGTCCTTCGTTGAAGTGCTCGGCGGTGAAGGTGCGGCGGGAGGCGACCTGCATGACCGTGATCTCCGTCCCGGGCTGGCCGACGTACTGATCCTGCTCGTCGGAGGAGATGGCGAAATTCTTGCCGTCGTTCCCGAGCTTGGAGGTCGTGACCATCTGTCCGTCCTCGGCGAACAGGTGGGCCGGGCGTCCGGGCGAGAAGCCGAAGTCGCCGTTGACGGCGACGAGCGCGTCGTGCTGTGTGCCCATCGTGCTGGGCCTCGACCAGCCGGGGAGCGTGCTCTTGGCGAGCGCGACGTCGATCTCGGCGTTGGACGCGTCGGCGTCCACGGTCACGAGCTTGACGCGGTTCGGACCGGCGATCGTGTACGCGCTGTAGGTGACCCCTGCCGTCAACGTGCTAGCCCGCACGCGCACGTCTCCTTGCGCTGCGGGTTGGAACGCGAACATCGACGTCGCCATCAAGGCTACCGCCACTCCGATCTTCGCGGCGAGCTTCCGGCGGTTGTTCATCCCCTACTCCTTGTCGTGGATCCCTGCATCCACTGTTGTCATCGGGCGTGCGGCCGTGTCCGTTGAGGGCCAAATCGTGCGTAGTCCCGCGTGGCCAGACGAGGTAGTTCGCAGTGACTAGCCGATGATGGCTACGACGGTGGGGGCTACAATCCTTGCTGACGGGGCGTAGCGCAGCTTGGTAGCGCGCCTGCTTTGGGAGCAGGAGGTCGGCGGTTCGAGTCCGCCCGCCCCGACCGGGCTTTTTTGGGCGTAGTAGCATGGGTGCACTCGGACACATCCCGAGGGTTCGCGTCGAGCGACCGCCGATGAGCCGCCAGGGCTCCGACCCGCCTCTCGACCCCACCGATCGATCGTCGATCTATCCACGGAAGGTTCGTGATGGCAGGATCGAACAGAGGCGGCGCCAAGGTGGGGACACCGGAGCGCGGCCGGGAAGCCTCCTCGCGACCGAGTCGGGGGCGCGTCTGCGAAGAGGGATCGTGTCTGACGATCCTTTCGACCTATAACCCCTCGGTGACCTGCGCGGTGCACACCGAACCAACGTTCCGGCCTCGTCCCGCCCCCCAGTAGGGTCCCCGCAGTCGGTGGGTCGCGCTCCCGCCCAGCCCCTGTACGCTCCGTCCATCGTCAAGCTCGAGGAGCAGTTCCAGCCGTAGGAGTGGCATGTCGGGAAAGCATGAGGCCGCCGGCTCAGGTCGCGGACGCTGGCTGATCATCGCCGCCGCGCTAGCCGGTGTGTTCCTCGTCCTTTCCGCCGGCTGGTACCTGACCGTCGGGCGGAGCAGCAGCACCTCGTCGGTACCACCGCAAACGGCATCCGGCGGGGGAGGTGATGGGGGGTCCCAGGCCCCGGCGGTCTCGCCCGCATCTCCCGGCGCTGCGAAGGAGCCGCCGCGGAGCTTCACGATCGCCGCGACCGGCGACATCCTGATCCACTCGCAGCTCTGGCAGAAGGCTGCTGTGTACGCGGGGGCGGGTGAACGCTTCGATTTCCGCCCGATGTTCGCCAAGATCAAGCCCATCATCTCGCGGGCAGATCTCGGTATCTGCCACATCGAGACGCCACTCGACGCCGACGACAAGAACCTGTCGTCGTATCCGGCCTTCAGCGTTCCGCATGAGGTGGCTGAGGCGGTCGCGTGGGCCGGGTACGACGAGTGCTCGACGGCCTCCAACCACTCCCTGGATCAGGGATCTGCCGGCGTGAAGGCTACGCTGTCGGCACTCGACAAGGCGGGCGTCGACCACGCGGGCACGGCGCGAACCAAGAAGGAGGCGAACCGCATCACGATGCTTGACGTGAACGGAGTGCAGGTCGCCCACCTGTCGTACACGTACGGGTTCAACGGGTTCACGCCGGATGTCCCATGGCGCGCGAATAGGATCAAAGTCGCCGACATGATCGCCGAAGCTCGGCGCGCCAAGCAGGAAGGCGCCGAGTTCATCATCCTGAGTCTGCACTGGGGGCTCGAGTACCTCCAGCAGCCGACCTCCTACCAACGCAAGATCGCGACGAAGGTACTCGGATCGCCCGTGGTCGACCTGATCCTCGGCCACCACGCGCACGTCGTGCAGCCGATCGACCGGATCGGCGAAGAGTTCGTCGTGTACGGCATGGGGAACTCCGTGTCCGGCCAGACCGCCTCCCTGGGCGAGGGACCCATCGTCCAAGACGGCGTGATAGTGCAGGTCTCGGTCACGGAGGAGGGGAAGGACTTCGTCGTCAACGAGGTGACGTTCGTCCCGACCATGGTGGAAGCCGGCAGCTGGCGGATCCTCCCTGCGACGGGCGAAATGAGCGGCGCCCTCCAGCAATCCTTCCGGCGGACCAGCAGGACGATCATGTCGATGCATGCGAAGGGGGTCCATCCGGATCGCTGAGATGCTCGCTCGGCGCCCGAGCCGGGTGTAGCCTGCGGGACGAGCGCAGGAGGCAAGCGTGGAAGTCCAGAGCGAACCATCCGCCACCCGTCGAGTGGTCATCTTCACCATCGTCCTCATGCTGATCCTCGGTGTCATCGGGGTCGGCGGGGTCTACCTGTGGCAGCGTGCTCAGGTCAGCCGGCTCGAGGACGAACTGGCGAGCGCGCGTTCGCAGGCCGAGGAGGTACAGGGCAAGCTCGCGTCGGCCGAAAAGGACGTCGCCGGTCTGGAAGAGAACCTTCGGTCGGCCCGCAAGGACGCCAAGAAGACCGAGAAGGAACTGAGGGAGCAGAAGAAGCAGACCAAGGAGCAGAAGCAGCAGGCCGAGGAGAAGGCCGGCGATCTCCCCGACGGGAAGTACTACGGTTCCCTGAACGAGGTCTCCGGCGGCGACAGGGTGATCAAGGTCGATCTCAAGGAGTTCCTCACGGGGAAGAAGGCGGAGAAGGCCGCCCGTGAGGACGGCGAGATCAAGAAGGATGAGAAGCTCGACACCGACTACTACATCCGCAACGAGAACCGCCAGGTTCGCGCCATGGACGTTGCATCGTCCACGCAGGTGAAGATCCTCGAGAAGGGGACCGCGAAGACCCGGACGGTGAGTTTCGAGGACTTCGCCAAGATCTACAACGACCCCACCGAAGAGCAGAAGCACGTACGCCAGAGCAACTACTGGATCTGGATCGAAGGCGGCAAGGTCGTGAAGATGGAGGAGCAGTACCTGGCGTAGCTAGGTCAGGGAGATGCGGTTGTCCATCGCCGTCCCGAACTCGTCCAGCAGGGTGGCGGTCGGCGGCGTCGCCCTCGGCCCGGAGACGATCAGTATCAGGATCATGTTGCTCCACCTCCACACATGGCCGAGCTGGGTCGTGCTCCCCGTCTGCACGTCGAAGGCGAAGTCGGACTCGCCCAAGCTGATCACCGGCACGCCCGCGTACGAGCCGCCGCTGCGCTTCACGTGCGTACGGAGTCCGGCGCGCATCAGGACCATCGCCCGCTTCGCCAGATCGCTGCTCTCGAAGATGATGACGTCGGACTCGACCTCCCGGCGCTGACCCTCGATGGTCCCTTCGAAGACCGTCTGCTCGGCGCCGGTGGGTCCTCCGATGCGTCCGAGATGCAGGTACGCCGGCGGGCGGTAGCTCCCCGAACGCTGCTTCCCGAGTCCGACGTCGTCGCGGCTCAGGACGATCTTCCGGGCGTCCTTCACGCTGTACGCGGGTCCGGTCTCCGGGATCGGGACATCCGGCGGTAGGCCCACGACCCCGGGGTCCTCGTCCTTCGATGGCGACGTGCTGGGCTCGGCGTCGCCCCCGCCACCGCATGCTGCCGCCAGCAACGCCAGAGCCACGAACAGGAGCACCCATCTCCGCATGGAGTGATTATCGGCCCAAACCGCTCGTAGATGAGTCATGGGTGACAGGTTTCCGTTCCTTGGTCCGCCGGTCCGCTTCCGAGCGGAGCGAAGCGCCAATCGTAGTACCCATCGTGCAGGGTCATCTCGAGCACTCCGAACGCCTTGCGTCGCACCTCGCTGTGGGGAGCCTTCCTGGGGATCGGATACACCTGCGCGCCTCCGGTTCCGACGATGAACTGGCGGATACCATCCGCGCCGTCTAGCTTGGCTTCCGGCGTCATCGGGGCGAGCCGTTCGTAGTGATGATCGTGGCCGGTCAGCACGACCTCCGCCCCCTCGCGGTAGAGCACGCGGAGCAGCGGGGCGACGAACGGGGTGTCGCCGTGCAGGCCCGAGGACCAGCGAGCGTGATGCCAGTACGCGAGCGTGCACGTCGCGGCGCTCTGTTGAAGATCGCGCTCCAACCATCTCGTCTGCGGTGAGTCTGCGGCGCATCCGACGATCCAACAGTTCGAGTTGAGCGCGACCACGTGCCAGGTCCCGAGGTCGAAGCTGTAGTAGCCCTTGCCGCGTTCACCCGCGCGGGACCCGAAGTACGAGAAGTACCCAGCGGCACGCGGGGTCTCGTACTCGTGGTTCCCGGGAACGGGGTTCGTACGGTCGAGGAAGGCGCCCCACGACCGCCGGTAGGAGCGCCGGAAGGCAGGGAGACGTCCGTGGTCGTATTGGTTGTCGCCCAGAGTCAGAACGGCGTCGGGATCCAGCCGGTCGATCAACCGTGCGGTGTCCGCGGCGCGGCAGAGCGTGCCGGTGCCGCGCCCGTGCCGGAACGCCGGGTTCCCGGGGTCGCAGGCGATATCGCCGGCCGCGGCGATGACGGGGTCGGCCGGTCCCCGGGCCGCCGACGTCGTCGAGACGGGCGTGATGCTCGTGGAGACGACCGCGACCGCGAGGACGGCGAGGGAGAACCTAGCTGCTCTGACCCGCATCATCTCTCCGATATCGGCCGCAACGCGGCCCACCTTGTGCCGCTAGCCGGGAACGGGTCCGCGGACGGCGAGGTAGTGCTGGTTGAAGATCGCCAGGAGCCGGTCGGCCCGCGGGTAGACGCCACCGTTCCGATAGGCGCGGGACCGGACGCCGGTCTGTTCCCGTTCGCAGATGGTCCAGTCCTGATGGCTGACCATGTCCCAGAAATCCCGGATGTCGCTCGGGTCGAAGTCGTCGGCGGCGATCGTCTCCGGCTGGAACAGGAAATCGCTGATCACTGTCGTGTGGGTCGGGGTGCGAGGCAGCAGCAAGTAGTACATCACGCAGTCCGAGTGCATGTTCAGGAGCAGGTTCGGGAACACGTGGGTCCCGTAGTAGGTGTGCGTGTCGAGTTCGTCCAGGTCGGGAAGCGTCGGGCGGTTCGACTGGCCGCTGAAGGTCAGCGTGACGGCGCCCTCGGCCATGCTGTTGCCCGCCCAGTCCGGCTCCTGCTCCACGATCCCCTTCTTGTAGATCGGGATCAACTGGGTCAGTTCAGGATGCACGCTCGGGCAGTGCAAACATTCGTTGTAGTTCTCGAGCAGGATCTTCCAGTTGGCCTCGACCTCGTAGACGAGTCGGGTCCCGCTCCGCAGATCCTCGAAGTGGTAGCGCTCGAACTGGAGCGGGTCCCACGGGTCGGCGGCGAGCATGTCCAGCAGGCTCTCCGGGTTCTCGGTCATGTTCACGAAGATGAACCCGCCCCAGATCTGCACATGCATCTGGTGAAGTGGGTGCTTGCTCTTGTCGAAGCCCTCTTCCTCGTGCACGTTCGGAGTGCCGAGGAGGTTGCCGTTCAAGTCGTAGGTCCACGCGTGGTACGGACACTTGATGATGCCCGACTTGAGGTTGCCGCTGTCGTCGCAGAGCCTCGTCCCGCGGTGGGCGCAGCTGTTGTAGAACGCGCGGAGCATTCCCTCCTTGGAGCGGGCGAGGATCACGCTCTCCTCTCCGGCTTCACGCACCAGGAAGTCGCCCGGGTTGGCGACCTCTTCCTCGCGGCCGACGCAGAGCCACGTGCCGCAGAAGATGGACTCGCGCTCGGCTTCCCAGACCATCGGGTCGTAGTAGTCGCGGCCCGGCAAGGTCGGCCGCGGGGTGTACTCGGGGGCTTCGGCGATCCGTTCCTCGGTGGCCATCCGTGCGTGCTCCTCCTGCCGACGACTCCCTCAGGATACCTTCGACCGCGTGCCGGAGCCGGTGCGGGCGCCACGACCTCCGCCCGCCGGTAGCATCCAGGGTATGGCGACCCGGGAGGAACTGAAGGCCGAGGTGGAGCGCATCGCCGCCGAGCATGGTCACCGGCTGGGTCCCTGGCTCGACGTCGGTCACGCGTCCCAGACCGGATGCCTGAACTGCGACCGCTACGCGTTCGCGGAGATCCTCCCGCCCCCGGGCAAGCTCCACGTCGATGGGTTCGAGCAGGACTGCCCGAAGGGGGCCGTTCCACTCATCGAACTGGACTGATTCGCCCCGCCGTTCGCACTCCCTCCCGGATTCGTCCCGGACGGCGGTTTGTGCGACACTCTGGCCTCAACGACCGAGGGGGTATGGCATGAGGAAGTCCCTGAGGATTGCCGTCTTGGCCGGAGCGTTGACGCTCCTGTTGGCGGTGCCCGCCTACGCACTAGAGTCGACGGTGATCCCGCACCGGATCGGCGCCCGGTTCACCGCCCGCGCACACATCGGACACGTGTCCTACAACGGAACGAAGCACGTCGTCGGCGGGACGATCGGGTTGACGAACAACGCCAACGGTGGCCGGACCGTGCATTGCCTCGTCGTGGCGACCTTCAAGGCTCGCAACGGTGACGCAAGGATCAAACGCGATGACGTCGTGAATGTTCGCGTGGGTCCGCACACGACCAGGCACCCGGACTGGCAGGTGACCCTGCGAGACACCATCGGGCGGTGGCGCAACATGCCCATCAACGCGGTTGGGCACTGCCACCTCGTGCGGCCGGATCGGTAGATCGCGGCAGCTCAAGGAGCGACCGGAGACCCTCGGCGGTTGACCGCCGGGGGTCCTCCGCGTGTCAGGCCCCTGCGAGGCGCTTGAGTATCGCGTCGTGGAGCGGTCCGTTGGTCGTCACGACGCTCCCGCGGTCCTCGATTGGCCCGCCAGAGAACGTCGTCATCCGCCCACCCGCTTCCGCGACGATCGGGGAGAGGGCCGCCCAGTCCCAGATGCGCAGCTCCGGCTCGATCATGATGTCCGCCGCGCCCCGCGCGACCAGCATGTGACCCCAGAAGTCCCCGATGCCGCGCGTCCGCCGAACGGCCTGCACCAGGTCCGCGAAGGTATCGCGGTGGTCGTCATCGACCCACACCTCGAGACCGCCGAACGCCAGGAGCGCCTCGCTGAGATCTGACGTATCCGAGACGTGGATCGGGTCGCCGTTGAGGCGGGCGCCCGCGCCGCGGGAAGCCTCGTACCGCTCACCGAGCGCGGGCGCCGACGCCACGCCGACGACCGGCGTGCCCGACTCCATCAGCGCGATCAGTGTTCCCCAGATCTGGATGCCGTCGGCGAAGTTCTTCGTGCCGTCGATGGGGTCGATCACCCACTCGCGTCCGCCCTCCTCGCCGGCGAGCCCGCCCTCTTCTCCGAGGATCGCGTCGCCCGGGAAGCGTTCGGCCAGAGCCTCGCGCACCATCGCTTCTATCGCGAGGTCGGCCTCCGTCACGGGGGTGTGATCGGCCTTGCGCTGCACTTCGAACTCGCCGCCGAAGATGCCGAGAGCGATCTCGGCGGCCCGGTCGGCGAGCTCGTTCGCGAAGGCGAGTTCGGTTGCGTACACGAGGGTGCGACCCTACCAAGGTTCGCTGCGCCGGTCGGGGGCGGAACCCCGGATTTCCGCTACGCTCGGTTCTCCCATGCAGACCACACTCGAAGAGACCGGGAAGCACTCGGTCAAACTCACCATCGAGGTTCCGCCCGAGGAGTTCGCGAAGGACCTCGACGCCGCGTACCGGAAGGTCTCGCGCTCGGTCAGCATCCCCGGGTTCCGCAAGGGCAAGGCCCCGCGCAAGATCATCGACGCGCAGGTTGGTCAGGACGCGGTCCTGGAGGAGTTCGTCCGCGACAGCCTCTACGGGTACTACCTCGAGGCGGTCCGCGAACACGACCTCGCGCCGGTCGCCGACCCGGATATCGACCTGGACGACGTCGACGAAGCCAAACCGCTGAAGTTCACCGCGGCGCTGGAGGTACGCCCCCGTCTGGAGTTGGACGAGTCGGACTACAAAGGCCTGAAGGTCGAGAAGTCGGCTACCGAGATCACCGACGAGGAGATCGACGAGAACCTCGACCGCCTGCGTGACCGGTTCGCCGAGCTGGAGGTGGTCGAACGGCCGGCGACGGATGGGGACTACGTCGTCGTCGACCTCCGCGCCACGCTGAACGACGAAGAGGTCGAGGAGGCCACTCGCCCCGACGCCCTCTACGAGGTCGGCAGCGGCCTGTTCACCCCGAAGCTCGACGAGGAGCTGGCCGGCAAGCGCAAGGGCGACATCCTCAAGTACGGCGACGTGCTGCCCGAGGAGCTGGGGGAGCGCGGCGGCCAAGAGGTCACGTTCACGGTCCTGGTCAAGGAGGTCAAAGGCAAGAGGCTGCCCGAGGCCGACGATGAGTTCGCCAAGCTGGCCTCGGAGTTCGACACGCTCGACGAGCTGAGGGCAGACCTGCGGACCCGGCTCGAGGAGCTGAAGGAACGCGAGGCGACGCAGGCGCTGCGCGACCAGGTTCTGGAGGCGATGATCGCCAAGACCGAGGTGGACCTGCCCGACACCCTCATCGAACATGAGACCGAGCACCGCGTCGAGAACGCGCGCGAACGCGCCGAACGCGCCGGCATCGCGCTGGAGCAGATGCTGGAGATGCAGGGCTGGGACGAGGCCCGGTTCCGCAGCGACGCGCAGAACCACGCGATCCGCGCCGTCAAGGCGGACCTCGTGCTTGAGGCCGTTGCCCGCAAGGAAGAGTTCGAGGTCACGCCGGAGGAGATCGCCACCGAGATCAATGCGCTGGCGCAGCTCTCCGGGCAGGATGCCAAGGGGCTGGCCAAACGTTTGAACGCGACCGGGCAGGTCACATCGATCGCCAGTGATATCATCCGTTCGAAGGCACTCGATCTGCTGGTCGAGCATGCCGAAATCGTCCCGGAGGACTCGAAATGATGACCGACTTCTCGAACTACCTCGTTCCCGTCGTCGTCGAGCAGACGAATCGCGGTGAGCGTTCGTTCGACATCTACTCGCGGTTGCTGAAGGAGCGCATCGTGTTCCTCGGCACGCCGATCGATGACGCTATCGCGAACCTCACGATGGCGCAGCTGATCCACTTGGAGAGCGAAGACCCGGAGAAGGACATCAACCTGTACATCAACTCGCCGGGCGGCTCGATCTCGGCGCTGTTCGCGATCTACGACACCATGCAGTACATCAAGCCGGACGTCGGCACCATCGTGATGGGCCAGGCCGCGTCAGCCGCGGCGGTGCTGCTGGCTTCCGGAGCGAAGGGCAAGCGCTACGCCCTGCCGCACTCGCGCGTGTTGATCCACCAGCCGCACGGCGGAGCCGAGGGCCAGGCCGTCGACATCGAGATCCAGGCGCGAGAGATCCTGCGCTACCGCAAGCTGCTGGACGAGCTGATCGCCGAGCACACCGGTCAGACGTTCGAGAAGATCTCCAAGGACACCGACCGCGACTTCATCATGACGGCTGAGGAGGCCAAGGAGTACGGCATCGTCGACGAGGTGATCACCACGCGGACGGTACCGCCCGAATTGGCTAGCGCAACCGGCTAGGCGACGTAAGATATGGGTCTGAGCCGGGAGCGCCGCTCCCGGACCGCACAGGCAGGGGGCTGATGGCGAAGTTCGGTGATTCGGACCTTCTGAAGTGCTCCTTCTGCGGCAAGAGCCAGAAGCAGGTCAAGAAGCTCATCGCCGGACCGGGTGTGTACATCTGCGACGAGTGCATCGACCTGTGCAACGAGATCATCGAAGAGGAACTCTCCGAGACCACCGAACTCAAGCTCGACGAACTCCCCAAGCCGCAGGAGATCTACGCGTTCCTCGATGACTACGTCATCGGCCAGGATCAAGCCAAGAAGGTCCTGTCGGTCGCCGTCTACAACCACTACAAGCGGATCCAAGTGGGCGCCAAGGACGAGGAGGTCGAACTCCAGAAGTCCAACATCCTGGTGCTCGGTCCGACCGGTTGCGGAAAGACCCTGCTCGCGCAGACGCTGGCGCGGTTGCTGAACGTCCCGTTCGCGATCGCCGACGCCACGGCGCTCACCGAGGCCGGCTACGTGGGCGAAGACGTGGAGAACATCCTGCTGAAGCTGATCCAGGCCGCCGACTACGACGTCAAGAAGGCCGAGACCGGCATCATCTACATCGACGAGATCGACAAGATCGC
>CAZXFL010000030.1:0-18690 GCA_964640385.1 uncultured Actinomycetes bacterium
AGGGGCGTAGCTCAACTGGAAGAGCACCGGTCTCCAAAACCGGCGGTTGGGGGTTCGAGTCCCTCCGCCCCTGCTAGAAGGCCCTGTCGACCGTCACAGCGGCCTGTTCGGCCCCATAACCGGCGGTAGCAAGCTGGGTGAAAGAACTCCGCCGGGTTCTCCCGGCCGAGTGGACTTATGAACTAGTTCAGGTATCCTTGCTGCATGCGTATCACCGAACATCCCTTCTCGGACCTGCTTCGCTCCCCAAAGCAGGTGACGGGTGAGGTTGCCAAGGGTGACGTTCTGCTGAGGCGCCGCGACGAGGCCGATCTTCGTCTGACGCTCGCGCAGAGAGATGATGAACGTTCCGCCGCCTTTGCTGCCCTGGGTCGCACCCTCCGCAACCTCGCCGTCCATGAACCCGAGTCGATGCGCGAGGCCTTGGCCGATGCATTTCCGTGGATGGAGTTTCTTCCCGAGGAGGACCGAGCGCTGTTCGCGAAGGAGTTTGTCAATGTGCTCGTGGGAGCAGCCGACTTGGGCACCTACGCACCCTTGTCCCAACTCCTCAGAGAGTGGCGCGACACGGCAGAAGTGCACGCCGATCCGGAGCTGACGACTCGCCTGCGCCGGCCGGTAACGGCAAAAGGAGAGTCGGTTCCTCGACCCCGCAAGCGGGTTCGTGCCCAAGCGACGTGAGCGGGTTGCGCCCCCGCCCGCTACAGGCGGGTGGGATCTTCGGTATGCGACCTCCGATGCTGTAGGTGGTTGGGAAGAACTGTGTCGTCTTGCGCCTACGAGTGCGCGGTCGGCCTGGGAGCGCTTGAGTGCGGACCCGGGTGTTCGCAGCGCGCGTCAGCACCCACTCAAGGGGAACCTTTCCTCGCGAACGGTGAACGGCAAGGAGATGGAGCAGTGGCAGTACGAAGTCACCGGTGCCGGCCGGATCTGGTACTGCATCGACGACAGCAAGCGGACGGTCTGGTTGACGGACGCAAGCCCCGGTCATCCGGCGGCGACCGACTAGACCGGATCGCGTCCGGCGTGCTCGAGGCGCTGAGTGGTGGGACCGAAACGGTAGCCCGAGGGGTCCCGAAACGGTAGCGTGGCCGGGCGAGGTGGTCGGATCGACCTTGGCGTGGAGGGCGACGACGCCGTATGATTCGAGGTGAATCCCGTGGATCGCCCCTGGTTTCGCACGGACGGAGAGCAGGGGTCTCTAAAACCGGCGGTTGGGGGTCCGAGTCCCTTCGCCCCTGCAAGGAGCAGCATGAACAGGCAGACCAAACGGCTCATGGCCAAGCAGGAGAAGGCCAGCGCGGCGCGCAAGAAGGCGCCGGCGGCTCGGCGACCCCCACAGGCCGCCGAGAAGCGGCAGCGCGTCGGTATCCGCCAGTTCCTGAAAGAGGTACGTCTGGAGCTGAAGAAGGTCCAGTGGCCGACCCGCAAGGAGCTCGTCGCCTACACGACCGTCGTCTTGGTGACGGTCGTCGTGCTGACGGCGTTCGTGTTCGGTCTCGATCTGCTGTTCTCGAAGTTCGTACTCAAGCTGTTCGGCGGCTGAGAGGAAGTTCGTTCGTTATGGAAGAGCGCCCCGACCAGATGACCGTCGACGCCAAGGAACAACAGGAAGAGCCCGTGGAGGAACTGTTGGTGGAAGCCGAGGCCGCCGAGGCTGCGATCGAAGAGGTCGCGGACGCGATCGCCGCCGAGGTGCTGGCGGAGGGCGTCGCTGAGGCCGCCGAGATCGGGCAGGTTGCGGAGGAGGCGATAGAGGAGGTCCAGACCGCCGCAGCCTCGGAAGGGCTCGACCAGGCTGAGACCGACGCTGAGACCGAGGCGATCGAGGAGGCTGCTGAGGAAGCTGCCGCCGAGGTATTGACCGAAGCCGTCGTCGAAGCAGCCGTCGTTGAGGCCGTGGCCGTCGAGGCCATCGCCGAGATCGAGGAAGTGGTGGCTGAAGCCGTCGTCGAGGAAGCGGCCGAGGAAGCCGCCGTCGTCGCGCCCAAGCCGGTGAGCCCATTCGATGGGCCGGGTGACTGGTACGTCGTCCATACCTACGCGGGCTACGAGAACCGCGTGAAGACGAACCTTGCGTCGCGCATCCAGACCATGCAGATGCAGGACAAGATCTTCGACGTGGTCATCCCCATGGAAGACGTGATGGAACTCAAGGGCGGCAAGAAGCAGGTCGTCAAGAAGAAGGTGTTCCCCGGATATCTGCTGGTGCAGATGATCTACGACAACGACTCCTGGTACGTCGTGCGCAACACCCCGGGAGTCACGGGATTCGTCTCGGCCGGTACCGGCACCAAACCGACCCCACTTTCCCGCCGCGAGGTCGAGAAGATCCTCGTGGTGAAGGAGGAGGAGGTCAAGCCCACCTTTCGCCTCGAGTTCGAGGAAGGTGACGTGGTGCGGATCGTCTCGGGTCCGTTCGCGGACTTCAACGGCACGATCAGCGAGATCAACGTGGATCAGAGCAAGCTCAAGGTCCTCGTGAACATCTTCGACCGGGAGACCCCGGTCGAGCTCGGTTTCGACCAAGTCGCGAAAGTGTGAGGGGCCCGAGGAACGAAGGCCGCGTATCGGCCGTGTGACGTAGGGTTGTAGGCCCCGCCGGGCGAACGCGACCGGTGGGAAGACTGAGATCGCGGGAGGCCGCAGGCCGCTTGCACCGCGGGAGGTGAAGGAAGATGGCGAAGAAGAAGGTCCTGGCCGTCGTCAAACTGCAGATCCCTGCAGGCCAGGCGACGCCCGCTCCGCCGGTCGGTACCGCGCTTGGTCAGCACGGGGTCAACATCATGGACTTCTGCAAGCAGTACAACGAAGCCACCCAGCAGCAGAGCGGCAACATCATCCCGGTCGTGCTCACGATCCTCGAAGACCGGTCGTTCACGTTCATCACGAAGCAGCCGCCGGCCGCCGAGCTGATCAAGAAGGCCGCCGGCATCGAGTTGGGATCGGGCGAGCCGAACCGGAACAAGGTCGCGATCCTGTCGAAGGATCAGGTGCGCCAGATCGCCCAGCAGAAGATGGACGATCTCAACGCGAACGACGTCGAGGCCGCGATGAAGATCATCGAAGGCACGGCGCGCAGCATGGGCGTGGAGGTGTCGGCATGAGCGGCCACGGGAAGCGCTACCGCGAGGCGGCGAAGGACGTCGACCACGAGAAGCTCTACGGGCCGGTCGAGGCGCTCGCGCTCATCAAGGCGGCTCCGGCGGCGAAGTTCGACGAGACGGTCGAGTTGGTGTTCCGCCTCGGCGTCGACCCGCGCAAGGCGGATCAGATGGTGCGTGGCACCGTGAACCTGCCGCACGGCACGGGGCGTTCCGTCCGGGTCGCTGCATTCGCGACGGGGGAGAAGGCTCGCGAGGCCAAGGAAGCCGGAGCGGACGTCATCGGCGGTGAAGACCTGGTCGAGGTCATCCTCAAGGGCACCATCGAGTTCGAGGCCGCGGTCGCGACGCCCGACATGATGTCGTCCGTCGGGAAAGCCGGTCGTGTGCTCGGTCCACGCGGACTGATGCCGAACCCGAAGACGGGGACCGTGACCTTCGACATCGGGAAGGCCGTCGCCGACATCAAGGCCGGGAAGCTCGAGTATCGGGTCGACCGGACGGGCAATGTGCACGTGGTCATCGGCAAGAAGGCCTTCGACGAGAAGCAGCTGCAGGACAACTACCACGCGGTGATCGAGGAGATCCTGCGGGCGAAGCCGTCGGCGGCGAAGGGCCGGTACATCCACAGCGTGACGCTGTCCACCACCATGGGGCCCGGGATCAAGGTTGACCCGGCCCGGGTGAAGGATCTGGAACCGGCGCCCGCCGGCGCCTAACCGGCCGGCTCCGGCCGTTCCACGGGGGGTGAAGGTTCCTGCTCCCAGATGTCATCGGGTGTCCACTCGGCGTGTCCGTTGCCCTTGACGCTGGCCGTGGCGGGGTGCTCCTCCTCGTAGGCGCGAGGGTAGTAGGTCCTGTAGTCGCTGGAGTAGTAGCGGGCTTTCGCCGGGTCGAAGTTGTTGAAGACGCCCCCGACGATGTGGCCGTCGACCTGCTTGAGTTTCTCCGCGACACTCTCCGCGGCGCCCCTCGCCGTCGAGCCAGCGTCCACCACGACCAGGATGCCGTCGCCCTTCGGTCCCAGCACGAGGCTGTCGGCGACCGCCAGCAAGGGCGGTGTGTCGATCAGGACGTAGTCGGCCACCGAACGCAGGTCGTCGAGCAACCGGTCCATACGGCCCGAACCCAGGAGTTCCGCGGGGTTCGGCGGCACGGGCCCGCTCGCCAAGATCCGCACGCGGGGGAGGTCCGTGGGTGCCTGGATGACCTCCGGCAGCGAGGCGCGGCCGAGCAAGATGTCCGAGAGCCCGACCGTGTTCTCGCACCCGAAGAACCGGTGCAGGCGCGGGCGTCGGAGGTCACAGGACACGGCGATCACCCGTTGGCCGGTCTGTGAAAGGACGACCGCGAGGTTCGCGACGGTCGTCGTTTTCCCCTCTCCCGGGTGGGGACTCGTGACGCTCAAGAGGTGGATATCGTTCCGGTCCGCCAGGAAACGGAGATTGGTCCGGAGCGCGCGATAGGCCTCCGACGTCGCGCTTTTTGGTTCGCGCATCGTGATGAGGTCCTCCTTGTCTCGCTTCCGCCATGCGTCGACCTTGGGGATCGTTGCCAGGACTGGGGCCCCTAGCTGACGCTCGAGATCCGAGCTCCCGACGAGTCGCTCGTCGAAGCGCTCACGCATGAAGGCCACTCCGGCTCCGAGCGCCAGTCCGATGAACAGGGCGAGCAGCCCGTCGCGGAGGTGGTTCGGACTCGACGGCGAGGTCGGAAGCGTGGCCGGTTCCACGATCTCGCCCCCGCTCCTCTTCAAGCTCTCAGGCCTCCCGAGTTCCGCCAGCTGCTCCTCGAGGATGCCGATGCGGGTTCCGATGGTGGTCAATTCGGTGGTGAGGGTTGCACGAGTCTGATCGTTGGTCGCCGCCGAAAGCCGCTGGGAGATCGCCCGGCGGTCCGCATTCAGTGCCGCGACCCGTCCTCGGAGATCCGTGGCATCGATCTCGTAGTCGTCCAGAGCCTGCTGGCGGCGGAACTCGAGGTACCCTTCGGCGAACGCATCGGCGTATCGCTGGGCGAGGGCCGGATCGGGCGACGAGTAATCGACGGCGAGGATCTCCGTGTTCGGCTCGACCGACACCGCAACGTTGGCGAGGAGTGCCGTTGCCGCGTCGTCGAGGCTGAGCTGTTCCTTCACGAGCGCGGCGACGGCCGTGGACTGGGCGAGCCCTCGCTCCGTGTCGAGGTTGATGTCGTAGTAGGCCTTCGCATCCGAACCGGTCGGGCGCACGAGCACCCTGGATGTCGCGGTGTAAACCGGGGTTTGGCGATAGGAGAAGAACAGGGCCGTCCCAACCACGAGGCCGGTGACGAGGATGATGATCCACTTCCCGCGGCGGAGCGCGGCGATGTAGTCGTTCAGGTTCGTCACGGCTTGAGCTGGGTGTTCCTTCGGCATGGGGCCTTCTCCCTCGATCGCCTCACGATTCTACGGTTCCTGCGAGATCGGCGCCGAAGGAGGTGGCTCGCGGCCGACGAGCGTATCCTCTTCCTCGTGGTTGCCCCGAGCGCGTCGCCGATAAGCGCGGAGTCGGTCGTTCGGGCCGCCCGCGACCAGGTCTCGGCCGAGGTTGGCGGCGAGGCCGTACTCCTCGGACTTGAGCGTGGCAACTACTACGGTCTCGGAGGTGTCGGTGCCCGAGTCTGGGCGTTGGTGCGGGACCCCCGGTCGGTAGAGGCGATCCGGGATGCAATCACGACCGAATTCGCGGTGGGGCCCGATGAGTGTCTCGCCGACCTGATCCCGTTCCTCGAGCACTTGCGTTCGGAAGGGCTGATCGAGACGGTTCCCACCTGACCGGACCGCTCGCCCGCGTTCCCCACGGCCTCTCGCCTGGTTGTGGAGGTCCGTAGGATGGAGCGATGGACATCCGTCCCCGGGCCGAGGGTTCCGTTTCGGCGCGCGGTCTCCGACGAGGATTCCGGGGCCGTCCCGTCCTCCGAGATGTGTCGTTCGAGATCGGAGCCGGAACGATCACGAGTGTCATCGGGTCGAACGGCTCAGGGAAGACAACACTCCTCCGGCTGCTCGCGGGAACCCTCTTGCCCGAGGGGGGGCACGCCCAGATCTGCGGAGCCCCGCCGACCGACGGGTTGAGTGCCTACCTCCCAGCTGGGGATCGTGGCCTGTACTGGCGACTGACGGCTCGGCGCAATCTCGTCTTCGCGGCTGGGATCGCTGGCGCAGGTCGTCGGGAGGCGGCCAGATTGGCCGATGGAGCGCTGGCGACGGTCGGCGCCGGCGATCTGGCCGACCGGGTCGTCGGTGAGTGCTCGACCGGTCAGCGTCGTCGGGTGTCCATCGCGCGCGCACTGGTGACCCGGGCTCCCGTCCTGCTCCTCGATGAGCCGTTCGAAGACTTGGACGCGGCGGGGGTGACGACGGTGCACCAGGTGATGTCCTGGTGGGCCGACGCGGGTGGATGCGTCATCTACGCGAACCCGGCCGAGTACCCGGGAACCACCCGATCCTTCTCCCTCGTGGACGGCCGGGTGCTCGACGCATGATCCGGCCGATGCGTCGGTCGGTGGGGGCGTTCCTTCGGCGAGATCTCGCTATCGCTGCTTCGTACAAGGTACCGTTCGTCCTCGACCTCGTCGCCGTGCTGTTCGGCTTGTTGGAGTTCTGGTTCCTGTCTCGGATCGTCGAACCCACGGCCGTAGCCGGAGGCTACTTCCCGTTCGTCGTCGTGGGTCTGGTCGCGACATCCTTCCTGGCCGCTGGGATCATCACGGCCTCGATGACGCTGCGGCAGGAGCAGGTCCAGGGAACGCTCGACGTGCTCGTGAACAGTGGCGTCCGACCCTGGGTGCTGGTGGGCGGTCTGGCGGCATACCCCCTGCTGGCCGCCTTCATTCGGGCGGCGATCCTGCTGGCACTGATCGTCGTCATCGACCCCCGACTCGGCATCACGACGGCAGACTGGGGTGTCGTGATCGTGGCTTTGGGTCTTGGCTCCGCCTGCTTCGTAGCGCTCGGGATGGTGACGTCTGCTCTCGTCATCCTGTTCCGCCAGGGCGCCGGTGCCGCGAGCTGGCTCATGACCATGCTGGTGCTTATCGGCGGCATCGCGTTCCCCCGCAGCTTGCTCCCCGGGTGGCTCCTTCCGTTGTCCGAACTGTCTCCGTTGACGCAGGTCCTCACGCTGACTCGCGACGCGCTGCTCTCGGGTCTCACCTGGACCCAGGCGTTCCCGGGGATCGCCACGCTGGTGGTGATGGCGGCCGCGTACAGCCTGCTCGGTGGCCTGGTCGTCGCGGCCGCGCTGCGACGAGCCCGCAAGACCGGAACACTCTCGCAGTACTGACGGGCGGGGCCGTATCCTTGCCCGAGCGAGTGCGTCCGGGGGCGGTGGGAGGCCGGAGAAGACGATGGGACGGAATCGGTTCGAACGGCTCCTGGAACTCGATCCAGCCGAGCGGCGGCTGGCGATCAGGGCGGTCTCCTGGCTCGCGTTCGTTCGGGTGTCACTGATCGTGTTCCCCGCGCGCGTGGTGGTCCGTGCGCCCGATCTGCGCGCCCGCATCGCCGGGTCACCGCCTGAGCCGTCAGCTGTCGACCGGGCCGTGCGCCGGGCCGCCCCGTTCGTCCCCGGCTCGAAGTGCCTCGCGCGTTCGATCGCCGCCGCGGTGCTCCTGGCAGGCGGGAGCGAGTTGCCCGTCATCCGGTTCGCAGTGCGCCGGACAGGCGGGCGGCTGGCGGCGCATGCCTGGGTGGAGCTGGCGGGGGAGCTGGCGGCCGGCGATCCGCCAGCGGACGGATTCGTTTCGATGAGCGAGTTCCCCGGGTGACGCCGAGTCGGGAGCTCCTCCTAGAGTGCGCGCGCGGTCCGACACCCCGTGACCCCGACAGGATCCGTCGCTGTCTGGCGGGGGATGTCGATTGGGAGGAGGTGCTGTCCGCCGCCGGGATCCACGCGGTCGAGCCGGTATTGGCCCGCGCGTTGGACGTCGTCGAGTGGGACGGAGTCCCCAAGCAGGTCCGCGACGCGCTTACGGTGCGCGCCCGATCGATCGCAGAGGAGAACCTCCGCGCGACGGCCGAGCTCCTCCGGGTCCTCGACGTGCTCGGCGCTGGGGGGATCCAGGCGATCCCCTACAAAGGCCCGGCACTCGCGGCTCAGGTATACGGGGACCTGGCCCTCCGCCGGTTCGTCGATCTCGATCTGTTGGTCCGCGAGTCCGAAGTGATGTCGGCGGTCGAGGTCCTCGGTGGGGCCGGATATCGGTTTCCCCAGTCCGTGCAGCCGAGTTCGGCGCAGCGGTATCTGCGTTCACAGAACGAGTTCGGGCTCGTGCATGGTGAACTGGGCCAGATCGTCGAGATCCAGTGGAGGATCGTCCCCCGTTCATTCGCGATCGATGTCGACGTGGAGGGCATGCGCCGTCGGCTGCGCCCTGTGCCATTGGGAGGCCGGACGGTTCCCGGGTTCGACCCGGCCGATCTGCTCCTCCTCCTGTGTGTCCATGGAGCCAAACACCTGTGGGAGCGGCTCGGGTGGATCGTGGATGTGGCCGAACTCCTGGCTGCGTATCCCCGGCTCGACTGGCGGGCGGCTCGGCGGCGTGCCCGGGGGATCGGCGCGGATCGCATCCTGCTCGTCGGTCTCGGGCTTGCGGAGGAGCTCGTGGGAGCCCCGCTGCCGGAGCCGGTCCGTCGGACCGTGCGCAGCGATGCGGCGGTTCGGAAGCTCGTGGGCGCGCTGGGTGAGGGACTCTTCGGCTCCCTCGATCGGGAACGGCCGGTGCGGACGATCGACCTGCAGATGCGAGAGCGGCTCCGCGATCGCGCCCGCCATTTGGTGCTGCTCGCGTTGACGCCGACGGCGGGCGATATGGAGGCGGTGCGCTTGCCGTCGCGCCTCGCGTTCCTCTACTACGGCGTCCGTCCTGTGAGGCTGACTGCCTCCGCCCTCGCTTCCGGCCCGCGGGCCTCGCGGCAGGCTTGATCGTCAGCCGTCTGCTACCCTTCCGTCGCCGCAGACAGCAGGGGCGGAGACGCGTAATCCGGCCGAGCCGGTACCTGCCGAGGCAACGAGGAACGCATCCGGTGCGCCTCCGCGCGTCTGCGGAGGCGTTTTTTCATTCCCGGGAAGCCCCGGGCAGGCAGGAGAAGCGATGCCCAAGACGGAGAAGATCGAGAAGGTCGCGGAGCTGAAGGAGCGTATCGACGCGTCCGAGGCGTTGCTCCTTGCCGACTACCGCGGTCTCACGGTGCCTGAGGTATCGGAGTTCCGCGAGATGCTGCGGGAGGCCGACGCCAGGTTCGCGGTGGTCAAGAACACGCTCATGAAGCGGGCGGCCGATGAGGCGGGCTTGGAGATCTCAAGCATGCTTGAGGGACCGACCGCCGTCGCCTTCGTGGACGGGGATGCCGTTCTGGCGGCTAGGAAGATGTCTGAGGCGGCGAAGAAGTTCCCCGCGCTCGAACTGAAGGGCGGGTACATGGAGGGCCGTGTGCTCTCCCAGCAGGAAGCGAGCGAGCTGGCCAAGCTCGAGTCGCGTGATGCGATGCTCTCGAAGATCGCAGGTTTGGCGAAGGGCGAGATGTCGCGCGCCGCGTACATGTTCCAAGCGTTGCAGTCGCAGTTCCTGGCGCTGGCCGAGGCACTCAAGGACAAGAAGTCGACCGACGAAGCCCCGGAACCCGACGAAGCCCCGGAAGCCGAGGACGAGCCTACCGACGACGAGCCAACCGACGAGCCCGTGGCTGAAGCAGAGGGCGACGCCGGTGAGCCGGCAACAGGAGAGACCACGTCTGACGACGAGGAAGGGAAGGAGTAACCCATGGCGAAGTCATCGATCGACGACACGCTCGAGGCGTTCAAGGAGATGACCCTCCTCGAACTGTCCGAGTTCATCAAGAAGTTCGAGGAGACCTTCGACGTCAAGGCCGCGGCAGCCGCCCCGGTTGCCGTTGCGGCCCCTGCCGGCGGTGCTGCCGGTGGCGATGGCGGCGGCGAAGAGGAGAAGGACGAGTTCGACGTCATCCTGACCGCTGCCGGCGACAAGAAGATCCAGGTGATCAAGGAGGTGCGCGCGCTCACGAGTCTCGGGCTGAAGGAGGCCAAGGACCTCGTTGACGGGGCGCCGAAGCCGGTCCTGGAGAAGGTGAACAAGGAGACGGCCGACGCGGCGAAGGAGAAGCTGGAAGCTGCGGGCGGTGCCGTCGAGGTCAAGTAGGCGCCTGCTCTCGGGTTCTCAGGCCAGATCGCGGAAGTAGTCGATCGTGCGCTCCAGTGCGGCCTCCAGTGGGACCTGCGGCTCCCACCCGAGCAGCGTGCGAGCGCGGGTGATGTCCGGCTCCCGGACGGTCGGGTCGTCGACGGGACGCTCGACGAAGCGGAACTCGGGCTCGACCCCGATCAGCCTGGCGATCGTCCGGGCGAGCTCAAGCACGCTGGTCTCCTCCGGGTTGCCGATGTTCACCGGCTTCGTCTCGTCGGAGGCCAAGAGCCGCCACACGCCCTCCACGAGGTCGCCCACGTAGCCCACCGAGCGGGTCTGAGAGCCGTCGCCGTGCACTGTCATCGGCTCTCCCCGCAACGCCTGGGTGATGAACGCGGGAACCGCGCGGCCATCGTTCGCGCGTATCCGTTCGCCGATCGTGTTGAAGATGCGGACGATCCGGGTTTGGAGCCCGTGGGCCCGGTGGTAGGCCATCGTGATCGCCTCGGCGAACCGCTTGGCTTCGTCGTAGACGCCCCGCGGGCCGATGGGGTTCACGTTGCCCCAGTAGTCCTCCGGCTGCGGATGGACGAGTGGATCACCGTACACCTCCGAGGTCGATGCCAAGAGGAACCGCGCGTCCGTGGCTTTCGCCAGCCCGAGCGCGTTGTGCGTCCCGAGCGCGCCGACCTTCAGCGTCTGGATCGGCAGCATCAGGTAGTCGATCGGGCTCGCCGGCGAGGCGAAATGCAGCACGGCATCGACGGGGCCGTCGACGTGCACACCGTCGCTCACGTTCTGCTCGACGAACGAGAAGGCGGGATCGGCCTGCAGGTGCGCGACGTTCGTCATCGAGCCCGTCACCAGGTTGTCGATGCAGACGACCTCCGCGCCTTCGGCCAGGAACCGGTCGCACAGGTGCGAGCCGACGAACCCGGCGCCACCGGTGATCACGATCCGGCGTGGTTCCCAGGTCACGACGGCTCCGGGAGGGGTGTCACGCCTGGGTTCGTCGCGCGCGCGCCGCTTCGACGGCGAGGGCGGCCACGATGCCGATGACGAGGCCGAGCAGGAGGCCGCGAGCGGCATCCGCCAGGTGGTTGGGGCTGGAGGGTTCCGTCGGAAGGCCCGCCGGAGCGATCACGCTGCCGGCGTCGACGGCCGACACGTTGTAGACAGAGGCGGCGCCCCGCCAGATGGCGATCTGTCCGTTCACCTGCTCGAGCCGGTTCGCCAGCTCGAGTGCGGCGTCGGAGTCCCGGGGCGTCGAACTGAGCGCCGCCAGCTGTTTCGACAGCTTGTCCGCCTCATCTTGAAGCCCGGCGATCTGCTGCTGAGCCTGCTCGACGGCGCGTTCGACCGCGCTGGCAGCCTGCTCGGACCGGAATGCCAGGTAGGCGTCGGCAACCGCTTGGGCGCCTTGCTGCGCGACCTCGGGGGTGCCGGCGGTGGACGAGATCTCGAGGATCAATCCGTCCGGCGGGGTCGACACGACGACGCGCCCGAGCACTTCCTCGGGCGTCGAGTCGAGCATTCCGGCCGCGATCTCGGCGACCGGCAGGGACCGGGCGAGTTCCGATTCCGTCGGCATGTCGAGCGAGGCGGTGAGTGGGATGGAGCCGGGAGGGTTGATCGCCGTCGGCTTGACCCACACCCTGGCGGTGGATGTGTACAGCGTCGTGCGCGTGAACGAAACCAGGAGTGCAGCGGCTAGGGTGATGAGGGTGAGTATCAGAATCAGGCCCCGCCGGCGCCAGAGGGCGGCTGGAACATCCATCGGCTCGCGTTCCGTCATGGTCCGCCGCATCCTACCGCGCCTCCCTGGGCCCACGGGCTAGACTGGCGAACGATCCGTCCCTGAACAGGAGGATCATCCGGATGGATCAGGGTTCCACGCAGGCGGCGCGCGCGCAGGCCGCCGACCAGGCGTCCGTCGCTGCTGTCCGCCGCTCGAGCGTTCGTGCGGCCTATCGGTGGGTGGCCGTGTGGATGGCCGTGACCGACTATCTGACGTTCGTGGCTGCGTTCCTCCTCGCGTACGTGCTGCGGTTCGGGCTGACGCCCAACGGCTTCGACTTCCTGGCGGTGATCCTGATCGCGCCCCCGATCTGGGTGCTGATCTTCGCGGGGTGCAAGCTCTACAGCGTGTCGCGGCTGGCGGCTGCCGAGGAGGTCCGCCGCGTCTTCTATGCGGTGACCGCGGGCGTCACGGGCGTCGTGGCCGTGTCGTATTGGACCAAGGCGGAGCTTTCGCGCGTCTGGGTGATGTTGTCCTGGGTGCTGTCCCTGTTGCTGGTCCTGTTGGCGAGGCGCGTCTGGCATCACGTGATCCGGCGGCGCCAGGCCCGTGGCCACCTGATCTTTCGGACGCTGATCCTCGGGACCAACGACGAGGCGGCGCATCTCGCCGAGGTGATGCGCGCCGGCGGGGTGGGATTCGAGGCCGTCGGCTTCGTCGCCGCGGGCAACGGCCGGAGCGATGTCGAAGGACTCCCGGTCGTCGGAGACGTTGCCGACATCCGTCAGGCGATCCGCGAGACCGGAGCCGATTGCGTCTACGTCGCCTCGAGTGCGATCGGGACCCGCGACATGCGCACGGTCACGAAGTCGGCCCGGGCAGAGGGGGTCGAGGTGCGCGTCTCGGCCAACATCCCGGAGATGCTGTCGAGTCGGCTGGCGGCGCAGCCGCTCGGCGGGCTGATGGCGTTCGCCATCTGGCCGGTGCGGCTCACCGGTTTCCAGGCCGTCGCCAAGCGGACGTTCGATCTGGTGGTCGGATCGGTGTTGCTGGCCATCTCCCTTCCCTTCTGGCTCGTCATCGCGATCGCGATCAGGTCCGGCGGCCCGGTCCTGTACCGGCAGCGCAGGGTCGGCCGCTCCGGGATGGAGTTCACCCTGTTGAAGTTCCGCACGATGGTCGTCGGGGCCGATGGGATGAAGGCGGAGCTTGAGGGACCGGGGCGATCCACGGGACCGCTGTTCAAGATGCGTGGCGATTCGCGGGTGACCGGCGTGGGGCGGTTCCTTCGCCGATGGAGCCTGGACGAATTGCCGCAGCTGCTCAACGTGCTGTCGGGAACGATGAGCCTGGTCGGTCCGAGGCCGCCCTTGCCGGAGGAGGTCGCCTCGTACGAACCCTGGCATCAGGACCGTCTTGAGGTTCGGCCCGGTATCACCGGGCTGTGGCAGGTCAGCGGGCGCGCCGAGCTGTCCTTCGACGACTACGTGCGGCTCGACCTCTTCTACATCGAGAACTGGTCGCTGGCCTACGATCTGTATCTGTTGGTCAAGACCGTGCCCGCGGTCGTATCCGGCCGGGGAGCCTTCTAGGTGCCCCATCCCATCGCGGTGCGTGGTCTCCCCGTGTGGATCGTCGGCGCGGCCGGCTTGGGCGTCGCATCGGTCGTCGCACCGAACGCCGCGCTCGCGATGGCACTTGCTCTGGTGGTCGCGGTCCTGCCGCTGCACTGGCTGTTCGCGGTCCTGGTCGCGTCCGCCGCCGCGCAGTCGGTGACGCTCTCGGTCGGGGGGTACACCGTCCGCCCCGATGAGCTGGTCGTGCTCGTGTTCGCCATCCGAGCGTTCGCGACCCGGGATCGGGCGGTCCTCGGGTGGCCGGAGTGGTTGCTGGTGGCGTTCCTAGGGCTGCAGGTGGTGACGAGCGCGCTGCACGCGACGGATGTTAGGGACAGCTTCCTGTCCGCCGCGTTGCTCGGCTTCGGCGTGGTCGCCTACCTATCGACGGTCACCGTCGCGGCGAGCGGCATGCGCTTCGTCTCGGCGGTCCGGGCGGCACTGGCCGTGTTGGCGGCAAGCGAAGCGATCGGGCTCATCGCGCTGGCAGCCCACTGGGCGATCGATTCGTCGTGGGGGATCACGCGCGTCGACACGCTGGCCGGTTTCCCGGCCGTCACCGGCCTCGCGCACGAGCATAACCTGTACGGGTCCATGGCGGCGGTCGGGACGGTGGTGTTCCTGTCGCTGTGGCGCCAGCGGAACGGGATCGTCGGGCGGAACGCGGCGCTCCTCGGGTTCTGGATCAGCGCCACGGGCCTCGTCCTGTCGCTGGCCCGGGGCCCCTGGGTGGCGGCCGCGGTCGGGATCGTCGCCGTCGTCTCCCTCACCCGTCCGACCGACCGATCGCGGTCGCTGCCGAGGCTCGCGATCGGGGGTGCGGCCATGCTCCTGCTCGTGTTGGCGCTCCTGGCTGGCATCGGCGCCGCGCGGGACCTCGGCGAGTTCGGAGCGTCCACCGCTTCGACCCTGCAGGAACAGGGTGGTCAGGTGCTGGACTTCGGCTCGAGCACCGGCGCGGCGCGGGTCGCGGAGTGGCGGACGTCGCTGGACGAGTGGCGGGATGCACCGCTGTTCGGACTCGGGACCAACTCCTACGGCCAGCGGCACTTCGAGATGACCGTCGACGGTCCGATCCCCGCGTTCGTGGGGAACTGGGCGATCCGGACGCTCTACGATTCGGGCATCATCGGACTCGCGATGCTCGTCACGTTCGTCGGAGCGTTGCTGTGGCCGTCACGCGAGTTGCGGGTCGTGGGTGGGGATGCGGCCGTCGTCGCCCGGTCGCTCCTGTGCGGTGCCGTCGTGATCGCCGTCGCCTACCTCGCGGCCGACGGGTTCCTCCTGGTGTGGCCGTGGATCCTGTTCGGCCTGCTGCGAGCGGCACGTCGGCTTGCCCTTACGGATCCGACGGCCTCCGACTGAGGAGCGCGCGGCTGGGGGCCAGGGCGGCGCGCGCGTCCGCTCGACCGGTGACGGCGCGCAGGCCGAAGCCGAGTAACAGCTCCAGTCCCAGGATCCGGCGCCGCCATCCGCGGAACTGCATCCCGAGCGCGGCGACGAACCGGGCGGTGCCCTCGGCGCGCCGGCGTGGGTCGCCGTCGGCAACCTCGTGGAAGATGCGGACGTGGCCTCGGCACAGGACCCGCCGGCCCCGGCCGCGGAGGCGGGCGCACAGGTCGACGTCCTCTTGGTAGAGGAAGAACCGTTCGTCGAAGCCACCGAGCGACTCGAAATCCTCGCGCCGGACCGCCAACGCGGCCCCCGAGACCCAGTCGAGGTCGATGTCGGCCTGGGGGAACGGCGCCGCGAGCCAGGGTCCCAGGTTGCCCCGCCACGCGCGGGGCAGGACGGCCCAGGCGGCGAACCGGCCGATCGACGGAGCGTGGCCTCCGCTCTCGGGCCGGGGATGGCCGCGCTCATCGAGTTGCAAGGGTGCAACGGCGCCGACGTCGGGCGGTACGTCGCGCAGCAGCGCTGCGAGGTCGCCGGGCACAGGATGGACGTCGGGGTTCAGGAACACCAACCATTCAGCGGTCGCTCCGCCGGCTCCCTGGTTCGCGGCAGCGGCGAACCCGGCGTTGCCCGGGTTGCGGATGATAGTGACCCCGTCGCGGTTGGCGGCTCCTCCCGAGCCGTCGTCCGAGGCGTTGTCGACGACGCGCACGTCGCGGACGAAGCCTGCCAGCGGATCGAGAAGGCGCCCCAGGCGGTCGCCCGAGTTGTAGTTGACGATGACCACCGAGGCATCCAGCATCGCTGCTCCTTCGCGCTCGCGCAGTCTAGTCGCGTTGACGCCTCGCCCGGCGACGCCGAGGATAGGCCGGTGACCGCCCCCGACATCACCTTCGTCCTGCCCGGCCTCGTCCAGAGCGGCGGTGCGCGTGCGGTGCTGGAGATCGCGGACCACCTGCGCCGCCGGGGAAGCGAGACGCTCGTCGTCGTTCCCGAGCGGACGCTCCTGGCGCCCCGTCGCACCCCCGTGGGTGCGCTGCAGCGGCACCTTCCTGCGGCGCTGGTTCCGCTGGTGCAACCGTTCGCCTCGCGCCGGTGTATCGAGCAGACGTGGTTCGAACTGCAGACGCCCCTCCGTGGCGTTGGCCGGATCACGGCCGAGCTCCCGCCGACGGGAGTGGTGGTGGCCACCAGCTACCGAACGGCCGAAGAGATCATGCGCGACCCGCGTCTCGCGGCGCGCTCGGTGTACTTCGTGCAGCACGACGAAGGGTGGTCCGGATCGCGTCATCGGGTCGACGCGACCTGGCGGGCCTTCGATCGTTTGATCGTGACGGCGCCGTGGCTCCGGCGGCGTGCGGTCGAGGACTTCGGGAAGGCCGACGTGGGACTCGTTGTCTATGGCGCGGACCCTCGCACGTTCTTCCCGGCTCATGAGGGCCCGGCGCAGCGAGACCTTCCGGTCGTCGGGTTCATGTGGGACGACCGCGCGTGGAAGGGCGGCGCCGACATGCTTGCCGTCCTTGACCGCCTGCGCCAGCCTCATCGGGCGTCGGCGTTCGGACTCGGGGATCCAGCAGCGTTGCCCGATGGCGTCGAAGCCGCGGGCCGACTCAGTGGCACAGCGCTGGCAGACTTCTATCGTTCGGTGGATGTCTTCGTGTCTGCGAGTCACTCGGATGCCGGGCCGATGATGGTCCCCGAGGCGATGGCGTGTCGCGTTCCGGTCGTCGCCACCGATATCGGATGTGTTCGCATCTGGTCCAGGGATGGCGAGGCCTGCCGCCTCGCCGCGCCCGGCGATGTCGGGGCCCTCGCGGAGGCCACGGACGCGCTCCTCGTCGACCGCCGCGAGCGAGAGCGGCTGGGTGAAGCCGGGCGTGAGGCGATCGCGCCGTTCACATGGGAGAGAAGTGCGCTCGCGTTCGAAGAGGCGCTCCTGGCGTTCGACCTGCCGGTCGGGAGGCGCGCGTGAAGCTGTTGTTCGTCACGCAGTACTTCCCGCCGGCCGCCGGGTCGGGCGTCCTTCGCGGCGCGAAGTTCGTGAAGTACCTGCTCCGTGAAGGATGGGAGATCGAGGTCGTCACGATCGATCCCTCGGCGTACCCCGACCGGGACGAGTCGATGCTGGCGGACGTGGCCGGCGCACGCGTGTCCACCGCAACCCTCGCCCGTATCCCCGGCGTGCATCACGTCGTCCTCCGCGCGCTCCCGTCCATCCGGCGGCTCCTGTCGCAACGGATCCGGCGTTTCCGGCCCGACGTCGTGCTGGCCACCGCGCCCGACCTGCATTGGGCCGCGGTCGCCTCAGCTGCCCGTCGCCATCGCGTTCCGCTCGTCCTCGACTATCCGGATCCGTGGACCATCCTTCCCGAGGACTTCCGGCTCTGGCGGCCGACGGATCTGCGATCGCGACTGAAGTGGGCGATCGCCCCCGGGGTGGAACGCCGGATCATCGCCCGGGCGCGGGCAGCAACGTTCGCGACCGAGCCGATCCTCGACGAGTACGCCCGTCGCGTGCCCAGGCTGATGCAGATCGGTCGCGTGATGTCGAACGGATTCGACCCCGAGGACTTCGACGGCGTGTCCGCGCGGCCCCCGGCCGACCGGATCGTCGTCTCGCACATCGGCTCGTTCGGGGGACCGCGATCTCCACTTCCGGCGGCCCGCGCGGTGCGGCACGCGGTCGATGCCCTCGGGCTGGCGCCGGGGTCGGTTGAGCTGGCGCTGGTGGGGGCCGGTGCCGAGAAGTCTCGCGGCGCGCTCGAGTCGTTGCTGGGTGATGTGCAGCTGCGACTGACCGGTTGGGTGCCGCATCGGCGCGCCATCGGGGAGATGTCGTCGGCATCCGTCCTGTGGCTCGATGCCATGGTGTATCTGCGTTCGGCGGCGACCGGGAAGCTCTACGAATACCTGGCGGCGGGTCGGCCGATCATGGCGCTGGCGCATCGTCGGAGCCCCGCGGCGGAGCTGGTCAGTCGCTTCGATGCGGGTCGGGTCGTGTCCTCCGAGGACCCCGAAGAGGCCGGTGCGGCGCTGGCGGCGATCATCAGCTCCCTGCCCACGGAACTGGAGCGGCCTCCTGCGCTGGCGGGATTCGAGCGCGGAGCGATCGCCGAGCGGATGTCGGCAGTCCTGCGCGCGGTGGCGGGGATCGGCCCGTGAAGATCGTCACGATCGTTGGAGCGCGTCCGCAATTCATCAAGGCCGCCCCGGTCTCCCATGCGCTCGCCGAGGCCGGTCATCGGGAGGTCCTCGTCCACACGGGCCAGCATTACGATCCGGAACTGTCGGGGCGATTCCTGGCGGAACTAGAACTGGCGCCCGACGTCGAACTGGGCGTGGGGTCGGTGCCCGGCCGGGTGGGGACCCTACGTCGCCTCCTCGTTCCGTTGCTTGAGGATGAGCGTCCCGATCGGGTCGTCGTCTACGGGGACACCGACAGCACCCGCGCGGGGGCCGTCGCCGCGTCCGAGGCCGGCCGGATGCTGGCGCACGTGGAGGCGGGGCTGCGATCCGGCGACCTGTCGATGCCTGAGGAGCGCAATCGCGTGATCGCCGATCATTGCGCGCAGCTCCTGCTGTGTCCGGACGAGGAGTCCGCAGCGACGCTCGCCCTCGAGGGCGTTCGCGGCCGGATCCTCGTGACCGGCGACGTTATGGCGGATGC
>CAZXFL010000031.1:0-6254 GCA_964640385.1 uncultured Actinomycetes bacterium
CCGCTGCGTTGAAACAGATCTGTCATCACGACCCCAAGGATCTGCTGGCTTGGCTTGGTGGGACGCAGTTCGAACCGCTGCTGACCTGCTAAAACAACTTTCGAGATTGCCGATTTAGGACCTCCAGGGGCCATTTCCGCGACGATACGAACGATGAACGAGCGTGAGATCGAGGTTCCAGCGCCCCACAACGAGCCTGGAACCTTTCGTGGAGCCCAGCGGTCTACTGTGCATGCGTACCGGCGACGTAGACGGATCGTAGCTCAGCGGAATCGTGCTTTGGCGAGCCCAGGTTCCGGGCCCCTCTGGTGAAGAGTGGTAGTTCGGAGGAGAATCACTCTGTTGGGCTCGGCGAAAGTTGATAGGAGGCCCTGCGTGTTGATTTCGGTCAGGTTTGGCGGGATAGCCATGATCCTCCTATTAACCGCCGGAGTTGGCCCGGCAAGAAGCGGGCCTGCGACGCCTTCGCAACACGGCGCGGAGGGTTGCGACATCGTTGGGACCTCCGGGGATGACCAGCTAGTTGGGACCGAAGCGGGGGAACGGATCTGCGGACTCGCCGGAAACGACCGACTCACCGGCAAGGGCGGCAATGACGTGCTCGTCGGCGGGTCGGGCGATGATTTAGCCATTGCGGGCACCGGCGACGATGTCGTCTCAGGGGGTTCCGGCGACGACGAGTTGTCTGGGCTTGGAGGGGCTGACCGTTTGCAGGGAGGTGCCGGGGAGGATCTGATTTGGAGCGGGAACGGGAACGACCGCGCCTTCGGAGGGCCCGAACGCGACGGCATCCACGCGAAGTCAGGAGTCGACTTGGTCAAAGGGGGCGGAGACAACGATTCCTGCCTATGGGCCGAAGATGGCGTTGGCAACGACAAGGTAGTCGGGGGACACGGCCGTGACACCTACCAGACGGACTCTACGGGTGTACGTCGCTCGCTAGAAGTCGCGAAAACCTGTTCGAAAGGGTAGCCATGTGGCTAGAAGCGGTTCTGAACCGTCCTGGGGCTCCAAGCCGCATGCAAGGTTACGCCGATCAAGGAGTGAACCACCCGTCAGGTTTCATAGCGCCAAGTACCATTGCCGTCTTCGTGCTTTCTGCCGTGCTGCTGTTCGCCGCCTGCAGTTCAAACGGTTCGGCGAAGAGCCAAGATTCAATCACGTCGAGCACAGACTCAAACCGCAGCGTGGTTCGGTCGGCGACAGCTGCCCCGGCGAAGGGGCCGTCCGGAAGTGTCATCGTCTTCGTGGCACCGGGATCGCTCACGATTTGGTCGATGCGACCAGATGGTTCAGATCTTGAAAGGCTGACGGATTCCGGCCTCTACGACACCGGGCCTTCAGTGTCTCCTGATGGCGCTCAGATTGTGTTCGTCCGCAGCCAGAAGCCATACGGTCCGAAGGCGTCCCTCTGGGTCATGGAGGGGGACGGCTCTCACCAAGCGCCACTGTTGACGGATGCACCGAACGCTGTTCCAGCAGATCCATCGTGGTCTCCTACTGGCACCCAGATTGCATACTCGGCAACGTCACACGGTGAAACCGATCTCTACATCGCGAACGCTGATGGCTCTGGTGCACATGACATCACGAACTCGAGTGGATGGGATCTGACGCCAGCCTGGTCTCCCGATGGAACGACCATCGCGTTCGCGTCCTATCGCCACGGCAGTTGGGACATCTACCTTGTTCATCCGGACGGATCCAATCTGCGGCGTGTGACTGGTGGAACGGGAGACGACTTCGACCCAAGCTGGTCTCCTGACGGAGCATCTCTCGTCTTCTCCCATACCGTGGGTGAGGCAGGCAGCAAGCGTCAGGTCGCTGTCAAGTCGGTTGACCCCAGGGGGCGGATAGACATCATTACCAGTCTCCCGGTTGATCACTTCGGTCCGGTCTTCGACCCGACCGGGAAGTGGATCGCGTACAGCGTCTCGGGTAGTCCGAGAGGTGCTGGCATCGTCGTCCAAAGAGCTGACGGATCGCATCCGGTGAGAGTCAGCGCCCGGGGGGAAGAACTCAGCTGGGGAATCGCGCCGTAGGCTTCGCAGGCAATCGGGGAGCGCTAGCTTGGCGGGATTCGTCCCGTCGCGAAGGCGAGTGAATCGCTCAACGACCCCTGGAATGAATTTGCTGGTTTGGCTTGGTGGGACGCAGTTCGAACCGCCTCTGACCTGCTGAAACCGCTTTCGGAAGTGCCCGTTTAGGGGCCTCCGGGGGCCACTTCCGGCGAATGTTCGAACGTGTGAAAGAGCGTGGGATGCAGTTTTCAGCGCCTCACGACGAGTCTGGAACCTTTCGTGGCACCCCGCGGTCTACTGTGCATGCGAACCGTCGCCCTTCTGGTGCTGGGTCTGGTTGCCGGGGCCTGTACGTCGGCCCCTGCAGAAGGACCGAAACCAACGAGCCAGCGGTCGGATCCGATCCCACTCGGCGCGCCTTCACAGGCGGCACTTGAGGGAACCGCTTCATCCTGGAATGCGGCGTGGCAGGAAGTGCCGAAGCCGCCGACGGATCTGGGCGATACCTCGCTCGCGTGGGCGGGGGATCGGTTCCTCGTGGTCGGCGGTCGCCAAGACGGCAAGCAAGGGTGCCAGAAGGACGCGTTCGCCTGGTCAAGCGGCGGTGGGTGGACATCGATCGCGTATCCCCCGAAGCCGACTTGCGCCCCGTCGAACACTGTCTGGACCGGCCAAGAGGCCTTGTTCATCGGCTCCTATCAGCACACGACCCTCGCGTACGATCCATCGAAGGATCAGTGGCGCGAGCTTGAACCAGCGCCGGTTGGCATACAGATCGAAACGTTCGCGTGGACGGGTAAAGCTCTCCTCGTGTGGGGTTCGAGCTCGCGCAAGAGTGAACCAGTTGCCTTCTCGTTCGACCCCGACCGCAACACTTGGACATCGATCGCGCCACCGCCGTTCTCACTGAACCTTGCCGATGGTGCCTGGACGGGCAAGGAGTTCATCGTGTTCGGTTCGCAACTCGACAACGGCAACCATGCCGATACTCGGTACTCGGTGGGTGCTGCCTACGATCCGGTGCTCGATCGCTGGCGCGAACTGCCGCCGTCGCACCTATCAGCACAGGCGACCGCCACGGGCTGGGACGGCAAACAACTCATCGCCTGGGACTACGAGGCTATGTCTCAGGCCTTCGATCCGCAGAAGCGTACGTGGTCTAAGTCCCAGCAGATGCCGATGGACGGCAGTGAGTGCTACCCCGATGACGTGGTGATCCGTGAGGAGATCTTCGCCTGGTTCTGCGGCCAGGCATCTTTATGGCGTGACGGGGGCTGGATCCCGGTGACGGGCGGCCCGATGGATGTCACCGTGCACGCCTACGACCGCCCGTTCCCGGTGTACCGGTTCATGGACATGGCGGCCTCCGACTCGCAGGTCTTCTTCCACGCTACCGGCGTCACGGTCCAGGACAACGGCACCGTGTGCTACGGCTGCAAGGGTGCCCCGACGTCGTACTGGGTCCTTACTCCATCGGAGGGTCCAGCACCATGCCCCGACCCGGGCGCCGGTCTTCCGACGCCGCACTTGAATAAGGAGACCGCCAAGGCGGGTGAGGGTCTGACGCTGTCCGGCATGAGCCCGACGCGCGTCAACGGGGTCGACGATGGTCCTCACGGGGCCATCCAGGTATGGCTCGGACTCGATCCGGCTCGTTGGACGACGGCCCAAGGCGGTGACCACGAACCACCTGCGCCCGCGCCCGGCCTGCAAGATGTGTGGTGGCGAACCGAGGGCGCCATCGTCGATTGCAGGTACTCATTCACGGTGAGCATCCCCCGCAACGCAGAGTCCGGCCGCTACCCGATCGTCGCCGTCTTCAAGACCGAAGAGGGCGCCGAGCCCCTGCCAACGGTTTGGGTCGAAGTGGTCCACTAGATGTGGTCCAGCAGGGGCGTACCCAACCTGAACGCAGTCCATGTCTACGCAGGTCTTACGCTCACGGTAGTTGTCCTCATATCAGGTTGTAGTCCGAAGCAGGTCGACGTTGTTGGTGACCCCACAGCGACGAAAGGACGCGCGAGCAACGGAGGTGTCGCGTTTGCGAGCCGAGGGTTCATCTACGTTGTGAGCGCAAACGGGAGCGAACCCAGGAGGATTGCCCAGGGAAGCTCGCCAGAATGGTCTCCTGACGGCGTGGACCTGGCATTCTTGCGCGACAGCGGCGTGAAGGATGTCGACGGATATCCGCTCAGGGAACTCGTCGTTGTAAACGCGGATGGTTCAGAGCCAAGAGTCATGACCGGGGCGGACGTCGGAAGCGTGAGTCACCCACATTGGTCTCCGGATGGGACGCGGTTTGTTGTTCAGGGGCGGCCCGACGAATCGGCCCTATGGGTGATGAACGCTGACGGCTCCGGCGATGCAGTCAGGATCGCTGAGGAAGGCAGCGAGGATGCAGCATGGTCCCCGAGCAGTGACAAGGTCGCCTTCTACGCCACCCAGGATCAGCGCTGTGACCTCCACATCTGCGACATCCGTGTTGTGAACGTGGATGGCTCAGACCTCACAACCATCGCTGGCGGACTCGGCCAGGAGAATGATCCTGCGTGGTCGCCGAATGGTGACCTTATCGCCTATGTGCGACTCGATGGAACTATCTTCCTCATGGACTCCGACGGCGCAGGCAAGCGCCGAATCGCGACGCACGTGCGTTGGGCATTCGACCCTGTCTGGTCTCCCGACGCAACGAGGATCCTGTTCTCCGTGTACAGGAGAGCCACCTACGACATCTGGGTCGTAAATGCCGACGGTACCGGGTTGAAGAACCTGACCGGCCAACCCGGTGACGAGCTTGCGCCCACTTGGTCTCCGGACGGAACGAAGATCGCCTACGTGGCCGGTAAGTCGATCAATGCGAATGTCCAGCAGAACCGGGGAAGCTACCGCCTTTACGTGATGAACGCGGACGGGAGCGGCAAGCGACGACTTAACGAGGACCTGCGCCCCCAAGCCCATCTATCCTGGCAGCCCCTCTTCACCACTCCGCCATCGCCATGAAGACTCTGGCGTGCTGCCTTGTCCTTTTCTCGACGCTCGCGGCGTGTTCACCTAAGACGTCTCCGAAACCACCGGCGGCAACCTCCCCCTCGGTGTCGCAACAAGCGAGCAACTCTCTCAAGAAGTTGAAGGTCGGGTGGACACGGTTTCCGGCGCCGCCTGAGGTCCGCAGTAGTGCAGCGACCGCGTGGACCGGCTCCAAGCTCTTGATATGGGGCGGGTACGTCTATTCGGGCTCGAGTGACAAGCCGCCGCAGAACACGGGGTACGTGTTCGATGCCGGGACGCAATCCTGGGCGGGGCTCCTCTCATCACCACTTGACGCGAGATCGTCGCCGGCCGCCGCGTGGACCGGATCAGAGCTGCTGGTCTGGGGCGGGTTCGACGGAACCTGGAGCCACGGGGAGCCCGGAACCTACGGTGACGGCGCCGCTTACGACCCGCAGGCGGACCGGTGGCGGATGCTTCCAGATGCGCCGCTCTCAGCCCGGGTTCCCCTGTCTGTTTGGACCGGGCGCGAGTTGATCGTGTGGGGAACCGGCTTCCAATGGAAGAACTACCGTCCGCGCGACGGCGCGGCCTACGATCCGCGCACGAACTCCTGGCGTCCCATCGCCAACGCCCCGATCGAGTTGACGGACGCGACGGCGGTGTGGACAGGCCGGGACATGATCGTGTTCGGAGGGGCGCTTCGCAATGGGCGCATCCCCGAGACGGACACGGCTATCGGCGCGGCCTACGACCCTCGAAAGGACTCCTGGAGGAGAATTGCCGACTCCGAGTTGTCCGCGGGCGCTATCAGCGCAGTCTGGAACGGACGAGAGATGGTGGCTTGGGACTTCGAGCACCATGCGGTGGCCTACAACCCAGGAACGGATCGATGGCGATCAATCCAGGATGTTCCCCTTGACCAATCCGAGTGTGAGCTCGAGGGCATAAGTTTCGACGGGTACATCTTTGGCAACTACTGCGGATCGTTGGTCCTCCTGGATCGTGAAACAGGGCGATGGAGCGATGTCACTCGGAGCAAGGTGTCCGGGTCGGTGCTTGAACCCATACCGGCCGGAAGGGTCGCGCTTCTCTTGGTGAACGACTACGTGGATGAGAAGAAGGCGATGCTCGCCTTCCGACCTTCGGACAGATGAGTCTCGTCAGGGGGGGGGGGGGGGGGGGGGGGGGCTCCCGCGGCATTGGGGGGGGGGCACCCCCCGGGGGGGGGGACCATTGAGGGGG
>CAZXFL010000031.1:6264-16705 GCA_964640385.1 uncultured Actinomycetes bacterium
GGGGGGGTGGGGGGGGGGGGGGGGGCGGGCTTCGCCGCGACTATGCCGAGGCGACCAACCGAAGTGGCGGAACATCTGCTGGGATCGCTTCCTGTTCCACAGTCGGCCCTTCGCGTGACCACGCTTGCAGTCGTATCAGGCGCGTCTGCTCCCCCGCCGAAACGGGTCGAAGCTTTCGCGCCAACAGTACTGCCAGGCGCTCGTCGTGCGTCGAAACGAGTACCTGACGGGACGCTTTGATTCGGCGCAAGAGATCGGCCAGTCCTAGCAGGTTCACAGTGTCAAGGCTCTGCAACGGATCGTCGAGAGCAACGACCTGCAGGGGGAGGGAATCGATAGCGAGATTCAGAGACAGGAAGGTGCTTACAGCCAGAACGTTGAGCTGCGAACTCGACAGCACGATTGAAGGCTCTTCCACGGATACTTCAGCGGTTCGATCACCCAGCGATGTCCACAATCTCCCGCGACCTCGCACCGTTCGAGTTAGGAAGTTGACTGCTCGGAATGACGGGTGAGGATCGACTTGCGCGTAGATGCGCTGCAGGAGCGGTTCTATTCTTTGGAGTTCGGTCGATACAATTCCCTCGTTCACGTTCCGTAATATCTCAAGAAGATGTGAAGCGAGTTCACCTGTCTTGGTTCGAGTCGTCAACTCTCGCTCGCGCGCCGCGAGATCTCGGGTCAAGCTCTCGGCCTGCTTCTCAAGATCACCGCGCTGAGCGATTTCCGCAGATCGTGCGAGCCCAACCGACAACTGCTCCCCCGCGGTTCTTAGACCCTCGATCGTGCCTGCAACTGCCTGAGCCGCTATCAGGTTCTCCTTTGGGCCATCCTTCACAACTTCTGATGGTTCAAGCCCAGCCTCCTTCGCAAGTCGCGCGAGGGCTTGCTCCCACGCCTCGCGAAGTTCTTGGCCGCTGCGTGCGTCGCGCAACTGCACCCGTACTTCGGCGAGGCGCCGCTCGGCAGCCTCAACGTGAGTCGCCGCGTCTTGAACAGCGTCAACGGGTGGAGGCGAGTCACCGGAGCCTTCGCCGCTGACAAGCTCGTCCAATCTCACCCGCGTTGCCACCTCGTCATATGCCTGATCGCAAACGGGGCACTTCTCTCCGAGATGATGTATCGCAAGTTGCGCCAGTGTTCGCAAGGATTCTCTCAACTCTGTCTGCTCAATCTGTTCGCGACGGCGCTGCGCCGCTTGTTCTTGCGCGGCCACAAGGCGTTGAGACACATCCTCAAACGCCACCTCGGCGACACGCTCGGCTTCCTCCAGCGGTGCGACATCGGGTGTAGTCCCAATCGGATGATCGAGGTGCGCGGCAAGTCGCTCCAAAGCCGTTGCTCTCCGCTCCTCGCTGAGTTGCCGAGCCTGCAGTGTTGCCAGAACGCGGTCTAGATTCTGCGCCGAGCGATCGCTCAGAAGGCGGTCGGATTCCTCAGCTGAGACGAACTCTGCAACCCCGTCGATCCACCCACGAAACGGGTCTTCGCCGACGACATCACTGTCCGGGGTGCCCAAGCGCGCGATGCGTTCCTGAACTGCCGAGAGCTGTAACCTCAAAGGCGCAATATCGCGCTCGATGGTGTTCGTCGCGCGAGACCAGTTGTTCCGGCTGCCTTCGAGCTGTCGCTGCAGCTCCTCGACACGCCCGACACCCACAAGCTCGCTCACTACCTGAAACCGTTCCTGTTCGCTATCTGACTCGACAAATTCGCGAACTAGGTCCTGCTGAAGGTACGTCGCGCGAGTAAGCGATCGGGAAAGAGCGACTTGCGGCTCAGGTGCGAACTTGGCGTCGGGCCACAGCGCTTCAAGCAGTTTCGCCTCGGCGGCTGGCCCGCTCACTTCGCCAGCGCCGTTCTCGATTGTCAGGTGCTCGCGCCCGTCGAACCGACGGACGATCCGCATCTCCGACCCCTCGTCGGTACCCAATAGAAGTTCGACCCGCGCTTCGCCCGATGGCGAATACTTGCTGACGAGATTTGCAGCTTCGCCTTGAATCCGCGGTATCGACCCCGTGAGGCCCCAGAGAATAGCGTCAAACATCGAGGTCTTGCCGGAACCGTTCGCGCCCGCGACGATAACTGCGTCTGCGTCAAGATCGAAGGTCTGACTTCTCGAAAAACCTCGGAAACCGGCAATTGCAATGGCCTTCAACCTCATTGTTGCCCTTCCCGCTCTTCGTGAAGTCGCTCGACGATCGAGGCGTTGCTCACGAACGCATCAACGAGTACCTCGATAACTTGACGGGGCACTTCTTCATTGGCCATGAGATCAGGGAGGAGGTCGAGCAACCCGGCATGAGTCACAGGCGTAGGTCCTAGGTCCAAGGGGAGGAGTGGCAGGAGCGCAGTCCGCACATCGTCGAGCGTCTCAAGCTCCTCACCTGTCGACACCAACTTTCGAACCCGGTTGGTGTCGTATCGGAGATCTACAACACTGGCGCGATTGGCTGCACTCACAAGCCCGGTCGTGAACAGGACAAGATATCCTTCCCAAGCCTTCGGCTCGGGACGGGACAAGTGCTCGGATATGAGATCTACGAGCTGACCTTGGCCCACATACCAATCCTGAATCAACTGTTCCCACGTGTCGAAGAGGTGAAGGGCAACAATCCCATAGGAATCCTCAAAGAGCCGCACGGTGCCCTGCCAGGCCGATGGCGTGGGCACGACCACATACCCACCCTTATCGAGGATTTCGGTCGCGGCGGCGAGTACCTGCGAAGCCGTCAAGGGCGAGGTCGTTGCCACGACTACGCGACCAGTCGCCGTGATTGGGTGGGATCTTCGCGAACCTCGTCGACCGTCACGAGTTCCGGGCGAGTCTCGCCCTGCGCGATGTCGTCGCTCCAGTCCCCGACTACGTCCTCTGGAGCGGCAATCGCGTCCGGGCGGCCTCCCTGCACTCCACTTAACAATGCCGCTCGGGGACGATCAATGCCTCGAATTCTGCTGAGCGACTCGAGAACTCTCGCTTCAAGGGCACTCCACCGTAGTGTGCCGCGTCCCGACATTGCGAGAAATGGAGCCGCCGTCGCGCCGTCGCTGTACAACTGGACGCTGCCGTTGTCCCGGAATTGCGCCTTTCCCCCGCAGTGGCGCTCAACCAACCCAACGCCCAACAGCAAATCAGCCAGCAATCCGCGGCGCGCGTCATCGGGCGAGTACAAGTCTGGGTCCAAGAGCCACGATGCTCGCAAAGCGCCAAGCTCGACGAGCCCGATACTATGCAACCGATCAGAGAGTTCTGCGATGAAGCCAGCCTCATCCCCCCATCCGTGTTCGTCGCACAACTCAGCGCATGCGATTTGCATGGAATTCTTGAACTCGTCGGTCAGGCGCTCTGCGAGCACCCCCATGAAGTCGCACCAGCCAAGCCGAATATGCGCTTCCGCAGGGAGCCGAAGAACTTTTTGGAAGTCTGTTTCCTTCGCCGGATCTACAACGAAGGCTTGATGCGATGCGCCCACGGCGTTACGCACGCGCGTCACGGTATCCGTCAAAACCGCGGCTGGCGACCCCAAACCAGCGAAGACGACAACCGGGCACGACATCACCCGTTGGGTGACGACCTCTTCCCAGCCGCCCTGCCACTCCTGCTGGAGCGCCTCGGTGCGAAGTATCCAGTGATTCGCATCGGGCTCTTCCACATTGCGATGAAGATAGATGAGAGTAGCGGAGCCAAGTTGGGCAGCCGCGTCGGGGCCGGGAATGACATCTACTTCCTTCGCGCTCAGGCGACCGAGCCCTGTCGTCATCGCGAGATCAAAGTTCAGGGTGAGCACGACGCTGACCACACGTTCCCGGAGCAGCGCAGCAGCGATCAGGTAGCCGTTGTTGGGTTGCGCTTGGCGAAATTCTCTCCGCGGTAGTCGCTCGACGATCGGCGACTGGTTACCATGCTTTTCCCACACCGTTGACGTGAGCGCTGAGAGGTCCTCGGGGGACTCGCATTCACCGTCGGCAAGCAAGCCGTCCTGAACGAGTTGGCGATGAACATCGAGCGAGTATGCCGTCGCGAGCTGGAGCCCTGTCGGCGGTTCGATAGAGCATCCAGCGCCCACCACAAGCGCGATCCGACCGGAGCGCTCGGCTACTGCATGCAACAGGTCCGCTGGTAGGGGCGGGTTCGCTGGGCTCATGTTGCACATACTGCCACTTCCCTCTGACACCTGGGCCAAGGGAGGGTTGCGCAGCCCCGGCCCCGTCCACCGGCCGGGGGCGATCTTCACCGTGCCACACAGCCACTTTTCGCTCCGGTTGGTACCGTTGCGGCACCCATGACTTTCCCCGAGGAGGTCGAGTTAGAAGGGCGCCATGTAGGTTCCCCGTCGTGGTCCGCCACGCCGGGAGGGGCGCCCAGTTCCTTCGACAACGCCTGAGGAAATCGACGGGTTGGCCCTCTGCTGATCCACGGAGGCGAATTCATCTGCTGAATCGAAGGCTAGGACCTCGGCGCTCCCAAATGGCCAATCTGCTATAGCCGGTCGAGCGAGCTTGCTCCCGTTGCGGCGGGCGAAGACGTCAACGCCGTAGTCCCCTGTCATGGTGTGAGCTCCGTATCCCAGCCCTCAGCTTGGAGGGTCCTCGCAACCAACTCCTCGTACTCCCGAGGCTTCACGTCGCCGGATCAACGTTGCGGCGAACGCCCTTGGATGAGAGGCGGTGGATCGGACTGGTGCCGTGCTTCGCCAAGGCTGCGGCGTGGGAGCCGTCGCCACCCCCGTAGCCCTTGTGGTCCTCGAACCCCCACTCGGGGAAGCGATGGCCTAGATCAACCATCATCCGGTCGCGTGCGACCTTTGCGACGACAGAGGCAGCGGCGATCGAAGCGGAAGCCGCCTCCCCATGGTCAATGCGACGGTGCTCGAGAGGGAGGTCCGGCACATCCATTGAGTCCACCAAGGCGTATTGAGGTCGAGGCGAGAGCGCCAGGATCGCGCGGTGCAAGAGGCCAGCATTGCAGGCGTCGTATTCGCCCCGATCTTGGGCTCTGTCGACCTCGGCCGCCGTCACCCAGCACACGCTAATCGCGATCGCTTCTTCCAAGATGCGGGAATAGGCTTCTTCGCGCTGGTGGGGAGACATGTCCTTGGAGTCCTCGATTTCGGGGTCAAGATTGGGGTCGAAGTCCGACGGCAGGATCACTGCTGCAGCAAACATCGGCCCAGCCCACGCGCCGCGTCCCGTCTCGTCCGCGCCCGCCACTAGTTGATGACCGGCGACGTGCAGTTCGTGTTCAAGGTCCATTGGGCTGCCCATGTCGCCAATCATGCCACCTTGGTGCGGACCAAGGACCGCTTCCGTCGCCCGCCGCCTTGCCACCAGCGGGATGTCGGGTGGTGTCTCAGTTTGAAATCAGAACCCTGACAGTCCAGATGGAACTATTCTGCCGTCGCCGAAGTCTCCTAGGTATGAAGCGAAGCTGGGTGGCCCTGGTTGTGATAATCCTGGGGGTAACAACCCTCTTCCCCGCGCCCTCCTGGGCTAAGGACACTTCATCGTGCCCCCTGACAGCGGGGCAGGTTCATCGCGCCACGGGCAACAACGTTCCGAGGGTTTCGGCCGTCATCCATGGAGGGTGCAGGTATCACATCAAGGGTGCCGGTCCCCTCTGGGAGCTAACGCTCACTCTTCCCGAAAGGCACCGGGCGATGAGGCAGACCTTGAACCGCCCAGGCGCCCAGCGGCTCAGTCATGGCGTCGGCCCCGTCGCAGTGCTATTGGACTGTGACCAGGTCGTCCTCGGAAGGGCAAGGCAGGCCCGTGTCAGGTGGCAGAAACCGGATTGCTCGCCTGGAGTCGTCCGGAGAATGCGCGGCCTGGCTCGGGTACTCCGGGCCGTTTCAAACTGAGGGACTACCGGATGTCGGACCGGTCCTTTAGCCTGGTCATGTGGACGACGTCACGTTGATCGAAGAGCGTTTCGCTGAATACTTCGCGAATTGGGAGATTCGCCTTCCGGCGGGTGCCGTCCAGCTTGAGGACCCGGGGCGGATCGACCATGCCGGGTGGACCATCCGGTACATCTTCGGGAGCGACGCCGAAGGGCGGTATCTCGAGTTCTATGCCGCGCACAGGATGACGAATGACAGGAGGATGCGCCTATACAGCTCGGGGGAGACCAAGAGTCTTGAAGCACTCGAGACGATGTACGGCTACGACCCAAAGGTCCCCGGTGAAGCGAGGCGCGCCGAGCGGGAGAACCGGAGGCGCAACACCAGGGTTACCAAGGAGCTTGAAGCACACGAGCTCTACCCGGAGGGTGACATCAACGCCTACCTGGCTACTCACGATGTCCCGCCTCGCGATGGTCCCTCGTTGCCGAAGTAAGCCGCAGTCGGTTCTCTCGACCTGCGGCGGATATCGACGCCGAACTGCGTTCGCGCCTTGCGCCGACGCCTCAGTCAGCACCACCCAAACACGGAGTCGGGCGGAGGCCCCTTGACCAGACGTGATAACCCTGAGGAGTCACCCCACAATCAGGCGCTGAAGGAAGTTCCCCGAAACACGGTCATGATCGGTGACGCGGAGGAGCAGCTTCGCCGTCTGCCAGATGCGTCCGTCGATTGCTGCATCACGAGCGTGCCCTACTACAACGTGCGCGATTACGGCGTGCGTCGGCAGATCGGCCTTGAGTCCGACGTCGATGCGTGGGTGGAGGCTCTGCGCCCAGTCTTTAGAGAACTCGCCCGAGTCATCAAGGCGGACGGCAGCGCTTGGATCAACGTGGACGACACGTTCTCGAGCAGTCACAAGTTCGGGGCGCCGCCAAAAGGAATGTTCCTCGCTCCGGAGAGGCTGATCCTCGCCCTCGCTCAGGATGGGTGGATCGTGCGATCCAAGGTGATCTGGTTCAAGCCGAACCCTCTTCCGCGGGCGCTATCGGACCGGCCTAACCACTGCTACGAACCCTTCTTCCTGATCACCCGGTCGCGTGACTACCACTTCGACTTGGACAGCATTCGGATTCCGTATCGAGCGAATCGAGATGGGGACCTGCTGCCGGTTCAGTGGACGGCCGACAGCTCGGTCGATGGATCGTCTGGTGCATTCCTGGGTAAGGATCCCGGAGATGTTTGGACGATCCCCGCCAAAGGATTCTCTGGCGGGCACTTCGCGACGTTCCCCGAGACCTTGATCGAGCGTCCCATCCTCGCGTCCTGCCCGGAACGAGTCTGCGTGAAATGCGGCAAGCCTTGGAGACGAGAGTCAAAGCCACACATCGTGGGCGAGCGAATCTCCGGCCCTTCCGGCCGCGTTGCCCGATTTGCGGGGAGTTGGCGGACATATCGCCGCCGAGGCCCACTGCGCCCATCGTGTGCCTGCAAGGCCGCATGGAAACCTGGCATCGTCTTGGATCCGTTCCTCGGCGCAGGGACGGTCGGCATTGTCGCCAGGCGACTGGGTCGTGACTGGCTCGGCATCGAGCTCAACCCCCGCTATGCAAAGATGGCACGCGAACGCTTGAACGGCGAGCCAGATCGCACAGAGGTGGCCGCGTGATCCCCATCACGCGCTTCGCTCGCCCGTTTCGCTCGCGTTTCGGTCGCGAAACGCGAATAGGCCCCTTGAGCGGCGGGTTCAGTCTGAAACTAGGGCAGGCTTTCCTAGCATCTGAGGGTGAACTGAGGTGAGCGCCTCAACGCTTCTAACTGATCGAGAGCAGCAAGCCCTTGTACTCGTGAGCCGATTCCATTTCCTTACGAGTTGGCACGTTCAATCGCTGCTATTCAACGGATCCGGAATGATGCCGAACTCACAGGCGGTGATTGCTCGCAGAATGCTGAAGACTCTCGTCGACCGAAAGCTCCTTCAGCGTGTTCCCCGTCCGATGGGTGGACCAGGAGGTGGATCGTCCCCACACGTATTTTGCATCGCTGCTAAGGGAGCGACTCTCCTTGCTCGAGCCGGTTCGCAATATCCGAGGCGAGATGTCCCTCGTGGCACCCACCTGCTCATGCACGCCATGTCGACGGCAGACTTCGCGGTAGCAGTTCAGGAAGCGGCGGGGTCATCGCCCGAAGACGAACTTGTCGAGTGGTCGTGCGACTGGGAAACGGCCGAGCGACTTGGACCCACGGACCTCATCCCCGATGCCTTCATGATCTATCAGAGCGGGGGGCTTGAACTCCATGCTTTCATCGAAATTGACCGCGGCACGGTCAACTCCAAGAAATTCGCCGCCAAGATCGAGCGCTATCTGGACCTCCTTTCATCGGGGACGTGGCAGCCGCAGCTTGCTGTTTGGCCGACGGTTCTGACGCTAGTTCCAGATGCCGCGAGGGTCCGGCTCTTGAAGCGAGCCACGGAGGCAGTTCTCGAGCATCGAGGTGGCGGTCTGGCGGATGCCTCCGAGTTTGCCTTCGCGGTCCAAGATGAGGCCTGCCGGAACCCGGTGGGCAGGGTGTGGATAACTGCGGGTGCGGGGGTCCGAACAGGCCTATTTCCTCAAGGAGACCAGAGTGGATAGCCCGTTGACTGGACAGGACGCCAGGCGTATAGTGCCCAATCATGGGGAAGCAGAGTCCGGCACTCGATCGAAAGAAGGCCAAACGCCTAGGCGTGGAGCTGAAGCGGCTTCGAATAGCCCAAGACATTCCGGCGACGAAACTGGCGGAGACAACGGGGCTCTCGCGGTCGTACCTGTCCTACCTGGAGGGGGGCCGCTTCGCGGAGATCGGCCTAGACAAGTTCGCGCGAATCGTGGCGGCGCTGGACGCCGACCCGGACGAGGTTCTTCGGAAGGCGGGATATCTGCCTCCGAGGAAGAAGCTGAAGTTCGACCCGGTCAAGGTTCTTCGCGAGGGTCTCGATCTGACACTGCGGCAAGCGGAAAGCGCGACGGCGTTCGCCATGTTCCTAAAGAGCAAGACGACGCGGACCCAGAGGGGGACCCTATGAGGGCCGTCATCTACATCCGCGTGTCGACGAAGGAGCAAGCGGAGGAGGGCTACTCACTTCAGGCTCAACGCGAGGCCTGTATGAAGTACCTAGACGAGCACGGCTGGACCTTCGTGAACGAGTATCAGGATGCTGGGGAATCTGCGCGCACAGCCAATCGACCCGCATTCCAAAAGATGCTGAGCGAAATGGTCGACGACGGGGTCAACGCCCTGGTGATCCACAAGCTCGATCGACTAGCACGCAATATCGAAGATCACGCCGCCGTCCGAGCCCGCCTTCGCGGCGCCGGTGTGGAACTCGTGAGCGTGACCGAGAACCTGGAATCGACGGCCTCCGGGAAACTCGTGGAAGGGATTCTTGCTTCCCTTAGCGAGTGGTACAGCAACAACCTCTCCACTGAGGTCAAGAAGGGACTCAACGCCAAGGTCAAGGCTGGTGGATATCCCGGTTCGGCTCCCCTTGGATACCTGAATGTCCGAGAGGAGGCCAACGGTCGCAACGAGGCGGTGATCGTCCCTGATCCCAAGCTGGCGCCTCTAATCGAGGAGGCGTTCAGGCTCTACGCCACCGACCAGTACTGCTTGAGGGAAGTTCACGAGGAGATGCACCGTCGTGGCCTTCCCGCATCGCGATCAGGAATCGAGAGACTCCTGCACAACCCGATCTACACGGGGCGAATCCTGTGGAAGGAAGTGATGTACGAGGGGAAGCACGAGCCCATCGTGTCTCTCGACCTGTTCAACAAGGTTCAGACGATTCTGTCCAAGAACAGCACTGCGGGTTCTCATTCCTGGAAATACGCCCATCACCTGAAGGGGTTCCTGACCTGCGGCACTTGCGGGGCGGGCATGTCCTACATGCTCGTGAAACAGAAGAAGCACGGATACTTCTATTGCCTTGGGAAGCACCGTCGACGCACCGAATGCGAGGAGCCATACGTGGCGGTCGAGTCGATCGAGGCCCAGATCGAGGAGCTGTTCCGTGGAATCAGGATCCCCGAGGAGTTCCATAGGAAGATCGTCGAAGAGATCGAGGCTGAGATCGCATCGCGAGAGACGGACCGGGCCGGGTCGGCCAAGTTCCTCAGCAAGCGGCTCGAAGCTCTCTCCAAGAAGAGAGAGAAGCTGTTGGAGCTTTGGTATCAGGAAGCGATTGACCTGGTGAAGTTCAAGTCAGAGCAGGAGAAGATTGACGAGCAGATGAAGGCGGTGTCCCGAGAACTGGACGTGCAGACAGACGAGCTCCATGAGACCCGCGATATCCTCGACATCGCCGTCAAACTCGCGAAGAACGTCGGTCGCAGCTTCGAGAAAGCGACCCCCGATGTGAAGAAGCTGTGGCTGGAGGCTTGCTTCAGGGAGATCCAGGTGAGCGGCAAGGAGATCTCGTCCTTCGCCTACCGAGAGCCGTTCGATCGGCTGGTCGCAATCGACGGGGGGTCGTCTCCCACCACTGGTTCGAACTCTACCGCCTGGCTGGCTAGACAATGTTCGAACCGCCTCTGACCTGCTGAAACGGCTTTCAGAAATGC
>CAZXFL010000032.1:0-14700 GCA_964640385.1 uncultured Actinomycetes bacterium
TCCACGCCGCCACGGTATCGTGCTTCCTGTCTCTCAGCCACGCTGCGGTAGGCTCGGAACGATGTTCGGGAAACCGATCCGCCTCTTCCGCATCAAGGGCATCCCGGTTCAGATGGACCTGTCGGTGCTCATCATCGGCGCCCTGGTCGTGTTCTCTCAGAACCAGCAGTTCAGCCTGCTGTTCCCCTCCCTTTCAAGCGGAACCGCTCTGGCGCTGGGAGTGATCGCTGCGGCGATGTACTTCGGCTCGATCCTGATCCACGAACTCGCGCACGCGGCCATGGCCCGGAGCTTGAACATCCCGGTGAAAAGCGTGACCCTCTGGATGTTCGGCGGCTTCACCATGGCGTCGACCGAAGAGCGCCCGAAGGACGAGTTCCTGGTCGCGGTCGTTGGCCCGGCCACCAACCTCGTCGTCGGCGGAACGGCGTTCGCCGCAGCTCAGATGGGTTCCATGATCGGCGAACCCATGACGCTGCTGATTCGTGACGTCGCCGGTATCAACCTGCTGCTCGCGGTCTTCAACATCGTGCCGGGGTTCCCGCTCGACGGCGGTCGCGTTCTGCGCTCGATCGTGTGGAGCGCCACCAAGAACCGGCGGCTGGCCACGAGGATCGCGTCGTGGGGAGGCATCCTCGTCGCGGGCCTACTGGCTGCCTACGGCGTCTGGCTGCTCACGAAACAGGACACCTTCGGCGGGATCTGGGCGCTCATGATCGCGACGTTCCTGTTCGGCGGCGCCCGCGCAGCGGACTCACGGGAGACGCTGAGAGGCAAGATCCCTGACGGCGTGGTTGCGGACGCGATGGAGGCGGCTCCCACGTCGATGCCTGCGGAGATCACGCTCGCGCAAGCACTCGACTACTTCCGCGGGAACGAGGGGGCCTTGTTCCCGGTGGTCGATACAGCGGGCAAGCTCGCCGGCGTGATCGATTTCCCCGCCGCACGCCGGGTCGGCCAGCACGACCCGATGAAACTGGTCCGCGATGCGATGCGCTCGCTCGACGACATCAACACGGTCAACGCGGATGCAAGTTTGGAGGCGGCATCCGCCACCGTCGCGACCTCGGCGGCGCTGGTCCTTCGGGACGGCACCCTCGTCGGGATCATCAACATGCAGAACATCCTGGCCTGGGCCAACGACCCCAAGGCCTCCTCCGAGCCCGGCCCTGTCGGCACCGGCTCCTAACCACGCCACGGTCAATCCCCCGGTGTCAGTGGCAAGGGCTAGCATCGTCCCCGTGGCCATGGAACCCGACCCTCAGCAGCAGCAGGTCCTCGCTCACGGAGCGGGCTCGCTCCTCGTGTCCGGCGGCCCCGGCACCGGCAAGACCGCAGTCCTGCGCGAGAGGTTCGCGCAGCTGATCGAGGATGGCGCCGATCCCGAACGCCTCGCGTTGATCGTTCGGGCGAAGACCGCACGCCGTCGGGCCCGGTCCTGGTTGACCGAACGCCTCCAACGCTCGCTTCCGGATCTGAACGTCTTCACCCCGCACGCGCTGGCGTTCCACGTGATGAGTCACCGATTCGCGGTACTGGACTATGCAGAACCGCCCACGATCCTCAACGCATCCGATCAGTTCGCCCGTGTGCAGGAGATGCTCGCAGGCGAGGGGGCCGACCAGTGGCCCGCCTACGGCTCGATGCTGCACCTGCGCGGGTTCGCCGACGAGATCCGTCAGTTCCTGCTCCGGGCTCAGGAAGCGCTCCTTACCCCGGACGACATCGAGGGGAAGGCTCGCCCCGCCGGCCTGACCGGCTGGCTGGAACTCGCCACCTTCTACCGCCGATACATCCAGGTCCTCGATGACGAGAGCGCCGTTGACTACGCAGGGCTGGTCGAGCAGGCCGCCGCCGCGACGCGCGAAGGCGAGCCGTTGTTCGACCACCTGCTGGTCGACGACTATCAGGACACGACCTTCGGGACCGAAGCGTTGGTGGCCGTGCTCCGCCCGGACAGCCTGGTGGCCGCGGGCGACCTCGGCTCGCACGTGTTCTCGTTCCAGGGTTACACCGACGAACCGATGCGCCGGTTCGAGGACGTCATGCCCGATGCGTCCCGGATCGAGCTAACCGGCCAGCACCGGCACGACGGCGTGCAGACCGATGCGTGGGTCACGCCCCACACCTCCGAGGAGTTCGCAGCCGTGGCCCGCGAGCTTCGGCGCGTGCACGTCGAGGAGAGGGTCCCGTGGTCGGAACTCGCCGTCGTCGTGCGTCGTCAGAGCAGCCAGGTCGGCGGCCTGATCCGCGCGCTGGACGACGCGAACATCCCGCGCACCTCGCTCGGGTCGGGGCTCTCGATGCTGTCCGAACCCGCGACGCACCCGTTCGTCCTCGCCTTCCGCTGGATCGTTCGGCCGGATCAGCGCGACGACCTCGTCGAATCGCTACTGACGTCGGAACTCGCACGCCTGACGCCCGCGGCGGCACGGGCGCTGGTCCGCACCACCCGCGCCTCCGGGGAACCGCCGGCTGCCGCGCTCTCCGCCGGCGACGGGTTGGACGATGCCGAACGCGGACGCGTCACCGCGTTGCGCTCGGCCCTCGAAGACGCCGAGCGATCGCAGCACTCGGTCATCGACGCGTTCCGTCGCCTATGGCGAGACCTTCCCTATTCGGCGCGGCTGGTCGAGGAAGCCGAGGCATCCATCGACGCACATCGCGACCTCGACGCGATGATGGCGTTCACCCGCGCCGTCGAACGCGCGGGCGATCACTCCGACCCCTCCGTCGCCGCTTTCCTCGAGGCGCTCGAGGCCGGCGAGGAAGGCCCGGGAACGTCCGGCGGGGCGTCGCGTCCCGACGCCGTCCAAGTCCTTACGGCCCACGCCACCGCCGGGGACGAGTTCGACACGGTGATCGTCGCGGGGGCCGTCGAGGGCAACTTCCCCAGCCTGTCGCGACCCGAGCCGATGTTCGACCTGTCCGTCCTGGACGCCCGAATCACGCAGTCGGACCGCAACCGCCTGCGGCTCGAGGACGAGCGGCGGCTCTTCGACGTGGTCGTTGGGCGCGCGCGGCGGCGGGTACTCTTCACCGCCAGCGACCCGCACGAGGGTGACACGGGACTGGCGGCGCGGTCGCGGTTCGTGGCCCGAATCGGCACGGAGTGGACCGCTGCCCCCACGGCGCCGGAACGGGAAGAACCGTTGACGATGGCCGAGGCCGCCGCAGCTTGGCGCCGGACACTCGCGGACCTCGATGCCGCGGCGGCCTCGCGCCTCGCCGCCCTCGATGGCCTGCTCGCCCTGGGCGATGACCCCGCCCGCTGGTGGTTCCAGCGCGATTGGACAGAGACCGGGCGCCCGCTGCACGAGAGCATCCGCACGTCCTACTCGAAGCTCGATGCCCTGGAGAACTGCCACCTCGCCTTCGTGCTCGGACAGGAACTCGGGCTGGACGCGCGCAGCGGCTACCACGCATGGGTTGGTCACCTCGTCCACAAACTCATCGAGGAGACCGAGAACGGGCAGGTCGAGCGCACCCCCGAGGCGATGTCGGCCGTCGCGATGGAGCGGTGGCAGCCGCAGCAGTTCCCGTCGCTCGCGGTATCGGAGGCGTTCCGCAAACTCGTCAACGAGGTCATCATCCCGAACTGGTTCCAGGAGTACGGCAACAGCCCGGCCATCGAGAGCGAGGTCAGGTTCCAGTTCGAGCACGACGACGCCACCGTCACCGGCTTCATCGACCGCATCGGCCCGATCTTGTCGGGCATCGGCAACCGCATCACCGACTTCAAGACCGGGAACCCTGATAACGCCGACAAGACCGAGGACAACCTGCAACTCGGCATCTACTACCTCGCGGTCCAGCGCGCCGAAGGACTCGAGCGATTCCATCCGGTCCGCGCGGTCGAACTCTCGTTCATCAAGGGCGACTGGAAGAAACAACTCGTCCGGACCGGCAAGCAGTTCAGCGAACGCAAGGCGCCGGAGTACGAGGCGAAGGTCACCGAACGGCTGTCCGAGCTGGTAGCCGACCTCAGGGACCTGAACGAGAAGGAGGTCTGGAGCCCGAACCCCGCCGCGAACTGCCGATTCTGCAGCTTCCAGCCGCTGTGTCCGCTCTACCCCGAGGGCCAGCCGCTGTTCCCGCACGAGGTGGGCGTATGACCGCCGCCGCCGCTGGCGCCGCCCCGAAGAGCACGAGGCCCGCGACGATCCCGCCCGAGATCACCCAGGTCATGGGCGCCGAACCGACCGAGGAGCAGTGGCGCGCGATCTCGATGCCGCTCGAGCCGTACGTGGTCGTGGCCGGCGCCGGCTCGGGCAAGACGTCAGTCATGGCCGCACGCATCGTCTACCTGGCACTGGTCGCACTCGGCCGCATCGACGCTGACCACGAAGGCGTGCTGCCCGGCTCCATCCTGTGCCTGACCTTCACGAACAAGGCAACCGAGAACCTGATCCTGCGCGTGCGGCGGGCGCTGTCGGGACTCGACCTGCCCGAGGGCGAGGAACCCGAGATCATGAACTACCACGGGCTCGCCGCACAGATCCTGGATCGCCACGGATTGCTCGCCGGGTTCGAATCCGGACGGCGCATCGTCACGCCGGCCCAGCGCGCCGAACTCGCCGCGCGGGTGCTGGACCGCGTGACGTTCCAACACGTCAAGGCCGAGTGGCAGCCCACCCTCATCATGAAGATCCTGAACCTGTCCGATCAGCTGGCGAACCACTGCGTGACGGCCGAGGAGAGCATCGCCCACGACGAGGCCAACCTGGACAGGTACAAGAAGGGACCCGGGAGCCGCGTCTACCCGACCGCCCTCGAGCGCATCGAGATCGCGCGTGCGGTCGTCGTCTTCGACGAGCTGAAGAAGGAGATGGGCGTGATCGACTTCGGCGACCAGATCACGCATGCGCTGGCGGTCGCCGGACAGCACCCGACGGTCCGCGACGACTACCGCGGCCGATTCCAGGCGGCTCTGCTCGACGAGTACCAGGACACGAACGTCGCGCAGGCCCGGCTCATCGAGAACATCTTCGGCGACGCGTTCCCGGTCACGGCCGTCGGCGATCCCGACCAGAACATCTACGCGTGGCGCGGTGCCAGCCTGTTCAACCTGCTGCACTTCCCCAAGCAGTTCCGGCGCGCGGACGGCTCCGAGTCGGTCAAGCTCCCCCTGTACACGAACTTCCGGTCGGGGTCGCGGATCCTGGCCGCCGCCGACACGATCATCGCGCCGATCCCCACGGAGCTGCGGCCCGATCACAACAAGACGCTCGTCCCCTGGGAGCGCAACGGCGAGGGCGAAGTCAGCGTCGCGCGCTACCCGGACGAGTGGACCGAGGCCCGCGGGATCGCGGACCGCATCGTCGAGCTGCACGACGCCGGCGAGCCCTGGTCGGCCAACGCGGTCCTGTGCCGCAAGAGCCGGCTGTTCGGCCCCGTCGGTGAAGCGCTCGCCGAACGCGGCGTCCCAGTCGAGATCATCGGCCTCGCCGGCTTGCTGAAGCTGCCCGAGGTCCAGGAGGTGCTGGCGTACGCGCGCGCGACGGCCGATCCGTTCGCCGGTGTGTCGCTGGCGCGCATCCTGATGGGTCCCCGCTACCGCATCGGGTTCAAGGACTTGGCGCGCGTCGCGGCGTGGGCGAAGGACAAGAACTACGCGATCCGGGACGAGGACGAGGAAGAGAGCGCCCCCTTCCTGTTCGCGGAAGCCTTGGAGCATCTGGATGACGTCGAGGGCCTGTCCGATGAGGGCCGCGCGAGGCTCGACGAGTTCCACGTCGAGCTGGCGGAACTGCGGGATGAGTCGCGGCGTCCGGTCGGAGAGTTCCTGGCCCAGATCATCCGTCGCAGCGGGTTGCTGGCAGAACTCGATGCGATGCAGGACCAGGCGATGGCCGCGGCAACCAAACGGAACCTGGCTGGGTTCCTGGACGAGGTGCATGCGTTCTCGCCGGTCGAGGGCGAGCTGACGCTGCGCGCGTTCCTGGACTACGTGGCGACCGTCGAGGAGGCGGAGCGGCCCGAGTGGTCGAGCGTCCAGCCCAGCGAGGACGACTCGGTGAAAGTCATGACGGTCCACGTCGCGAAAGGGCTCGAGTTCGACAACGTGTTCGTGCCGGGGTTCGCGCACGGGCTACTGCCGGACCCCATGGTTCAGCAGAACCCTGCTCGGCGCGGCTACTCGATGAGCTTCGAGCTGCGCGGGGACAAGGAGATCCTGCCGCAACTCACCGGCACCCTGAAGGACTTCGAGGCGGCTCTGAAGGACCAGGAACTCTTCGAGGAGCGCCGGACCTGCTACGTCGCGCTGACGCGAGCGCGAAAACGTCTGCATGCGTCCGGCGCCTGGTGGTACGGCGACGACACCCAGAACGCGAAGAAGCCCAGCCGGTTCTTCGATGACCTCGTGGTGTGGGCGCGCGGATCCGGCCTGGCATCCGTCGAAGGCGCGGAGGATGGGCCTCCCGAGGAGAACCCACTGATCGGCTACCGGGGGCGGTTCGTGCGGCCGTGGCCGGGACCGGCGTTCGTCACGCGGGACGATCCGGCCTTCCCCGGGGGTTGGCGTCGGACGGCTCGCGAGTCGGCGGAAGCGGGAGGCGTTCAACCTTCGCTGATCGAGGCCCTTCCGGCCGGCGGCCGCTCCGACTACGACCAGCTAGCCGGCGCGCATCGCATATTGGCCTCACACCTGCGCGAACGCGAAGCCGGCGCTCCCGAGGAACCCGCATCACCCACGTCCGTGTCGCCGAGTTCGCTACGCGACTACGAGCAGTGCCCGAAGCGCTTCTACTGGCGCGTGGTCCGGCCGCTGCCGTCCTTCTCCGGTCCGGCGGCGCGGATCGGCACCGAGGTACACGCGTGGATCGAGAAGCGTTCGATGGGTCAGGCCACGCTCCTTGAGCTGGACGAAACGCCGGACATGACGGCCGAGGAACTCACGGACGAGCCGGCCAAGGTCGAACGCCTCAGGGACGCGTTCCTGGCGTCGCGGTTCGCCGAACCGACGCCCCTGTGGGCCGAGCGGCCGTTCCTGCTGCACATCGATGGCTTCTCCGTCAGCGGACGGATCGACGCGATCTACGGGACCGACGACGGACCCTGGGAGATCGTCGACTACAAGACCGGCAAGACACCGGCGGACCCGGACGATCCGCTGGTGTGGCTGCAGGTCGAGGTCTACGCACTGGCCTGCATGGAGGTATGGGGCAAGCGGCCCGAGGACCTGACGATGACGTACCTGTACCTGGGCGACGGCGCGGAGGTGCTGTCGCGCCCGGCGGGAAGCGCAGACCAGATCCGCGATCGGATCTCGGCGTCGCTCAAGGGCATCGGCGCCGGCGCGTACGAGGCGACGCCCGGTCCGTTCTGCCGCTGGTGCGACTTCCTCCCGTTCTGCGAACCGGGGAAGGGGTTCATGCGAGACTCGGAGGCGTGAGGCCGAGCCGCGTCGCTGCCATCGGACTGTTCACCTTCTTGGCGATCGCGGTCGTCGTCGGCGCGGTCATCGTCCTGCAGATCCGCGCGGCGGCCCAGCGGCGCGAACAAGACGAGGCCGCCCAGGCCCTGCTTCTGCGAGGGGTTGAAGCCGCAGAGTCCATCTTCGACTGCGACTACGAAACAGGGTTCACGTGCTTCGACGCGGACACCGCGGAGCAGGTCGACCCCGCCACCACCTGGAACGAGCTGCCGGTCGGCTCGACGGAGGTCAGCGTGGTGAGCGTCCGCCAGCGCCAGCCCCTCCCCGTTCTCGTCACACAGAGTGAGTCCGGTGCGTTCTTCTGCATCGCCCACGATGGATCAGGTCGTACCGGCGGAGATTCGTTCGGGCGCGTCGATGCCGCCACGTTCGCCGAGTGCACCGGCGGCTGGGAGACATGACCAGGGTCGGAGCTCGACCTGGATCTACCGGTCCTCGGAGGCGAACCGGGACATCTGGTCGCTGAAGGTCCGGTATTGGGCCGCAGGATCGAACCCTTCGCCCGACCGGACGACGGGCACGAACCGAGGGGTGAGCCCCACCTTCGGACCGCGGACCAGCGCGGCTTCCCGGAACCAGTCCAAGCTCCCCGGCTCCATGACGGACTCTCCCTTCCCGGAAAGGGTTCGGAGCGAGGCGTCGTCCGCCACCACCGGAGTCGAACGGAAGATGCGAACGATCGCTGCCCCCGTCGCGCCGTCTTCGGCCCGCTCGAGCTCGGCCTCGTTCCCGTTCCATCGGGCGACGCCGACCACCGTCTCGGGGTCCTCGGGGCGGTAGAACTCGACCTGCATGCCGACAGTATGGCCGCCGCACCTCGTCGGCACCACGCTTCCGCCACGCGGGGTGGGCGGCCGTGTCAGAGGCGGCCTGTATCGTCTGGCTATGAGCACGACACGAGCCCTCTGGCTCGGGTCGCTCCCGCTCTTTGGAGCCCTCCCCCCGGATCGGCTCGAGCAGCTGCAACACGTGGTCACGCCCTCCTCGCTTCGCCGCGGCACCTCCGTCTACCGTGAGCACGACCCGGCGGACCGTGTCTACGTCGTCGACCGGGGAACGATCGGCCTGGGATCGCTGTCGGCCGACGGGAAGCGGGGGCTGTTGTCCCTTGCGGGCGGTGGCGACACGTTCGGCGAGCTGGCGATCGTCGAGGAACGCCGGTCCCACGACGCCGAAGCCCTGGAGGACTGCCGGCTCCTGTCGGTCGACGCCGAGATCGTGGCCTCGCTCGTTCGCCGGGATCCGGCGACGGCGGCCGCGTTCATCGAGGTCCTCGGTGCGAGCCTGCGCCGATCATCCGACGCCCTCCGCGACGCGATCCTCCTCGACGTCCCCGGACGACTCGCGCGGCGACTGTGCGGATTCGCAGAGCAACGGGACCCACCCGCGATCTCCCAGCAGGCGCTCGCCCAGATGGTCGGGGCCTCGCGGGAGACCGTGAACCGGGTCCTCGCTCGATTCGTCCGGCAGGGACTGGTCCAGATCCACCGCGGCGGATGCCGGGTGACCGACGTCGCGGGGCTCCGCGCCGAAACCGGGCTATGACTCGGCCGGGGCCTCCTGCAGCAGCTCCATGCTGCAACGGCCGCACACCTTCAGCCGGCCGCGCACCGGGCGGCCACATCGTTCACACGCGCGCGGACGGGAAACCTCGTAGTGCCCGTCTTTCCGTGACTTCTCGACGCGGCCCTCGGCCTCCAGTTTCTGGAGGTGCGCCAGCACGCTGCGTTCCGCCAGCGGGTGCACCTCGGGGGGGTAGTCCGCATAGATACTCGAAACCATCTCTACGGTCGTGGCGCGTCCCTCCGCGATCGCCGACAGGATCTGTGCCTCGCGTCCCTGCCGATGGTCGACGTACTCGACGAGCTTGGCCTTCGCGTCGAAGACGGCAGGGCCGTGACCGGGGTAGATCACGTGCGGATCCAGCTCCTGCATGCGCGCGAGCGACTTCATGTACAGCGCGAGGTCCCCCTCGGGCGGATCGATGACGCTCGTCCCACGCCCCAGCACCGCATCTCCGCTGAACAGGGCGCGGAGTCCCGGGACCCAGAAGACGATGTGGTCCGGCGTGTGCCCGGGCGTATGGATCGCGCGGATGCGAACCCCACCGGCCGGGATCTCCTCTCCGTCGTGCAGACGCGTGCCGTCATCGGGCGGGCGGTAGGCAAGGATGGGGATCCCGCCGGCATCACGCGCCAGCCGCGCGGCCCCCGCCGCATGGTCCTCATGTTCATGGGTCACCAGTACTGCGGCGATGCGTCCCGCCTGCGAACGGATCTCGCGGAGATGTCCCGCATCATCGGGGCCGGGATCGATGACCACGGCCGGGTCCTGCCCGACGACCCAGGTGTTCGTCCCCTCCAGCGTGAAGACACCCGGGTTCGGCGCCAGGACGCGGAGAACGCGCGCACGGTCGACGGCGTCCATCAGACGACGTTCACCTCCGGCTCGATCTGGGGGATGTCGGCGGCGAGCAATTCCTCAACGGACGAACACGCTGCCAGGCCCTCCACGACCTTCATCGTGGGCCAGTACAGGGAGCACCCTCCGCCGGCGTTCGCCTCCAGCAGGTCGAAGGGCCGCGCCCACCAGGCGCGATCGCTCTCCCGTCCGTCGGGATGCGGTTCCACGCCGCGCGAGGCCTCGACCGCGTAGAACCGGGCGTCGAAGCGGACGGGAACGTCTTCCGGCGCGACCCAATGCGAGACCTGGCTGAGCTGCTCGGCTGTAGGCGGCGCCGACGCGACGGCTGCGACATCGCCCTCAACGACCCCGTCGGCCGTCACCGCCAGCTCCGCTTCTTCGGCCAGTTCGCGGACGCCGCACGCGCGCGCGGCCTCGTCGGCGCCACCGAACCAGCGTTCGGCGTATTCGCGATCGCCCGGATCCACCGCGCCGCCGGGGAACACGACGTACCCAGGCAGGAAGCGGTGTCCGCCGCTCCTGCGCAGGACCAGAACCTCGGGGCCGCGGGGCCCGGGCCTCGCGACGATGACCGTCGCGGCCGCCCTGACCTCGTCCATCCGACCTATCCTCGCAGGTGAGACGGTTGACGGCAGGATGACCGATACTCCGGGGCAGATATGGACGTGAGCGAGCACATCAGGGAGGTCATCCGGGCCGAGGGACCCATCACCTTCGACCGCTTCATGGACCTCGCGCTCTACGGACCCGGCGGTTTCTACGAGCAGCCGCCGGTCGGCAAGGACGGCCATTTCGTGACCAGTCCGCACGTCCACCCCATCTTCGGAGAGCTCCTGGCCGAGGCCATCGAGGGCCTCTGGGGCGTGATCGGCGAGCCGACACCCCTGGACATCGTCGATGTCGGCGCAGGCGACGGCACCCTCGCGCGCCAGCTCCTCAGGAGCCTGCCCGGGATGATGATCCGCTACACGGCCTGCGAACGGAGCGCCGGGGGACGGGAGCAGCTCGCCGACCTCGGCGACGCCGCCAACATCTCCGAGACCTTCGACACGCTCGCCACGTTCCGCGGGGTCGTCGTCGCCCACGAGCTCCTCGACAACCTCCCCTTCCGACGGCTCCGCGGCAAGCCGGAAGGTGCGGTGGAGCTGCGCGTCGGCCTGGATGGCACCACGTTCGTCGACGTCGAGCGGAAGGTCCCGATCGAGCTCTCCGAGCAGAGCCCCGATCTAGAGCCGGGTGAGGAGACCGTCGTGTCGCTCGAATCCCTGCGCTTCGTGCAGCGGATGGCGGCGGTCCTGCTCATGGGGTACGTGATCATCATCGACTACGGCGACGACGAGGCCGGCGACGTGCACGGGTACCGATCGCAGCGACTGATCGAAGACGTCCTTGACGCGCCGGGCACCGCCGATATCACCGCGGGCGTGAACTTCGCCGCGATCGCGGCCCACGCCGAGAAACTCGGGTTCCAGGTCTTCGGCCCGATCGAGCAACGGGAGGCCCTGCGAACCCTCGGGTTCCAGCAATGGATGGACTCGCAGCGACATCGGCAACGGAGCCTGCTGGCCGAGGGCGCCGGGCTCGACGCCGTGACGGCCTGGAGCGACCGCCAAGCGGCATCGCTGCTCGTGGATCCGGCGGGCCTGGGCGCGTTCCGGTGGCTGGTCCTTGCGACACCCGACCTGCCGCAGCCGCCGTGGTCCGTCAGCGAAGCACAGCTCGAGATCGAGCGCGGCCGGGTGCCGTGAGATGAAGCTCCCCCGCGCCGGCTGGCTGGCGCTCGATGTGCTGGCGATCATCGTGATCGCCGGGGCCGTCGTCATCGCGATCCGCAACCCACGCGCCTCCGGTCCCATCCCGCTTCCGAGCGAGGGACCGCTGAGGACCATCACTATCGACGGCAAGACGGCTAACTACCGTGGCGCGTTCGACGTCCGCACCGCTAAGGACCCGGAATTCGAGGTAGAGACCGGGCTCTTCTACTTCGAGCCGACGGTCATCGAAGCCCCACCCCGACTTCAGATGGTGGCCGAGATCGGCAACGAGTCACGCGCGAAGCACACCTTCACCATCAAGGAACTCGGGATCGACCGAGAGATCGGCCCGTTCGAGATGACGGCGTTCCTGTTGGACGAGCCGGCGCCGGGGAACTACCTCATCATCTGCCGCTACCACGCCGATCAGGGCATGCGCGGTGAGCTCCGCGTCGGGGTTACCGAGTGACCCAGAGGCCCTTGCGCCAGCGACGGACCACGCTGAACTGCAGCCACACGATCGCAGCCGTTGCCACCAGCATCACCAGCGTCGCCGCGGCCGCGTAGCCGTAGCGCAGGTATTCGAACGCGTTGCGGTACACGAACAGCGGGAGGTAGGTGGTGGCGTGCGGCGGCGGCCCTCCCTCGGTCACCAACAGCGCCGGGACGAAGCTCGCCTGGAACGCGAAGATCGTGTCGCGCAGCAGCAGGAGCAGTAGCGCGGGCGTCATCAGCGGCAAGGTGAGCCGGCGGAACACGCTCCACGAGCCCGCACCCTCCACCTCGGCCACCTCGTACAGCTCGTTCGGGATCATCTGGCGGACCGCCAGGGCGATCACGAACCCCTCCCCGATCTGGAACAGGCTCATGATCACGATGGTCGCCCGAGCCGGGCCCGGCTGCGAGAGCCAGGCGGGACCGTCCATGCCGAGCGCTTCGAGCACCAGGTTCAGCGGGCCGTAGAGCGGATTGAAGATCCAGAGCCACACGAGCGCGTACGCGACATCCGGGATGACGGTCGGCAGGAACACCGAAGTCCGGTAGGCCGAGGCCCCGCGGAAGCGCCGGTGCAGCAGCAGCGCGAAGGCGACGGCACCGGCGACCCGGAGCGGGACCGACCAGACGAGGTACCACAGCGAGTTGCCGAGAGCGATCCGGAAGACGTCGTCCGAGAGCAGTTCGCGGAAGTTCGCCACGCCGACGAACTTCGGCGCACTCACCAGATCCGCGTCGGTGAACGCGAGCACGATGGTCACGACTGCGGGCGCAAGGACCAGCAGCACCAGACCGAACGCGTACGGGAGGACCATCACGCTCATCCCGCGACGGTCGCGCGCGTCGAGGGCGGCGTTCACCGGTCCACCCCGCTCCACACGCGGGCGCCGGACCCCGCATCGAACAGGTGAACATCCTCGGCCGATGCGGCGACGCTCATCCGGTCCCCCGCCGCCGGGCGCACGTTCGGCGCCGCGCGCACGATGAGCGTCTGTTCGCCCACAGCCAGGTGCACGAACGTGTCGGGACCGGCCGGCTCGACCAGGGTGACGACCGCGGTCGGGCCGGTCCCCGACGCACCCGAGGCAGGTCCCACCCGCAGGTGCTCGGGCCGGACCCCGACCTCCAGGCTGCGCGCGCCCGGCAGCTCGCCGCCGCGCGGCACCGGCAGCCGCAGTGGGCCGGCGACGATCGAGCCCCCCTCGACCACCGCCGGCAGGATGTTCATCGCCGGACTCCCGATGAAGGTGGCCACGAACCGGTTGGCCGGCCGCCGGTACACCTCGTCGGGAACGCCTTCCTGCTGCAGCGCCCCGTCGTGCATCACCGCGACGCGGTCGCCGATCGTCAGTGCCTCGAACTGATCGTGTGTGACGTAGAGCATCGTGGCCCGGACCTCGCGCTGGACCCGGCGGATCTCGGCGCGCATCGTGACCCGCAGCTGCGCGTCCAGGTTCGACAGTGGTTCGTCCAGCAGGAACACGTCCGGGTCGCGCACCAACGCCCGCGCCAACGCCACCCGTTGCTGCTCACCGCCCGACAGCTCGTTCGGCATCCGCTGCAGGAGCACCTCGCACCCGACCACCGTCGCGGCCTCGAACACCCGCCGGGCAACCTCATCTTTCGGCGTTCCCCGGACCGCGAGCCCGAACCCGATGTTGCGCTGCACGGACAGATGCGGGAACAGCGCGAAGCTCTGGAACACCATCGCGACCTTGCGGTCGGCCGCCCGGACCCGCGTGACGTCGCGTCCGGCGATCGAGATCCGGCCCTCATCCGGGAGCTCGAGCCCGGCGGCCAACCGGAGCGCGGTCGTCTTCCCGCTGCCGGATGGACCGACGAGGACCGTCAGGTCTCCATCGCGGCAGTCCAGGTCAAGGCCGCGGATGGCCGCGACCTTCCCGTAGCGCTTGCGAACATCTTCGAATCCGAGGCCCGTCGCTATCCCTCCGCCCGTTCGAACAGCGGCTTGGTCACGCGGTTGATCTCGACGGCGACCTCCTGCGCACCCACCCCCGCGTAGTACCCCTCTTCGAGCAACCCGTTGGCCGCATCTTCGATCTCCGGCCAGGTCGAGATGTGCGGCACCCGGTGCATCGTGGGGATCGCATCGAGGAACACCTGCGAGTTGGTCGGCTCGGCCCCGGGGTCCAGGAACGCGTCCGACTCGGCAACCGAGCGCATCGACGGGACCGTCCGTCCGGTCGCCGCCGCGATGCGCTGACCCTCGGCTCCCAGCGCGAACTCGAGGAACCGCCAGGTGGCGCCCTTGTGCTCGGACGCATCGGTCATGCAGTAGGCGTCCGAATGCAGGATCGTGGCCGGTTCCTCGAACACCGGCAGCGGTGCGACGTCCCAGCCGAAGTCGGTGATCGTGCGCAACGCCGGCACGACCTTCCGGGAGTCCATCAGCATCCCAAGCCTTCCGTTGAGGAAGCGCGATTCGAAGTCCTCGGACTCGGCCTCCACGTCGGTCGGCGTTACCCCGTCGACCCGCCGCAGGTCGAATAACTCCTGCATCGGCAGGATCGCGTTGGGCGAGGTCAGGGCGAACCGGTTCGGATGCTCCTCGTCGTCGACCACCTGGGC
>CAZXFL010000033.1:0-13758 GCA_964640385.1 uncultured Actinomycetes bacterium
GCGGTACATGTCGTTGCCGCCGCCACCGGCGAAGCAAGGGTGAGCCCAACGACGATCAGGGCAAGGGTGGAGACTCCTGCGAGCGGACGTGCGAATCGCTTCCTCATGACGGCTCTCTCCCTAGAGGGGATAACATCGGCTCGTGGCACGACAATCGCCGCTCGTGAAGGAGATGCAAGCACCACATCGGCGACCGCTCGCTATCGAGCACCCTACGGAGGTCCGCCGAGCAACGCAACCTAGATAGGGAACGGGATTCCACCAGGATTGACCCACCCTGTACGTCGTACGACAAGTTGGGCCTTGTGTTGGTGGGCGGTAGAGGATTTGAACCTCTGACCTCTTCCGTGTCAGGGAAGCGCTCTCCCCCTGAGCTAACCGCCCGTCTGGGGATGGTGCGCAGTCAGTCTAGTGGCTGCATGCACACCTTCGAGGCGGGGACCGGAATCGAACCGGTGTACGAGGCTTTGCAGGCCTCTGCCTAACCACTCGGCCACCCCGCCGGATCGGCACGACAACGCGCCGGTGAGGAAGTCTATATGCAGGGTGCGGCGAGGCTCGAAGCCCACCGGCGCGACGCCGGTTCAACTGGAGCGGACGACGGGATTCGAACCCGCGACCCCCACCTTGGCAAGGTGGTGCTCTACCAACTGAGCCACGTCCGCGTGCGTAGAACCGAGTCTAGGGGCTGCCGGGCGCCCCTTCAACCGGCCGGGCTGCGCGGCGTCGCGCTCCTCTAGGCCCCCGTCGATCCGAATCCGCCTTCGCCGCGAGAGGTACCGGGCAGCTCGTCGACCCATGCAGCTTCGGCCTCGGGAACGGCGACGATCACGAGCTGGGCGATCCTGTCCCCTATGTCGATGGTGACCGGTGTCGACGGGTCCAGATTGACGACCGCGACGTGCACCTCGCCCCGGTAGCCGGCGTCGATCAGGCCCGGCGCGTTCGCGAGGGTCAGACCTTGCTTCGACGCAAGCCCGGAACGCGGAAGCAGCAGCCCGGCATGCCCCTCGGGGATCGCGACGGCAAACCCAGTCGGGATCGTCGCACGCTCCCCCGGCCCGACGACCACCCCCGACGCCGCGACGACGTCCATACCGGCATCACCAGGGTGAGCCCGCGACGGCAGCACGGCGCTCTCGCGGAGACGCCGGAAGGCAAGTCTCATGACGATGGTCCTCACGGCTCTAGACGTCCGGCTACGAGCAGCCGCTGGTCGCGCCGCACGCAGTACACACGTAGCACGACCCTGCCGGCTGCATCTTCCCGCCGCAGGAGTAGCACAGTGGCGCGTCGACGGCCTTCTGACTCGTCACGTCGGTCTTCTCGACGGGCTTGGGATGCAGATCGATGACCACCTGATCAGGATCCTCGGCGGGTACGGCCGCAGGCGCTTCCACCGGTACCGCCGTACCGAACTCCTCAGCCGTCTCGTCGATGGTCGCCTTCTTCTCCTCGACGCTTCGGACCCCCAGCGCCTCCCGGGTTTCCGGAGGCAAGTAGTCCAGCGCCAGCCGGCGGAAGACGTAGTCCACGAGCGACGACGCGAACCGGATGTCCGGATCGTTCGTCATCCCCGAGGGCTCGAACTTCATGTTGATGAACTTCGAGACGTAGGTCTCGAGCGGGACGCCGTATTGCAGGGCGATGGACACCGCGATCGCGAACGCGTCCATGACGCCCGACAGGGTCGAACCCTGCTTCGCGACCTTGAGGAACAGTTCCCCCATTCCGTCGTCGGGGTACTCCCCCGCGGTGATGTAGCCCTCGGCTTCCCCGACCTGGAACGACGTGGTGCGCGCCGGCCGTGACAGCGGCAAACGCCTGCGGACCGGCTGGGCCAGTTCCTTCGGCTCCGCGACCTCTGCACTCTTCTTCTTGTCGGCAGACAGCGGCTGCGCCACCTTGCAGTTGTTGCGGTAGATCGCGACCGCCTTCAGGCCCAGGTTCCAGCCCTCGACGAGGAGTTGCTCGACCTCTTCGACCGTCGCCTCCTCCGGCATGTTCACCGTTTTGGAGATCGCACCCGAGATGAATGGCTGCACCGCGCCCATCATGCGGACGTGGCCCATGTAGTGGATCGCCTGCTCACCCATCGAGGTGTCGAACACGGGATAGTGCTCCTCCTTGAGGTGCGGCGCCGCGGCAACCGAGTTGTGCTCGGCGATGTAGGCGACGATGTCCGCGGCCTGCATCTCGTCGTAGCCGAGGCGCGCCAGCGCCCGGGGGACGGTCTGGTTCACGATCTGCATCGTGCCGCCACCCACCAGCTTCTTCGTCTTGACCAGCGCCAGGTCCGGCTCGATGCCGGTGGTGTCACAGTCCATCATCAACCCGATGGTTCCGGTCGGCGCCAACACGCTGGCCTGCGCGTTCCGGTAGCCGTGCTGTTCACCTTCCGCCACGGCGTTGTCCCACACGCTGCGAGCGGCCGTGAGCATCCCCTCGGGCACCAGTTCGGCGTCGATCCCATCGACCGCGCCGCGGTGCTTCTTCATCACGCGGATCATGGCGTCCCGGTTCGGCGCGTAGCCGGCGAACGGGCCCGTCTTCGAGGCCACCTTCGCGCTGGTGACATAGGAATGGCCGGTCATGATGGCGGTGATGGCCGCAGCCCACGCACGACCGGCGTCCGAGTCGTACGGGAGGCCCCGGGCCATCAAGAGCGCACCCAGGTTCGCATAGCCGATGCCGAGCTGGCGGAACGCGACCGCGTTCTGCCTGATGCGTTCGGTCGGATAGCTCGAGTTCCCTACGACGATCTCTTGAGCGGTGAAAACGACTTCAACCCCGCGCTTGAACGAGGCGATGTCGAAGTTCCCGTCGGCATCGGCGAACCTGAGCAGGTTCAGCGACGCCAGGTTGCACGCCGAGTTGTCCAGATGCATGTATTCACTGCAGTTCGCTACCAACGTTCCATTCACCACGTATGAGTGATTCATCGGCTCAGCCAGGTTGTACGTCTGCTCGAATCCGTCCGCCTCCCGCGAAACCAGGTGAGAGGCCCTTCCGGTCCGATAGGAGTGGTGGTTCTGGACCTGTAGCGCGTTCTTGATCAGTTTTCGAGAGAGCCCGAACCCCACGAGTCCAAGGAAGAGCGCGACGCTCTCCCCGAAGATACGCAGGTCGAATGTGCGACCCTCGGACACGTACTCGACCGTGCGTCCATCACCCTTCCGCGTGTAGGTGAAGGAACGGGGCTGGCGGCCGGTTACATCATAGATCCGGCAGCGGATGCCCAACGTGCTTAGAAGCATCTGGACTCCGTGCAGAAGGCCGCGAGACTTGCTTCCCAGTCCGACGTAGCGGGTGCCATTCGATAGGTCGACCGCGCATCCGTCCGCATCGAACAGCCCGCGTAGGAAAGCCGCGGCGATCTCCGTCGGGGCTTCGAACACGCTCCAGGGCACCTCCTTGGTCGCCGCCCGGCCGGTCTTCACGCCGAGCGTCTCGAAGAACCGCGCGAGTGCGCGCCGCGAGAGCCTGAGCTGCACGGTGCCGTTGGCCTGGACGCTCGGCTTCGGTTCACGGCCTCCGTTGATCCGCGTCAGGAGTTCGAGATGCCGCGGGAGTATCTCTTCCTGATCTTCCTTCGACCCGTACACCGTCGTCACCACGTTCCCGCTGACGCACCCATCCCCCACCAGCCACCCGAGGTAGTGGGCGAGATCCTCGTCCCACTTCTCTGGCAACGCCAGCGGCCGGTTCCAGTCACCCCGAACCGCATATGCCCGCACATCTGTCGCCACCGGTAGCCGGTGATCAGCCATGACTGCAGGAGTGGACTGGTCGAGGAACGGGACCTCGTCGGCCTCCGTGAGTTCGTCCGCCCGCACCCAGCCACGGTTCAGGCTCCATAGCCGGTGGTTGGGTGTGCAGCGGATCTCGCGCCCATCGCTGAATCGCAGGCGCAGGATCTCCTTCACGCCGTTCACCATGATCTGACTCGGGCGAGAGAGCCGAACGGCGGAGCTCCCGGACTCCGGATCCGTCGTGTCGGAGGTGTATACCTCGAAGGTCTCTCCGAGGGTCGAGCGCCGAACGAGCTCATCGAACCTGATCAGCCCCTTGTCTGTATGCACCCGCATGTCTCCCGTGAAGCACGGATTCGACGCGTTGATCCGGCCGGAGGCAGGACACGTGTGCCACTCGTTGATAGTGGTGTCGTACTGCATCCCCGGGTCCGCACACTCCCATGCGGCTTGCGCGATGTCGCGCATCAGGTCGCGCGCGCGGACGGTCTCGGCCGCCTCCCCGGTGGTGACGGCCTTCAGCGCCCAGTCGCGATCCTCGAGGAAGGCCTGCATGAACTCGTCGGTGACGCGCACCGAGTTGTTGGCATTCTGGTACTGCACCGACGCGGAATCCTTGCCGTCCAGGTCCATGTCGAAGCCGGCGTCCTGCAGTGCGCGCGCCTTCTTCTCCTCGTTCGCCTTGCACCAGATGAACTCGCGCACGTCGGGATGGTCGACGTTCAGGATGACCATCTTGGCGGCGCGGCGCGTCTTGCCACCCGACTTGATCGTGCCGGCGCTGGCGTCGGCGCCGCGCATGAAGGAGACCGGCCCGGAGGCGGTCCCGCCGCCGGCAAGTGCCTCACGGGACGACCGGATCGTCGACAGGTTGATCCCGGAACCGGATCCGCCCTTGAAGATCGTGCCCTCTTCGACGTACCAGTTCAGGATCGAGCTCATCTTGTCGTCCACCGCCAGGATGAAGCAGGCCGAGCACTGCTGCGGCGTGTCCGGCACGCCCACGTTGAACCACACCGGCGAGTTGAACGCGGCCTTCTGGTTCACCAGCAGGTGGGACAGCTCGTCGGCGAAGATCTGCGCGTCCTCGGTGGAACCGAAGTAGCCGTCCTTGACCCCCCAGCCCCGGATCGTGTCCACGACCCGGCTGACGAGCTGGCGGACGCTGGTTTCGCGCTGGGGCGTTCCGAGCGTGCCGCGGAAGTACTTCTGGGCGACGATGTTGGTGGCGTTCTGGGACCAGGACACGGGGAACTCGACGTCGCGTTGCTCGAAGGCGTTCCCGCCCTCCTTGTAGTTGGGGATGATCGCGTCGCGCGTCTCCCACTCAACCTCGTCGAACGGGTGCACCCCGTCCTTGGTGAAGTAGCGCTTGAACGCGAGTCCGCTGTGCTTGGCCTGAACGTCGGATTGCTTCGTCGCCACTGAGAAACCCCCTTCTTCCCCTCGGGAACGCGTCGTCCCTGATGCTCGTCTGGTTGCTGACCCTCGCCCGGAGGCGTGAATCACGGCCTTGTGATTCTGCCTTCGCGCCCTTCCCGCGTCAAGAGGTTCCACGGAATATGTAGTGGGTTTTCTTGTCACTCACCACTACATATAGTATCTCACGCCGATGGGCGGTTGGCAGCCGTTTCCTTCTTCTGCAGGATCCCCGCCTCGCGTTCGAAGTCGGTGACCTCCTGGAAGTCCTTGTAGACACTGGCGAAGCGCATGTAGGCGACCTGGTCGAGCTTGGCCAGCCGCGCGAGCACCTCGACGCCGACCTGATCGGTTGTGACCTCGGGACCCTTGCGGCGCAAGCGTTCCTCAACGCGATCGACCGCCGCCTCCACCTGGCCTTCGTCGATGGGCCGGTTCTTGGTGGCTTTGCGGATGCCGGCTGCAACCTTCTCGCGGTCGAACGGCTCCTTGGACCCGTCGCGCTTGACCACCATGCGACCGAGGTCGTCATTCCGCTCGAAGGTAGTGAAGCGCCGGCTGCACGCCCGGCATTCGCGCCGCCGCCGCACGGCCCGTCCTTGCTCCACGACCCTCGAATCGATGACTCGATCATCGTCTGCGTCACACCAGATGCACCGCATCGCCCTCCACCACCATATCTTGTGGTCGGGCGGACGCTACCCCACAACATGTTCGAGGTCAACACGCCGCATCGTCTCGGTGCTAGCCCGGGATGAGCAGGATCTGCCCGGGATGGAGGCCGCCGACGTCGACGCCCGCGTTCGCCTCGAGGATCTCATCGACCCCGTAGCGCGGGTTCTCGTGCGTACGCCCGGCGATCCCCCACAGGGTGTCGTCGGGCTGCACGACATAGCGATGGGCCCTGGGGGGTGCCTGCGAGGTTTCCGTGCCTGCCGCCGCACGGGCGACCGGCACCACAAGCACCGTCAGCACCATGAGCGTGATGGCACGCCGTCTGCGCATCCGGAAGCGAACACCTGTTCGAGTCATGGCCCTATGCTGGCCGAACAGATGTTCGAAGTCAAGCGATTCCTCGAACATATGTTTGATTTCAGCGCCCGCGTCCACTAGCGTGCCTGGAAGGAGGATCTGACATGGAAGACCTGACCAGCAGGCAGCGCAGGATCATCGACTACATCCGGGAAACCGTTCGGGAGCGGGGATACCCTCCCACGGTCCGCGAGATCGGGGACGCCGTGGGTCTCACGTCATCCTCGAGCGTTCACAGCCAACTCGAAAACCTCGAGCGCAAGGGACTCATCACCCGCGACCCGACGAAACCACGCGCGGTGACCCTAGCCGAGTCCCTGCCCGCACCCGGATCCGTGACCGTGCCGTTGATCGGCCGGGTGGCCGCCGGGGCCCCGGTGCTGGCGACGGAGTCCATCGAGGACTACCTCGCGGTGCCGGAGGGTTACGCCGACGGTTCCGAAGTGTTCGCCCTGCGGGTCGCCGGCGACTCGATGATCGGCGCCGGCATCTTCGACGGCGACATCGTCATCGTCCGTCGCCAGGACGACGCGGCCGACGGGGATGTCGTCGTGGCGCTGATGCCCGGGCCTGCTGAGGACGAGGCCACGGTCAAGCGACTCCGGCGACGGGACGGCCGCGTGCTCCTCGTTCCTGAGAATCCGGCCATGGAACCGTTCGAGATGGCCGAGGGCCGGATCGCCGGTAAGGTCACCGCCGTCTTGCGCAAGCTCTAGTCGGTCACCTCCGGCACCGCCAGGAAATCCCGCACCGCGTTGAACTCTCGCTCCCCCACCCTGGCATGCACCCGCGTGCCATCCGCCTCGTGCTCGATCTTCAATACGTCCGCGTTCCGATGCAGGAGCGCCACCAGCTCTTCGCGGTCGTAGGGGATCAGCAGGTTCACCTCGATGGGGAACGCCGGCAGGTCGCGCTCGATGGCGGCCATCGCCTCGTCGAGCCCCTCCCCGGTCCGGGCGGAGACGATCACGGCCTCCGGGAAGCGGCGGCCCAGCCCCTCGCGCCGGCTCGCATCGATCAGGTCCGCCTTGTTGAGGGCTAGCACCTCCGGGATCGCGCCGGCACCGATATCACCCAGGACCTCTCGCACGGCAGCGATCTGTTCCTGGACGGCCTCGTTCGACGCGTCGGCGACGTGCAGCACGAGCGACGCGAGCGTCACCTCTTCCAACGTCGACCGGAACGCCTCCACCAGATCGTGCGGCAGTTTCCCGACGAACCCCACGGTGTCGGAGAGCGTGGCCGCGCGCCCACCCGGGAACGAGATGCGTCGCGTCGTGGGGTCCAGCGTGACGAAGAGCTGGTTCGCGACCAGGACCCCGGCGTCGGTGAGCGCGTTCATGAGGCTGGACTTCCCGGAGTTCGTGTACCCCGCGATCGCCACCTGGGGAACCCCCGACCGTTCGCGCGAGGCGCGCTTCACGTGACGGGTGCGAGCCATGTCGTCGATCTCGCGCCGGAGCTTGGTGATGCGGCGGCGGATATGCTGGCGGTCGGTCTCGAGCTTGGTCTCGCCGGGGCCGCGCGTGCCGATACCAGCGCCCAAGCGAGACATAGCCTCTCCCCAGCCTCGCAGCCGCGGCATCAGGTAGTTCAGTTGCGCCAGTTCGACCTGCGTCTTGCCTTCGCGGGACGTGGCGTGGAGCGCGAAGATGTCCAGGATCAATGCCGTCCGGTCGATGACCTTGCATCCGAGCCGCTCCTCGAGGTTACGGAGCTGGCCGGGGGTGAGTTCCGAGTCGAAGATGACGGCATCGGCCCCGTTCCGGTGCACGGTGTCGTGGATCTCGCGGACCTTGCCCTTCCCGATGTAGGTCACCGGGTCGGGTGCATCGCGGGACTGCACGACGCGAGCCACGGGCTCGGCCCCGGCCGTGTCGGACAGCGCCGCGAGTTCGTCCAGATCCCCTTCGGTGATCGCGGGGCCGGCACCCACCAGGACCGCCTTCTCGGTGACGGCGGGACGCCAGGTCGCGGAAAGCGGTGACTCCTGCTGGGACGAGCGATGTTCCCCGCGCCGGCGTTCGGGCATCAGGCGAGTGCCTTCGTCAGGCGCTCCATCGCCTCCTCGAGCCGGTCGTCCGGGACCGTCAGCGAGAACCGCACGTAGCCCTCGCCGTTCGCGCCGTAGCCGGTGCCCGGGGCCACGAAGAGACCGTGCTCGAGCAACAGATCGGCGAAGTCCCCGGAGCTCTGCCCGTCCGGGGTCGGCGCCCACACGTAGATCGCCCCGAGTGGCGGCTTCAACGACCATCCGAGGGAGTTCAGCGTTCCCACGACCAGGTCCCGCCGGCGCCGGTAGGTCGCGCGCAGTTCGTCGAGGTGCTCCTGGGGCCCTTCGAGCGCCGCGACCCCCGCGTACTGGATCGCGTTGAACTGGCCCGAGTCCAGGTTCGTCTTGATGATCGACAGTCCGCGGATGGCCTCCTCGCTGCCAACCGCCCACCCGATGCGCCAGCCGGTCATGTTGTAGAACTTCGAGAGCGAACCGAACTCGACGGCGACGTCCTTCGCGCCCGGGACCTGCAGTACGGACGGCGCGACGTAGCCGTCGTAGGTGATCTCGGAGTAGGCCGCGTCGTGGGCGAGCAGCAGGTCGTGCGCACGAGCGAAGGCGACTGCCTCCTCGAACGTCTCCAGACCGGCGACCGCAGCCGTCGGGTTCGTCGGGAAGTTCAGCCACATCATGCGCGTCCGGTCGGTGACCAGGGATGGGTCAAGCTCCGGCAGGAACCCCTTCTCCGCCGGCATCGGCAGCGAGACCGGCGTGCCTCCGGCCAAGATCGTGCTGACCCCGTAGACCGGGTAGCCCGGGTCGGGAACCAGCGCCTCGTCACCGGGATCGATGAACGCGAACGAGATGTGTCCGATGCCCTCCTTCGAACCGATCAGGGTCATGACCTCGGTGTCCGGGTCCAGCTCGACGCCGAAGCGGCGCCCGTACCAGTCCGCCACGGCACGGCGGAACTCCTTGGCACCGAAATAGGACGGGTACTGGTGCGTGGACGGGTCCAGGGCGGCCTCGCGGAGCGCCTCCACGATGTGCGGCGGGGTGGGCAGGTCCGGATCTCCGACGCCGAGCGAGATGACATCCACGCCCTGCGCCCGCTTCGCTTCGAGCTTCTCATCCAGCTCCGCGAACAGGTACGGAGGGACGTTCTTGATCCGATCCGCGTGCTTCACTCGGCGCTCCTTGTCAGTCGATGGTCAGGGCCCCGTCGAACACCATGACGGCCGGGCCGGTCAGCGTGACGTTGCCCTCCTCGCGGCGCTCCACGACCAGGTCGCCGCCAGGGAAGCGAACGGTCGCCTTCGCCGGTGCAAGCCCCGCTTCGTTCGCCGCGACCAGCACCGCACACGCCCCGGTGCCGCAGGCCATCGTTTCGCCTGATCCTCGCTCCCAGACCCGCGTGTTCAGAACGCCGTCCGAACCCGGGACGACGAACTCCACGTTGGTCTTCTCGGGGAACAGATCATCGTGCTCCAGCGCGGGGCCGATGCGGGCCACGTCGACGTCTGCGGGGTCGCCGTCGATGAACAGGACCAGATGCGGGTTCCCCATCGACACGGCCGAGCCCTTGAAGGTCCGGCCGCCGGCTTCGACCGGTTCCATCTGGAAGGTCTCCCAGGCCGGCCCGCGCATCGGGATGTCGGCCCGCGTCAGCTTCGGCGGGCCCATGTCCACCGTGGCCTCGGCGACGCGCCCATCCCGAACGTCCAGCGTCAGATACTTGTAACCCGCGCGCGTGTCGACCGTCAGATCGGTCTTATCGGTCAGCCCGCCGTCGTAGACGAGTTTGCCGAGACAGCGCACGCCGTTGCCGCACATCTCGGCGGTGGTGCCGTCGGCGTTGTAGTAGTCCATGAAGAAATCGGCATCGCCCTCCCCGCGCAGGACGCGGATCAGGCCGTCGCCACCGACCCCGAACCGCCGGTGGCAGATCGCGGCGATGACCTCCGGCGACAGCTCCAGCTCACCCGCCAGGTCCTCGACCATGACGAAGTCGTTGCCGGTGCCGTGGTACTTCGCGAATCGCAGTTCAGTCACTCAGGTACTCCATGAGCTCGTCCGAGATGGCGGCCGCGCCGTCCGGGGCGGGGAACCAGCGGATCCGAGGATCGCGCCGGAACCAGGCCATCTGCCGCCGCGCCAGCGCCTTGGTCCGTTTCACCGTCGCGGCGACCGCCTCATCCAGGGACAACTTCCCTTCCAGGTGCCGCGCCATCTCAGCGTACCCGATGGCCTGCGTGGCGGTGAGCCAGACGCCGAACCCGTCCGCGACCAGGTCCCGGACCTCGTCCAGGAAGTCGTGCGCCTCGACCATCGTGCGCACCCGAGCCTCGATCCGGTCCGCCAGCACCTCGCGTGGGACCTCGATCCCGGCGGCCCGGACGCGTTCCGGGGGGTAGTCGTCCCAGGCGATCGCGTAGTCAGAGAACGGCCGGCCGGTGATCGCCGCCACTTCCAGCGCCCGCACCGTCCGCCGGGCGTTGTCCGGTTCGATCTTGCCGGCCGCGACGGGGTCCAGCTGGGCGAGCCGTTCGTAGAGACGTCTCGTGCCGCCAGCGACCGCCTCGGTCTCCAGGTCCCGACGCGTAGCCGGATCGGTCCCCGGGAAGTCCAGCTGGTCGACGACGGCCCGCACGTAGAGCCCGGACCCCCCGACGAGGAGCGGCCGCAGCCCCCGGGCCCGGATGAAATCGATCTCCCCGAGCGCGAGGGTCTGGAACTGCGCCACCGAGAACGGCACGGACGGATCGGCGACGTCGATCAGGTGATGTGCAACCTGCGCTCGCTCGGACGGCGTGGGCTTGGCCGTACCGACGTCCATCCCCCGGTAGACCAGCATCGAGTCGGCGGACACGATCTCGCAGCCGAGACGCTGCGCGATCTGCAGGGCGGCTTCGGTCTTGCCGGAAGCCGTCGGGCCGACCACGGCGAGCAGCGGCTCCGGCTGCCCCTCTTCGGTCATACCGCGGCGACGGGCTCCCTGACCGGCTCCCTGACCGGCTCGCCCTCCAGGTGATGTGCGTGGGCGGCTCGGACTTCGACCCCCAGGAACGTCCCGGGTACCGCATCGCCTGCGAAGTGCACCAGCTTGTTGGTGCGGGTCCGGCCTTGGATCTTCGAGCCCTTCCGTCCGGCACCTTCCACGAGGACCTCGAGCCGCTGTCCGACCAACGCCTCGTTGCTCGCAGTGGAGAATCGTTCCTGCAGCGCCACCAGCCGGTCGAACCGCTCCTGCACGACCTCCTTGGGGATCTGGTCCTGCATGGTTCCGGCCACCGTTCCGGGCCGCGGTGAGTACTGGAACATGAATGCCGAATCGAACCGGGCGCGCTCGACGACCCGCAGCGTTCCGGCGAAGTCCTCCTCGGTCTCGCCGGGGAACCCGACGATGATGTCGGTGCTGACGGCGATGTCCGGGATGGCGTCACGGATGCGATCCAGCCACATCAGGTACCGCTCGGCCCGGTAGGACCGGCGCATGGCTCGCAGCACCTGATCCGAGCCGGATTGCAGGGGGAAGTGCATGTGCTCGCAGACGGCCGGCGTGTCCGCCATCGCCTCGATCACGTCCGGCGTGAAGTCGTGCGGATGCGGGCTCGTGAACCGCACGCGCTCGATGCCCTCGACGGCCCCGACCTGCCGGAGCAGGTCGGCGAACAGCGGCCGGCGACTCGAGCCGGGCACCGTCAGGTCGCGGCCGTAGGTGTTCACGTTCTGCCCGAGGAGCGTCACCTCGAGGACGCCGTCGCGGGCCAGCCCCTGCACCTCCGCGAGGATGTCGCCCATCGACCGCGAGAGCTGCGGCCCCCGGACCAGCGGGACGATGCAGAACGTGCAGGCGTTGTCGCAGCCGACGGCGATCGAGACCCATCCGTGGAACGGATCGCCCCTGCGCGCGGGGAGAGCCGACGGAAAGATCTCCGTCGCCTCCCGCACATCCATCTGCGGGCCGTCCTCTTCGGCGCGACGCATCAGATCGAGGAGCTCGGGAAGCGCGTGGGTCCCGACAACGACGTCGACCCACGGAGCGCGTTCTTGGATCCGGCCCTGATCCTTCTGCGCGAGGCACCCGGCGACGACGATCCGCAGACGCGGGTTGGCCTCCTTGAGCGGTTTGAGATGCCCGAGGTTCCCGTACAGGCGGTTGTCGGCGTTCTCGCGGATGGCGCACGTGTTGAACACGACAACCTCGGCATCAGAAGCATCGGCGACCGGGGTCATGCCGTCCGCCTCGAGCAGCCCGGCGATGCGCTCGGAGTCGTGCTCGTTCATCTGGCACCCGAAGGTGCGGATCAGGTACCGGCGTTCCACGCGTTTGAGTCTAGCCCTCCCAGCAAATTCCAGGGGTCGCGCATCCCCATCCACGAGAGCTCTCTCCCGGTCATCTATCGTGATGGCATGGACCAGGTAGAAATCGAGGGACTGCGGATCGCCTACGAGAGGGCAGGCCAGGGACCACCTCTGCTCCTTCTCCACGGGTTCGTCGGAGACAGCCGCGAATGGCATCGCCAGATCGAAGGATTATCCGACCAGTTCACCGTAGTTGCCTGGGACGCACCAGGAAGCGGCCAGTCATCAGACCCGCCTCCGGCGTTTCGAATGCCTGACTACGCAGACTGCCTCTCCGGATTCGTAGACGCGCTTGATCTGGGACGATCGCACGTGGCAGGATTGTCGTTCGGAGGAGCTCTCGCCCTTGAATTCTATCTTCGGCACCCCTCCATCCCGATGACCCTGGTGCTCGCCGGCGCGTATGCGGGATGGACCGGGTCCCTCCCCCCCGATGTTGCCGAAGACCGCCTGCAACTCAGCCTGAAGCTGGCCGAGTTACCGCCAGACGAGTTCGCCGCGAAAGTGATCCCGACGCTTTTCCCCGACACGACTCCCGCCGATGTGGTTGACGACTTCGCGGCAATCGTGTCCGAGATCCATCCCGCGGGATTCCCGGTGATGGCCCGCTCGCTGGCGGAAGCGGATCTGCGTGGCGTGCTCAGTCGTATCACTGTGCCCACGCTCCTTCTCTACGGCGAGAAGGATGTGCGTGCGCCGCTGCAAGTTGCGGAAGCCCTCCACGCCTCGATTCCCCGATCGAAGCTAGTGATCTTGCCGGGCATTGGTCACATGAGCAATTTCGAGGCGGGGGAACCTTTCAACCAGGAGGTCAGGGCATTCCTTAAGTCGACGTGAGTCTCAAGAGGCGGCGCTAGGAGCAAGGTCAACCAGCCTGTCGGATACAAGTGCTCGATTGCACGCCCGTTCGCAGTTCGAATCCCCGGAAGGGGAATATTCCGGAATGCCCCTAGCCATGCGACCTCAAGAGCTGTTTCAGCAGGTCAGCGATGGTTCGAACTTCGACTCGCCAAAGCCAAGCCAAGCCCAAAGCCAGCAGATTTCAGGGCGTCCCCAAGTTTTCCTCGCACGCCATGGAACTTCTTGCGCGTGCGCGCAGTCGACTAGACGTGAGACTCGATCGGCGCCTTATTGCATTCCTAAGCTGCTTGGCATTGATAACAACCGGGTGCGCAAGACTGGATAAAGAACAGA
>CAZXFL010000034.1:0-13634 GCA_964640385.1 uncultured Actinomycetes bacterium
CGCCCAGCGCTCGGCGGAGTGCGTGCTAACGGGCACGAGGCTTCCCCTCCAGCGACACCCGCGGATCGACCGCGGCATACGCGAGGTCGGCGATCAGGTTGCCGAGCACCGTGAGCGTCGCGGCGATCATCGTCGTGGCCATGATGATCGGGTAATCCCGGCCGCCGACGGCCTCGACGGTCAGCCGTCCCATCCCCGGCCAGGCGAAGATCGACTCGATGATCGTGGCGCCGCCCAGGAGAAACGGCAGCGAAAGACCGTAGATCGTGACGATGGGAATCAGGGCGTTGCGGACGGCGTGCTTGAGGATCACGGTGCGTTCTGGGAAGCCCCTGGCCCGGGCGGCCACGACGTACTCCTCGTTCAGCACCTCGAGCAGCCGGTTTCGCATGTAGCGCGCGGTCCCCGCCGCCGAGGCGATGCCCATCACGAACACCGGCAGAACGAGATGCCACAGCCGGTCGGCCGCCTTCCCGCCGAAGGACAGGAGGTCGTAGTCCATAGAGCGGGTCTGGGACGTTGGGAACCAGTGTAGTTGAACCGAGAACACCAGCACCAGCATGAGCGCGAGCCAGAAGCCGGGGATCGCGTAGACGACCAGCGATCCAACCGTCACCGTCTTGTCGAGCGGCGAGTACTGTTTTACCGCCGAGATGATGCCCAGGGTGATCCCGATCGCCGCGTCGAGGATTAGTGCCAGCACCGTGAGCTGCAGGGTGTAGGGAATCGCCTCCGCGAGCAGCCCGCGCACCGGCCGGCGATAGCGAAACGACTCGCCCAGGTCGCCGCGGACCACGTTCGCGACCCATTTCACGTACTGCACCGGGATCGGTTGGTCGAGCCCGTAGCGCTTTCGGATCAGCTCGATGACCTCAGGATCCATCTGCCGCCCGCGCTGGGGCTCCAGATACATGTCCATCGGGTCGCCGGGGGCGAGGCGGATCATGAAGAACGTGACGGTGATGATGCCGAGCAGGAGGGGGATGGCCTGGAGCAGGCGCTTCAGGACGTAGCGCGCCATCAGGGCTCACCCTGCAGCCACAAGTCCTCCATGCACCAGACTGGGTCGGCCCGGTAGGGGCTGCTTAGCCCACGAACGCGCCGATGGGCCACCGTAGTCCCCACCCACGGGTAGAGAAACGTCACGGGCAATTCGGCCTGGAAGATCGCCGAGAGTGCGTGGTAGATCCGGTCTTCCTCATCGGGGTTGAATGTGACACGGAGCTCTTTGAGGAGGGCAGTGACTCTGGGATTGGCATACCCAATTGGAGAGCCCTGAACGACCGCGTAGAACTTGCCAACATCGCCGATTTCGGCTTCGCCAAGAAACAGACGGATCACTTCGAGCGGCATGCCAAGCATGGCTGCCTCGAACTCGCCAGCGCGCACTCGGCCAGACAGGTCGTCCCAATCCAGGAGCGTGACGTCCATATGGACCCCCACCCGGCGGAGCGCCGCCTGGATGTAAACCGCTGCCTTATCGTCTCCCTGGTAGGCTGAGACGACTGCCGTAAAGCGGAGCGGCCTCCCGTCCCGCTTGCGAAGCCCCTCGTCGTTCTGGTCGCGCCAGCCGGCTTCGTCGAGCAAACGTTTGGCGAGCTCAGGGTCGTAGGGCAGGGGTTCGGGAAGCTCGCCGCGCCGGCGCTGCCGCTCGGTAAAGATTACGTCGAAGATGAGGGTTTCCTCGGGTAAGTTCTGGACCTGATGAAGTTCGCGGCGGTCAATTGCCAGGGTCAGCGCCCGGCGCACCTTCGGGTCACGGAAGGGCGGATGACGCTGGTTCCAGAGCAGAGGCAGGACCCACACGTCCCTCTCCTGGTACACGGCCTCGTACACCCGGAACCGGGGGTCACCTCTCAACTTCAGAAGATGCATCGGATTGATGTACCGGACCACGTCGACGTTGCCGCTCAGGAGTTCGGTCAGCGCTGTGGGTGCGGATGGATCACCAAACTTGAGCACCACGCGCTCGATCTCGGGCTTTCCCCGGTAATAGTCCGGGTTCGCCTCGAGTTCCATCATCGTCTTGGGCACGTGCCTAACATACCGATAGGGGCCGTTACCGACCGGGTGCGTCCAGAACTCCCAGTCATTGAACGCCGCCGGATCGAGCTTTTCGAGCAAGTGTTTAGGGTAGTAGACCGTGTAGTAATCGTCCCCAGGGCTGCGGCTGCCAATGACGCGTCTGTGATACGTGATGGTATACGTCCTGTCGTCGAGCACGGTGACGGCATAGGCGCCTGGCGGTACCCACAGGACGGCGGGATGCATGTAGAGATCCATTGTGAACTTGACGTCGTGGGCGGTCACCGGCACGCCGTCGTGCCAGCGCACGTCGTTGCGTAGATGAACGGTCCAGGTGCGGTAGTCCGGGGAATGCTGCCAGCTTTGAGCGAGCCGTGCCTCGAGTTCTCCGTTGGCGTTCCGACTCACCAAAGGGAGGAAGACAAGAAGCTTCGGTGGATTATCATACCCCGGCCCGAGGTCCCGCTCGTCGTTCTCATTGAGGACAGTAATGGCGGAATACTTGCCCCGAGCGTGATCGCCGCGCCGGCCGCACGCGGCTGGGGCCAGGGCCAACGAGCCCGCGCACATCTGAACAAATTGGCGGCGCCCGATTCGGCGAACAGCGTCGATCTCGCTCGGGCTCATTGGTCACCTCGCCATAGGTCATCCATGGCGATGCTTCCGCGAGCGTTCACCGCCCGTTTTCCAGCCACCACTCATCCATGTGTGACAGTGGTCTGGTGCGATACGGACTGCTCAGGCCCCGCAGGCGCCGATGGGCCACCGTGGTGAGGACGGACGGCGCGACGAACGTGACCGGCAGGTCGGCCTGGAGGCTCGGCGCGAGCGCGCGGTAGGCCTGGTCGGCGTCGTCAAGGTCTACCGCGTCAAGAGCACGCTGCAGCATTTGGGCGACCTGGGGGAGGTGAAAGGTCCATTCCCGGAAGTCTCGTGAGTGGCTCCACCGCTCGGCGAGGCGCCCTTCCGGCTCTCCCCGCTCGTTGGTTTCCACCAGGGGCAGGAACACCAGAAACTTCGGCGCGTCGTCCCAGCTCGGGCCGAGTACCTGCTCGTCGCCGCCGGCGTAGAGGATGGTCAGGCTGGAGGAATCACGCAGCGCGCTCTCGCGGCGCGAAGTACAGCCAAGCGCGGCGACTGCACAGCTGCAGGCCAGTGCCAGCGGAAAGCCGCGACCGACCAAGACGCTGGTGCCGCACGACGTCACGGGACTCGGTCCTCCAGCCACAGCTCGTCCATGTACATCAGCGGGTCCGCCCGCCACAGTGAACTCAGGCCGTGGATCCGACGGTGCGCCACCATCGTCATCGGCTGGGGGAAGAAGAAGGTGGCCGGGGGGTCGGTCTGAAAGATCTCGGCCACCCCCCTGCGAATGCGGTCCCCCTCATTCGGGTCGGTGACCATCGGGAGCCGGCGGAGGAGTTGCGCCGCCCTGGCGTTGTGGTATCCGGTGGAGGAGGAGTCGCCGAACTGGCGCCTCCAGCCGTCCGGGCACAAGCACATAAGGCGGATGATGGCGTCGAAGTCCCCGTTCGACGGACGTCCACGCTCTACCGGTTGGATCTCCATGTGGACGCCCATCCGACGGAGCTGTTCCTGAACGTAGACGGCGAGTGCTGACCTACCGGGCCCGGCGCTGACGATAGCTGTAAAGCGGAAAGGCCGCCCATCGCGCTCCCGGACGCCATCGCCGTCGCTGTCAAACCAACCCGCCTCCTCCAAGAGGACGCGCGCCTGCGCCGTGTCATGGGGAACGGGCGTCGGCAAATCCCCACGGCGTATCTGGCGATCGGTGTAGGGGCCGTCTACCACCGGGAGGGAGGGCGGAAAGTCCAGGACCTGGCGCAGTTCCTGACGATCGATCGCCAAGGTGAGGGCCCGGCGCACCCGGGAGTCCCGGAAGAGCGGGAGGTGGTTATTCCAGAAGATCCCGTAGGTATCGTCGCAGCACGCGTTGTACACCCGGAAGCGGGGGTCCGTCGCCAGCAGGCGCATGTTTGTGGGGTTTGTGGCGTAAAGAACATCCACGCCGCCACTCAAAAGCTCGGCAAGGCCCGCACCCCCGAGAAACCGCAGCACCACCCGCTCGACGCGAGGCTTTCCGCGGTAGTAGTCGGGGTTCACCTCGAACTCCATCATCGTCTTGGATACGTGGCGGAGGAAGCGATACGGCCCGTCGCCCACGGGATGGAGCCAGAATTCCCACGACGCGATGTCCTTCGGGTCCAGACCCTGGAGCAGGTGCTTTGGGAAGCAGACTTCCCAGGTGAGCGTATTGACCCCGGAGAGGTTGCCATAGCGAACCGTAAGAGTAGAGTCGTTCTGGACCGTGACAGCCTCGACGGCGCCAGGTCCGATTTCGCCTACGTCAGGGTTGGCGAGCAGAGCCAGCGTGAACTCCACGTCGCCCGCGGTGACCTGAACCCCATCCTGCCAGCGGACATCGCTCCGCAGGTGGAAGGTCCACTCCCGCCAGTCCGGCGAGTGCTCCCAGCTCTGGGCCAGCCGCCCCTCGAGTTCCCCGTCCGCGCGCTCCGCGACGAGGGGAAGGAAGACGAGAAACTTCGAATACCCGTCAACCGCGGGGTTCATGTCGCCCTCGCTGCCGGGGTAGGCGACGATGACGGTGGAACTGGCGGTGCTGCCGCCTCCGGGAGCCCGGCCGCAGCCGAAAAACGCCGGTGTGAGAAGCCCGAGGAGGAGCGGGATGGCCTGGAGCAGGCGGCGCAGTGTGTAGCGGATCATCGGCGAACGGCGGGTCCCGGCCCCTTCAGCGAAAGGCGATCGATGATCTCGAACGGCGACGGGCTGTCGAAAGCGTCGCCTCCTTGCACCCGTCGCGTGCTCACGATTCCCATGGCGAGCAAGGCGAGGTAGGTGATGGGTACGTCCTCGGCGATGAGGTCGCCGAGTTCACGGTACCCGGCCTCGATCTCCGAGGGCTCGAAGGCCATGCGCAGGCGCTCCAGCACGCCATTCACCCACGCGTTCCGGTAGCCGAGGAAGGAGCGCGGCCCGAAGGTCGCCACGACCCCGTACCGGCCGCCATAGGTGTTCCGGATCCGCCCAACCACCGCCGAGAAATCGCCGCTCCGCAGGCGCGGGTTCACCAGTCCCGCCGACAGCGGTTGTATTTCCATTGACACGCCGATGCGGCGGAGCGCCTCCTGCAGCAAGACAGCCGCCTGGGCGGTCTCGGGCGTAGCGAGCGCGGTGAAGCGGAAGGGACGACCCGCCCGGTCCCGAACGCCGTCCCCATCGCGGTCGCGCCAGCCCAGTGAATCGAGCAGCGACCGCGCGCGGTCCGGATCGTAGGGCAGCGCGGGAGCCAAGTCGTAGGTGCGGTACTGGCGGCGGGTGTACACACCGTCGGTCACCAGCGCCTCCCCGGGGAGATTCAGCGCGCGCTGGAGGGTGGGGCGATCGACGGCGAGGGTGAGTGCCCGCCGGACTGCCGCCTCCCTGAACAGGACGTCGCGGTGGTTCCAGAGCGCGCCGATGCGCATGTCGCCGACGTCGAAGCGCACCGTGAAACGCGGATCGTTCCCGAGTGCAAGCGCGTTATTCGGCTCGAAGTACGTCAGGTCCACTTCACCGCTCAGCAGGGAGGACAGCTGCGGCTCACCGAGGCGCAATACCACCCGATCGATTGCGGGGCGCCCGGCGTAGAAGTCCGGATTGGCCTCGAGCACGATCATCTCCCTGGGCTGGCTGCGGACGAATCGGTACGGACCGTTGCCGACGGGCCGCTTCCAGAACTCCCACGCGCCGAACTGGCGACGGTCCAGATCCTTGAGCAGGTGCCTGGGGAAGTACACCTGCCACGTGTCCAGGTGGAGCAGGGCGCTTCCGGCGTTCGCTATCGAGTAGCTGACTCGCAGCGTGGTGTCGTCGATCGCTTCCAGCGTGTAGGCACCGGGCGCCAGCCAGTTGATCAGCGTGTCGCGCATCATGTCGATGGTGAAGACGACGTCGTGCGCGGTGAAGGGGACACTGTCGTGCCAGCGGACGTCGGAGCGCAGGTGGTAGATCCACGTGGTGGTGCCGGGAAGCCGCTCGGCGCTGCGGAGCAGACGCCCTTCCAGTTCGTTGTTTGCGCCCATCCTTACCATGGGCAGGAAGACGAGCTGCTTCGGCGAGTCGTCCTCGGGGAGTCCGAGGACCATGTCCCCTCCGGGATAGAGGATCGTGAGCGTGGATGAGTCAGCGGCCGGTGTTCCGCAAGCCGCCATCGCCCAGATGCCCAGCGAGGCCGCCAGGCGGGTCATCCATCCTGCAGTTGCTTTCACCGCGGCTTCTCTTCCACCCACAGCTGTTCCATGTAGGTGTCGGGGTCCGCCCGAAACGGGGTGCTCAGCCCGTGAACCCGCCGGCGGACGAACCAGGTCCGCGTCCCGGGGAGGATGCGAGTGAACGGCGGATCCGTGCTGAAGATCTCGGTCAGCCGAGCGTACCAGCGGTCCTCTTCGTCCGGGTTTGCCGTGGCCGTGAGTTGGTCGATGACATCGAACGCCTCCGGGTTCCGATAGCCGATCGGATTTCGCCTCCCGAAGTCGCGTTGCAGGCCCCCGTGCTGATGAATATGCATCCACGCCTCGAAGTCGCCGGAACGGAGCTTGTCCCACATGACGGTTTCCTCGAGGAGCTGTACGTCCATCTGGACTCCGACCTGCCGCAGCTGGGCCTGGATGTACACGGCGAGCTGCGGCATGCCGCTGCCGTTCGACACGCTGGCGGTGAAGTGGAAGAGTCGCCCGTCCTTCTTCCGGATCCCGTCCCCGTCGCGGTCCGCCCAGCCCGCGGCCTCGAGCAACGCTCTCGCCTCCTGCGGATCGTGCGGCAACGGCTCAGGCCACTCCCGCCGCAAGAACTGGCGGCGGGTGAACACCCCGTCGGTAATGGGCAGATCTCCCGGGAGGTTCAGGAGCCGCAGGAGCTCCCGGCGGTCCAGGGCTAGGGTGAGGGCGCGCCGGACCCGGGGGTCCCGGAACAGGGGATGGTCGCACTTCCAGTAGATGGCCCGGGCGCTGGGACCCACATGGTGGTAAACGCGGAAGCGGGGATCGCTCGCGATCTGGGGGATCTGGGTGAGGTCGGCCTGCGCGATGTCTGCGTCCCCGCTCAGGAGCGCGCTGAGCCCCGCCGCACCCGCCTCTCCTACCAGCTTGAGGATGACCCGCGTGATCCGGGGCTTGCCGCGGTAGTAGTCCGGGTTCGCCTCGAACTCAAACAGCGTCTGGGGCAGGTAGCGGACGAAACGGTAAGGGCCGTCCCCTACTGGGCGGGTCCAGAATTCCCACTGCCAGAATCGCTTCGGGTCCAGGCCCTTCAGGAGGTGGCTGGGATAGTAGACGATGTCGTCGATGTAATAGGGCTTCGCCGCCCGGATCCGCACGGTGGAGTCGTCCACCACCGTGGATTCGATGTCCGGGTACGACGCGACATCGGGATGGCCGAGAAGGTCCAGGGTGAACTTCACGTCGTGAGCGGTGACCGGGACCCCGTCGTCCCAGCGGACGTCGGTGCGGAGGTGGTAGGTCCACTCCTTGGAGTCGGGGGAGCGATCCCAGCTCCGCGCCAGCCGCCCCTCCAGCTCCCCCCGCTCGTTCTGCACCGCCAGCGGGAGAAAGACGAGGAAATCGAGGTCCCAGACGTCCGGCTTCACGACCTCCGCGTTGGGGACCGCCATGACCACCGTGGATCCCCGGGCGACGGCGCGGTCTCCGGGGCGGCCGCAGCCGGCAAGCCCGAGGGCGACAGCGAACGGAAGGAAAGAGCGAGAGCGCGTGGAGCGTGTCACCGCCCGTCCTCCAGCCACAGGTGCTCCATCTGCAGGATCGGATCGGCCTGATCCGGGCTCTGGAGACCCCGAATGCGCCGGTGCGCGACATAGGTGCGCACAAAGGGAAAGAGAAACGTCACAGGCACGTCCGCACGAAGCACCGGCATCAGATCGCGGGAGATCCGATCGATCTCGTCTGGATCACCGGTCGCTCGTGCCGCTCGCAGGAGAGCGAGGACCCGGGGGCTCGTGTAGCCAATCGGGGAGCTTGTCTCGAACCACTCCACACCGGTGTCGATCCGGTTCAAGAAGGGAAAGAATGCGGCCTCGAAGTCCCCGGCGCGTAGCCGACGGCCGGCCGCCTGGGGTTCCAGCGTTTCGACGTCCATGCGAACCCCGATCCGCCGCAGCTGGGCCTGCACGTACACCGCCGCCTTCTCCTCCATCAGTCCACCCCGAGTGAGCGCGACGAAGCGGAACGCCTGCCCGCCGCGCTCCCGCACCTCGTCGCCATCGGTGTCCCTCCAGCCGGCCGCGTCGAGCAGTCGCGAAGCCGAGTCGGGATCATAGGGCAGGGGCGCCGGCAACTCGTGGTGCCGGTACTGTCGGCCCGTGAACAGCGCATCCACTATCGGCAGGTCCGGCGGCAGGTTCAGGGCCGCCAAGAGATTCTTTCGGTCGATGCCGAGGGTCAACGCTTGGCGCACCATCGCGTCCCGGAAGAAGGGGCTCCGGTGATTCCAGAAGACGGCCGTCATCGCGAACGGGTCGATGTAGTAATACATGCGAAAGCGCGGATCGGCGGCGATCCTGGGGAGATCGGCTTGGTTGAAGTACTCGACTGCGTCCACGTTGCCGCTCAACAACTCGGTGATTGGCGTCCCACCACCGAACTTGAGGATGACTCGCTCGATCCGGGGCTTCCCCGCATAGAAATCGGGGTTCGCCTCGAGCTCGAGCAGCGTCTGCGGCACGTGCCGGACGTAGCGATACGGGCCGTTGCCGACCGGGTGGACCCAGAAGTCCCAGCTGCCGATCTGATTGGGATCGAGTCGCTCGAGCAGATGCTTCGGCCAGAAGGTTTTCCACTTGTGGAAGGGATCGCGCGGAGCCCTGGGATAGGTAATGGTGAGCGTGCTGTCGTCCAGCACGCGCACCCGATAGGCGTTCGGCGCATCCCACGTCATAGCCGGATGCCGGTAGAGATCGAGCGAGAAGGCGATGTCGTCCGCCGTGACCGGCACGCCGTCGTGCCACCGGACGTTCTGGCGGAGGTGAAACGTCCATTCCCGCAAGTCCGGAGAATGGCTCCAGCGTTGGGCGAGGCGCCCATCCGCTGCTCCCCGCTCGTTTGTTGCCACGCCGGGAAGGTCCTGGTACTGCCAGTAGTAACCCACCAGCGGTAGAAAGACCAGGAACCTCACCGCCTCGTCCGACCCGAATATTGGGCCGAGGATGTGCTCGTCGCCGGGGTACAGGATGGTCACGCTGGAGGCGTCGTGCCGTGCGCCTCCGGGCCGCGCCGTGCAACCGATGAGCGCGACGGCGCAGCTCCAGGTCACGGCCGCCGAGAACCAGCCTCGCGGCACCCGGCGCCACGCCCCGGTCATCGCTCGATCCACAAGTACTGCGCGCTCAGCACCGGATCCGATCCGAACGGGCTCGAGAGCCCGCGCACCCGCTTGCGCGCGATGATGGTCTGGACCTGCGGGAAGAGCAGCGTGATGGGCACGTCGTCGCGGAAGATCGGCATCAGGGCGCGGAAGATCGCGTCGCGCTGCTGAGGATCGGCGACGACCCGGAGCGAGTCGAACGACGCCTGGGCGCGCGGGTTCGTGTAGCCCGTCCACCCGTCCGCGCCCCACCACTGCTCGAAATCCCCGTAGGGAATCGCGTTGTAGAACCGGCCGAACACGGCCTCGAAGTTCCCAGAGGCTAGGCGGTGGCGCAGCACAGCCAGGTCGACGGTCTGCACCTCCATGCGCGCGCCTACGCGCCGTAGCGCGTCCTGCACGTACACCGCGGCCGCCGACCCGCCCTGCTCGTCCCCTCCCTCCGCGCCCGCGAGCGCCGTGAACCGCAGCTCGAGGCCCCCCCGCTCCCGCACTCCGTCGCCATCCCGGACGCGCCACCCCGCCTCGTCAAGCAGTCGGCGAGCGGCGTCCGGGTCGAAGGGAAGCGGCTCCGGCAGTTGAGATCGCCGGTATTGACGGCCCGAGAACATCACGTCCACGATGGGCAGGTCCTCGGGCAGCTCGAGCAGCCGCCGCAACTCGACGCGATTGATGGCGAGTGTCAGCGCACGCCGCACGCGGGCGTCCGCGAAGATGGGATTGCGGTGGTTCCAGTAGATCGCCTCGAGCCAGCCCCCGTCGGGCCCGAGGTAATAGTAGACGGTAAACCGGTCGCTGCCGCGCAGCTTGGGCAGCAAGGTACGCTCGGCGTACACCATCACGTCCACGTTGCCGCTCAGCAGCTCGGTCAGCTCCCGGCTGCCGAACTTGAGGATGAGGCGGTGGATCCGCGGCCGGCCACAGTAGAAGTCAGGGTTCGCCTCGAGCTCGACCAACGTCTTCGCGACGTGGCGGACGTAGCGATACGGGCCGTTGCCCACCGGATGCACCCAGAACTCCCATTCGAAGAACTTTGCCGGATCGAGCCCGTCAAGGAGATGGCGCGGGTAGTACACGTCCCACGAGCTGAGGTACTCCCTCGGCCTCCGATACGTGATCGTCAGCGTGCTGTCATCGAGGACCCTGACGGTTCGGGCGCCCGGGCCGACGCCGTGCACGGCCACGTGCTCCCAGAGCCGGTGGGTGAAGGCGACATCCTCGGCAGTGAAGGGAACCCCGTCGTGCCAGCGCACGTCCGACCGCAGATGCACGGTCCACGTCCGGTAGTCCGGAGAGTGCTCCCAGCGGCGGGCGAGGGCGCCCACCACGTCCCCGTGGTCGTCTAACGTGACGAGCGGCTGGAACACGAGGAACTTGGCAGGCATGTCATCGTCGGGGCCGAAAACCCGCTCATCGCCGGGGTAGAGGATCGTGAGGGTTGTCGTCCGACCGCGGTCGCGATGGCCTTCGGGTCGACAGCTGGCAGTCGAGAGGAGAGCGAGCGCAACGGCGCCTGCGAAGCTCGCAGCGCGGCGACCGGTCACGGAACGCTGCGCTCCAGCCACAACTCGTCCATGTGCTCGAGCGCACTCGTGCGGTACGGGCTGCTGAGGCCGCGTAGGCGCCGATGGGCCACCGTGGAGAGGACGGACGGCGCGACGAACGTGACCGGGAGATCGGCCTGGAGAATGGGCGCGAGCTCCCGGTAGGCCCCGTCGGCGTCGTCGGGGTCTACGGCGTCAAGTGCGCGCTGGAGCAGCAGGGCAACCCGGGGATTCGCGTACCCGTTGGACGACCCCGGCCCGAAGAACCGCTGTAGCGCCCATCCGTTGACTGGCATCTCGAATAACAATGCGTCGAAGGATTTCGCCCTCTGGCGTTGCAGCATGACCATGAAATCGATTGGCAGGATGTCCATCTGCACTCCGACGCGTCGCAGTTGTGCCTGGATGATCACCGCCGCGCCACCCGCCGCGGGCGTGGCCACGACGACGCGCAGCGGTTTCCCCCCGCGCCGCCGGATGCCGTCCTCACCGACGTCGCCCCAGCCAGCCTCAGCCAACAGCCGGCGCGCCTCGGCCGCGTCGTGGGGCAGCGGCGGCGGCACCTCTCCGCGGCGCAGCTGGCGCTCCGAGAACATGACGTCGAAGGTTGGGGGCGCCGATGGCAGATTGAGCACCTGCTGCAGCTCGCGGCGGTCGAGGGCGAGGGTGAGGGCGCGCCGAACCCGTGGATCGCGGAGGGCCGGATGGTGCAGGTTCCAGACCAGGGTCAACGGGCGGCCCATACTGCCCCCCGGGTTGCCCATGGCGAGCCGGGAGCCGTGATACACCTGGAACCGCGCATCCGCGGCGACCTTCAGCAGATCGGCCTGGTTGAAGTATTCGACCGCGTCCACGTTCTCGCTCAGCAGTTCGGTCAGGGCGGCCTCCTTGGTGGCGAACCTGAGAACCACCCGCTCGATCGTCGGCTTCCCGCGGTAGTAGTCGGGGTCCGCCTCGAATTCCATCATCGTCTTCGGCACGTGACGGACGTAGCGGTAGGGCCCGTCTCCCACAGGGTGGATCCAGAACTCCCACTCGCTCGCCTTCGCGGGATCGAGTCGCTCGAGCAGATGCTTGGGGTAATAGACGGTCCAGTCGTCGAGCGGGCTGCCAATCGTGCCGCGGCGCAGCCTCAGGATGTAGGTCGTGTCGTCGAGCACGGTGACGGCGAACCTGCCGGGATCGATCCCTGTCGGCCCGATGTCAGCCTGGCTCAGCAACTCCAGGGTGAACTGGACGTCCTGCGCCGTCACCGGCGCACCGTCCTGCCACCGGACGTCACTGCGGAGGTGGATCGTCCAGGTGTGATAATCCGGCGAGTGCTCCCAGCTCCGGGCCAGCCGGCCCTCGAGCTCGCCGTTCGCGTTGCGCGACACTAACGGCAGGAACACGAGGAACTTCGGGTCATCGTCCTCGGCAAGACTCAGGGCGTGCTCATCGCCCTCCCACAGGATCGTAGCGGTGGAGGGCTTGTTGTCGGGGCGCGCGCAGCTCAGTGCACCTACGACCGCGAGAGCGACCACGCGATGAACGTCCACGTTCACCGCCCGCCCTCCAGCCAGAGATGTTCCATCCGCAGGATCGGATCCGCCTCGAACGGGCTCGCCAGTCCCCGCACCCGCCGGTCCGCGACATACGTGGACACCTGGGGGAAAAGGAATGTGATCGGTACGTCCTCTCGAAAGATCGGCATCAGGCGCTGGTAAATCCGGTCGATCTCCTCCTGGTCGTTCGTTGCAGTCACGGCCTGAAGCAGGCTGAGCATCCTCGGATTCCGGTAACCTATCGGTGACCCCTCGCCGAACCACTCCTTGGTAGCGCCGTCGACCTTGTTGAAGAACACAAAGAACGCGGCCTCGAACTGCCCGGCACGGAGCCGCCGTCCCACCGTGCTGCCGTCCATCGTCTGGACCTCCATCCGAACTCCGATGCGCCGAAGCTGGTCCTGGACGTAGACTGCAGCCCGCCCCACCACCATGGGGCCCTTCAACGCGGCAAGCGCGGCGAAACGAAATGCCTGGCCACCGCGCTCTCTCACGCCGTCACCATCGGCGTCCTTCCAGCCGGCGGCGTCGAGCAGCCGAGCCGCCGAGTCTGGATCGTAAGGCAAGGGGTCCGGGACCTCCTCGCGCTGGTACTGCTGGGGCGTGAAGAGCGCGTCGGCGATCCGGAGATCTGCCGGCAGGTTGAGCACCCGCCAGAGCTCCTTCCGGTTGATTCCCAGGGTCAACGCCCGGCGGACCAGCGCATCGCTGAAGAAAGGACTGCGGTGATTCCAATAGATTGCCTCCAACCCGATCGGGTCAATCGAGTAATAGGTTCGGAACCGTGAATCTGCGGCTATCCGAGGGAGGTCGGCCTGGTTGAAATCTTCGACCGCGTCGACGTTCCCGCTCAGCAGCTCGGCGATCGGCGTGCTGCCGCCGAACTTCAGGATGACGTGTTGGATCCGGGGTTCCCCCGCGTAGAACTCGGGGTTCGCCTCGAGCTCGACCATGGTCTTCGGCACGTGCCGGACGTAGCGATACGGACCGTTGCCGACCGGGTGAACCCAGAAGTCCCAGCTCATGATCTCCTTGGGATCGAGTCGCTCGAGGAGATGCTTCGGCCAGAACACCTTCCACTCGTGGAACGGATCCCGCGGACGCTTGGGGTAGGTGATCGTGAGCG
>CAZXFL010000035.1:0-13626 GCA_964640385.1 uncultured Actinomycetes bacterium
AGGCTCCGAACGAGACGGCCCGCCGGGAACGGCGGGCCGTCTCACTTCCCAGCTTCCGCGGGGAAGCCCGGGCCCGTGATGTCTCGCATCGTTGGTGCATGACCCGGAGGAAACCGACGTGAGTGAATACCCTCGACAGCGGTCCGGCGCGCGGTCGATTGCCGCGAGATGGGCAGTCCTGGGTGGCGTGATCATGTTCGCCGCCGGCGTTCTGGTCGGGTGGGCGCTTTGGGCCGGGTCTTCCTCGGGTGGCGCGGATCCACGGGCGGCGCCGGGCTCGCTGGCCCCGGATCCGGTGCTGGAGTTGGGCACCCCGGCGACGAGCAGCCTTGGCAATTCGATCACGGCTCTGTCGTGGGACTCGGAGGTGGACGTGAACGGGCGCGCCTACGCCCGTGCCGAGGTCGAGTGGTGCGCCGGTCAGGAGCAGGTCGGGCAGGTCCGGAACATCATCTCCCTGTGGAGCGTAAGCATGAGCGACGGATCGCAGGTGCTGCCCGAACCCGGGGGGGTCGGGCCGGATTCGCTCGCTCGATCCGGGAACGCCCAGGTGGTACCCGGAGACTGCGCGCGAGGCTTCATCGACTTCGACCTGACGGCGGCCGCGGAGCCGGCGCTGCTCACGTTCTCCGGCCAGGAAGTGTTCCGGTGGGTGCTCGAGCCGGTCTGAGTCCGAGCCGCGAGGTCGCCGGGGCCTTGCGAGCTGGTCCACAGGGCTGCGGGTAGTATCGGGGCGGCCGGGCGCGTAGCTCAGCGGGAGAGCGCTCGCCTCACACGCGAGAGGTCGCAGGTTCAAATCCTGCCGCGCCCACCAACTATCATGGCCCCTATGCCCAACATCACCCTGCCCGATGGTTCCACCTCTGCTCTGCCCGACGGCGAGCCCGTGGGCTCGCTGCTGTCACCGGACGCCATCGCCGCGCGCGTCGGGGACGAGCTGCGGGATCTCTCGTTCGTGCCGGAGGGGGACGCCTCGGTCGTTCCCGTCGTGGCGGCCGAGGACGATGGCCTGCACGTGCTTCGGCACTCGACGGCGCATGTCATGGCTAAGGCCGTATGCGACCTGTTCCCGGGGGCGCGTTACGCGATCGGGCCGGCGGTCCAGGACGGTTTTTACTACGACTTCGAGCTGCCGGAGGCCTTGACCCCCGAGGACCTGCCGCGGATCGAGGAGCGGATGCGCGGGATCGCGGCGGCCGATCAACCGTTCATCCGCGAGGAGCTTTCGCGTGAGGACGCCCTTGAGCGTTTCGCCGATCAGCCGTTCAAGATCGAGATCATCCAGAAGATCGCGGACGACGAGGCGGCTGCGGCTGAGGTGGCCACCGGGGATACGGTCAGTGTCTACCGGAACGGCGGGTGGGGAGACCTGTGTCTCGGGCCGCACGTGCCGTCCACCGGACGGCTGAGCGCGTTCAAGCTGACGTCGCTCGCCGGAGCGTACTGGCGGGGCGATGAGACCCAGCCGATGCTCACCCGCATCTACGGGACGGCGTGGGCGACCCAGGAGGATCTCGACGCGTACCTGCATCGGCTCGAGGAAGCCGAGAAGCGCGACCACCGCAAGCTCGGGCGGCAGCTCGGCCTGTTCTCGTTCCCCGAGGAACTGGGACCCGGACTAGCCGTGTGGCACCCACGTGGCGGCATCTTCCGCAAGCAGCTCGAGGACTACGTCCGGAACCTGCACGTGGAGCGTGGCTACGACCCGGTGCAGAGCCCGCACCTGGCCCGCCGGGCCCTGTGGGACACGAGCGGCCACACCACCAAGTACGTCGAGAACATGTACCCGGAGATGGTGCGCGACGAGGCCTCGTACTTCGTGAAGCCGATGAACTGCCCGTTCCACGTCCTGATCTACAAGAGTCAGACGCGTTCGTACCGCGACCTGCCGATGCGCCTATCGGAGCTGGGGACCGTCTACCGCTACGAACGCGTCGGGACCCTCCACGGGTTGTTGCGCGCCCGCGGTCTGACGCAGGACGACTCCCACATCATCTGCCGTGAGAACCAGCTCGTGGACGAGATCCTCGGCGTGTTCGAGTTGACCCTGGAGATCCATCGGACGTTCGGGTTCGAGGACCCGGTGGTGAACCTGTCGACCAAGCCCGGGGTGGCCATCGGGGACGAGGCGATGTGGGCCAAGGCGATCGATGCCCTGACGGGGGCCCTGGAACGCAGCGGGCTCGCGTACACGGTGGCCGAGGGGGAGGGCGCGTTCTACGGACCGAAAGTGGACTTCCACTTCCACGACGCCATCGGGCGCCTGTGGCAGCTCACCACCGTGCAGTGCGACTTCGCGTTGCCCGAGCGTTTCGACATGGAGTACACGGGCGACGACAACGCACGCCACCGGCCCGTCATGATCCACCGGGCGATCCTCGGGTCGATCGAACGCTTCAGCGCGGTCCTGATCGAGCATTACGCGGGTGCGTTCCCGCTCTGGCTCGCGCCCGAGCAGGTGCGGATCGCGCCGGTGGCGGACCGGCACGCCGCGTTCGCGGAGGAGCTGGCGACCCGGGTTCGCGAAGCGGGGCTGCGCGTCGAGGTGGACGCCACGGCCGAGAAGGTCGGCAAGAAGATCCGGAACGCCTCGTTGATGAAGATCCCCTACGTGCTGGTGGTCGGAGACCGCGAGGCCGAGTCGGGGGAGTTGAACGTCCGGGACCGGACGGGAACCGAGACGGCCGGCGTCACGGTCGAGCGGCTGATCGAGGCGCTGGCCGAGGAGTCCGAGACGCGCGCTCTCGAGCCGGCGAGGCTGGGCGCGTGAGCGAGCGGCTCTGGAGTCCCTGGCGGATGGAGTACATCCTCGGCGCGCGCGACCAGGACGACGCCGAGTGCGTGTTCTGCGAGCTGCTCACGCACGAGGACGACGAGGTCTTCGTCCTCAAGCGCACCGATCGGGCGTTCGTCGTGATGAACATCTACCCGTACAACCCCGGGCACATGCTGGTCGCTCCGCTGCGCCACACGGGCGCGCTGGAGGACCTCGACCCCGAGGAACTCTTGCAGACCGGCAAGCTGCTGCAGGAGTCCGTCGACGTGCTGACCGGCGAGATGCACCCGCAGGGGTTCAACGTCGGGATGAACCTCGGCCGGGTGGCAGGCGCCGGGATCCCCGGGCACCTGCACTGGCACGTGGTCCCTCGCTGGGGCGGGGACTCCAACTTCATGTCGGTGACGGCCGACACACGGATGCTGCCCGAGCTGGTCGAGGACACCTTCAAGCGCCTGAAGCCCCGGTTCCTCTGAGGAGGTGGCGCCGGGCTACCCGGTGTTCTGCAAGCCGGCGGCGACCCCGTTGACCGTGAGCTGCACGAGGCGGCTGACCGCGGCTGCGCGCTGCGGATCGGCGATGCCGTCGCGGATCTCGCCGAGGAACCGCACCTGCAGGAACGAGAGCGCGTCCACGTAGGGATTCCGCAGTTCGATGTCGCGCGCGAGCCGGGGTTCCTCTGCGAGGAGCCGCTCATGGCCGGTCACCTCGAGGACGAGCCGTTCCGTCCGTTCGTACTCCTCCTCGATCACTCGCGCGAGGTCCGGGTGGTCGGCGAGGGCGAAGTGCAGCTGCGCGATCTGCATGTCGGCCTTGATCAGGCTGAGTTCTGCGTTCTGGAGCAGTGAGGTGAAGAAGGGCCAGTCGCGCGCCATCGACTGCAGAACGTCGAGCCCGCCGGAACCGGCGGCCACGGCCTCCAGGCCGGCGCCCAGCCCGAACCAGCCCGGCAGGTTGCACCGGGCCTGCGTCCACGCGAAGACCCAGGGGATTGCCCGCAGGCTCTCGACGTCGGTTCCCGCTGACCGTCGCGCCGGGCGCGAACCGATCGGCAGCTGGCCGATCTCGTCGATCGGCGTGGCGGCGAGGAAGAACTCCACGAAGTCGGGCTGTCCGATCAGGTCGCGGTAGGCGGCGCTGGAGGCCTCGGCCATCTCGGCGGCGGTCTCGCCGAAGAAGCCCTCACCGGGCCCCGTCTCGCGTTCGTGGGTCGGGGTGGACGCCAGCAGCACCGCGTTGGTGACCTGCTCGAGGTGGCGCCCAGCGATATGCAGGTTCCCGTAGCGGGCGAAGGTGACCTCACCCTGCTCGGTGACCTTGAAGCGGCAGGCGACCGACCCCGGGGCCTGGGCCCAGATCGCTCGGTTGGTCGGACCGCCGCCCCGCCCGAGCGCCCCGCCGCGGCCGTGGAAGATGGTCAGGCGGATGTCGCGCTGAGCGGCCCACGCGGTCAGGTCGGCTTGCGTGCGGTACAGCGCGAAGTTGGCGGCAAGCATGCCGACCTCTTTCGCCGAGTCCGAGTACCCGAGCATGACCTCCAGGCGCCGGTCTCGGGACTCCAGCCAGGCCGCCGCACCGCGGATCTCGAACAGCTCGTCGAGGATCCTCGGTGCGGCGGCGAGCTCGGCGTGGGACTCGAACAGCGGAACGACGTCCAGGACCAGCGAGCCGTCGGGAACGGCAAGGCGGGCGAGGGCCCGGACCGCGGCGACGTCGGCGGCGGTCCGCGTGAAGCTCACGACGTAGCGCCGGCAGGCGTCGGGGCCGTAGCGCGCTTGGATGTCGGCCATGGCCCGGAACGTCTCCAGCACGAGCGAGGCTTCCTCGGTCGTCGGAGACGTTCCCTCGGGCCAGCCGCGCGTCGCGAGGGTGTTGAGCTCGTCGACATCCGTCGCGACTCCGGGAGCGAGCTCGTCCAGGACCCGGCGCAGGACGTCGGAGTGCTCCCGGATCTCGAGCGAAGCGAGGTGGAACCCGAACGTCTGGGCCTGCCACACGAGATGTTGCAGTTCCCCGAACGCGAGCCGCGGGGCGCCGGCGTCGTCGAGGGATCGCTGCACGAGCCGCAGGTCCTCGACGAGTTCCTCCGGACGCGCGTAGGCGCCGTGGGCGCCGGGCCGGGTCGCCGCGATGCGTTCGGCGATCAGGATGAGCATGCGACGGTGGGATTGGTCGCTCATGCGCGCGCGCAAGGCCTCGGCGGCCTCGGGGAACACCTGCTCATCCTCGTCGAGCACCTTGAGTAGCGCGTCCGACGGCGGCGCGTCGCGGTCCGAGCAGGAGACGGCCCGGCTCACGCGGCGGGTCACGTTCTCGAGGCCGCGGAGTACGTGCTCTGCCTGGATCGCGATGGCCTCCCGGGTCACCTCGGGTGTCACGAACGGGTTCCCGTCCCGGTCGCCGCCGACCCAGCTTCCCCAGCGCAGGAACGGCTGCAGCGCAGGTGGCCGGTGCCCCGTCCCGTCGGGGTCCAGGGCCCGGTCCAGCGCCCGGTAGACCGCAGGCGCCACGCGGAAGATCGTCTCGTCGAACAGCGCCATCATGGCCCGGACCTCGTCGAGCGGGGTCGGCCGCTGGGGACGGAGCTGGTCGGTCTTCCATAGGGTCGCGACCTCCTCGAGGAGTCGGCGCTGGATCTCGTCCTCCTCCGGGCGGGAGAGACGCCGGTCGTCCAGGCGGGCGATCAGTGCTGCGATCCGCTCGATGGCTTCGACCACCGCGCGCCGTCGTGCCTCGGTCGGATGGGCGGTCAGGACCGGCGTGATCTCGAGGCGTTCCAGGAGCGAGGTGAGGACCTCGTCCCCCTCCCACTCACGGACGGTGGCGACGGCGGAGGCGATCGACTCGTGGAGCGGGACCTCCTCGCGGCCGGTCTCGCGGAGGTCGTGGATCCGGTGGTGCTCTTCGGCCAGGTTGATCAGCTGGAAGTACAAGCTGAACGCGCGGGCAACGGCCGCGGCGTGGTCGAGGTCGAAGGAAGCCACGATGCTCACGACCTCCGCGCGCCGCTCCTCTGTGGGCTCTTCACGGAGCGCGATGGTCGCGGCCCGCAGGCGCTCGACGTCGGCGACCAGTCCGGGTTCGGCATCCTCGCGTAGCACCCGGAACAGGACCGACTCGAGCAAGCGGACCTCCCGGCGCAGGAGCGACGGGAGGTCCCGTTCGCGTGATGTCGATGGGGGAGCCTGGGCTTCCATCCGCATATCCTATGCGGCGGGTCGCGTCGCTACTTGGCTTCTTTCGCCGCCCTGGCCTCGGCGATGATCTTGTCCGTGAGATGGGTCGGGACCTCTTCGTAGCGTGCGAACCGCATCGTGAACGCACCCCGGCCGCCGGTCATCGATCTCAGGTCGATCACGTAGCGCGCGACCTCTGCCTGCGGCACCATCGCCATGATCCGTTGCCTGCCGCCGGCCATCGGTTCCATCCCGGCGATCTTGCCGCGCTTAGAGTTCAGGTCGCCCATGATGTCGCCGGTGTAGACATCGGGGACGACGACCTCGAGCTCGACGATGGGCTCCAGCAGGGCCACGCCCGCCACCTCGGCCGCCTCCTTGAGGGCCATCGATCCGGCGATCTGGAAGGCGATGTCGGACGAGTCGACCGAGTGGAACTTGCCGTCCAGCAGCCTGCACCGGACGTCCACCATGGGGTTCCCGGACAGGGCGCCCTCGGACATCGCCCTGATCACGCCCTTCTCGACCGACGAGATGAACTGACTGGGGACGGCGCCGCCGAAGATCTTGTTCACGAACTCGAACTGGTCGCCTCGGGGGAGCGGCTCGATCTCGATGTCGCAGACCGCGTACTGGCCGTGGCCGCCGGACTGCTTCACGTGGCGGCCCTGGGCCTTGCCGGGGCCTCGGATCGTCTCGCGGTAGGCGATCTTCGCCGGATGGTGGGTGACCTCGACCCCGTTGCGCTTCATGCGTTCGATCATCACGTCCAGGTGGGCCTCGCCCATCCCGTACATCACGGTCTCGTGCGTCTCCTCCGAGCGCTCGACCCGGAAGGTCGGGTCCTCCTCGCGGAGCTTCGTGAGCGCGGTCGAGAGTTTGTCCTCATCGCCCTTGGTCTTGGGCTCGATCGCGTAGGCGAGGAGCGGCTCGGGCAGGTCGGCCGGGGGCAACGTCACCGGCGCGTCCTTGGTCGAGAACGTGTCGCCGGTGTGGGTGTGCTGGAGCTTGGCCACCGCGCCGATGTCGCCCGCGGGGACCGCCGGAAGCGACTCGTGCTCCTTTCCGACCAGCGAGAAGAGCTGACCGACGCGCTCGTCCTGGTGCTTGGAGGCGTTGTGGACCGAGCCGTCCGGCCGCAGCGTGCCGGAGAACACCCGGAACATGGTGATGTGGCCCACGAACGGGTCCGAGACGGACTTGAACACCAACGCCGTCAGCGGACCCGTGGGGTCGCACGCGCGCTCATGTTCCTGCCCATCCTTGGTCGTGACGGTGACCGGACCCCGTTCGAGCGGCGACGGGAACTCCTCGACGATGAAGTCCAACAGGCGGTCGACGCCGATCGGTGCTGCGGCGGCGCCGACGAACACCGGGGCGATGGCCCCGGAGGCGAACCCCGCCTTCACGCCGCTCGCGATGTCCTGCTCGGAGAGTTCCCCGTCCTCGAGGTAGCGCTCGATCAGCGCGTCGTCGGATTCGGCGACGGCCTCCATGAGGTGCTCGCGGGCGGGGCCGGCTTGCGCGGCCAGGTCCTCGGGCCACTCTCCTTCCTCCGCCTTCGGTCCGCTGGGGTACAGATCCGCCTTCTTGTGGAGCAGGTCGGCGACGCCCTTGAACCCGGCCTCCTCACCGATCGGGAGCTCGACCGGCGCGACCTGCTTGCCGAAGGAGCCGACGAGTTGGTCGAGCGTGCGTTCGAAGGAGGCGCGTTCTCGGTCCATCTTGTTGACGAAGATCGCGCGGGGGAGGCCCGCCTCGGCGGCCAGTTCCCACGCGACCTCGGTCTGTACCTCGACCCCGTCGACGGCCGAGACCATGATCAGTACCGCGTCGGCGGCGCGTACGGCGGTCCGCAGGTCACCGATGAAGTCGGCGTAGCCGGGGGCGTCGAGGACGTTGATCTTGGTGCCGTTCCACTCGACCGGCGCCATCGAAAGCGAGACGCTGATGCCCTTCTTCGTCTCCTCGGGCTGGAAGTCCGAGACCGTGTTGCCGTCCTCGACCGTGCCCATCCGGTTGGTCGTCCCGGCGGTGAAGAGCATCGCTTCCAGCAGGGTGGTCTTGCCGGACCCGCCGTGTCCGGCGACGAGGACGTTGCGGATCTGGGAGGCCTCGTAGTTCTTCATCGGGTGTTCCGTATCCTACCCCGGCTCGCGGGACGGGCTCGAGGCCGGCCGGCGCCCGGCACCCCGGGCCTCCCGTCCTCCGGCCGGTGATACCCTCGGCGTCGTGGCCCTGCCCCGATCGATGCTCGTGGCGGTGATCGCCGGCGCGTTCGCCGCCATCGCCGCGACGACCGCGCTGGTGCTCATGGGCCGGTCGCTGTGGGCCGGGGTCGCTTCGGCGTTGGCGGCCCTCCTGCTCGCATGCGCCGCATGGGCGTCCGGCGAACACGTGGTGGCCGGCTTCCTCAGCGCGGTCGCCGATCGCACCTACGACGCGGCGGTGCTCTCCTCCCTCGCGTGGGTCCTGCGCGACACCGACCCGGCAGCGTCGGTGGCGGCGGTGCTGACGCTCGCCGGTGGGTTCCTCGGAGCCTACGTCGTCTCGCGCGGGCGGGCGCTGGGGTTCTCGGCGGCATCGGGTCCGTGGGGACGCCTCGTCCGGTGCGGGCTCGTCTCCGTCGCCCTGCTGTCGGGCTCGGTCGTGGTGCTCTGGGCCGCCGCGGCTTTCGCGTTGGGGGTGGCTGCGGTGCGCGCGTTCGCCATACCGAGGAGGGCGATCGCGTGAGAACCACGCAGGGGCGAGCGGGGGAAACCTGGAAGCAGAAACTCGCGTACTACTCCTACGCGACCCTGGGCCTGCTGGCCCGGGTTCCGCCGCGCCCCGTCGCCCGATCGTTGTTCCGCAACGGGTCGCGGCTTGCCCATTCGACGCTACGCGGTTCTCGGCGGATCGTCGCGGAGAACCTTTCGCACGTCCTGGGGTTGCCGCCGGACTCGGAGCAGGTACGCGCCGCGGTCGAGGAGGCGTTCCAGCTCTACGGACGCTACTGGGTGGATGCGTTCCGTGCCGTCGACGAACCGACGGACTGGTTCATGCAGCGATTCCGGCTCGAGGGCAAGGAACATCTGGACCGGGCGCTCTCGGCAGGGAACGGGCTCATCGGTGCGGTCCCGCACATCGGGAACTGGGACACGACCGGCCGGGGCCTGTTCGAACTCGGCTACAAGACGGTCGCCGTGGCCGAGGCCCTGGAGCCGCCGAGGCTGCTCGACCTGTTCATCGAGCACCGGGCGCGCCTCGGGATGAAGGTGATCCCCTTGGTCGAAGGCTCGGGCGTTGGCCGGCAGCTCGCCGACCACCTGAAGGAGAACTACATCGTGTGCCTCGTGGCCGATCGCGATCTGTCGGAGCGCGGCATCGAGGTCGAGATGTTCGGCGCGACGCGACGACTGCCGCCCGGGCCCGCGATGCTGGCGCTGCGAACGGGCGCGCCGCTCATGATCTGCCCCCTGTACACGACCGAGGAAGGGTGGGTCATGCAGGTGAACCCGCCGCTGGAGATCGAACCGACCGGCAACGACCGAGACGACGTGATCGCCCTCACCCGGCACGTCGCGAAGGGATTCGAGCGGGCGATCGCCGCCAAGCCCACCGACTGGCACATGTTCCAGCCGGCGTGGCCGTGAGGGTCCTACTCGCCTGTCCGTACGCGTGGGACGCGCCGGGTGGGGTCCAGGTCCACGTCCGGGGACTCGCGTCCTACCTCCGTGGGCGCGGTCACCAGGTGCTGGTGATCGCGCCGGGTGGCGGTACCGGAGACGAGCCCTGGGTCCAGGTCATGACGCGGCCGATCCGGGTTCCGTACCGGGGGACCGTGGCGCCGATCGGCCCCTCGCCGGTCTCGTTCGCTCGGATCCGGGCGGTCATCCGCAACTTCGCGCCCGACGTGGTTCACGTTCACGAGCCCCTGCTGCCGAGCACCTCGATGTACGCCACGTTGGCATCTCCGAAGCCGGTGCCGGTCGTCGCCACGTTCCATGCGTTCGCGGACGGATCATGGTTGCTCCGGGCGGCTGCGCCGCTGGTACGGCCTGTCTGGCGTCGCATCGCGAGGCCGCTCGCCGTGTCCGAGGCCGCGGCGTCCTACGTGTCCGGTCCGTTCCGGCCCCGACCGGCGGTCGTCCCCAACGGTGTCGACGTGAACGCGTTCGCCGATGCGGAGCCGAGCCGGGAACTGCCCGACGGGCCGAAGCTGCTCTGGGTGAACCGGCTCGATCCGCAGAAGGGGTTCCCGGTCGCCGTCCGGGCGTTCGAGCTGCTCGCCGAGGAGTTCGGGGACCTCCGGTTCGTGGTCGCCGGAGACGGCGCCGACCGCGCGGCGCCGGGTGCGCTGGCCCCCGGGGTACGCGAGCGGGTTTCGATGCTCGGTGCGGTTGACCACGCGCGGCTCCCGGCCGTCTTCGCCGCGTGCGACGTGTTCGTGTCACCCGCAGCCGGCCAGGAGAGCTTCGGCATCGTGCTGGTCGAAGCTATGGCGGCCGGCCTGCCGGTGGTTGCTACCGACATCCCCGGCTATCGAGAGGTGGTCCGCAACGGCGTCGAGGGACTGCTGGTTGCGCCGGGGGACGCGCCGGCTCTCGCCGAGGCCGTCGGCTCCCTGTTGAGGGACCCGGGGCGGGCCGACAAGCTCGGGCGGGTTGGCAGGGCTCGGGCCGGGGCGTTCGCCTGGGACGTCGTGGGCGCACGGATCGAGGCGATCTACGAGGAGCTGGCGACCACCAGGCAGGCCCGCCGAACCGTCCGCGGTCAGTAAGATGGCCCCATGTCGGCCGTCTGGATCCTCGTTGCCCTCGTGGTGCTCGTCCTGGCCGCCGCCATCCTGCTCTTCAACCGGCTGGTGTCCCTGCGCAATCGCGTCGACAACGGCTGGTCCCAGATCGACATTCAGCTGCGCCGCCGGTACGACCTGATCCCGAACCTCGTCGAAACGGTCAAGGGGTACGCGACCCACGAACGCACCCTGTTCGAGGACGTCACGAGAGCCCGCGCGGCTGCCGAGTCCGCGACCAACGTCGGGGGCCAGGCGCAGGCCGAGAACCAGGTGACCGCGGGCCTGCGGCAGTTGTTCGCCGTGGCCGAGAACTACCCGGACCTGAAGGCGAACCAGAACTTCCTGGCGCTCCAGGAGGAGCTGACCGCGACCGAGTCCAAGATCGCGTACGCGCGTCAGTTCTACAACGACCAGGTGATGCGGCTGAACACGGCCATACAGTCGTTCCCGTCCAACGTGATCGCGAGCTTGTTCCGCTTCGCACCGCGCGAGTTCTTCGAGATCGACGACTCGGCCGCGCGCGGGCCGGTCTCGGTGTCGACGACCTAGCCGTGTACGAGCAGATCTCGAGCAACAGACGCAAGACCGTGCTGCTCGTGGCGGGTGCGTTCGTGGTCCTGGGGGCCCTCGGGTACGCGCTCGGCTACGTGTTCGCTTCGCCGCAGGAAGCGGTCATGTGGATGGTGATCGGTCTCGCCATCGCCGCGATCCAGTCGTTCTTCTCGCTCCGGTACGGTGACCGGCTCGTGCTCGCCTCCACGCGCGCGCGGGTGGTTTCGCGCGAGGAGGCCCCGCAGCTTCACAACGTCGTCGAGGGGATGGCCATCGCGGCCGGGCTCCCGAAACCGACCGTCTACATCGTCCCGGAACAAGCTCCGAACGCCTACGCGACCGGCCGCGATCCCGAGCATGCGTCGATCGCCGTCACCCAGGGACTGCTCGACATGATGAACCGGGTTGAGTTGGAGGGCGTGATCGCGCACGAGATGTCGCACGTCGGGAACCGGGACATGCTGCTCGGGACGGTCGTGGCGACGCTGGTCGGCGCGGTCGTCCTGATCTCTGAGTTCTTCCTGCGGTGGATGTGGATCGGGGGTCGGCGTTCGAGCAGCGGCAGCGGGGGCGGCGCCGGCGCGATCTTCGCGGTCATCGGGATCCTTCTGCTGGTGCTGGCCCCGGTGCTGTCGGCGATCGTCCAGGCGGCGATCAGCCGCCAGCGGGAGAAGCTTGCGGACGCGAACGGAGCCCTGCTCACGCGCTACCCGCCCGGCCTGGTCGCTGCGCTCCGCAAGCTGGCGGTCAGCTCCACCGCGATGCGTTCGGCCAACAACGCGACGGCGCACCTGTGGCTGAACCAGCCCTCGCGCTTCCAGGGGGAGAAGACGGGGTTCCTGGAACGCCTGTTCAACACCCATCCGCCGCTGGAGGAGCGGATCAGTATCTTGGAGGATATGTAGCGATGGTTGAGGCGGCCTCCTGCGGCCGTTAGCATCTCGGTCGACTCCGCCGGAGCCGAACCTGTCGCCTGATGCCGGGCGGATCATGCCTGGAAGGTAGGTCACGTGGCGTTCACCCGCCGAGGGAAGCTCTTCCTGTTCATCGGGATCGGTGCTGCGCTCGTGATCGGCGTCCTGGTGGTCATGTCGGCCTTCGGGAAGGGACCCCTCCCGAAGAACCCGCTCACCGATATCGCCGGTGGTTCCCCCTCGCCCGAGCCCGGCTGTCCGTTGACGGGCGCGCCGCCGCCCGACGGCGAGATCCCCGACCGGCCCGCGCTGGCGATCAAGGTCGAGAACCTGCCCGCCGCCCGGCCGCAGTACGGGCTCGAGACCGCCGACATCATCTACGAGGAGCCCGTCGAGGGTGGCGTCACGCGCTTCATCGTGATCTACCAGTGCCAGGACTCGGACCGGGTCGAGCCGGTCCGCAGCGCCAGGACCACCGACCCCGCGTTCCTCGTTCAGTTCGGACAGCCGCTGTTCGCCTACGCGGACGCTGCCGCGTACGTGCAGAAGGCGGTCGCCAAGGTCAAGGCCATCACGGACCTGAACTGGCAGAAGTTCGGCAGCGCCTACCACGAGGACCCGCAGCGCGACGCGCCGCATCACCTGTACACGAGCACGCAGGAGCTCTACAAGCTCGGGGAACGCAAGAACGACACGGGGATGCCGGAGCCGATCTTCGCCTACTCCGAGGCCTTCCCCGACGTGAAGGCCAAGACCGCGAAGCAGATCCACCTGGAGTTCTCGGCGGACTACGCGGACGTGTTCTGGAAGTACCGCGGGGGCGAGTGGGTCCGCTCGCACGGCCGCGAGAAGCACACGATCGCCGACGGCGGACAGGTGCGGGCGGACAACGTCTTGGTCCAGATCGTGAAGCTCGACTACACGGGTCGGGAGGACGTGACGGGGGCCAAGGTGCCCGAGGTCGTCCCGACGGGCAAGGGCAAGGCCTACTTGTTCCGCGACGGAAAGGTCATCCTCGGGACATGGGAGCGCAAGTTCGCCAAGGGCGGCGTGACCAGGTTCAGGGCCAAGACCGGGGAGCAGTTCCTCCTCAAGCCCGGCGTAACCTGGGTCGAGCTGTACCCTTCGACCGCGCCGAAGATCGAGTACTGACCCCACGAGGCCCCGTCGCCGCCGTCGGCCGTCGGTCCATCGCTGCCTCCCGGAGCCTCCTCGAGCAGCTTGAGTAGACTGACAGGCACGAGCCTCGAGGAGGGATCCAGCGTGGAGCGCGAGACGGGTACGTTCCGGGTGAAATCAGGGTTGGCGGAGATGCTCAAGGGCGGCGTCATCATGGACGTCACCGACGCCGACCAGGCCAAGATCGCTGAGGACGCGGGCGCGTGCGCCGTCATGGCGCTCGAGCGGGTCCCGGCCGACATCCGCAGG
>CAZXFL010000036.1:0-13025 GCA_964640385.1 uncultured Actinomycetes bacterium
GCGGTAGCCGCGGTGATCAGGGCTCGGAACTACACCACTTCAGGGGACACGACTCAAACCTGCAGGTCGCCTCCCCTATAAACAATCCGGTGCTTCATCGTCAACACCAGAGCTAATGTTCGACGTCCATGCAACCGGAGGAAGAAACCGGCACGTTCGGGGAGTACCTGGTTTTCTGGCTGGATCACGCCCGGGGACGGGTTCGGGCAAAGACCTGGGAGGGCTACGAGTGCCTCGTCCGAGTCCACGCCCGCCCGGCCCTCGGGGAGATCGCGCTCGCCGACCTCTCCCCTCTTGATATCCAGGGTCTTTATTCAACGCTGCTCGCCAGAACCCCGCCGCTTTCGGGCGGGACGGTCCTTAACCTTCACCTAGTTCTCACCCAGGCACTTTCGCAGGCCGTTCGCTGGGGGTACCTCGTCAATCCTCGGGCAAGATCTTCATCGTGCACGGCCATGACGATGGCTTAAAGGAACGGGTAGCCCGGTTCGTATCTCAGCTCGGCAAGGTGCCGGTCATCCTTCATGAGCAAGCGAACAAGGGTCGAACCATTATCGAGAAGTTCGAGGATGAGACCCCTGACGCTGACTTCGCCATCGTCCTCCTGACCGGGGACGATTTCGGAGGGTCGGGCGAGCCGTCCGTTGAGGGATCACACGTGCGGGCTCGACAGAATGTGGTCTTCGAGTTTGGCTACTTCGCTGGGATGATCGGCCGTTCTAGGGTCGCAGCCTTGGTCCCTGCAAACGCGGACCTGGAGTTTCCCTCGGATCTGGATGGGCTGCTTCGTATTGCCGTGGCGGAGGATGACGGGTGGAAGCTCAAGCTGGCCAAGGAAATGAAGTCTGCGGGTCTTGATGTCGACTTGAATCGAGTCGTTGAATAGCTCTTGAATCACGGCGGGGAATCAAGACAGCGGTGTATCAATCCGCTGCTGCCGGCATTAGACCGCTGACGCAGCGCCCGGACGATGACTCGGCTGCGCTTCGCCAGCCAGCCGACAGAGTGCGACGTCGCCCCAAGCGGGAGGGAGCACGGGCACGGGAGTCACTGGGTGTGTGAGAATCCGGAGATGGGGACTGTATCCGCCGCTCGGCGGCGATTTGCGGCAGCATGCTTGGTTCTGCTCACCGTCCTTACATCTGCTTGCAACGCCCGCGGACAGGATCCGGGTCCCGCGCCCTCCCCACCGAACGAATCACCATCGCCCGGGAACCCACCTCCCCGCGGCGAGTTCCAAGCCGTGCTGCTGGATGATGAACAGGTCACCATCGGCTTGCACGGCTGGAGGTGCCGCGAGAGCGTGGATTGGGAGGTGGACGTGAACGAGTCATGGCGTAGCGGATCCGGCCGGGCCACATTCCTGCTCGGCCGTTCCGTCGGTGCGGGCCGGCTGCAAGGCTCCTCTTCCGGCTCCAACGGTCAAGGGGAGCTCCTTTCCTATCGATTCGACCTGGTGATTCGCCTCGTGGGGAGGCAAGCCTTGGTGGGGGGCACCATCGACTTCTTGTCGCCTTCAGCCTCTGACATCGCTTCCTCTCCCGAGGTGGTTCGCCAAGAGGTGATCAAGCGGCGGCTCGGGATCGGGATGCCCAGCGAGGCTGTTTGCGATGGGTGAGCACCGAGCTCTCAGCGCGTTACGCCCGCCAAGGATTCTCGGAGAGGGTCGGCTCCTCGGACCAAGGATGGTCCGCGTCAACTTGTTGGACACCAGCAACGGTGGCCAGAACCGCTGCTGGTTGACTCAGGGCGTGACAGGGTTTCGTAAACCGCAGGTCGTCGGTTCGAGTCCGACCTCCGGCTCCACAGGAAGGGACACGGGCTTCGTACCGCAAGGGCCGCGTGGCTAGTCACCCTCGGGCTACTCGGGCCGATGAGGGGACCTATTATCGGGGGGGTGCGTCATCGCAGGCACTCTGAGTTGTGGGTGATGCGCTACCGAGCTGCCCTCATTGCAGCCGGACTCGGCTTACTCGGATACGTGCTCGCGACGTGGGTCTTGATCCATCGCGGGCAATTCGTCACTGGGATTGGGTCCGGCTTCTCAAGCCGCTTTGGTTGCGGCCGCCCGACGCCCGAGGATGGTTGCGGCGCCGCTCAACTAACTCAGCTACCCACGCCGGCGATGTAGGAACCGCGGCGAGGTAGCAGACACTCGCGATCTACGAGTGACCGTCCCGGTATCATGATCCGGTGAACAAGGCCGTCGGGAATCCCGGAAAGCGAGGAGCATTTCGCGCAACCCTTGGACTGATCCTCGCATGCTTGGTCGTCCTCACAGGAGAACGCCTGCCCCCCGCCGCTGCCGCGTTTCCGTCAGTCAATGGCGACGTCGTTGCGTTGCGGTGGAACACCATCACCAACTCCGTTCGCGTCATCGGCATCAACGGGGTCGACGTTGGTGGCCCTGGCTCCGGCTTGGTCGATGTGGCCCAACCCGCGATCTCTCCGGACGGCACGATCGTTGCGTTGCGATCCGACGGAAGGTCCGCATCAAGCACGACTGATATCTGGATCACCGATCTTGAAGGCAGCCTCACGCGAAAGGTGCCATCAACGGCGAATGCGTATTGGCCCGCCTGGTCACCGGACGGCTCCAAGCTCGCCTTCGCCAACGCGGGCGGTATCTGGATCGTCCCCGTCTACGGCTCGGCTGAGCTACAACTCGTCGTCGACAGCGGGACAGCCCCTGACTGGTCGCCCGACGGAACCAAGATCGCCTTCAGACGAAACGGCATATGGTCGGTCAACGTTGACGGAACCAACGAAGTAAACCTTTCAGGTCTTTCGGCCTGGTCAAGACCCGAGTGGTCACCGGATGCTACGAAGATCACGTTCGGTGCAGGCGGTGAGTACGCCGACGTCTTCGTCATGAACGCCGACGGATCGGGACTCACCAACCTCACCAACGACCCGGAAGTATCCGAATTCGACCCAGCGTGGTCCCCGGATGGCAGCCGTATCGCCTACGTCCGGCACCCGGCCTCGGCACTCCTTAGTGCAGCCGAGATCTGGACGATGGATCCCGATGGGTCAGATGCCGTGCAGCTCACCAACAACTGGGGAAGCGAGAGTGCCGTGGACTGGCAGTCCGCGCATTCCGTTCCCGATGGTGTCATTCGCCATCCCACTCTGTTCTCGGACGTCGGCGATGGAATCCTCAACAGGACCGGGATCGAACAGACAGTCACAGGACGGATGGTTCGACAGGGGCAAGCTGACTTTTCCATCAGGATCGAGGCCGATGGGCCGATCCCTGGGACGTTCCTCGTAAAGGGGTGCGAACGCCGGAAGGACTTCGCCGTCACTTACTGGAAGACCGGTACGGGCGACGTCACGAAATCGATCAAGCAGGGAACCTACGAAACCGGAACCCTCGCGGAGGGCCAGTACGAGATCATCGACCTGGAAATGCGGGCGCTCGCGACAGCAGACCGGGGAACCACCAGATCATGCACCGTGACCACCACTTCCTCAACTGAAACGGGCATGACCGACGCCGTCAAGGCTGTGGCAAAGATCAAGGGCTAGAAGCTGTCGCCGCGGCGGGATCCTCACAGCTCGACAACCCGTCCCTTGACCAAGGCGGACCTAGTACGCCTTGCTTCAACCCTGCGCGAAGCCAGCCGCTGAACGACAACGCAATGCTTTCCCGAGAATCGGTCGGTGAAACCGCTGCCTTTTGGCGTCACGCTCCGCCGTGACTCTAATGGCCCGCCCCTAGGTCATCCCGGGCGTCGTTGGAAGGTCGCGGACCGCCGTCCTAGGATCGCCGCGTGTGCGTCGGTGTTCGGGACCGGTGGTTGCCGTTGCTAGGCGGGCCAAGAACCCTTGCTCTGAAGATACTGCGTCGCTTCTGGCTCATCGGCGAACTCGAGAAGACCACCGACCTTCTCACTCAGCACATTTCGAACCTCGGCCGGTGTAGCGAAGAAGAACTCCCGGCGTTCGTTGACCCGGTTGACTCGTTTCGCCGCGAACACTTTGTGAAGCTCAGCTTCGAGCGTCACGGCGTCCTCGGAGAAGAAGAGGGCGTGAACATCGAACGGGAACGGGACGGAAGCATCGCCGAGTTCGCGGACTCGATCCATAGGTTCGAGCCGACGGGTCATACCAATTTTGACCATACGCGGCCCGAGGGCCCCAGTGTTGCTTATCACGTAGACGTAGCCGGCCCGAATGTTTGCCGCTCGGTAGTCGTTCTGTTCGATGACTTGGTCGATGGCCTGAAGTTTCTCGCTTAGCTCGGCGACCGCAGCCTCGTCGCCATCCTTCTTCAGCGATTCGAGCGCATTGAGGTAGTGGCTGCGCTCCTTTGCGAGGCGGTCGCGCTCGGCGGCGAACTCTTGCTCGGCCTTGCGTTCCTCGCGCAGTCGTTCGCGTTCCTCGCGTACCGCCTCCTTCTCCTCCTGCACCTTCATCAGGAAGTCAGCCGTGAGCTCCAGCTCCTTGACACGCACTTCGTGATAGTCAGGGTTGATCCGCATCTCCATCATTGAGCCGAGCTTGACGATGGCCCTCACCGAGGCCTCGAGGCGCTTCTTGGCCGTGAGCACGTTGCCGACACGAAGGGCTCGAACGCAATTGTCGGCCTCGGCGTTGTACGCGCGGAGCATGAGCTTGGAGAACTCACCGGTCATCTTGCGGCCCTTCGCCAACGAGTTGTTGAATGTAAACATGTCCGAGGCGAGCACCGCTTCACCGACTTTGATCATCTCCTTGATCTGCTCATCCAATGCGGCAAGTTGCTCCTTGTACTCGGCAGCGTTCTCCAAGGGATGGTGGTATCGATAGATTCCGACCTCCTGAAGAACATGCTCGTCGTCGAGGTCAACGACATCAGAGTCAGAATCAGACGTGACCGACGAAGCGAGCCGGCTCAGTTCGGCTTCAAGCTCGGCGATGCGGGCAACATGCTGCTCACAGCCAACCTCCGAATGGTCGGTAACCGGCGGGTCGTCAAGGGGGCGGCTGGGCATCGAGGGAACAACCGTTGGGGTTGGTGCCTGAGCTGAGATCGGAGATGGTTCGGGGCCAGATACCGGCGCAGTAGGCACCACGCTCGCCGCGGGGAGGGCAACCCAAAACTCCCAGTCAGGTGGTGCCGACGGCCAGCTCGGGTCGGGTGTCCATCCATCCGGCGGGACCCAGTCGCCCGGCGGCACCTGCCACCCGGGCGGCGGGTTGAAGGAGTAGCCACTGGCCGTCATCGACCGCGGACACCTTGAGATCCGTCGATGCCGACGAGGTCGTAGGCGCTCTTCGATACCGAGGCACCGAGGTGCTGCAACGTGGCGGGGGGAATAACGTTGGAAAGGTCGAAGGCTACGAACGATGCCCGCTCGCCGGCGACTGCCACAAGAGGGGTCCGCTGGTTAAGCCCGGTGGCCGGGTCGACTGCCTCGGTGGCTACGGTAAGTGCAATCGTGTTGACGTGCCCTGCGCGGTCGGCTTCGAAGACCTCGTGGAGCGTGCGAACAGCCACTTGGCAGATGACGCCCTCGTACCGATCCTTCTGCTCCTTCTTCGGGAGACTCGTCGAGGTGAGCTCGTCCCGCGCCTTGACGTACTTGTACTCCTTCTCTGTGGGCAGTCGGTCGGGGGACGAGACGAGCACCGTGAGCGCGAGCTCGTTGAGCTGAGAATCGAACTCGAATTCGTGCTCGACGGAAAGTGCTTCGGGGTACACCGAGTTGCCCAGCACGATTCCGACATACTCCTGGATGGCTGAGTCCTCCCCAACGTGAAGGCCGCGGATCAGCTCGTCCAGCCTCGCGTTCGCTTCATCTGCGGTCACCTGGCGCTCTTCGCATTCGCGGCGGTACTCATCTCGAGACTGCTCCAGCAGGGCCAGTCTCTGTTGCTCAGCAGCATCCCGCTCTTGAATCTGCTTCAGCTGACGGGCGGGGATAGCCGCAGTCTCGGCCTGCCAGGCCTGATGGGCAGCATCGAAAGCTGCCTGAGTCGCGGCGACCTCCTCCGCGTGCTTCTTCTTGCCACCGAATACTCCGCCTAAGCCCTTGGGAGCCTCCGGCTCGATCAGGACAGGCTCCGGGGGAGCCACGATTGGGGCCGTAGGCGGGGTCTCAACCTCGAGATCGGTGCGCCCGGACGGTGGGTGCTCCGCGACGACCCGCAACTGCTCCAGGTCAACAAAGTCGTCCACATCCAGCGTCGCCGAAAGTATCGAATCAATCTCGTCGTACGTTTCGGCCAGTTGAGCGTTGAGAGATGCGACTTCAGCCAGCTGCGCTTCTGCATGCAACCGCGCGGCTTCCCGCTCAGCCGCCTTCTGCTCAGCCGCCACAGAACGTGCCAGTTGCGCCTTCGCCCGCTCCGCCTGCTTGCGCGCCTGCTCAGCCTGACGCTGGGCTGCCGCATTCGCGCGCGCAGCCGCCCGCTCCGCCTGAAGTCGACGCTTCGCGGCAAGCTGATTCTGATGCTGCAGTTCTGCAAAGAAGCCACGCTTTGCCATCCCGACCCCTTCTGTCGTCGCCGCGTCATGTTGCCATATCCACAACCCTTGCCGGAACCGGCAGAGGATGGCTCGCGGCCCGTGGCCGATGCTGTGGCCCGCCACAGTCCGCCAGAACCCCAGGTCGCGGGCTCTTGGGAAGAGCCCGCTGCTTGACCGCGGAACCCGAGCTACGGTTCGCCCTTGCAGGCGGATGAACAGACCGGGTGCGCCGGCGCCAAGGGCAGGGCCACGATCGAGATCGGCCACGAGCCCTACGAGCAGAATCCAGGCAGAGACGCCCTACAGCGCGCCTACAGAATCCTCTGAATCACCGGCTCGACCTTCGCTCCTATCAAAATCGAAGGTGAAAGTGCCGACCTGGGCGGCTCCGCCATCAGGGGGATCTCCAACACCAATCGAAAGAGTGACCGTGCCTGACGGCGTCGTCCAGCGATAGGTATAGAGCCCCCCCTGAATCAAGGGCTCCGCTTCCTCGGGAATCCCGCCTACGCCCGTAACGGCCTCGACGAGTTCTCGTGGCCCGATGCCGGACGCAAGGGATGCGACGCACAAACTGGCAACTGAAGCAGTATCCTGCCGGCGGATGGCGTCGACCATCGCTTCAGCCGTAGCCAGTCCGCCATCACGCGTCGGTGCAAGGAGATCCCCCTCAGCGGCCAACGGCGTGAGGTACATGAGGGTCCCTTCCGAAGTAGCCCGTAGCGCACCACCGATTCGACCAACGCCGATGAAGCGGTCCTCTCTTGTTATCTCGACCTCGGAGATGCTGCCGTCGGGGCCCTCAAGTTCCATGCGAAGGGAGTGATCCGCGATACCCGAGACGGCCTCGACATCCCCCTGAATCGGCATGATCCAGGCGGACACATCCTCGCGGCCGGGGGCACCCTGCCAGAGCCCCTCTGAGAATCCGGTAACACCCCACTCGCGGCCGAACATGGCGAGCGTGGCCGTGCCCAATGCCCGGCCGCCCCGCAGGTCGCTCTCGAAAAGGACACTGGCCGTCTCGCCGGACCTGACCGCCTGTACCGCGCGCGGACGACTCGCCTTGCCGAGCGACTCTTCCAAGGCGGCGTCGAACTCCTCAGGATTCGCTCCCTCGTAGGAAAGGTCCAGGGGACGGGAGCTCGTCGCGCCGGGGGTTGTGGGAGCGGTCCGGACGCACCCTCCGCCCACGATCACCACGATCGCAAGCGAGACGACATTTCGCCAACTCATGGGACAGGGTACATACTCGCGAACATGTCGCGCTCGTCGTTCCAAACGGAACCGGGTATCGGAATCGGAACCGTTCCTTCCGGGTTCGTAGCCATTGCGGGGGACATCCGGATCTTTACGGTGCGAATGCAGCCCCTCTCTGCTGGAACGAACCCGGTGAATTCCTTCATGACCTCCCCGTCCACCTGCCGGCAGGTCCCAGGACTGCATTGAACCGGCGGCTGCACCCAGTTTCGCGAACTCAATTTCATTTCCCTCGCGCCCCGCCCGGCCGCCGTCTGGACAACTCCGTCGAGTGCATATGAGTAGTCCGGCATCCCGGGCCCATCACCAGCGCTAGACGATTCATAGCCAGCCACTCGCAGCGTGACACGATACCCACCGTCAACGGATGTGATCCGGAGATCGCTGTACGTGATATCGAATCCAGCCACACCGTTGAAGAGATCATTGTCCTCCTTGTTACCCTTCCAGTACTGGGAGAAGCCACGCGGTCCACCGACTCCTGCGGTCCCCGGATAGCCACTCACCCCCCGGGCCGATCCTCCGCCGACCACCACAATGACCGGGGGCCGCTGCGGCGGTGTCGGCATGGGTCCGGGGGGCGGCACGACGGTTGGCCTCTTGGGCATCGGACCAGGGACCTGGAATATCTCCGGAGCTACCTCGTGGAGGGCAGCGCGCATGGTCCACGCTTCTAGATCTGCCGCGTAGTTCGGCAGCGTAACGTCGAGATAGAATTGATATGCGTCGTTCCGGGCCTGCCATGCTTTGAGAGCCGCGCTATAGGCGCGCATATCTGACCGATACTCTGCCCACGTGGCCGACATCCCCGATGGATCGGTCATCGTGATCGGGTTGTCCAGTCCGTACACGTACTGGTTCAGGCTCATCGGGTTCTTCAGTTCGCCGAATACCGAGTCGATGGTCGTGAAGCGCCCCATCGACGGGTCATACATCCGCGTGTTGGCATCGACCAGCCCGGTTGTGGGGTCGGTCGGCTGGCCTTGGAACCCGAGCACCGTCGCCTTGGCTTTTTCGGTTTCCTTGTCCATCTGACCAGTACCCGAGCGGCGCTCGCCATAGGGCGAGTAGGAGACCGTGCCGGTCAGCATCTGGCTCGTGGCCGAGACGGATCCGATCACGTCCCCGTGGGGGTTCTTGGTGAAGAACTCAGCTGCGCCCGCAGCGCCCTGAGCGATCGGGGAGCCCGAGGCGTTGTAGGCATATGACACCGTTGCGCCCCCGGTGGTGGCCGTTGCGATCTGCTCGCTGGTGCCACGAAGCGCGAAGTTGGTGGTCTTGGCAAACTCGCCCGTCGAGGTCCGCGAGGTGGTCCGCCCGAGCACGTCGAGGCTGTAGGAGACGGTGGCGTCGTAGCCGCCCTGTGCGTCGGTATCCTTCTGGGCTCCGGTCATCCGCCCCCATGGGTCGTAGGAGTACTCGTATTCGTTGGTAGGCCCTGACTTTTCGACCAAGGAGCCCGCCACGTCGTAGGCGTAGGTCCTGCTCACCGCACCCGTCGTCTCGGTCGTCGCGAGCCCGGCCGCGTCGAAGTTCGTGGTCGTGGTCGTAGTGCTCGCGCCCTCGGTCGTGACCGCCTTGATCCGGTTGCCTCCGCCGTCGTAAGAAGCGGAAGCCGCAGATGTTCGTAACAGCGTCGATTCGCTGGCTGTGAAGCAGAAGAACGGAAGCCTCGGCTTCTATGACCCAGCTCGGGCTGAGCGCGACCACGATTCGCTCTTTGTCAAGCGATAGCTCATCTTCTCCCGCACGTCCACAAAGTGGTCGCGCGTCACCGAGACCACGAGAGCGAACGGATCCGATCCAAAGCGTCTTTCAAGGTTGATTAGGTTCTGATCCAGGTAGTGGCAGCCACCGAGCGTTCCGGTTGGACCGATGCCCGCAACGATGAAGTAGACGCTTGGAGACTGCGGTCGATCGACCTTCAACTTAACAATCATCGCATAGTCGACCTCAACGTCATCCGCCTCTGCCCCGGCGCGCCAGCTCGGACTCTTGGACGGGGCCTCTACCCGACGCCGCCAAGGACGGACGCGACGGCCGACGACAGCGTCGCTCGACAAGCAGTCTTCGATTGCTGTCACATCGGGTGAAAAGCGAACAGGCGAATTGTAGGCTCGAAGCGCGTCAGCGGTGGCCGAGTTGGAGTTCGGGCTTCCAATCAGGATCAGGTTCGCTTCCCAATCTTCCTCCCGCAGGTCGATGTCGGGCAGGACTCGAAGATTTTCGGTCTTTCCGCCTAGCTGAAGCAGGCTGTGGATCCGCGCGATCCCGGCGGCATCGCGGATGGTCGTCGCGAGTCTCTCGCTATCCTTGAAGTCGAATGGGATCTTCTGCCGCTGCTTGTTGAGAAAGTTGTCGACTTTTATGCTCGAGTAGACGAAGTACAAGGCAGTCTCGTTCGCAACCATGCTCTCGAACACGCGATGAACCGCGTCCTCGAGATCAGCGAACTCCGCGAGTCGCTTGGCCTGCTCTGGTGACTTCGCCACGATCGTTCTTCTCTCGACGAACCAGATGGCGAACCCGGCGAGGACGAAGGAGCCGACGATTACGAGGCTTGAGATCCAAGGCGGGCTCGAAGCAATCGCATAGACGTCGAGCGCGACGACCAGGCCAAACGTGAGCAGATAGGCTGGCTGTCGAGATAGGCCTCGTGCAATCTGGGCCAGCAGGGCGGCTCGTCTTTCGCCGGTGTTCACCCCGAACTCCTCGACTACGATCGGCGACTACGATCAGCCTCCTACGATACCTTAGCGCACCTATCCGGGCGGGTGAGAGCCGAGCACCGCTCGGTTCAAACGGCTTGTGCGCTGCCCACCGCGTAGGCCACACTACGCCCGTGACGACCGATGACGCTACGGATCGACATGAGGCGCCGGCTGGCAAGCGTGCAGGGAAACTAAGGAGAAGTCCAGTCGATCAGGAGAACCCTGGGCTGCTTTCGGTCCTGCGCCGCTACCTCGCGCCTGGGGAGGCATTCCTGGACGTCGGCGCCAACGTGGGTGTGTTCGCGATTGACATCGCACTCCACCTGGGTCCGCATGGCAGGGTGTATGCGTTCGAGCCTGCTGCGGACCCGGCCCGTGAGCTGCGAGAGCATGCAGTACGCTCAGGCGTCGCCCATCGGATTGACATCTTCCGGATCGCCCTCGGATCGGGGACCGATCGCTGCTCTCTCCACGCCGATCCACGGAACCCACTTGATTGGACCAAGCGGTCCTTGTTCTCGTCGGGACCTGTCGTGGAGGAGGTCGTGGTTCGCGCGTTCGACGATCTAGTCGAGGCGACCGAGATCGCGCTTCCGAACGGGCTCCAAGCGGTCAAGATCGATGTTGAGGGAGCGGAGGCCGCAGTCGTCCGCGGGATGACGCATACGCTTCAGAAGCTGCGGCCGCGCATTCTCGTGATAGAGACGATCGCGGACCACCAAACCCGAGCCGGCTCGAGCGTCGACGAGATCGATACGTTGCTGTCGAACCTCCGGTACTCACCGCTGCCGACCAGTTCCGCGGTGCACGGCTTCATCTACAACACCGTCTACGTAGACCGAGATTGGTTTGGCTACGAGCGCTGAAGATCAGTCCCGATTTGTGCATTCGGACTCGTCGAAACGCCCGTCCAGGTCCAAAAGTCGGTTCCGCCCTCCAACCAGCAAGAATGTAAATGCGCTGGTGATCTCGCGCTCGCTGCTAGCTTTGGGGAAGGAAGGGGGCGGGCGCGAGGACTTGCCCGGCTTCACCGGCATGCGCCCCGAGCGCCTGCGAGAACTGCTCGGGCTGGGCGACTACTAGTTGCTTCACGCTTGCAACACCGGGCCGCGTCGTTTTCGACCGGTTGCAGACCCCGCTCGCTCGGTTGGTCGACCCCAGTTTGCCGAAGATCGACGCCGCATTGAGGGGCCAAAAGAAAGTGGCCCCGAGAAACCTCAGCCCGAACCTTGCGGCCCTTACCGTTGTTCCTCGGAACCGGCGTGAGCATAGGCCGATCCGGCGCAACGTGTCAATGGCCAGACGCCGCAGCATTCATCGCGCCGCGATGGGATCAGGAACCGCCGGACGCCCCGCACCTGTGGTTTCCCACAGTTCGCCAAAACCCAAGGTTCACTGGCCTAAGAACTATCCGTTGCTTCATGCCTGGAACCGGAGCTAATGTCGGGCGCCATGCAGACGGTGGAGCAAACCGGCACGTTCGGCTCCTACCTCGATTTCTGGCTGGATCACGCCCGCGGCCGCGTTCGGGCAAAGACCTGGGAGGGCTATGAGTGCCTCGTCCGCGTCCACGCCCGCCCGGCCCTCGGGGAGATCGCGCTCGCCAACCTCTCCCCTCTTGATATCCAGGGTCTTTACTCGACGCTGCTTGCCAGAACCCCGCCGCTTTCGGGCGGGACGGTCCTTAACCTTCACCTGGTTCTCACCCAGGCACTTTCGCAGGCCGTTCGCTGGGGGTACCTCGTCAAGAACCCGGCCGCCGGAGCCCAGCCGCCCAGGCCCAGGAGGAAAGAATCGGCCGTGATCGACATGGCAGCCAGCGAGCGGATCCTAGAAGCCGCTTCGGGAACGCGCATGGAGGCACCAGCCGCGATCGCGATCGCAACCGGGATGCGTCGCGGAGAGATCCTGGGCCTTTACTGGTCGGATCTTTCCACCGCCTTCGAAAGCGCTCAGGTTTCCCGCACGCTGCAATGGGCGGGCGACGGCATGGTGTTCGAGCGGCCAAAGACCGCCCGCTCACGGCGAATGATCGTGCTGCCCGAGTTCCTGCATCCTTACCTGGAGCGTCAGAAGGAGGATCAGGATCGGCGCCGGGCAGAGTCGAGCGACTGGTCCGAGACCGGCCTTGTGATCGACCGCGCGAACGGGCAGGCTTGGGATCCTCGCTCGTTTACCTCTTCATGGAGAGCGTTTCTGATCAAGACCGGCTTACCCCGGGTTCGCTTTCATGACCTTCGCCACGCCCATGCCACGTTGATGCTCTCCAAGGGCGTGCATCCAAAGATCGTCTCTGAGCGCCTCGGACACGCCTCGATCGGGATCACGCTCGATACCTACTCGCACGTGCTTCCCTCGATGCAGCAAGACGCCGCCGATGCGTTCGACGAGCTGTTCTCGGGGGCGCCCGCCACCTAACCCGGATCGTTCGCCCTCGCCCATAACCGGCGCCGACTTTACTTTTGGGCGCGCGTGATCAACACATGGTGGCCATGGCAGCGCGCGGGCACTTAGAGGTAGTGATCGGCTTTGGCCCCTCGAGCTCTCCATTGTTGGCCCGAGCCGGCGGCTACGCCGCCCGTTACGCAACCACATCA
>CAZXFL010000037.1:0-12685 GCA_964640385.1 uncultured Actinomycetes bacterium
AACGAGTACTACGCGAGGGCGGCGTGAGTGAATCGGACTTTTGGATCCCTACGGGCATTTCCCCGAGAGACGGCGTCGCGGGTGACCCACTGGGTTCAGCTATCGCGGAGGGAAGGATTCCTCGAACCTGCGGAGGAGCGGAAGGCCGGGCAGCTCCGAAAGCTCGTCGGTTCTCAGAGGCCACTGACGACATCTGAGGCGTCGCTCAAGAGGTCCGGCTCCTCGAGCTCGAGTGACTCGTGGGGGACAGAGCGTATTCGCCCGGCGAGCAGGGCGCGCCGGCTGATGAGGTCCTCGGTCCAGTCGTTATCGATGTAGTGGTCACTGATCTCGATCGCTTGGAGGACGGCTGCGGCCATCGCCCACGGGTCGATGTCCTCCACGACTACCTCGGGCTCTTGCTCGGGATGTGCGCGGATGTCGCCCGTCGGCAGGCCCATGCTGCGTCCTTGATGATGCTCCCCAGTCCTCTATCGAGGAGGGCGCTCATCACGTGCTCGTCGCGATCGAGGTAGCGGCACCTGGCGAAGTAGGCCGAGCGCCGAAGACATCGGTGAGCGTTCAGGCGCTCTACACTTCAGCGGGCCCGAGCTGATCGGACCATGTGAGCGAGGCGACGCTCGCCTCCGGTCTTCGCTGCGGACCTGGCTCCCCGCGTCGCGAGCGGCGCATCGGCAACCTTGGCGAGCGCCAGTAGGACAGCAAGAGCGAGAGGTCATCGGCGCTCGGCTTGCGTCAGAACCCCGTCGCACACCATCTGCCCGAACTGCTCTGGCGCGTGGATCTGCGGGAGTCCCGCACCCGGAGGGCCCTTCGTCCCTGGGAAGCGGCCTCCCCACCAGGAATCCTTAGTCAGATGTTCGTGCGGTACTACCTCGAGCTGCCGCTTGCCATGCAGACGGTGGAAGATGCGTTGTTTCAGTCCCCGGACGGATGGATCCCCGGGCTCGTCCAGCACGCGGAGGATCACGGCCGTGCGCTGCTCGGCGAGGTCGGGTTCAAGGCCGCTGGGGGGCGCGTCCGCAAGAAAGTGGTCATCGAATTCCGCGATCCGGTCCGATTCCCCTCCCGGACCGTGCTGCCGATGACCTGGCGGGCCGCCTCTCAGCAGGCCCTCTTCCCTACGCTCGAGGCAGATCTCGAGGTGGCCGAGCTCGGCCCGGCGATGACGCAGTTCTCGATCAGCGCGCGGTACACGCCGCCGCTTGGCACGGTCGGCGGTGCCATCGATCGGGCCCTCCTCCACCGGGTGGCCGAGGCGACCGTCAAGGACTTCCTCGATCGAGCCGGCAAGAAGGTCCAGGCACTGAGCGACGGTGCCCCTCAGGCCGCACGACGGTAGCGCTCGCGCGAGGGTTATCCGCTCGCCGATTGTCGTTGCAGATCGGCGGGCCGAGCCAAGACACGCTCGACGGGGCACATTCGTAGCAGGCTGCTGCCCGGGGCCCTAGGGGCGAAAGTCCCGCCGGGCACGGGACCCGGTGGGAACGAGGGGCCGTCGACATCTGCCGCAGGATCCCTCGGTGAGGATCCGGCATGAGGGCCATGTGGCGGGTCGTCTTCGACCCTGACGCACGGGCGAACCAAAGGACCCGAAGCGACCGGGACCATCGGGCCTACGTACCGGACGCTTAGTTTGGTTGGCTTTCGGCAACATGATGGAACCGATCAGTCGACGCGACTTCCTGAGACTCACGGGGGGCGGTGTCGCGGGTATCGCCGCGCTCGGTCCCGCCGGATTGGTGTTCCGGCAGCTGGCGCCGATCACGGTCGGGAACCCGCTCGCGTCCTATCCGGATCGTGACTGGGAGGACGTCTATCGGGACCAGTACCGCTACGACTCGTCGTTCGCCTACGTCTGCGCGCCGAACGACACCCACAACTGCCGCATGCGGGCGTTCGTCCGGAACGGCGTCGTGACGCGTATCGAGCAGAACTACGACAGCGGCCGCGTTCGCGATGCGCTGGGCAACCAGGCAACCGCGGCCTGGAGCCCGCGCGGCTGTCCGAAAGGGATGACCCTTCACCGGCGCCTCTACGGTCCGTACCGCCTGCGTTACCCGATGATCCGCAAGGGGTGGAAAGACTGGGCCGACGACGACTTCCCCTACCTGGACGCGGAGAATCGGGACAAGTACAGCTTCACGGCGCGCGGCACCGACACGTTCGTTCGTGCGAGCTGGGACGAGGTGTCTGGCTACATGGCCCGCGCCTTCGTCGCGACGGCTAACCACTACAGCGGCGAGGAAGGGGCAAAGAAACTGCTGGACGAGGGGTATGCGCCCGAGATGGTCGAGGCGATGGCGGGTGCCGGCACGCGGACCATGAAGTTCCGCGGGGGAATGGGACTGCTCGGGGTCCTCGGCAAGTACGGGATGTACCGCTTCTCGAACATGATGGCGCTGCTCGACAACAAGGTGCGGGGCACGGAGGGCGAGGAGGCGCTCGGAGGGCGTAACTGGTCGAACTACACCTGGCACGGTGACCAGGCGCCCGGCCACCCCTTCGTCCACGGCCTGCAAGCCTCCGACGTCGATTTCAACGAACTGCGCCACGCTAAGCTGCATGTCGCGGTCGGCAAGAATCTCGTCGAGAACAAGATGGCGGACTCGCACTTCTTCCACGAAGTCATGGAGCGCGGCGGCACGATCGTCGTCATCGCCCCTGAGTACAGTCCGCCCGCGAGCAAGGCCGACTACTGGATCCCGGTTCGCCCACAGACGGACACGGCGCTGTTCCTCGGGATCACGAAGATCATGCTTGACGAAGGTTGGTACGACGAGGACTTCGTCCGCCGGTTCACCGATCTGCCAATCCTGGTCCGCGCCGACACGGGGAAGAGGCTCAACCCCGCGGACGTGCTCCGCGACTATCGGCCCGGCCTGCGTTCGGACGGCGCCAGCTTCGAACACCAGGGCCTGACCGAAGAGGACTACGCGAAGCTGCAGGACTACATGGTGTGGGACCCCGAGGCGAAGGGTCCCGTCGCGATCACCCGCGACGATATCGGTGAGCACATGCCCGTGGAGTCAGCTCTGACGGGACATCATCGGGTGCGCCTCCTCAACGGGACGAGCGTCGATGTAGCGTCACTGTTCCAGCTCTACCGCCAGCACCTCCAGGACTACGACCTGGACACCGTCGCCGAGATCACCCGGTCTCCCAAGGACCTGATCCGTCGGCTCGCGCACGATCTGGCCACCATCAAGCCAGCCGCCATCCACATCGGTGAGGGCATCAATCACTGGTTCCACGCGACGCTGGCCAACCGGGCCATGTATCTGCCGATGATGCTCACGGGCAACATCGGAAAGCCCGGCGCCGGTTGCCACACGTGGGCCGGCAACTACAAGTCCGCCATCTTCCAGGAAACCCACTGGAGCGGACCCGGGATCAACGGCTGGTTCTACGAGGACCCGTTCGCCCAGCATCTGGACGAAGACACCCCCCCGAAGGACATCACCTACGTCAAGCATGCCAAGGGCGAGGAACCGGCCTACTGGAACCACGGGGAGACGCCGCTCATCGTGAACACGCCGAAATACGGGCGGAAGGTCTTTACCGGTGCGACCCACATGCCGACGCCCACCAAGACCCTCTGGTTCTCCAACGTGAACCTGTTCAACAACGCCAAGCACGCCTACGACATGCTCTTCAACGTCAACCCGAAGATCGACATGATTGTTGCGCAGGATATCGAGATGACCTCGACCTGCGAGTACTCCGACTTGATCCTTCCTGCCAACTCCTGGATGGAATCCGAAGGCATCGAGATGACGGCGTCGTGCTCGAACCCCTTCCTGCAGGTCTGGAAGGGCGGGCTCAAGAAGACCGGCGACACCAAGGACGACATCGACATCATGGCGGGAGTCGCACGTGCCCTCGCGGAGGAAACGGGAGATGAGCGGTTCGCGAGCCACTGGGCGTTCGCCGCGCCCGACAAGCGCCACATCTACGCCAGGCGCGTCCTCGGGGGTTCTGCGACGACCGCGGACTATGACTTCGACAAGCTGATGGAGGGGGGGTACGGGGAACCCGGCGTTGCGCTGCTCATGACCCGGACCTACCCCCGGATCCCGTTCTACGAACAGATCCATGACAGCGTGCCCTTCTTCACCGACACGGGCCGTTTGAACTCCTACACGGATATCCCCGAAGCCCTTGAGTACGGCGAGAACTTCATCGTGCACCGTGAGGGACCCGAAGCGACGCCGTACCTGCCGAACGTGATCGTCTCGACGAACCCTCTCATCCGGCCGGAGGACTACGGCATCCCGCTCGATGCGAAGGGATGGGACGAGCGCACGGTCCGTAACGTCAAGATGGGGTGGGCCGAGGCCAAGGAAACAACGAACCCGCTCATGGAGAGCGGACTGAGGTTCTACCTGGTCACGCCCAAGACGCGGCACAGCGTCCACTCGTCGTGGTCGGTCACGGACTGGAACTTCATCTGGTCAAGCGATTTCGCCGATCCGTACCGCACCGACAAGCGCCAAGCCGGCGTGGCCGAGCACCAGATGCATATGTGCCCGCAGGCCGCGCAGGACCTCGGTATCGAGCCGGGCGACTACGTCTGGGTCGATGCCAACCCAGCCGATCGCCCTTACCGGGGATGGAAACCGGATGACTGGTTCTACAAGGTTTCCAGGCTGAAGGTGCGGGTCAAGTACAACCCCGCCTATCCCTACGACGTCGTCATGATCAAGCACGCTCCGTTCATCTCGACCGAGAAGACCGTCAAGGCGCATGAATCCCGGGCCGACGGGCGTGCGGTGTCGGCCGATACGGGCTACCAAGCCAGCTTCCGGTATGGCTCGCATCAGTCACTCACCCGTGACTGGTCGATGCCGATGCACCAGACCGACACGCTCTTCCACAAGTCCAAGGACGCGGTGCACTTCGTCTTCGGGTACGAGGCCGACAACCACGCCGTAAACACGGTCCCGAAGGAGACGCTGGTAAAGGTCACGTTCGCCGAGCATGGCGGTCCTGATGGCAAGGGCCTGTGGAAGCCGGGCACGACGGGGCAGACGCCCGGGAAGGAGAGCGATGCCATGTTGCGCTACCTCTCCGGTGGCTACGTCAAGGAGACGCGATGAATCGGATCAAGGATGTCGAGGCCGAAGACCCACTGGAGATCGTCGGTGTCGTGCTGGACCGCCCTATCGACGATGCCGGCCTGGAGGCGATGGCTCGGACCTTCGTCGAGGAGTTCGCCCTGATGGGCTGGACCGGCAAGCGCATCCTCGGCATGTTCCGCCAGCCCTTCTACGGCGGTGCGCATTCGGCCTCCGAGCGGCTTGGCGCCGATCGGATCGCGGCGCTCGTCGAGGAAGTTTGCGGACCGGAGGAGGCAAGCACCGATGTCTGAAAAGGTTCGCAATTGGCAGCTCGGCCGGGACATGGCCTATCGCTTCAAGGCGGCCCATCCAGAGCGCCAGTTCGCATTCGTCTTCAACATCAACCGGTGCCTGGGGTGCCAGACCTGCACGATGGCGTGCAAGTCCACCTGGACCTTCTCCGAGGGTCAGGAATACATGTGGTGGAACAACGTCGAGACCAAGCCCTACGGCGGGTATCCCGACGGCTGGGACGTGAAGATCCTGGATGAGCTCGAGACAGCCAATCCCGGCGCCCAAGTGTGGGACACGAGCAGCCGAGGGCAGGGCAACCCCTACGGGGTCTTCAAGGGGCGGACCATCTTCGAGGCGGCGGAGAACCAGGGCGGCGCCGAACAAGCACTCGGCTACCTGCCGACCGACGAGGAGTGGAAGGGACCGAATGCCAACGAGGACACACCCCGGGGGCCCAAGGGGGTCAAGGACCAGTACGGCCCCGGGACGGAGCTGCCGCGCCATGCGCCGTGGTTCTTTTACCTGCAGCGGCTGTGCAACCACTGTTCGTATCCTGCATGCCTCGCCGCTTGTCCGCGGAACGCGATCTACAAGCGCGAGGACGACGGCATCGTCCTGATCGACCAGGAGCGGTGTCGCGGCTACCAGAAGTGCGTCGAGCAGTGTCCGTATAAGAAGCCTATGTACCGCACGACGACGGGGGTCTCGGAGAAGTGCATCGGCTGCTTCCCGCGCGTCGAAGGGAGCGATCCGCTTTCCGAGGGCCTGCCGATGGAGACGCGCTGCATGGCCGTGTGCCCAGGCAAGATCCGGATGCAGGGCTTGGTGCGCATCGACAAGGATGGTGAGTGGGAGCAGGACCGCGACAACCCGCTGTACTACCTGGTGAAAGTGGCCAAGGTCGCGCTGCCCTTGTATCCGCAGTTCGGCACGCAGCCCAACGGCTACTACATCCCTCCGCGATGGGTGCCGCGTGAGTACTTGACGCAGATGTTCGGACCGGGCGTGGACCACGCCATCGAGACCTACATGGCGCCGCCACGTGAGCTGCTCGCGGTCCTGCAGCTCTTCCGCGCCACGCAGCGCATCATCTTCCGCTACGAGATCAAGCCCGGATCCAAGGTCCGGGATTCGGTCATCAACGGGAAGAAGTGGTCCATGTATGACGACACGGTGATCGGCTACGACGCGAATGGGGATGTGGCCGCGAAGGTCTCTGTTGTCGAACCGATGGTGGAACGGCCGGCCAAGTATATGAACTCGTACTGAGGTGAAGCGATGACGATCGATGTCAACGAGAACGCTCGGGCCGACGAGGTCCTGGCCAGAAGCCTCGTGTATCGCGCGCTTGCCCAGGTCTTCGCATTTCCGCTTGCCGACCGGGTTGCGATCCTGAGGGAGGAGGACCTACCCCTCGCCATCGCCTGTGTCCCTTCGTTGTCCATCGACGTGCAGGAGGCTGCCGAGGCCGTCGTCGAGGCCGTCGGGTCCCTGGACACCCCTGGGCTGGAGTCCGCATACACGGCGCTGTTCCAGCATGTGCACTCGGTCGATGCCCCGCTCTATGAGACCGACATGACCACCCACGGCGATGTCTTCCGTCAAACGCAGGAACTTGCGGATCTGGGGGGCTTCTACCGAGCGTTCGGTATGGAATGCGATGCTGAGCGGCCCGACGCACTGTCAGTCGAGTTGGAGTTCTTGCACCTGCTCACCTACAAGATCGGCTGGGCGATCGTGCAGAGTCAGGAATCCGGGCATGAGATCTGCGAGAAGGCCCAGCGCGCATTCCTCTCGGACCATGTCCTTCGGTGGGTGCCCGATGTGACACGTCGCATCGAGGCGCTTGACGGCGATACCCCCTACAGCCGGGCGGCCACGCTTCTTCGGGTGTTCCTGGATGAGGAGTCCACGCGGCTCGGCGTGGAGCCGGCGAGAGGTTCCCGCAGCATCCCGCTCACGATCCTGGGAAGCGCGGAGGAGACGGAGTCGGTGGCCTTCTGCGAGGAGGAGGGATGAAGCGCCGGCGCCGGACCGCGGGGATCCTGACGGTCGCCGTGCTGGCGGCGGGGCTCCTGACGGCATTCGACCTCCGGTTCGCCGCGTCCGCGGAGACCCGCCTGACGGCATTGTCCTCGCGGGAAGAAGTGCCTGCAGAGGAGCCGTTCGACTCGTACTGGGAGGATATCTCGCCTGTCGAGATGCCGTTGTCGGCCCAGAACGTGACGCCGCCTCACGGCGGTCGGAAGTCCACAGCCTTGGCGCGCGCCGTTCACGATAACGACAACCTATACGTGCTCCTCGAGTGGACCGACTCCACGGCGAGCCGGTCCGCGAGTCGGGTCCAAGACTTCACCGACGCTGCGGCGGTCGAGTTCCCTGCGGATGGCTCGGAGTCGGTTCCCGCCCTGTGCATGGGCGATCCGACCCGGTCGGTGAACATCTGGCAATGGCGCGCTGCGTGGCAGGAACACCCGGCACCCAGCATCCGCGAGCAGTACCCGAACACGGTCGTAGACGACTATCCCTTCAGCAGCGATCCTGCGTTCGCGCCCGCCCGGGATCTGGGGAACCCGGTCGCGCCGGGGGTTCACGAGACAGCCGTCGACAACATCGTAGCGGGTGGATTCGGATCGCTGACGTCCGACGACGTGTCGTCGGTGGACGGGGTGGGAGAATGGCGTGACGGTCGATGGCGGGTGGTCTTCCGCCGGTCTCTTGAGGTCGGGCGCACCGGCAACGTCGACCTGCCGGTGGGGACTAAAACCAACCTCGCCTTCGCCGTGTGGGACGGGTCGGCCGGCGAGCGGAACGGCATGAAATCCGTCAGCGGTTTCGCGACGCTGTCCGTATCGTTCGACCGTGCTCCGTCCCGCGGTCCATCCCCATACTGGCTCTTCCTCGTCGTGATCGTCATGTTCGTGCTGCTCGGCGTGTGGATGATTCCCGGGCGGCCCAAGGGATCGGCGGGACGTTGATGTTGCTCGCGGCGCTCGGGACAGCAGAACGCGCGTCCCCGCCCTCCAACGCCTCGGCGATGCGGTCCCGCGGGCCGACGCTGGCGCGTATCGCCTTGGCACTGGCTGGGGCGACGCTGGCTGAGTTGTTGCTGATGCGTCTGTTCTACCGGATCGGGATCTTCCTGCCGAAGAAAGGAGCGTTCGCGGTCGTGTACCGCGTCGGGACAACGCTCGGCTCCTTCGCGTTCAACCTGGCATCGGTCCTCGCCTTCATCGCACTCGCCTTCGTCGCATGGCGTGCGTGGCATCGTGGCCGTCGACCCGTGGCCGGTGCCATCGGTGCGTTCCTGGCCGCCTCGGTGACAGGGATCCTCACGGGGGCCGAACTCGCGATGCCGGTCGCGAGACTGCTGTTCTTGATGTTGGCCGTGGGCGTCTGCGTTGCGGTAGCCAGAACTCGGGTTGACGGCGCGTTCCGCCTTGCGGTCGCAGGCGCTGCACTCACGGCGGCATGCTCGGCCTACGCAGGACTTGCGACCGATGTGGTGCTGATCGGCGGCGGGGGCCCGATGCCGGGCGGCGCCGCGGCGCAGATCCTGGCCGAGTGGGCGGCCGTGGTCACGAGCGTGCTGCTGTTCTGCTCTTGGTGGCGAGAGGGCGGGCTCTCTGGCGGACCGATCGTAGTCGGTGGGCTCCTGGCGGCAGGCCTGGTGCTGGCGCGCGTGCTCAACGGGTCGGTGACGGGCATCCTCGCGTTGTGGACATCGGGCCTGCGCCTGTCAGCGCCCACCGTCGTCTACGCTGCGGCACTGTGGTGTCTCTCGAGCACCGCGATCGGGTGGCGAAGGGCCCATCCCTGGCGAAGCGTTGGCCTGTTCCTCCTGCTGGCGGGTGGCCTTCTGCCCGCGTCGAGCTACGCGCTGATGCTCGTGTTGATCGGGCTCGTCTTCTTGACCGATGGCGTCGCCATCGGATCGCTGCCGGCATGGCGAGGTGCCGAGAGCGGCTCGGTCTCGTTCACCCCCCTCAGGAACGGCGTGTCCAGGACGAGCGCGGCCAAACGCTACGCAAACCAGATCGTCCTTGAGGTCGGCGGTATCGAGGCAGACACCGAACCAGGCTCGATCGCTCGGCGTCACGAAGGTCTACCGATTGCTGGGTGACGTGGGGTTCGAGGATATCTGGCAGTGGAGGAGCGGCTTGGTGTTGTGGCCGGACGCGGCGTCGTAGGTCCAACATGGAAACTCGGAATGACCACTCACTCGCTGATCGTGGACGGCTGCCGCCGCGCGATCGCCGGGCCCGCCCAACCACCCGATCGCAGCCTCTACGGCGACGTCATCGGCCCCGAGTAGGCGCAGGCACCCCCGTTCGCAGGGAGGAACGCCGCCCGAATCGCTATCCCAGCGGAAGGAGGCCATTCGCCCCCCGGCAGCCACGATCCAATGCCCCAGGATGACAGTGCAGGCATCTCCTGACGCCCGAGGAGGCGACGGTCATGAAGGTCCGGCGAGATCGGCGGAAGCTGGCAGCGGTCACCACAACGCTCACGCTGATCGCGCTGCTGGCGACCCCCGCCCAACCGGCGGGTGCCACCGCGCCGGTCACCTACATCGATTCCGGACCGCCAGCCTATTCCGCATCGACCACCGCGGCCTTCACCCTCCACGCCTCCTCGGGGTCGGTCGAAACGAGGTGCGCGGTCGACACGCAGCCGTTCATCCGTTACTGCCCGTCGCCAGTCGTGTTCACCGGGCTCGAGCCCGGTCTGCACACGTTCGCTGCAAGCTCCAGGGATGGAGCAGGGGCGTGGGGCCCCTTCCAGGTCTGGCAGTGGACGATCGACGTCACGGCCCCGGACGCCACCATCACCGGAACACCGCAGCAAGCGCCGGGCAGCCTCCCCGGGTTCGTCAACTCGACATCGGCAACTTTCCTGTTCTCGTCGTCGGACACCACGGCGACGTTCCAGTGCCGTCTCGACAGTTCGGCCTTCGCCCCGTGCATCCCACCCCTCGTGTACAACGGGCTCGCACAGGCACCGCACGTCGTCCAGATGCGAGCCGTCGACCCTGCCGGCAACGTCAGCAGCGTGGCGGCGTTCACCTGGACCGTCGACGTCGCGGCACCGACCGTGACCATCAACTCCGGCCCCGCGAACGGAGCGACGATCCTCAAGAGCGATGTCGACTTCACGCTCTCGGCTTCCGAGCCGGACGCGCAGACCGAATGTCAGATCATCCCGCCGGCGCCGAACCCCGCCCAGCCATGGGGACCGTGCACCAGCCCGCTGCACCGGTGGCTGCCAGGCCCCGGGGCCTACACGTTCGAGTTCCGCGCGCGCGACCACGCGGGCAACCTGAGCCCGGTCGTCGCTCGAACATTCACCGCAGACCCCACCCAGACGGAGATCTTCCTCACGACCGACCCGGGGCAGACCTCCACCCCAGACGTCGCCTTCGCGTTCGAGGCGACGAAGCCGTCTTCGTTCGAGTGCCGGCTCGATCCCGCGCAGGGCGGGTACTGGGACGACTGCCAGAGCCCGCAGGTCTTCAACGGCCTGGAAGACGGATGGCACACCTTCGAGGTACGCGGGACCGATGTGAACGGCGTCGCCATCCCGAAGAAGACCCACCAGTGGCGGGTCGACGGCGTGCGGCCGGACACGGTCATCGACCAGGGTCCTCCCTCGCCGTCGGCTCTCGCGGGCGCCACGTTCGTCTTCCACGGGGTCTTCGACCCGATCGATCAGCCCCCGACCTTCCAGTGCCAGGTCGACGGGCGCGGGTGGGCAACCTGCCTGTCGCCCTTCAGCGAACAGGCACTCGGCGAGGGGACGCACCTGTTCGAGGTTCGCGCCCGCGATGCGGCCGGGAACCGAGACAACACGCCGGCCCAGCGCACCTGGGTCATCGACTTCACGCCGGACACGGTGATCGACTCCGGTCCCATCGGAACCGTCCCGCAGGCGAACCCGTGGTTCACCTTCCATGCGACATCTGCCAACGACACCTTCACCTGCAGCCTCGACGCCGGCCCGTGGGTGAACTGCGGGAACGGGACCAGCGGCAACTGGAGCACCGGGCCGCTGGCCGATGGTCCCCATACGGTGCAGATCCGCGCGACCTTCGGGGGACGGACGGACCCGACCCCGGCCTCCCGCTCGTTCACGGTCGACACGGTCGCCCCGGTCACGGTCCTGGACGCGGTTCCCCTTGATCCATCTGAGCCACTGACCACCTTCGAGTTCCATGCAGAGGAGGCGGGCGCGCCCGTTGGCAACACGACGTTCGCCTGCCGGCTCGACGCCGGGCCCTTTGCGCCGTGCACGAGTCCGTTCGACTCCCCTCCGCTGACGCTCGACACGCACACCTTCGAGGTACGCGCGACGGACGTCGCCGGCAACCAGGGGCCCGCGACCACCCACAACTGGTGGGTCGCCTGGGACATCCGGCCGGACCTGATGATCGATGAACTCCGCGATCCCCCTCACTGGATCAGCGAGAACGAGTTCTCCTCGGAGGGTGTCCTGGCGAAGCTGGTGAAGGCTCGCCCGGGAAGGACGGTGTGGTTCCAAGCCCGGGCCGTGAATCTCGGAAGCGTCGACGACACCTACTTCTTCACGGGCGGCATGGTGACGCCCTCGGCGTGGGCGAAGGTGTGGATCTACGACCGTACGACCGGCGCGGAGGTCACGCCCGCCGTGATCAGCGGCACCCATGCATCTCCCCTGCTCTCCCCGGCGGACGACCATGAGCTGCTGATCAAGGTCAAGCTGACGAACAAGGTGAACCCCGGCAAGACGGTGCGCGTGCGCCTTCTCCTGCAGTCCTTGATCGACCTCGGAGACGACAACATGGATCTTGGCGACCTGGTTGAGGCTCGCGTCCGTGTGACCTGAGGAACGGCCGGGCCACCAGATAGGCTTTCCGCCATGAGGATCGTGTCCCTGCTTCCGCTCCGGGGCGCCGCCCGCGTCTGGGTGGAACGGATGCCCGCGTCGTTGCGCGATACGTTCCTGAACCCGTTCGTTATCGCCGAGATCCGCGTCTGAGCGGGTACCATCGCCGACGATGACTCCCCAGGCGGCAGATGACCGACCACAACATGCGTTCACCGTGGACCTCGAGGAGTGGTTCCACGGGATCGAGCTGCCTCCCGAGGAATGGCCGGACTCGTCCCGACTGAAGATCGGGCTCGATCGGACGCTCGCCCTTCTCAACAAGCATGACGTCCGTCTCGACCGCCTCGAAAGCCAGGCGTCTGCCGGGATCGGCGGCCGTGATCTTGACGTTGTTTTCGTGGGACTTCTTGCTCGTCGGGTGCTTTTACTCAATCTCAACCCGTTCTTGTCACTCTAGGCGCTCGCCG
>CAZXFL010000038.1:0-12025 GCA_964640385.1 uncultured Actinomycetes bacterium
CATGAGGGAGTAGCGCGACTCCGAGGCCGATCCTCGCTTCGGGTTGTTTCGGTCTACTTTAGGCATGGGATGAATATACCAAAGGGCGGTACCGCCGTCAAGTACCCTTCATGGGCTGTGTACAGTTCTCGGGATGACATCAACAAAGTACCCCTGACCTGCGGTTATGCCCTTGACATTGTTCACGACGGTATGGCATCATGCCTTCACGGACCCGATCATCTAGGTGATCGGGCGCAGGGGTCGCCCTCGGGCGGCCCTTCTGCTTTCCAGGGGCCGTCACCAAGTGGGGGGCTTGGTAATCGTTCCGATCTCGTCTTCCAATGTCGCGGGCAGCTGGCACTGCTTCAGCTTGTTCACCGTAATCCGAGTGTAAAAGTCCGCCTTGAGGCTGCTACGACGGATGGCCTTGTTGGTTCCGGGAATCGCCACGCCGACTCGATACCCGAGGTGTCTGCGCGTGATCTGAATCGGCGTCTGCAAATCCGAGTCGTTCGAGATGATGAGGGCCTGGTCGAACACCTCTCCGTGCAGAATCCCGTCGAGCATCAGGTGGGAGGCCAGGTTGACATCCGAGCCCTTTTCCTCCATGTGAAGTACCCAGACCTTGGTGGTCGGATCGTCACGGAGTGGTCTCTCCTTCTCGCGCTCTTTGAAGAGGCCCCAGTGAACGGAGACGCCGGGAAGGGTGCGGAGGGCTCGGATGTAGGCGTTCTGTCGCACGTCCTCGCCGCCCGTGCCCGCCCTTGGCAGGGCCTGCGCCGTGAAGTAGCGGATTCGCCCGATGATGGTTCCAGGGGCCAAGGACTCGGCGAGTGCCCGCAAGTCGAGCCACTTGTAAGGCGTGCCCTGCAATCGGCGGTGGTAAAGGTTGAATCCGTCGACATACACGTTCGTCCTGAGTGTCACCCAGCGCCCCCCTTGCCGTTCGGATCGTCGAACCCTAGCCCCACCGTCACACCGGGGGCCAATCGTGCCTAAAACAACACCTACCGCCCGGGAAGGGATAGTTCCCCTTGCTAGACTCGGCACCCATGGAGCCGGCTGAGGCGCTTCGCACCCTCGACGAAGAACTGGAGAACGGCCGCGCCCTTGCCGCCGCCGCAGCAGACACCCCGGCGCTCGACCGAGCCCAGACCGCCGTCCTTGGCCGCAAGTCGCGCTACGCCGAGGTGCAGAGGTCGCTCAGGGGACTGGAGCCGGACCATCGCCGCTCCGTCGGCAAGCGGGCCAACGAGGTTCGGCAGGCGTTGGACGAGGCGCTCGCGGCACGGCGGGCCGAGCTGCAGGCCGTGGCGGAATCCGGCCTCCTGGCCGCCGACCGCGTGGATGTGTCGTTGCCCGGGCGCCGTCGTCCGCCCGGTTCCCTGCATCCGCTGACCATCACCGAGTACGCGATCGTCGATGTGTTCATGCGCATGGGGTTCCGTGTGGCCGAGGGTCCCGAGATCGAGACCGACTGGTACAACTTCACGGCGCTGAACATCCCTCCGGATCACCCGGCCCGGTCCTTGAAGGACTCGCTCTTCGTGGATGTGGAGGGTCATCCGGATCTGCTGCTTCGGACCGAGACGTCCGCGGTCCAGATCCACACGATGGAGGCGCAGCAGCCTCCCGTGTATATCGTCTCGCCGGGGCGCGTCTACCGGCGCGAAACCCTCGACGCGACGCATTCCGCCGTGTTCCATCAGATCGAGGGACTGGCCGTCGATGAGGGCATCACGTTCGCCGACCTGAAGGGAACGCTGGAGGCGTTCGCGAAAGCGTTGTTCGGTCCTGAGCAGCGGGTGCGGTTTTCGCCCTCGTATTTCCCGTTCGTCGAGCCGGGCGCCCAGGTGGATGTCTCCTGCTTCCGGTGCGGCGGGACCGGCTGCCGGACGTGCGGCAACGGCTGGATCGAGATGCTCGGCGCCGGGATGGTGCATCCGGCGGTCCTGGAGAACGTCGGCTACGACCCCGAGCGGTACACGGGCTTCGCGTTCGGCATGGGCTTGGAGCGGGTCGCGATGATCCGCTACGGGATCCCCGACATCCGGCTCTTCTTCGAGGGCGACGTGCGGTTCCTCGAGCAGTTCGCGAGCACCGGATGAAGGTCGTTCTCTCCTGGCTCCGCGAGTTCTGTCCGACAGATCTGTCCGCAGAGGATCTCGCCGATGCGCTGACGGCGGTCGGGGTCAAGGTCGAGGAGGTCCTGCGGCCGTGGGACGGGTTGTCGGGTGTCGTGGTCGCGGAGGTCATCGAGGTCTCGGACCATCCTGATTCGGCCAAGCTCTGCGTGACGCGCGTCCGCATCGGCTCCGGGGAGGCGACGGTTGTTGCGGGCGTACGCAACATGCAGTCCGGTGACCTGGTGCCGTATGCGCCGCCCGGCTCACGGGTCCCGCTGCTGCCGGAGCCGTTGCAGGTCCGCACCCTGCGCGGCGTCGAGTCGGAGGGCATGCTGTGTTCTCCCCGCGAGCTGAACGTGGCCGATACCCATACCGGGATCATGGTGTTACCGCCGGACACGCCCCTGGGTGCGGACGTCGGCGAGCATTTCGGGCTCGGGGACGCCATCTTGGATATCGAGATCGAGCCGAACCGGCCCGATCTCATGTCGGTCATCGGGGTCGCGCGGGAGGCCTCGGCGGTGACCGGCGCCCCGCTCACCATCCCGGCTCCGGCGGTCCATGAGGGCCATGAGAAGGCGACCGACGTCGCGAGCGTGGAGATCCTCGATCCGGAGCGCTGCCCGCACTACCTGGCGCGGGTGATCCGCGGCCTCACCGTCGGGGAGTCGCCGATCACCGTCCAGGCGCGCCTGACCGCCGCCGGCATGCGTCCTATCTCCAACGTCGTGGACGCCACGAACTACACCCTGTTGGAGGTCGGCCACCCCCTGCATCCGTTCGATCTGCCGCTGCTGGAGGGGGCCTCGATCATCGTGCGGCGGGCCGAAGAAGGAGAGGAACTCACGACGCTCGACGGCGTGGCCAGGACCTTGACGGGCGAGGACCTGTTGATCGCCGACCGGGCGAAGGGGGTCGCGATCGCGGGCGTCATGGGGTCCGCCGCCGCGGAGGTGTCGCAGGCCACGAGCGACGTCCTCCTCGAGGCCGCGTACTTCCAGCCGACCGGCATCCTTCGGACCGCGCGCCGCCAGGGTGTGTCCACCGAAGCCTCGATGCGCTTCGAGCGCGGCACGGACCCCGAGTCGGTTGCCTACGCTGCGGACCGCGCGGCGCACCTGGTCGCGGAGTGGTCGGGTGGGACGATCCTGGCGGGTCTTGCCGAGGCGGGCTCGGTGGCGTCGCGGCGCCGGGTGAGCGTCCGGCCTGCCCGTGCCGCCGCGGTCTTGGGGACCGACGAGCTGTCCCGGCAGGAGGTGGCGCGGCGACTCGCGTCGGTCGGGTTCGTGGCGGAGCAGCGGGATGATCTCGTTGAGGTTGAGGTCCCGGGTTTCCGGGGCGACGTGCAGCGCGAGATCGACCTGATCGAGGAGATCGTCCGCGTCGACCGGGGCTACGAGCGCGTGGGTTCGACGCTTCCGGAAGTCCGCCAAGCGGGGGGGATGCCGGACGCCTACGCGTTCCGGCGGCGGCTGCGGGAGCTGCTGGTTCGGCTGGGCCTCACCGAGGTCCGGTCGCTCTCGTTCGCGTCCCTTGCGGATCTTGAGCTGATGGGCGATCCGGTCGAGCCAGCGATCCGCCTGTCCAATCCGGTGTCGGCGGAGGAAGGCTACCTGCGCACCCGGCTCACCCCCGGTCTGCTGCGGGCGCTCCAGCACAACCAGGCTCGCAACGTGCGGACCGCACGCGTGTTCGAGGTGGGAACGGTGTTCCGTGCCGGCGATCCGGTCGAGGAGGTCGAGAAGGTCGGGTTCGCGATGACGGGACCGGCGTCGTTCGGATGGGCCGAACCGGATCGCGAGCTGGACCTGTTCGACGCGAAGGGGGTCATGGAGGGGTTGTTCGATGGGCTCGGACTACGTGACTGGGCGCTCGGGGATCCGGCCCCGTTGCCGCTGCACCCCGGGCGCTCCGCAACCGTGACGATCGCCGGCCGGCACGCCGGTCTCATCGGTGAACTGCATCCGCGCGTCGCGGCGGACCGGGACCTGTCGGGCCGTGTCGCGATCTGTGTCCTGGCGGTCGACGGCCTCCGCTCGGGGGCGGACCCTGTTGTGGCGTACGTCGATGTTCCCCGGTTCCCGCCGACCCGCCGGGATCTGGCGTTCATCGTCGGGGCGGACGTGCCCGCGGACGCGATCCGGTTGGCGTTGCTGGAGGCCGGTGGAGACGTCACCGGTTCTGCCGTTCTATTCGATGTGTTCGCGGGCGAACCGATCCCCGCGGGCAAGCGGAACGTGGCGTTCTCGGTGGACTTCCGCGCCCCCGACCGGACGCTCACGGACGAGGAGGCGGATGAGGCCGTCGCTCGCATCGCGGCCCGCCTGGCTGCCGACTTCGGTGCGGAACTCCGCGGGTAGACTGCCGCCGTGAGGGACTTCCTGTCGATCGCCGACCTGTCGGCGGACGAGCTGGCGCAGCTGCTCGAACGCTCGGCGAAGATCAAGGCGGATCCGCAGAGCGTCGCGACCGCGCTCGAGGGGACCGCCGTTGCCATGCTGTTCGAGAAGCCCTCAACCCGGACCCGCACCTCGTTCGAGGTCGCCGTCGGTCAGATGGCGGGGATCGCGGTGATCCTGACCGAGACCGATCTGCAACTCGGCAGGGGCGAGTCCCTCGAGGACACCGGACGGGTCCTCTCCTGCTACGCCCAGGCGATCGTCCTTCGGACCTACGGTCAGGACCGGCTCGACCGGCTGGCCGCCGCGGCCGACGCCCCGGTTCTCAACGCCCTTTCGGACCTGGAGCACCCCTGTCAGGCGGTCGGCGACCTGCTCACGATCAAGGAGCGGAAGGGGGAGCTCGCGGGCTTGACGCTCGCCTACCTCGGGGACGGGAACAACACCTGCCACGCACTGATGCTCGCGGGCGCGCTCTCGGGGATGCGCGTCCGCGTCGCGTGTCCGCCGGGGTACGAGCCGGACGTGCGGATCGCGTCGCGCGCGTCCCAACTGGCGGCAGCGAGCGGAGGAGCCGTGGAGGTTACCGACGACCCCGCTGCCGCTCCCGCGGGCGCCGACATCGTCTACACGGACGTATGGGCGAGCATGGGACAGGAGTCCGAAGCCCAAGCGCGAGAGGCGGTCTTCCCCCCCTTCCAGGTGAACGCCGCTGCGATGGCACTGGCGGCGCCCGATGCGCTCGCGATGCACTGTCTCCCGGCGCACCGAGGGCTCGAGATCACGGATGAAGTACTCGACGGGCCGCAGTCGGTGGTGTGGGACCAGGCCGAGAACCGCCTGCACACCGAGAAGGCGATCCTGCTGTTCGCGTTCGACCGCTAGATGGCTCGGGCGAACGACGAGATCGAGGCGCTCCTTTACGAGTACACGGACCTGCTCGCGATCCTGTCGAGCGACCCCTTCAAGCCTCGCGCCTACGAGAAGGCGGCGCGATCCGTCGGCGGCTACCACCAGGACATCGCGGGTTCCGATCTCAAGGAACTGATGGCGATCCCGGCGGTCGGGCGCTCGATCGCCGAGAAGATCCTCGAATACCTGCAGACCGGACGCATCGCCGAACTGGACGAGATGCGGGCGCAGATCCCGGCCGGCGTGCTGGAGATCATGACGGTGCCGGGCCTGGGCCCGAAGAAGGCCATGTTGCTGTACGAGGAACGCGGGGTCGCATCGATCGAGGACCTCAGGGAGGTCATCGAGGGCGGACGGCTCGCCGGGCTCAAGGGGTTCGGTGCCAAGACCGGGGAGAACATCCTCAAGGGCATAGCCACACGACAGAAGGCCGGCGGGCGGATGCAGCTTGGGGCGGCCTCCGATCTGGCGGATCGGGTGATCGGTGAGTTGTCCGGTCTCAAGCAGGTCCGACGCGTCACCTGCGCCGGGTCACTTCGCCGGATGGCGGAAACGATCGGCGATGTGGATGTGTTGGTGACCAGCACCGACCCGATGCCGATCATGGACGGCTTCGTGGCCTCGGAGCTGGCCGATCGCGTGCTCGCGCACGGCGAGACGAAGTCCTCGATCGTGACGGCGAAGGGCCACCAGGTAGATCTGCGGGTGGTCGTACCCGACGTCTGGGGAGCGGCCCTCATCTACTTCACGGGCTCGAAGGCCCACAACGTCCGGATCCGGGAGATCGCGGTCCGCAAGGGGTTCAAGCTTTCGGAATACGGCCTGTTCGCGGCCAAGACCGGAACGCTGATCGCTGCCGAGACCGAGGGGACAGTGTACGAGGAACTCGGACTTCCGTGGATCCCACCGGCGATGCGCGAGGACCGCGGCGAGATCGAGGCGGCGTTGGACGGTACCTTGCCGACCGTCCTCGAGCCGAAGCAGATCAGAGGAGACCTGCACACGCACACCAACCTCACGGACGGGCTCGCGACCTTGGAGGAGATGCTGGACGCGGCGGCGAGGCTGCGGTATGCGTACTACGCGGTCACCGACCACGCGCCGAACCTGGCCATGCAGCGGATGACCGATGCCAAGATCAAGGCGCAGCAGCGGAAGGTCCGGGCGCTGCAGGATCGGTACCCGAAGATGGTCCTGCTGCACGGCTCGGAACTGAACATCGACCCGGACGGTGGCGTCGACTGGCCCGAGGAGTTCCTCTCGCGCTTCGACGTGACCGTCGCTTCCGTGCACTCGCACTTCAACCAGACGAGGGAGGGGATGACTCGTCGGTTCGTCCGCGCGATGGAGAACCCTTCTGTGAACATCATCGGCCACCCGACCACGCGGCGGATCGGTCAGCGCGAGCCGGTGGATGTGGATCTGGAGGAGGTCTTCAAGGCAGCCGCGCGGACCGGTACAGCTCTTGAGATCAACGCGCATCCCGACCGACTCGACCTGAAAGATGAGCACATCCTGTGGGCGCGCCGGCACGGGGTCCGGTTCGCGATCGACACCGACGCGCATTCGGTGCCGGGCCTGGACTCCATGCGGTTCGGCGTCGGGACGGCGCAGCGCGGCTGGCTGACCAAGGACGACGTGATCAACGCCTGGCCGTGGGGCAAGCTGCAACGGTTCCTGCGCAAGGATCGGAAGGCGTGAGCGGGCGCCTCGGGCGGCGGTTCTACGCCCGGGCGGCGCCCGAGGTCGCTCGCGATCTGCTGGGTCGGGTGGTGGTCGGCCGAGAGGCGGACGGAACGCGTCTGGCCGCGCGCATCGTCGAGACCGAGGCGTATCTCCCCGATGACGAAGCGAGTCACTCGTTCCGCGGTCCGACCGACCGGAACCGGGTGATGTTCGGACGAGCAGGCCTCCTGTACGTGTACTTCACCTACGGGATGCATCACTGCATGAACGCCGTCACCGGTCGTGATGGGGAGGGGAGCGCGGTCCTGTTGCGGGCGGCGGAACCACTGGAAGGAGCCGCGGTGATGGCCGAGCGCCGGGGAACGGATGCGGTGCGGAACCTGTGCTCAGGACCGGCGAAGCTCTGCCAGGCGTTCGGCGTCGACCGCGGTCTGGATGGGTTGGACCTGATGACGTCGGAGCGGCTCTGGATCGAGCGAGGTTCGCCGGTCGGGGATGCGGTCGTCGCGGTGACCACCCGGGTGGGGATCAGTTCCGGGACCGATCATCATCGGCGCTTCGTTGTTGCCAGGGACCCGTTCGTGTCGGGGGGCAGGCCGGCTTAGCGGTCAGCCGTCCCCGCCGCCGGACTTGTTGCCGCCGCCGGACTTCGCGTCCTCGACGGAGATGATGATGGTGACTACCTTGTTGGTGGAGTACGCCTCACCGGCACCGGGGTTCTGGTCGACTACGACGTTGTAGGGCTTGCCCGCCTGCTTCTTCACGGCCTTCGCCTCGAACCCGACCCGTTTCAGTTCGAGCTCCGCCAGTTCCTGGGACCGTCCGACCACGAGCGGTACGGTCTGCACACCGAAGCTCGTCGGTTGCTTGCACTTCTTCGGCTCGGAACCCTTGACGTAGTCGACCCTGTCGATGAACCCCTTGGGTGTGTACTTGATCGCCCGACAGTTGTTGCGGGAGGTGTCGACCTCCACCGTCACGTATTCCACGTTCCCCTTCGGGAAGTTCTCGCGCGGCAGGCCCCGAACGGCCTTGGACATGAAGGCGCGCCAGATCTGCGCCGGCCACGTCCCGCCGTAGACCGTGCCGATCCGTTCCGAGCTCATCGGTTTCTGGCCTTCCGGGTGTCCCACCCACACGGCGGCCGAGAGCTGGGGGACCGCGCCGAGGAACCACGCGTCCGAGTAATTCTGCGCGGTCCCCGTCTTGCCGATCTGCGGTCGTCCGATGTTCGCGGCGGTGCCGGTCCCACCTGAGACGACGCCCTCGAGCATGGGGACGGCATCGGCGATGACCTTGGGATCGACGACCTGCGCAGACCGCTGCTCAGCCTCGTACAGGACCTGCCCGTTAGCGTCCGTGATCTTGGATACCGGCACGGGATCGACGTGGCGACCACCGTTCGCGATCGTCCCGAACGCCGACGCCATCTCCAGCGTACTGACCTCCTCCGTTCCGAGGACCGCGGACGGGACGGCCTGGAGCGGTTCATCGGGCGACGTCACTTCGGTGCAACACCTGATGCCCATCTCCTCGGCGGCTTTCACGGCCTTCTCCGGCCCGACTGCCATCATGAGCTGGGCGAAATAGGTGTTGACCGAGCCGGCGGTTGCTTGGGTCATGCTGATGGAGCCCCCGTAGGAGCCGAGATCCGCGTTGCAGACCTTCCACGGTTTGTCGATGTACTTCTTGTCGTTGATGACGATGCACCCCGGAGCAGGGAAGCTCTTACTGGGCTTGATCCCGTTCTCCAAGGCCGCGACCAGGATGAAGGGTTTGAACGCCGAACCCCCCTGGCGGCCGGTGCTCCCGCCGGTCGCCAGGTTGATCCGTGCGAAGTTGTCCGACGGCGAGAACCAATCGCGGCCGCCGACCATAGCTTTGACGAAGCCGGTCTTGGGGTCGACCACCGTCATCGCACCGTACGGGTCGCCGGCGGTGGAAAGCGTGTTGTTGACCGCCGTATCGGCGTAGCGCTGCATCTTCGGGTCCAGCGTCGTGTAGATCCGGAGACCTCCTCCGAACAGCAGGTCGGCGCGCTCGTCGTAGGTCCCGAACTTCAGGTCCGGGCTGTAGAGGAACCACCGTTTCACGTAGTCCACGAAGTACGGAGCGAAGTACTCCTCCTCTTCCTGCGCCGATGGGTTGAGTTGGAGCCCTCCATGCTTGGCCTTGTTGTACTGCTGCTGCGTGATCAGCTGCTGCTTGAGCATCAGGTCCAGCACGATGTTTCGGCGCTGGATCGCCTTCTTCTTGTGGCCGAGCGGGCTGTTGTCGTTCGGTGAAGCGATCAAGCCGGCGAGCATCGCCGCCTGCGGAAGGATCAACCTGGCGGCCGGTTTCGAGAAGTAGCGCTGGGCGGCGGCTTCGATCCCGTACGCTCCCTCCCCGAAGTACACCGTGTTGAGGTACTTCTGGAGGATCTGCTCCTTCGTGTACTTCTGCTCCATCTGATAGGCAAGGACCGCCTCATTCCACTTGCGCGCGAGGGTCTGCTCGTCCGAGAGCAGGGCGTTCTTCACGTACTGCTCGGTGATGGTCGAACCGCCCTGGACGATCCTTCCCGCCTCGACGTTCTCTGCGGCTGCCCGCATGATCGCGCGGGCGTCGACCCCCCCGTGCTCCCAGAATCGCTGGTCCTCGACGGCGATGACGGCATCCTGCGCCACCTTCGGGACCTTCCTGAGGGGGACGACCTCCCGGTCCTGCTCGTCGTGCAGCGCCGTCACGAGATGCTTGTCGGCGTCGTAGACATAGGAAGTCTGCTCCAAGCCGGGCGCGGTAGCTTCCGCCTCCTCCAGCTTGGGGAGCCGGCAAGCAGATGCCACGAACGCGAGCAGCGCGAGCGTGGCGATGAACGATCGGGAAGGTCTGGCCACGGGGAGCAATGATACCCCGATGACCTTGATAGCATCCGGCACATGACCGACCAGCGTGCCCAGCTCCTGGCGGGAGCGGCAGAGGTCATCCCCGCGGACGAGCTGGACGCCAAGCTCGCGCTCGGTCGTCCGCTCCGCGTCAAGCTCGGCCTGGACCCGACGGCACCCGCCGTCACGCTCGGGTGGGCCGTCGTCCTGCACAAGCTCCGCCAGTTCCAGGAACTCGGACACATCGCCGTGCTGATCGTGGGGGACTTCACCGCCCGCGTCGGTGATCCCTCGGGGCGCTCGCAGACGCGCCCGCGGCTAGACAAGGACGAGGTTCAGGCCCACACGGACCGGCTGCTCGAGCAGTTCTGGGCGATCCTGGACCGGGACGCGACCGAGGTGCGTTACAACGCCGAGTGGCTCGAGCGGCTCAGCATGCAGGACGTGCTCGGCCTGACCGCCTCGACGACGGTCGCTCGGATGCTTGAACGCGACGATTTCGCCAAGCGGTACGCAGCCGGTCAGCCGATCTCGTTGACGGAGCTCCTGTACCCGCTGCTGCAGGGCCAGGACTCGGTCGCCGTGGAAGCGGATGTGGAGCTGGGCGGGACCGACCAGACGTTCAACCTGCTGGTCGGGAGGGATCTCCAACGCGCGAACGGGCAAGAACCGCAAGCGGTCCTAACGATGCCGCTCCTGGTCGGGACGGACGGAGTGCAGAAGATGAGCCAATCCCTGGGCAACTTCGTGGGGATCACCGACGACCCGGACACGATGTTCGGCAAGCTCGCCCGCGTTCCCGACGAGCTGATCGCGGGGTATCGGAGACTGACGGTCGACTTCTTCACAGACCCCGACCAGGCCGACCGGGTTGCCGCGGGGCTGGCGGATGGCTCCCTCGACCTCTGGGCGGAGAAGCGGCGGATGGCGCGGGATGTCGTGGATCTCTATCACGGCGCGGACGCCGGGCAGCAGGCGGAGGATCGGTTCGAGCAGATCCATCGGGAACACGAGATCCCTGACGACGTGCCCGAGATGGATATCCCTGCCAATGCGATCAAGGACGGGAAGGTCTGGCTGCCCAAGCTGCTGGTAGGGGCCGGTCTGGCGGCGTCCAACGGCGAGGCGAGGCGACTTGTAGCCCAGGGCGGAGTTCGCATCGGCGGGGAGCAGGCGCAGGATCCCGAGGCCGAGCTGGACCCGGCATCCCTGGCCGGCGTGGTGCTCCAGGTTGGGCGCCGGAAGTTCGTCCGGCTCCGCCCCTGAGAGCGACAACTGTCCCGACCTGCGGTTTCGGGCGCAATTTGACGGTCGGTGCTACTATCGTGAGCACGAACAGCCCTCACTGAGGGGAGTCCGTATGGGAGCTTGTCTCCCCACGACAACTGGAGAGCGGGAGTGACGCCTTAGCTCGGCCACCACAGGAACCACGGTGAACCGGCTAGGCGCCGGGCCTCGTGCCCGGCGCTGTCGCTTGTCAGGGGTCGTGATCCGCACCTTGAGAACTGAACAGTGTGCCAAAAGCCAGTGCGTTCCCGTCTGTCGGGAAGGCGCACCTCGGTGTGCCTGAACGACCGGCGAGTTCAGTACTAACGAATGATCCATCCGGAAGAACAGATCCGGCCGGATCGACTCGGGGGAGGAGCCCACAAGGTTCCCGACCCATCCAAATGAAAAAGTGAACCCGTTCCCTATAAGGAGCGGATCCACAACTTCTACGGAGAGTTTGATCCTGGCTCAGGACGAACGCTGGCGGTGTGCTTAACACATGCAAGTCGAGCGTGAAGCCAGGGGCTTGCCCCTGGTGGAAAGCGGCGAACGGGTGAGTACCACGTGGGCAACCTGCCTCAGACATCGGGATAACTCCGGGAAACCGGAGCTAATACCGGATACTCTCGGCGGATCGCATGATCTGCCGAGGAAAGCTCCGACGGTCTGGGATGGGCCCGCGGCCTATCAGCTTGTTGGTGGGGTAACGGCCTACCAAGGCGACGACGGGTAGCTGGTCTGAGAGGACGATCAGCCACACTGGGACTGAGACACGGCCCAGACT
>CAZXFL010000039.1:0-11667 GCA_964640385.1 uncultured Actinomycetes bacterium
GTCTTCGAGCCAGTATCGGGAACGTTCCTCGAAGGGGCGACCTACGAGACCGATGATGCAGGCCTCCTCCTCCCCAGCCCACGAACGTGGACGACCGTCATCTCCAGGGGCATCGCCTCAGAGGCGGGCGCTCCGCCGAAAAAGGGATAGCTCCCGGGGTGGCTACAGATTCCCGCGCTCTGGAACAGCGACGGAAGCGGTCATGAAGTCGGCGCGGCACTTGCCCGCCGATGAACCCGTCACCGCGATGTGCGAGCCGTCACCGATGGAGGCGATGGCGGTTGCCGCATCCTCCTTGCCATCCCCGTCGATGAACTTGTGCCAGTCTCCGCTGCCGTCGCCCGCCCTGTAGCGCATCAGAAGGTAGTCACCCTCCTGCCGCCCGTCGCTGCGACCTGCAACGAAAACGTGGGACCCACTCGGGGCCACCGTGACGGCGGTGGCGTAGTCGTCGCGAATACCGGGCCAGCGACCGAACCGGCGCATCCAGAGACTCTCCCCTTGGGCGGTGTCGTAGGCGATGGTGACGAACTCAAGGTCACCGTTCGGTCCTCCCATCGTGCCGCCAGCAACGAAAACAGCGTCGCCTAGTGGAGAGACCACGAGCGAAGAGGCGTCGTCGTACCACCCAGCGGACCCATCGAAACGGCGTTCCCAAACCTGCGCCCCGTCGGATGCCGAGTAGGCGACCGTAGCCAAGTCGCCTCGGGTGCCATCCCCCGCGCTGCCGCCGGTGACGAACACCAAGTCCCCACGTGGGCTCACGCCGATTGCACGAGCGTAGTCGCTCCCGTGGCCAGGACCGTCGTAGCGGGCGACCCATAGCTCTTGCCCGCTTCCAGCATCGTAAGCAGCCGTCGCATAGTCGGAGATACCGGTTCCACGCTTCCCACTGCTAACACCCGTCACGAAGACCCGCTGACCGTCGGGCGACACCGTGGTTGCCCGAGAGAGGTCCTGGGCCTCACCTCCGTAGCGGGCATTCCACAACTCCCCGCCCGTGGTCGCGTCATAGGCGGCCGTGAAGAAATCGTTTCTTTCCCCCCACACATGACCAGTGACGAAGACGCTTGAACCATCAGGGTTCGCCACAATCGACTTCACTCGTCCAGCCTCGACATCTGGCATCGTGGAGGTCGCCTCCCATAGCAACTCTCCGTCGTCGGCCGCATACGCGATGGTGGATGGGTGCGCGTTGCCGTCCTCACGGTCGGTCCGTCCCCCGACGAAGACCACTCGCCCGTCGGGGCTGAGCGCGATAGCAGCCGCCGCGTCCTGGCCAGTGTCGCCATCCGGATATCGCTGCTCCCACAGGACGTGCCCGCTCGGCGAATAGGCGAGGGTCACATAGTCAACTTCGCCGTGGCGACCGGTGCTGTGCCCTGTGACGAAGACTTCGCCTGAGGCTGACGCCGCGAGCCCGGCGGCACCGTCCGTTTGGCAGTCACCTCCGTCGTAGCGCCGCGTCCACTCCCGCACCTGAGGTTGAGCGACGGTGGAGGCCGGGGCTTGGGGGGAGGCTCCTCCGGTCGGCGGAGGGCCCTGGCTGCATGAGGCCAAAGCTAGCCCGACGAGCAGCAGGCAAGCCACCGGAGGGAGCCACCGAGGGCCTCCACTCACGATGCAATCCCGAGGTCGGAGTGCAGTGCAACCTTGGTTATCTCGTAGGGATGAACGACCCACACGGCGTCATTCTCCGCATCCAGCACCACATCGGTAACGTAAGACAGGCCGGCGCGAGTGGTTCGTCCGATACGACTTCCGTCTTCTGTGAGAACTCCGACGATGGCGTCTGATACTTCATCGTCCAGCCCGAACACGATGACCCGACCATCGATGACCCCAATCGGAGAGGCCCCATGTATCCGACGTGGAAGGCCGCCGATGGACGACGCGTAATGGAGGGGGTCACCCATGATTCGACCTGCCTCCGGGTCGATGCGAACGATAGCACCGACTCCTCGGCTTCCCTTCCCGCCGCGGCTGGTCTGGACCCATACCTCACTTTCTCCGACGGCGAGGTTGCTTCGGAGGCCAACCCCGAACTCTGATGATTCACCCGACTGCTCATCGATGCGAACGACCCGGCCACCTTCCAACCCACGGGCCAGGACGTAACCGCCCGCCGACACGAAGTCGGGGTCACCGCCGCATTGCGCGTCGTTAGGTCCGCAAAACTCAGCAGGGATACGGTCGATGACCGCCCCCGACTCGGGGTCGAGCTTCAATACGTAGCGTTCCGCGTGCTTCCAATCACCGCCGTTTGGGTCAACTATGCCGACCCACACCGCGTGGCCTGTGGCCAGAATCGGTCCGGCGTAGTGGGAGGGAAGAGGAACCGTCGCCGCCACTTGACCCGTGTCCTCAGCAACCTTGTGAACGACCTTCGCACCATCTTCCCGGTCAATCACCCAGAGCCAGCCGTCGGCAGCTGTGAAGTCACCGGAGCTTCCAGCCTCCAGACGCCTTATTTCCTCGCGGCTCTCGGGGTCGAACAGCGCAAGTGTCTGCCTAGATGGTCCCAACCGGCCGAGAAGGCTCACCCAAAGCCCCTGCTCTCCTACAACCACGGACTCCGTGTGCTCTCCCACCACGATGACGCCATCGACCGACAAGCTAACTGCCCCGACGGGAACACCCTGATTCGCGTGGCTCGTGTCAACCTTGCTCGGGGCCGGGTTGGGCCGGTCGTTGGAAGGGCGCGCTGGAGCACACGCGAAGAGCAGGAGGCTCAGCACCATCGCTATCTTGGTCACCAAGTGGATTCTCATCTCACGTCGTCACCGTGAAGGAATCGCCCGGGTCACCGTAGACCGTCGTCGCGCCCTTACGACTCCCGATGATGACGACCACCTGGTACTCACCCGGCGCAACATCCTCGGGCACCCTGGCACGGACCCAGAAGCCGCAGCTGTCCCAGTAGGTGTCGGCTCCGACCTTGACCACCTCAGTTCCAGGATTGACCGGCTCCGGGTCCTTCCCCCCGGGCACCAGGTCGGTCCATCCGTCCCAGTTCGCGTTCCACCAGACGCTCACGGTTCCGCGGGGGTCGCTGTCTCGGGTTCCATCCTCGGCGCGAATCGGCACCGGACCAACCACTGAGAAGGAAGACCCGGCTGGACCGCTCGCCGGGACGAAGGTCGGTGAATAATCGGTCGTCGTCTCGCAGTTTGGAGGGTTGCCGGGAAACGATGGCACGTCTTGGGAGGAAGGCGGGGTGTCGCGGTAGACCCAGAAGCTCGTCGGGAAGCCGGGGCATCCGTAGCAGACCCCGGAGTCGCCGGGAGAGGCCGGGGACCGGACCGTGATGCCTTCAAGTTTCATCGCCAGGACCTCGTCGGCCGGCACCAGGTCGGCGAAGCGCCAAAGCTGGTACTCGGCCCCCGCATCGGTGCTGACCACATCATCGAGCGGACCGCCGTGGAGCTCGGTCCACCTTGACCCAGCGAAGAGCGCCGCTTGACCGCAGTAGAAGGCGAACACGGTCCGCTCTCTGTCAAACGTCGCGCTATCCGGGTAGCACTCTCCCGGTTCGAACGGCATCCGCTTGGACTTTGGCCAGCCGAACCCCCACGGGTCCTCGGGCTCCTGATATCTGGCCTCGTAGTCCCAGGCGAGTAAGGCACCCGCGACGTCGTCCCATCGCCACACGAGCGATGTGGCCTGCGGGGAAAGCCGGGACCCCTCAGACATCATCTTCCATCGGTCAAACGCAGGACTGTAGAGGGCACCGGTCGCGAACCTGGTGTCGGCATGACTGCCCCGGTCAAGCAGAGACCCGTAGACCGCGACCCATCGCTTGGCCCACACGCCATCGGCGAGGTTCAGCCCGACGGGCGCGGGAGCGATTGGGTGCCAACGGTCTCGCACCGGGTCATATGAAGCGCCGGTGCGGTTCGTGGCATCGCCGTATTCACCACCTCCCCAAACCACAATCTCTTTCCCGGTCCAGACTCGAACAGCGTTGCCGAGGGGCATGGGTGAGGGACTGACCTCCCGCCACTGTTCGGTTGCCGGGGTGAAAGCAACACCGGCGACATGGTTGGAGGGCGTCGTGCCCAGAAACACCACGTCGTTCTCGGTCCAAACGGCATCAGTCTCGAAGATGGTTACCCCAGGAGCCGCAGGAAGAGCTGACCACACGCGCTCGGTTGGGTCGAAGGAGAAGCCATCCTCGACTCGGACTTTTGCACTGGGACTACGTCCGCCCCAGTAGAGGAGCCTGTCTCCGGCCCAGGCCAGGGTGGCACCGGGACGAATCTCGGGAGGGTCGGGAATCCTCGTCCAGCCGTCCTCGTATGAGGACCATGGGGATGACTTCGTCCCGGACGACGGGTTCGGTTCGGGGCTGGGGCCTTTCGGCGTGCCTGAACACGCGGCCAGAAGCACCATCGCCGCAGCACATACCAAGACCCTCTTGGGAGTCATCCTGATAAGGAGACTGACCGGTTACCCGGTTGGTTCTCTACCGGAACGAGGTTTCGGCTGTTGGCTCGGGGCCTAGGCACCGGGTGGAAACAGATTCTGGTCTTGGATGGCCGCTACGATGCGATCAAATCGAAGTCCAGGAACCGCCCCGATGAGCGCTGCCGGCGGATACCCGCCGTTCGGCTCGGTGACCCCCACGTCACGCTCGCTGCCTGCCGGGTCAGTCAGATGCCAACTCCTGTCAGCGTCTACCCACTTCAGGTGCCACCACCCCGCCAGACTCATCAGCTCGTTCGCGGCCGTGCGCTTGAAGCCAAGAATGCAGTTTTCGTGCTCCGTGCAAGGTCTGGCGGTGTCCTCGGTCGGGAGTTGATTGCTCACGTTGCGAGTCTAGAGCAAGAGGGAACGGGCGCCACCCGGAGACGCGGCAGGCGGACCCGCTGCTACGTGAGCGCCGCTCGAATGACTGGTCAACGTCGGTCGCGACGGGCCGAAGTTCGCCGCCCTCGACGTCAAGCGTCATGTCGATGTCCTTCCACCCCGTCTCCGAGGAGGCCGACGGCACTTGAACCGGGCCAGAGAAGATCTCCGCCGTGAAGTCACCTTCGGGGTTTGCGAACACCTTCATGGCCTTCGTGAACTTGGCCGTAACGGGGACCGCCTCACCGGTGTCTGCCGCCAGGCTCGATGCCTGCGACGGGCTCAGGCTGTGGGGATCTGCGGGTGCCTGCGCCTCCGACTCCGCGTTGTCGGCCGTGGCAGGAACTGCTGACAGGGCGCCCACGACGACGAGAGCTGCGAAAGTCACGAGCGAGGCACGCTTCCATCGAGGGTGAGCGGACAAGTCGCGGCCTGATCACGGGCTAGCCTGGTCCGGCTTCCTCCGCGAGCGCCTGTCAGGCAGTGAGGTCGGCGCCACCAGCAAGCCGTTGCGCCAAATAGACCGGGGGTCTGCGGCACGTCGGAGGGTAGGACGCGAGCCAGGGTCGAGAGTCGCTCATACGTGCATGATGTGCGCAATGGCCACCGCGCTGCAGGACACCCCAACCACCGCCGAGATCGAGAGCAGTCGCGGGCTGTTCGCCTCGGGCATGCGCTTGGTCCTCGCCTACATCAAGCTGCACCCGAAGCCGTTCTACGCTTCGCTTGCGGGGTCGATCCTGTTCGCGGTGTCGTCGCTGGCGCTGACGATGGCGATCGCCCACGCCACGAACGACGCGCTGGAGCCAGCGTTCAACGGGACCGGGGTGGCCGCGAGCACCGTGTGGTGGGCGGTCGCGCTCCTGATGTTGTTCGGGTGCCTGCGGGCGCTCGGGATCATGATCCGGCGCTACTACTCCGGCGTGGCCGGCGAGCGCGTGATGGCGACGCTGCGCCGCCAGGTCTCGGATCGGTACCGCGACCTTGCCCTGCAGTACCACCGCGAGACGCCGACCGGCGAGCTGCTCGCCCACATGGAGGCAGACGTCAAGGCAGCGGTCGACGTGTTCTGGCCGGTACCCTTCGCGACCGGCGTGATCGTCCTGGTCGTGCTTGCCATGATCCAGATGCTGCGGGTCGACCCCTGGCTTGCGCTCGTGGGGGCGCTGCTGTTCCCGGCGCTCGCGCTGATGAACCGCAGCTTCGCCAAACGCATGCAGGAGCCCGCGCGGCTCGCCCAAGAGGATATCGGGGTGGTCTCCGCGGTCGCGCACGAGTCGATCGACGGCGCGCTGGTCGTCAAGACCCTCGGCCGCGAGGACGCCGAGACCCAGAAGCTGCTCGACGCGGCGCGGGCGCTACGCGACGACCGGGTGACGGGCGGGTACGTGCGCGCCACCTTCGAGGCGGGGCTGGACTCCCTGCCGGCCCTGGCCACCGTCGTGCTGGTCGCGGTGGGTTCCTGGCGCATCTCCACGGGGCAGCTGTCCACGGGCGAGCTGGTCGGGTTCGTCGCCCTGTTCGGGCTGCTGTCGTGGCCGATGCGGTTCATCGGCTGGGTCCTGGCCGAGTTGCCGCGCGCGGTCGTCGGGTGGAACCGGCTGCAGACCGTGTTCGAGGAACAGGTCACGGTGACCCCACCTGCGCACCCTGAGCCGCTTCCCGAGGGTCCGCTCGGCGTGTCGGTCCACGACGTGCGGTACGTCTATGACGACCAGACGGTGCTGGACGGCGTGTCGTTCGACATCCAGCCGGGTGAGTCGGTCGCGATCGTCGGGCCAACCGGCGTGGGCAAGTCCACGCTCGCGCAGCTGCTGGTGCGCCTGACCGACCCGATCGAAGGCTTCGTGGAGGTCGGTGGAGTCGACGTGAGCCGCGCCGATCCGATCGCGCTGCGGCAGGCCGCCTCGATCGTGTTCCAGGAGAGCTTCCTGTTCGCGACGAGCGTCCGCGACAACATCGCGCTGGACGACACGGTCGATGACGCCGAGGTGGTGCGTTCGGCGATGATCGCCTCGGCCGACCGATTCATCCGCGAGCTGCCGCAGGGCTATGACACCGTGGTCGGCGAGCGTGGGCACACGCTGTCGGGTGGCCAACGCCAGCGGGTGGCGCTGGCCCGGGCGCTCGCGCGCGCGCCGCGGATCCTGATCCTGGACGACGCGACGTCCTCGGTCGATGCGACCGTCGAGGCCGACATCCTGGGGGCGCTGCGCCGTGAACTCGACACCACATTGATCGTCGTGGCCTACCGCCTGTCCACGATCCGGTTGGCCGACCGGGTCGTCTACCTCGAGGACGGGCGTGTCATCGGCTCGGGCTCCCACGACGAGTTGATCGCCACGCTCCCCGGCTACGCGGCGATCATCCGCGCGTACGAGGAGGACGCCGTGGTCGCAGAGGAGACATCGTGAGCGCCGAACTCCAGGCCGCGATCGCCGAGGAAGACGCGCTGCCGGTCCCCGACGAGCTCAAGAGCGCTTGGGCGGTGCTGCGCCGCGGCGTGCACGACAGCCCCGAGCTGCGCCGCGGCCTGTGGTTCACCGTCGTCGTCTCGCTCGGGGTGACGGTCGTGTCGCTGGTCACCCCCGTGTTGATCCAGAAGGTCTTCGACAACGGATTCGACCCGTTCGATCCGGTCTACGTGTACAGCCTGTGTGGTGGCGCGCTTCTGCTCGTGGTCGTCGCGTTCTGGGCCGCGCGCACGGCGGGGCGCCGGCTCGTGACCGCCGCGGAGAACGCGATGATGGGGCTTCGTGTGCGCACATTCGCGCACATCCACTCGCTGTCGATCGCCGATCAGTCCGAGGAGAAGCGCGGCGTCTTCGTGGCGCGCGTCACGGCCGATGTTGACGCGCTTCAGCAGTTCATGGAATGGGGCGGAATCGCGTGGATCATCTCGATCACGCAGGTGATCGGCGCGCTCGGGCTGATGCTCTACTACTCCTGGCAGCTGGCGCTCGCGGTCGTGCTCATGATCGTGCCGTTGCTGCTCATCGTCAACGCCATGCAGGCGAAGCTCACGGTGGCCTTCAACACCGCCCGCACGCGCGTCGGCGAGATGCTCTCGGAGGTGTCGGAGTCCGTGATGGGCGCTGCGGTCGTGCGCGCATACGGCCTGGAGGAGCACACCGACCAGAAGGTGAAGCTCGCGATCGATCAGCGCTACCGCGCCGAGATCGTGGCCCACTTCCGTGCCGCGACGCTGTGGCCACTGTCGTCGGTCTTCTACGCGATGGCGTTGTCGGTCGTCGTTCTGCTCGGTGCATTCGAAGGCCCGAGCTGGGGTATGACCTTCGGCGAGGTCACCGCGTTCCTGTTCCTGGCAGACGTGTTCCTGCACGTGTTCACCGACTTGCCGGAAGTCTATGCCGAGACGCAGACGGCGATCGCCGGCTGGCGCAAGATCCTGGCGGTGCTCGACATGCCGGTCGAGATCGTCGAGCCAGTCGACGGCGTAGAGCTGCCCCGCGGCGCGCTGTCGGTGGAGGCGCGCGATCTGCGGTTCTCCTACCGGGAGGGCACCGAGGTGCTGCACGGCATCTCGCTGACGGTGCAGGCGGGCGGCCACGTCGCCATCGTCGGGGAGACGGGCTGCGGCAAGACCACGTTCGTGAAGCTGGTGTCGCGGCTGGCGGACCCGCGCTCGGGAGCGATCCTGATCGAGGGGACCGACCTACGCACGGTGACGCCGGCGTCGAGGCGGTCGCGGATCCGCATGGTGCCCCAGGACGGATTCCTGTTCGACACGACGGTGCGCGAGAACGTCCGGATGGGCCGGCCCACGGCCCTCGATCGAGACGTCGACACGGCGTTCGAGGAATTGGGCCTGGCCGACTGGGTGGGCTCGATGCCGGAGGGCCTGGACACCGGCGTCGGCGAGCGTGGCGAGGCGCTGTCGGTGGGCGAGCGGCAGCTGGTCGCCCTGGTGCGCGCGCAGCTCGGCGATCCGGGACTGCTGATCCTCGACGAGGCGACCTCCGCGGTGGATCCCGCGACGGAGCGTCGGATCACCGAGGCGCTGCGGCGGCTGTCGGCCGGGCGCACGGTGATCACCATCGCGCACCGGTTATCGACGGCCGAGGGTGCCGATCGGGTGTTCGTGTTCGACGCAGGCGAGTTGGTGGAAGAGGGCACGCACGAGCGGCTCGCGAACGCGGGCGGACGGTACGCCGCGCTCTACAGCAGCTGGCTCGGCAACGTGCGCGAGCCCGGCGAGGAGTGACGGATGTCCGACCAGCTCGTTCAGCCAGCTGCGGCAGCGCCGTCGGCACGGGGATCCGAACCGACCATGAAGACCGCATGCTCGTCGATCGTGATCAGGTGCGCGTGCCCGACCCAGTCGTCATCGGCGGGAGCCTCCTCCAGGCGAAGACCTCCTGAGGCCAGCGCATCCCGAGCCGCCGAGGGTACCTGCGGCTCGACCACGACGAGCGGATCGTCGGGGTCCACCGGTTCCATGCCACCCAGGAGCCACCGCGGGGCGGCCACGATCTCGGCAGCGGTTCCGGTGCGGCGCAAGAGCAGCTGGGCGTGGATCTGGGGCTGCGCTGAGCCACCCATCGTTCCGGCGACCCACGCCGGCGCGCCGTCGCGGAACCCGAGCACGGGCATCAAGGTGATTCTTGGCTTCGGTGAGTGTGTCGTACCACTTCCGGTGCTCGGCCAAGATCTCGCTGAGCCGACAGCCCCCTGTCTCGCTGTAGGTGTCGTGGACCTCCAGCGTGTTGATGTTCCCCAGGTAGCGCTTCAGCTTGATGACCACGCTTCCTCCCGACTTGGTCGGCAACTCGGCCCACCCCTAACTACCTATTGCCGCAAGGCCGCCGTCCGGTTCACGAAACGGCGCAGAAAGTGGTGTGGATCGATCTGGTCCCAGGAACCGTTGGCCCAGCCGCGTCAGACACCAGACCCGAGATGCTCGGGGGCACGCGGAGAAGCGGAAGATGCCCTACCGTCGGCAACCGACCCCCCAAGCCTGCCTCGGCCGGAGGCAAGTCTCGGCAGGGCGTGTACACCAAACTCTGGCCTCATGGACAGAGTGGGAGTAGCGTTGTCTGCAGGGACCCGCTTGACGGAAAGCAGCAGTTCGGATTTTTTCGGCGCACCGGGGTCCGATTTCATTGGAGGACGACATGAAGCCGCCAGAACGCATCGAGGACCACCGGACGAGGCACAGCCCCAACCTTCGGCTCGTCCGAAGCGATCCGCCAGAACACCGCTGGACCGATCCTGACGGGCCATTCCTTGGCTTGCAGCAGGTCCTCGAGCCCGGGGAACACTTGCTGGTGGGCTTCGAGCAACCCACGACAGTCCAGGGAGTCCCCGGTCTCAGCGCCCTCAACGTGCGGGTTGAGGAGGACGGCGAAGTCACGGTGGTCTTGATCAGTGGCCTTCATCGACCGTAGCGGCTTCTGAGCAAGGGTTGGCCCGGCGCTCGTCGGGGTTGGTCATGCAACGTGACATGTCTTCTCCTTACTAGCCGCGCTCGCCCGTCCCGGACGAATGCTAGAGTGCTGTTGGGGTTGACCCCAGTCGACCTCATCCCGCGTCCCGGAGGCTGAGAAGCCGTCGGGACGCATGTGCGTTTACAAGTCGTGGTTGGACCCCTCGGCCGGAACGAGTTAGCGGTCACCCGATAGCGCACAGAGTGGCGCACAGAGTGGCGCACAGGGTGGCTCTGACCTCGCACGGCTTTCTCAAGCAAGTTGGCGAGCTGGCCGCTTCCCCGGAGAACGGAGCAACGAAGTGAACACGGTATGCCTACAGGTGGGTGTTGACCTGTTCGATCAGCGTCGGCACATCGACGTACATCAAGCCCCCGTTCTCGGGCGCTCCGTAGTCACCGATCCAGCGTACGGTCCCATCTCCCGCGACGAGAACGAACGTGTGACCTGGCTCCCCACCCGACTGTGACGGTCGCTGGCATCACGCTCTACCGAGAGACCCTCCAGCCAGGATGGGAATGGTCGGAACACGTGAAGCCGAACGTCGGGGGCGATACCTGCCAGAAGCGCCACCTGAAGTACATGGTCTCTGGGCGACAAGCAGTGGTGATGGATGACGGTACGAAGATGGAGCTCGCCCCCGGCGATTTCGCGGTCATCGAACCCGGACATGATGCCTGGGTCGTTGGAGATGAACCAAACGTTCTGCTTGAGATGCTCGCTATCGAAAAGCCGTCCGGATAGCGAGCTCGCCAACCGATGCGTGACTGATCCGGCTGCATCGGGACAGCGTCTGACCGAGCTGATGCCCTCACCAGTTGATGCGTGAGTCTCCTCCAACGCGGCGGGGTGCCCAATAAAGTTTGTGCTCGATCACCCCGCGGGCATCTTGCACAACCGCGGCTGCGAGGGAGTTCACCAGATCTGGTCACCAACGCGGCCGGAAGTGGCCGAACGGGGCTGGTTGAAGGCGGGTTCGATCTCAGGCGGGAGTTTCCACGGGACAAGAAAGAAGGGGCCCACGAAGGAGCCCCTTCCTTCAACCCTTGGGAGGTTAGGTTCCTATGGGACGTCCGGAAGAATCCCCCCGACGCCGTTTGGTCCATCCTGGCGTCCGATCGTCAGGAACTCGTGCCGCCGAGGTCAAGGTTCCGTCAAGGGGTGGACAGCTCAGCTTGCGCCGCAACGGCCATGGGTGGCATGATTCGTGCTCATGAGCGGGCTGCGATGCACCTGGTGCGGGCACGACGGCTTCCACATGGGTGGCCTGTCGACTGTCAAGAGGGCGCGACGCTGCGAGGAGTGCATCACGTGTGAGGAGGAGGCCGCAAAGGAGCAGCTTGAGGCTCGCCGAGCCTCTCTGATCCCCCCC
>CAZXFL010000040.1:0-11589 GCA_964640385.1 uncultured Actinomycetes bacterium
GAGGTGGGAGCAGTTCACGGGCAGGAGGGCGTCGGTTACCAAATGACAGGTCCGCCTGCCTTCGGCACGATCGGCGTCCTGGCGGTCGAGGATGGCGGCGCCAGGGTGCAGTGCCATATGTGCGGACGCTGGTGGAGCCATCTCGGGTGTCACACGACCAGGGCTCACGGCGTCACTCCCGAGGAGTACAAGACGCAGTTCGGACTCATGAGCGGCACGGGCCTAGTCTCGCCGGTGCTCGCGGAGAGGCGCCGGCAACATGCCACCGAGCAGCGGCTGTGGGAGACGGATGGCAGCGGCGACTTCCAGGACGCCACGCCCGAGCAGCGTGCGTCCTGGCCCCATCGCCCGAATCGTGCCGAATACTTCGGCTCCGAGGGTGACAAGAGGCGCCGCCGGGCAGCAAGCGAATCAGCCAAGCGCGTGAACGCGACACGCGTCGGTCCGCGCAACCCGAACTGGAAGCGACCAGAGGATCGCTACCTCACCACGGTAGAAGCGCCGTGCGGGTGGTGCGGCGCAACACTGAACGTCACCCCGTCGCGCATAGCCAGGACCTTGAGCGGCAAGGTGTTCTGCAACAAGTCGCACCGCATGAGTTGGCAGAACAGGCGGGGATTGGAAGAAGGGTCAGGTTCGATCGAGAGAAGGAGGGCGGAGATGTCTACAACCGTGTGGCCTCACACAATGACGAGCGGGCTGCTCGCGGGGCACAGGTTCCAGTCGATGAGCGAGTACGGCGCAGCGCTTGATCGCGCGAAGAAGGAAAGGGGTGTGAAGCCCAGGCGTAGGGGCCGCAAGCAAGAGGAGGCCGAGGACGGATTCCGGCTCGAGGTCTGGCGGGGCAAGTCCCGCCTATCCTTCACCGGGCTCCTTGACGAAGACGGAATTGACGGCCTGCTCGACACGTTGAGCCGGATGGTCCACTGAGACGCGAAAGAGCCCCCGGGGCTCCCTTGTGAGGAGCGCCCGGGGGGCAACATCGTCTGAAACTTCTACAAGATTTTGTAGTAGTTCAGACGTCCCGCTTCAGGTGCTGAGCGATCGCCGTCTTGATGACCGACAGTCCAGCAGCGATGCCGGCAAGCAACCCGCTCACGACGGCCGCGGTGATCGGCGTGATCTGCAGCTGCGGCTCGTTCGCAGCGACGATGAGCGCCGGTACTATGATCGCCAGGAACGTCTGCAACGCGGTCCATCCGGCGCGTGTTCCGATATCTGTCCAGTCCATAGGTGGTCCCTCCGTTCGTTGAATGACAGGGGCGTAGTTCGGCTCTCACAGCCGTGGGGCCCCCCTACTCGAGTACCCGGATGACGCTCATCACGGCCGACTTGGGATGGCGGTTGATCCCCACCCGGTCGTCCCAGTTCCCGTCTAGGGTCACGACGTTCGAACCCTCGACATCTAGGAACAGCGCGGCATGGTCGGGTGGCTCGGTGCCGTTGTTCCAGTCGAACTGCACGATGTCACCGGGCTGGGCCTTCTCCAGGGAGACGAACTGCATCCCATCGCGGCCACCCTTGACAGCGTGGTACAGCGTCGGGTTGTAGGCATAGAGCGATCCCTTTCGGAAGCGCTTGGACCCAGCGGCGATGTAGCAGCGCGAGATGAACATCAGGCACCAGGCGCCGACGAATCCCCAGTAGGCGGTCGTCGGGCAACGGTTCGAGCCGTCAGGAACCTCATGCTCCCCGATCTGCTTACGCGCGAAGGCCAGGGCCTTCTTGCCGAGCGAGTCCTGAGACGCCTTGATCCGGCGGTGACGACGCGCTCGGAACAGCGGACGGAGCTTGCGGTCGCCCCGCAGGCGCTTGGCCATCCGCTCGTCGAACCGGCGGCGCTTCCAGCTGTTGGCGCCCCTGGACGGGTACCCGAGCCAGTAGCGAGCGAGCGAGCAGGCGGCGCCGGTGTTGGCGCCGAAGAATCCCGGCTCGTCGTTGTTCTGAGGCTCGCGCGGGTGGTAGAAGTCTCCGCCCTCGGGCGGGTCTCCCTTGCCGAACTTGTTATCGGCGAGGATCCTCTGCGCCTTGGTCACATCCTCGACTCCCTCGATGTCGCCATCGCGCATCCGGGGCGAGGTGAGCGCCAACGTTCGCGGGAAGTGGAACGCCGGCTTGGCTTCGTCGGCCGCCTCGGGATTCGGCTTCGGACCCTGGTCCTTGTTCGGTGTCATCGCGTGCTCCTCCTCCTTCAGCGCCGCTCTAGGTGGCGCTCGGTCTTTTCGACGAGTCGCTCCATGACGGCGACCGCCTCTCGCTGAGCTGCGGCGTGTTCGCGTGCCGCCGATCGCTGTTCATGCGCGGATTCGGTGATTGCGGTGGTGGCCTTCTCGACGGCGATGCACAGTCTGTCTAACGCAACCGTGCTGCGGTCGATCTTTCCGTTGAACCGCCTGGTCATCCAGACCACGATGTAGCCGAGCAGGATCAGCACACCTGCGGCGATGCCGTACTCAGCGAGCGGGAGCTGCTCCACGGGATGGTCCTCCTTGAGTGATGGGGGTCAGTCGTGTCGCCGTCGCCCGCGCTTCTTGGGCTTGTGCGGCTTCTTCCAGGGACGCCGGGCGTCCTCAAGAGCCGCCCGCCCGAGCTCCCGGGCCATCGAGACAGGCCGCTCGATCCCGAGAGTGGAACCCTCCGGTGTCATTTCCACCTCGAACACGCGGTGCTTGATCGTCGAGGCATCCGGGTCGTCAGGGATCTTGACCAGGTGCCCTGGGTAGACGTCGAAGGACGCCACCTCGACGGTCCCCTCGTAACGCGACGTCGACACCCGCGCCGCCAGCGTGGTCGCGACGGTGGTGGCCAGAGTGTCGTTCGGCTGCGGATCAGTGAGGTCCAGGTGCTCGAGCGGAGGCGGGGTCACCTTGCCGACGAGCGGATCCGGTGAGGCCATGACCTTCTTCTGCGCCGGAGCGCCCGACATGCTCTCGTAGTGCACGACGGCCCCGGACTTGAGCGGCACCGCGCGAAGGCGTACCTTCGCACCGCCCTTGCGGAGAAAGGTGTGCATCGCGGTCCAGGGCTCGTAGACGAGGCGGAGGCCATAGGCCGCCCAGTACCAATCGTCGAGCTCGGCGAGGTAGTCCGCGCCTTCGGACGCCCAGTCGCCGTCCTGGATGTCGAACGGCAGTGCGTTGAGCCCGCTCGAGGTGATGCCGGCAGTGTCGAAGCCGAGCGTCTTGCCGAGATCGGTCAGGATCTGCGACGTCGTGTACACGTCGGCGCTCGGGCCCGGGCCGTTGACACGGACGTTCGTGAGATAGAAGTTTCGGACAGCGGCAAGGGATGCCACCGCGTTCTGGCAGCGGACCTCCAGCCCGATCATGTCGTTCGTCTTGCCCGTGAGCGTGTAGTCGACTGCCGTTCCGTCGGGGTTCCCCGCCCCAAGCGCGTACTGCGTCTCGACCGTGAGCGCCCCGGAAGGCCCCGTGCCACGGACCACTCGCAGTTCGAAATCGTTGTCGTCGGTGTTCTTGTTGATCGTGAAGGCGACCCGCGAGATGGTCGCACCGGGAGCCCACAGCAGGATCGGGAACCGGTCGCCGACGCCGTAGGCTGCGTCCTTCTTGAGCGACCACGAGAGCTTGCCATCCTCGGCGGTGACGTCGAACTTCTGGCCACCGACAATCGCGGTCTTCAGTCTGTGCGGGTCGGACTCGGCCGTCGCCCACAGGCCGTAGTCGCGAGTCTGGCGAAGGAACCGGCCCGAGGCGTCCGCGAAGCGCTGGCCTTCCCCGACCGCATCCAGGAACGCGCGGCCGTCCTCGATGCCGGGGCTCACGGTCAGGCGCCCGTAGTAGTGCTCCTCGTCACGGCAGTTGCCGATGATGACCGAGCCCTGACCGATCGTGCGACGGCGTAGAAGCTCGAGCGGCACTACCCCGGAGAAGGACTCGTACCCGAAGTTGATCCTGAGGTTCGCCCGCCAGTCATCGAGCGCGATGGTCTTGTCGTCGAGCGTGAACTCCCACTCGGGAAGGCGAGCCGGGCGGGGCATCTAGACCCAGACCCGTGGTGACTGATCGACCGTGACCGTCACGACCCGGGCCATGTCGGACTCAGGCTCGGTGTAGCCCACCAACGGGACGTCAAACGGCATCACGTAGAGCAGGGATCGCCCGGGAGGCGCCCACAGTGGCAGGTCGCCGTCGAGATTCAGATCCGTCATCACTATTGCGTCGTTTGTGTCCAGCTTCTCCAGAGCCAGCCGGTACGGGTCGGTCCGGATCTTTTCGTTCTCTTTGACGAGCGGCTGGAAAAAGTGTTCGATCTGGTGCACGGTGATGTCGACGCCGACCCCATCGTTGCGGACCTGCGGCAAATAGAACTTCGGCGTGACCGTGTCCGCCTTGACCGTGAGCACCTGGGTGCCGGAGCTGGCGATGTCGATGTAGCGCGTCATGATGAGATCGTCGACGTTCCAGATCGCCACGCGGCCCTGCAAAGAATCTCCAGCCCCTACGGGCGCAGCGGTGATCGTGAAGCGCACGATGTGGCGACCCGCCGGCCAGGCGAATCCTGTCACCGGGTCGGTGACGCAGGCGTCCAAGTTGCTCAAGACGTAGTCGTTTCCGCTGACAACCCCGCTGCCATAGCCTGCGGGTGTGAACCCGGCGGTCGTACCGCCGAGCAGCTGCTTGCCGAGCCAGGAATCCCCACTCGCGCCTTCGGGGATGATGACCGAGCCGATCGACTCGCCGGCGGGAACGAACGTGACGTGATCGCACCGCAGCCGGCCTGCGCTAGAGGTGCGTTCCGCATGGATCTCTAGCACCATCCCGGCCAGGGAGACCTCAGATTCCTCAGGGATCTTGATGCGTCCCAGCTTGATCTCGACGAATCCTGCCACCGCGATGGGCACCGGCACGTCGTGGATGACGGACGCGAACGCCTCGGTCGGTGGGTCGATCGTCGATGAGGCCGCCCAGTATCCCCGGAGCGTGAACTTGCCGGCCGCCGTCACCCGCAGCCGGCAGTACAGATCGAACTCCCCTCTCAGGGAGCCGAGCAGCGTGGTCAGCGGGAACCGCATCCGCTTTTTCATAGCGGTTGGAGCGGACCCCAGGTCGAACTGGATCTCCACAACGTTGTTGCCGGCGGTCGGAGAGCCGTTCGCGTCGTTGACCGCGACCGTGTTGTTCGAGAGCGTCCCACCCTCGCACTGCATGACCTTGCGGGTGTTCAGCAGATCCGTGATGCTCCGGTGACCCACGATGCCGTCGTTGGAACGCAGCGCGAAGAGCACGCGCTCGATGGCCGCACCCGCGTCACCCTTGACCTTGATGCGCAGCGGCGAGGAGGCGTTGCCCTGGACGAAGATCGGGATGACCCGGCCCAGCCGGCCGGCAACTGCGTCCACCGGGTTCATCGAGACCAACTGCTCACCAACACGGAACCGCGTGACGGCCGATCCCTGCTCAAGCTGTGCGTCCCGCCAGCGGATCGTTCGTGCTGTCGCGTCGTCGTTGTCCACTCGCAGGCTGATGCGCACGGTCGCGGTTCCGGCGGGCGCGGCCGCAGAGATGACTGTGAGCCGCTGGAATACGGACGTGAGAGTGGTCAGGATCCCCGGCGTTGAGCCGATCACGGCGGACGCTCCGTCGAGGAACTCGACCACGACCTGGCACTTGGCGGTGGCGCCGGGGCTCGCCGCGTAGAACGATCCCGCCCAGACCTGCCCGACCGCCGCAGCAACCGATCCCTGCTGCAGGTTACGAGCAGCAGCCGTTGCGACGTCGAACTGTGCGCACTCGTTCGCGGCGTTGATCGACTCGGCCGTGATGTTGAGTGTCGAATCCCAGGTGAAAGAGTCCGGCCGGCCGTTCGCGTCCTGGTCGGCAGCCAGCGTGGCGTTCAGCAGCTTGTTGACGCTCGCCAGCAGCTCACCGAGGCGAAGGTACGGCTGGCGAAGACACTGGATCAGCAGCCCCTCGGGGTACTGGCCAGAGCCGATCAGCCGGAACGTGTCCTCGACCTCTTCACCGAGCAGCGGGATCGCGCCGGTGGGTTCGTTGTCGATGAAGAGCGTGTCGGTGTCGCCGGTCAGGAGCACCTCGAACACGCACCCGCGCCGCAGGAGCCGGGAGAGCTCCCCGATCCCTTCGCGGAGGTTGCCGACAGTCGCCTGAGAGATGATCGCGAGGCGGAAGTCCCACGGGGTCAGGGGATCCTCATCGAAGACGGTGGAACCCATCGGTGTACCCGGCGACTGGAAACGCGCGAACTCTGACTCCGGCGTGCGAAGACGAACCTCGCGCGTGACCGTCGCCAGTCCCCCAGGGTTCGCCGCCGCGCCAGCCTCAGCGCTGTTCAGGTCGAATAGGACCGTTGCGGTGTTCTGCTCGTCGACCACGCGGAAGGTCCCGACCCCCGCCATCTATCGCCTCGGAATCCGCACGGTGCCGGCCATCTCGCCCTCGACTGCTTCCATGACGGCACCTCGCCATTCCTTGTAGGGCGGAGCGAAGACGATGACCTTGACGCCTTGCTGGCCGCCGATCCCCCGGCGCTCCAGGGCTGTTCCGACGATGTCGCCAAGGATCGAGACACCGTGAGAATCGAGCGGCTGGATCCACTCTCCGCCACGTCCAACCGGCGTGGCGTAGCGACCTTCGCCGACTAGGGTCACCGGTCCGCGGGCGATCATCCCGCCCGCAGCGGCGACCAGCCCGCCTTGTCCGAAGGACTGGATCCCGCCTTGGCCCATGATCCCCGGGATCTTCGGGTTGTTGGGAGGGAGTTTCGTGTCGACGTTGACGGTTGCGTTCGCAGTGAAGCCGTCGATCCAGCTGAGCGCGTCCTGCACGAACTTGATCGAGCTCGTCGCTTGGCCGGTCTCCACCTTGATCAAGGACTTCACAAACTTCGGCACGTCTCCGAGGGCCTTGGTCAGGATGTTGACGATGTCCGCCTCCTTGCCGGCTGCGATGGCCGCGTCCAACATCCCCTGCTCGTGCTCGGTCAGCTTCTTTCCGCTAGCCTCGAGCGCGCGGATCCACTTGGCGGTCTCGAGCGTCTGTTTCTTGGTCAGCTTGCTCGTGTTGGTGAGCGCGCTGCCCCACTTCTGTTGGGCCTGTTTGGACTGCAGGACCCGGTTGATCTGTTTGCCAAACGCCGCACTCGACTTGTTGACCTCGCCCCGCATCTGCCGCAGGGCGGCACCGACCTGCCCGTTCGCGAGCCGGTATTTCAGCAGCTCCATGTCCAGGCCCTTGAGCGAGCCCTCCGTCCGACGGTAGGAGCCCATCAGACCGGCGAGCTCCTTCTTCTGGCCCTCCGTTGCTGAGGAGGACCGAGTGAGCTGCTCGATGAACTGCATTTCTGCCGTTGTCGCGACTCCGGCGGCGTTGGCGAAGCTGTCGGCCACACCCCGGACCTCGTCGGCCTGGTCATGGTAGCCCGCGTCGTCGAGCTCCTGCGCCTGGAGATAAAGCCTCTCAAGGTCTTGGGCGAGCGGCTCGACCTCGACACCGGCCAGCGCCGCCAGCTCCTCGCGCTGCTTCGCGACCGAGACCTGGACCTGATCGCCCATCGCCGAGATGGTGTTGCCGTAGGTCGTCGCTTCCGTTTGCCCGATACCGAACATCTCACCGACCGACTTCAGGTGCTCGACCAGGCCAGACTGGTCGGACTCGTCCCCGGCGGTTTCGTTGTAGTCGGCGAAGGCCTTCGATGCCGAACCCGTGGCCTTCATCTGCTCCTCGACATCGGCGAGCGCCGAAGCAGCATCCATCGCGTCCATGGCCATCGAGGCCGCCGCGAGACCGACGAGCGGAAGGCCGACCGCGAGTCCAGTCGCAGCGACGCCAGCACCGCTCAAAGACTTGGAGAAGAACTTCGCCTTCTCGGACCCCGTGTCGAAGAGCGTCAGCTGCTCGCCGGCGCCCGAGCTCGCGGAACCGATATCGCCCAGCCAGCCGGCCAGCTTGGCACCGCCCGACAGGACCCCGCCGATGCCACGGGCAAGTCCCCCGAACACCATGAGCAGGGGCCCGAAGGCGGCGGCGGCTAGACCTGCCTGCAAGATGAGTTTCTGTGTCCCGTCGTCGAGGCTGCTGAAGAGTCCAACAGCGTCGGAAACCACGTCGACCACGTCCGTGAAGATGGGGAGCAGCTTCTCACCGAGTTCAGCGCCGAGCTCCTTCAGCGATTCCCACATAATGCGGGTTTTTACAGCGGCCTCATCTGCGCCCTTGGCGAAGGCGCCACTGGTCCTGGACATGCCGGCCTGGATGAGTGAGGCTCTCGCCAGGATCTTCTCCTGGTTGGTCATCTCAACGTTGACGCCCGAGACCGCTTCCTCGACCTCGTTCTGAGCGTCCTTCACATCGACCAGGGCTTGCTTGGCCTCGAGTGATCCCTTTCCGTTTTCCTTGACCGCGGTGTTGTAGTCGCGCTGAGCCTCGATGAGGTCCAGCTGCGCGGCCACGGCCTCGTCGGAGGCCTTCCCTCCCTCGATCAGGCCGATGCGCATGGCCTCGCCCTGGATCGTGGCGTCGGTGATGAACACGCCGTACTTTCTGAGCAGCTTGCCGCTGCCGGTAAGGCCCGAGCGGACGGCCGCCAGCGCGTCGTCGAGCGGGATCTTGTAGAACGAGGCAACGTCGGACGTTAGCTGGACGAATTCCTTGGACATCCCGGCGACAGCTTTACCGCCGAGGCCAGCAGCCTGGAAAAGGACCGCAAATTGCGTGGCCATGTCCTGTGCCGTCTGTGTGGCCATGCCCATCTTCTCGATGCTGGTCTCGGACCAGGAGAGGATGTCGCCTGCCATCTCGCCGAAGACGTTCGAGACCTCGGCCCTAGTGGTCTCAGCGTCCATGGCGAGCTTGATGGCGGCCCCGCCTGCGGCGAGCAGCGGCAGCGTCAGATACATCGTCGCCGACCGTCCGACGGCCTGCATCTTGCGACCGACGTTGTCCAGACTCTTGCCGGCGGTTCCGAGGTTAGAAGTCCACGCGGAGGCGGTCGAGGAGACCTTGGAGCTGACGCGATCGAGCGCTGCTTCGGCGCCCGTGCTGTTGCCGTCGATGATGAGGCTCTCGCGGTACTCGCCCATGGGGGGAAGGCCTTTCGGAATTAGAAAAGGGCGCCCGGGGCGGCGGCATGGCTGCCGGGCCCGGGCGCGTTAGTTCGAAGAGACCGTCAGGCCGTCGATCGAGGCAAGGAAGTCCTCGTGCTCCCCGAGCACCGCCGTCACGGGATCACTCGCGGCTTGCTGCTGGGAGTCCCCATCGGCCTCCACGAGCTCGTTCCAGGACGCCCAGAACTCGAGGTAGCCGATCGTGCGCCAGTAGTCATGGGACCAGTCGTTCGCGCGACCTAACGCGCGGACGATTTGGAAGATCGAGGGCGCTTCTTGGTCGCTGCCCGCCGCTGGGCCCGATTCGCGGGGACTTTTGGGACCTCCCCCGCTCCCTCCAGGCGATCGCGGGTCTGCGCCAGGAGCAGCTCGAGGTAGTCATCGACCGACAGCGTCGACCGCCCATGCAGCATCCGTATCTTGACCGTGTTGATCCATTGCATGAGGACGTTGGCGCCGAAGTTCGTTCCGAGGTCCTCGTCGGTCGCACCCGGAGTTCGAACGCGAACGAGATCCGCGAAGGCGTGGATCAGCAGCTCCCAGGTCTCGACCACTGATGCGCGAAGCTTCTCGTGGGAGGCCTCCGCACTCTTGGAAACGGCCGCGGTCAGGCGGAATTGCGCGTTCCAGTTTTCGTCCCACCGAAGCAGGAACGTCTGTCCGATGTGGAACGGTGCATCGTCGGGCACCTCGAACTCGCGAACCACACCCGCCGAGTCGGTGACCTTGTAGCTGGTGACATCGCCCGCGAAGATCCCCAGGTCGATCTTGTGAGAATCGAGCAAGCCTCGGCCGACATCAGTCGGATCCTTCTTCCCCTTCGGCACCTGTCTTCCCCCTTCCGATCAGCCCTACTACGTGACGTAGGCGGCTGCGTCGTTCGTGGTGGCGGTGATCTTCTGCAGGAACGATCCGGCAACGAACTTGCCGTGGCCGGACGTGGTGACCTTCGTGGCCTCGTTGCCTTCGGGGGAAAGGGCCGTGTAGGTCGCCTCCGTGTACTCGAGGTTGGGCACCTCGAGCTTCAGTCCGCGGGCGGCGGCACCCGCTCCGTAGTTCGCATCAGCGATGAGCGCCCCGACGAACGCGGACTTCGTGTGGGCTGTGCCGGCCACCGCACCGTAGTTCGCCTTGCGGTAGTCGGCCAGGTTCACCGTGACGAGGTGCTCCAACTCGACCTCGACCTCCTCACCGACCTTGACGTGGTACTCGGCGACGACGTCGGCGATCTTCTCGCGGGCGTAGAGCATCTTGGCGGTGACGCTGAACTTGCGGACGTTGGTGACCACGGATCCGTCGACCGTGAAGACGAAGTCCGAGAGCAAGAACGGTCGGTCGGTCTCGTATGACTCGGTCGTGGCCGTGGCCTGGACCACCGGCGTCCCGCCGAGGTAGGAGAACTGGATCTGGACCTTGGGGTTGTCGGCGTCGACGGAGATCGTGATCTCGGAGATCACGCAGTCCTTGATCCGCTCAAGGAAATCGTCAGCGAGGTTCTGCTCGACCGTCAAGTAGTCGGTGACGAAGTCCGAGGTTTCCGTGTGGGTGTAGGGCCCCACGCCCGCGATGGTGTCGATGCCGAGCAGGTAGGCACCGAGGCGGCCGAACAGCGATGGCCGGGCGTGGAACGGAAGCTTGCCCACCGGCAGGTGACCGGACTTCTCCGAGTCCGTGACCTGGCCTGCCGCTCCTGCTTCCTTGATCGGCTTGATGTCCAGGCCGTGATCGAGGTCGGCGCTCGGCAGGTACGGAACCCACTGCGTCGGTGCCACAGCGGTGCCGCGAACGGCCTGCTTTCCAATTCCGACGTAATTACGATTGTCGCTCGGGGCATACGGAGCGGGCATGGGGGAAGGCTCCTTTCGAGGGTCAGGGAAGGCGAATCACATGCGTGTAACCCCGATCCCGGCGCCGTGCGGGCCCAGGATCAGTTTTGAGGGGTGTCCTAGGGGGTTTGAGCGTCGGCGACGGCAGGGGCCCTCTCAGGGGCCTTCTTGGCGCCTGACTTCTCGACGATCTCGAAGTCGTCGCGGCCAACAGCAGACCAGCGGTCGAGCAGGATCACGTCGCCGTGGTTCAGGGTCACGTGCGGGTGAGTACCCAGGCCTTCTTCGCCGGCCGCGTGGGCCTTCTCGTAGGACTTGCTCTCCTTGGACCTGGAGTGCTCCGCCTGGCAGCAGCGCTCCCGAAAACCCAGGTCCGGCATCTGGACCTGGGTGTCGCCGAGGTAACGCGCGTGAACGAGCTCGTGGGCCGCCTCCTCGTCGAAGCTGCCGTCTACCTTGGTGAACTGGGCCAGGGGATCGTCGCTCATTGCAGGCTCCTTACGTCGGAGAGTCGAGGGTCTGGATGGGCATGGTGATGCGCACGTGGTGGCAGGCCACCATCGAGAAGAACTCAGGGACCAGCGAGACGATCTGCCCAGGCTTGCCGAACAGCACCGTGTTGTTGAAGCGCGTGGTCCGCACGTCGTTCCACAAGGTCCGGATCACGGACTCGGCGAG
>CAZXFL010000041.1:0-11326 GCA_964640385.1 uncultured Actinomycetes bacterium
TGAAGGGGTCATAAACTCTCGATTCGCCTTCTGACCTGCGGCTAAGTAGAATCGCGCAGTGCTCTTCTCGATCCTTTACTTCCTGCTCCGTCTGGTCCTTCGTATCGCTCCCGACGACGACTCAAGAGAACGCGAAGCAGAGATCCAGGGGCCGACCAGGTCGATTACCACGCCCCGCTCTGCCCACATGATGGACCCGGTGGAACCCGACGAGAATGTCTCGACCGGAACGTCGAAAAGCGGTGGCTGCGCTCCTGGCGTGGCACCGCCCAACCGGAATCCAAGCGGCGCGGACACCGCCGAACGCGAAGACAACGGCGTTACCGGACCCAACTCTCCCCGAGTCGCCAGTATCGGAACCCCGGAAACCAAACCTGGCTTTGATTTCTGCCAGGGGCGAGGGCGAGGTCGGGCCGGTAGAAATCGACTAACGCCCAGGTCATCGGCGCCGCTCGCAGCACCCCGGTAACGAAATTCGCTGATCTGGTGACGCCACAGGCACACAAGTCGCCTACCGGCACAAGGTCACTCCGCCGATCGGGGATCTCGCAAGCGCCGGCGGGATGGTCACCAGAACGAACGCGAACAGGACGACCACGACACTCGCCCGTGCCCGCATCAGCAATCGATCAGAACGTCGCCCAGGTCCGCGATGCACGTGTCGTCGCCGGCACCGCCATCCACGGTCTCCCCGCCGACCCCGTCCTGAGCATCGATCCGGTCGTCGCCGGGACCGCCCTCGAAAGCGTCGGCCCCGCGATGCCCGGTGAGGTCGTCCGCCCCGGGTCCGCCCTCAAGGACGTCGTCGTCCGGACCTCCGAGGAGCCGGTCACGACCCCCGTGGCCCGCGAGGTGGTCGCTCCCGGCGTTCCCCGCAACGACGTCGTCTCCGCCCAGGGCGCAGATGTCGTCATCGCCCGAACCACCATCGAAGACGTCGTCCCAGTGCGCTCCGACGACCGTGCAGGTCGCGTCGAGCGCGGCTGCCGCGTTCAAGCGTCCGCCCGTGATCGTCCGGTCCCCCAGCGACCGCAGGGGGTCGACCGAGCCCAGGATCGCGTTCTTCACGTCGGCCACGCTTGCCGCGGGCCGGACCGACCAGACCAACGCCGCAACCCCGGACACATGCGGCGTCGCCATCGACGTGCCCGACAGGAAGAGGACCTCGTCCCCGGTCGGGGTTCCTACGCAGTGGATCGCGAGGCGGTCGATCTGCACCCCGTCGGCCCGCCCCGCCGCATCGGTTAACAGCTGGAACCGGAGGTACGCGGCGCCCTGACCGGCGAGCGGCCCCAGATCATCGAAGGCCTCGGGACGTCCGGACGACTGCCCCGTGTGCCGCCCCAACTGGGCCCACGGTCCCCCGGGTGTCGTCGCACCGGATAGGCGCAGCACGTCGCCCGATGCCAGGTCCCGGACGAGCCGATACCAGAGTTCGCATTCGGATGTGCCGCTCAGGTCGATCGGTGACACCGTTCCGATCCACGAGTCCGTCCCGTTGCGGTAGGGACCATCCGGACTGTCGCTCAACGCGAACCCGTTGAGTCTCGCGACACGTCCCCAGGAATCGTGCACGCCTCCGGTGTTCCAGCGGCCGGCAAGATCTAGGTCGAAACCCTCGCGGAACGGATCGGTCAACGGGAACTGATCGCCGAGGACGTCGCGCCCGGGGGCCGCCAGATCCACTGCGTCCGTGCCGTGGTTCGAGCCGAACCACAGTTCGTCGCGCACATCCGTCGCACCATCCGGTCGGTGTGGCGACGGACCAGGATCATGTCTACGTCACCGACAACGGCAACCGCCTCGTTCAGAAGTTCGCCAAGGACGGCACCTTCATCGAGCAGTGGGGCGGATACAACGCGCCGACGGGCATCGCTGTCGATGACTTCGGCAACCTCTACGTGGTGAGCAGCTACTACGACTACATCCAAGTCTTGGACGCCGAGGACGGACGACACCGTTCCGATAACTGATGCGAACTGGTGAGTCATTCACCGACTGTCCAGGATGACCCACACCACGCGAATCCGAAAAGAGTGACAAAAACCGAAATCGCACAGATCGGACCGATGGCCGAGGGAAGTGACGAAATGGTGACGCGATTTCGTTGACGGCCTGCCCGCTCCTCACCTACGGTTCCACGTGCTTGGGTCTCGCATCGCGTTGCCCATCCCTTTTCGACTGATCATTCGACGCAGGGAGCACTGAACATGACGAAGCTGCCGGTATCTGCTCGTTTCTCACGCATGCGAAGCCGGCTCGTCCGGCCGTCTGTTTCGTGGCTTTCCGCCCTCGTCATGCTCACGTCATTGCTTGCGGCGGTGCCCGCGGCGGCGCAGGCCGAGGAACCCGAGCCCCGCGAGATCGAGCTCGCTCCCGCGCAGCCGATGCCCGAGCCGCTCGGACTGCAGGACCGGATGCCGAGATCCGTCGAGATCTCGCAGCCGGGCTTCGACCAGGTCACCCGCGAGGCGATCACGTTCTCCGACGAGGCCGCCGCGGAAGAGATCGTGTCCGATCTGGTTCGCACCGGCCGCGAAGGTGAGGTCGACTTCTATGCCGAGGGGCAGAACCGTCCGTCTCACATCGCGGTCGTGGCCCCCGGGCCCGACTCCCTTCCCGTGCTCGAGCGATCGGGTGAGGGCTGGACCGGATCCTTCGAGAACGCGACGGTATTCTTGCCCCGTCAGCTGTCTTCATCCGCGCCGGTCACCTACACCGTCGGGGCCTCGACGCTTTCGCTCTCACCCCTCGCGGCCGAGAGCCAGCCCCTGGGCCTTGAGAAGGTCACCGGCCAGGAGGCCGATGACCGAAAGATCGTCTATCAGGACGTGCGAACCGGCGTGGACTACGTCTACTTCCTCGTCCAGGGCGGTTTTGAAGAAGACACGATTTTTCGCACCCCGGCTGCGGCAACATCGACGCTCACCTGGCGGGCGAGCCTTAACGGACTGAGCCTTTCGCTGAACGAGGGCGGGGGCGTCTCGATTTCGGATGTCTCGGGCCTCGTTGCGGAGATCCCGGCCCCGGTCGCGACCGATGCCGCGGGCGAGTCCTCCACGGGGACCTACGGCCTTAGCGAGCTTTCGAACGGCGACACGAAGATCACGCTGAGCCTGGATGAAGCCTTCCTTGCCGAGGCGACCTACCCCGTGACCGTCGACCCGGGCGCGTCGACGCTTCATCCTGCACGTGATGCCTTCGTGGACCAGGAGTTCCCGAACACCGAGTACGGCAACACCACGAACCTGAAGGTCAAGTCCAATGCCAACAGGACGCGCAGGTCCTTCATCCACTTCGATGTCGACAGCCTGGTGGCCTCGGATCGGCTCGTCTATCAGGCCGACCTCAAGCTTCGAAACATCGACCGTGATGCGGGAACGTCGGTGGAGGCGATGCCCATCACGAGTGCGTGGCCGTCTCAGTTGAACTGGAACTCGCAGCCCTCAGCGGGCTCGACGATCGACACGGAGCAGAACGGCTCGGGTGCGCTGTGGACCTGGGACGTGAAGAGCCTGTACCAGTCCTACCTCGACGGGACCGATGCCAACCGCTACGGCGTGCGCCTTTCCTCAACCGGAGGAGAGGCTCGCTGGTACTCGAGCGAGGTCGGAGGGGTCGATCGTCCTGACCTCGTCGTCTCCTACAACGACCTTCCCGACGTAGCGACCTATCGCTCGCCGGATGAGGGTGTGGTCGAGTCCGAGAACGTCGGCCTTCGGATCGACGCGATCCCGTCTGACCCGAACGGCGACCCGGTGCTCGTTCGCTACCAGGTTTCCACCTCCCAGAGCGACTTCACCGGCTCGCATCTGGTGGCAGAGTCCGGCTGGACCTCCCAGCGGACCTGGTTCGTAACCCCCGGCAAGCTCGTCAACGGCAGTACGTACTACTGGCGGGTGCAGTCAGCCGACGTCTGCTCGGGCACTAGCGTTCTTTGCTCGCTCGTCGACGGTGCGGGGGTTACCCACACCCAGCCTGCCACCGCGCCCCGGCAGCTCACCCTCTCGGTACCCAAGCTCGGGATGGACGAGCGCTACCCACTTTGGTCCCAGGAGCTCGGCAACAACATGATGCTCTCGGTGAACGAGGCGAACGGGAACCTGGTCCTTGATATGCCCTTCGATACCCGCCAGGTGCGTTCGGGGGACGTCGAGTTCGGCCTTACCTACAACTCGCGCGACGTGGCCGACGAGGGCCTGGGTGCCGGCTGGAACCTGCACGCGGGCCCCGCGGGCGTGGACATGCCCTACAGAGTCAAAGAGATCAATCCGGCGCCGGACTCTGGGCTTCGGATGTACTTCGATTCGGGTGAGAAGGCCTACTTCTTGCTCCGCGATGTTGCCTCCGACTCCTACCTCTCGCTTGGCGCAGGAACCGGGCGGGTCGATCGAACCGAAGCCGGGACCTACGTCTACGAGCCTGCCGACGGGGGCACCTACACATTCGATTCATCCGGCAAGCTCGCAACCGTCCGGTTCCCCGGCACGAAGGTCTCCGCGGCAGCCACGGGGGACGTGCTGAGCTACACCTACGATGCCTACGGGCACCTCACACAGGTTTCTTACAACGGTGGCCAAGCCATCACCTTCACCTGGACGGCCGGGTCCTCCGGGGTGCTGGACACGGTCTCTACCTGGGACGGCGCGAGCTTCGACGTCACGGTGGACTCAGGCAAGATCCGCGTCACCAATCCCGCGGGGGAGACCTATGAGGCCAAGCGCACTGGCTCGGCGGTCTACGAGATCCGCGACGGCGAGGTCTATGACCGCGGGAACACCGGCTGGCTGATTACCTACGACGCATCCGGTCACGTGATCTCCGCCAAGGCTCCCGGGGCGTCCGACGCCTATACCCTCGAGTACGCGGGGCCGTTCTTCGGCGACACGGCGAGCGTCACCTACCTGACTGACCCCCGGGGGCAGGGGACTTCAGATCCGAACGACTTCCGCACGATGATCGAGCCCGACACCACCGGGCTTCCGATCCGAGTAACCGGACCTGCCGACCAGACGGGGTACCTGCCGGTCGTGACGCGCTACTGGGACACGAACAAGAACCTCGTCTGTGAGCGCTCCGCGGAGGCCAACGCGTATTCCCTGATTTCCGATCCGCAGCAGTGCAACGATGCCGCGAACCTCTCGAGCACCTACACCTACGACTCGACCGGTCCCTACGTCGTGACTGAGGCCGATCAGGGGGTGTCCGCCCAGGGAGCGGGCGACGTCGCCGACACCGATGTCGACTACGACACGGGGGTAAGCGGTCCGCGCTTTACGACCTACGACACCTCGGACATGTCTGGGCCTCCGGTCGACGCGGGGTTCTGGTCCGATCCGCTTACTGCCTCCCACGGGGCGGGCGGCCCGGCCGGCGTGACGGACAACGACAGTTTCTCGATCGTCTTCGACGGGTACCTGACCAACACCGGCCCGGCCGACAAGACCTACAAGTTCCGTATCTACTCCAACGATGGTTCTCGCCTGACCGTCTCGGACACCGTGCTCACCGACTGCTACGGGCAAGCCCAGCTTTCCACCAGCTACAACTGCGGCACGAACCAGGATGTCTCGATCACGCTGGGCACCGGGCTCACGCCGATCCAGATCCGTTATTCCGAACTCACCGGGTCGGCGAACTTCGACATCCAGTGGAACGGGGGATCGGGTTCGACCTTCACGACCATGAACGGTACGGACCTCACCTCTGAAGCGGGGATCCTGACCGACGTGACTTCGCCGGAGGTAAAGGACGAGACCATCGCCGATGGACCTACGCGCCTTGATACCGACGAGAGCTACGCAGGTGCCGATGCGAAGATCACTCACCTCGCGACGACCACCACCGAAACCGACCTCGATTCGGCCAGGCAGCGAATCGAGACTTCGGTCTACGACAACTATGGGCGCCTGACCAGTGATACGCAGGGTTCGGGCACGTCGGACGCCGCAACCACCACGTTTTCCTACGCCACAACCTCGCGGTGCGTGACCGAGGAACTCGGTCCGATTGCGGGCATGGACACCGATCGGACCTGCAATGCTCGCGGGCAGGTGACTTCTGAGACGCTCCACGTGCGAGCGACCTATGACCAGCCGGCCCAGGACCGCACCACGACCTACACGTACGACGGGATGGGTCGGGTGCTGACGGAGGACACGCCCGGAGCGGGCATCAAGACCTACACCTATGACGACGCTGGGGAGAGCGAAACCGAGGACGTGCTGCTCTCGGGAACAACCCACGCGATCACCACACACACCTACAACGACGCCGGCCAGGAGACCTCTACGCAGGGGCCCGGATCCGACGTCGTGAACTTCACCTTCGACAAGGCCGGGAACCGCATCACGGAATCCGATCCCCGGAACTCCTCGTGGGTGACCACGCGGGTGTTCGATGCCCACAACCGGGAGATTCAGGTCACGACCCCGTCAGGACTTGTCTCAACGACCCAGCACGTGCTCAAGGAGTCCGGGAACTACGTGAATGAAACCAGGGAGATCTCCCCTGCCGGGGTCACCACCACCACGACCCTTGACCTTCGCTCCCAGGAGACTTCGGTCAAGCGGGGTTCCCTTGGCGCTACGACCTACGGCTATGACGAGTCGGGCAACACTACGTCCACCGATGACCCCGGCGCGGACGCGGTGAACGAAACCTCCAACGCTTTCTCGGACACGACGCAGGCCACCGCGCCGGATCCGGGGCCCGGCGACGCCGTCACTACCTTCACCTACGACGCCCTGGGTCGCCAGACCGCGGTCAATGGGCCGAGAACCGATGCCGATGACCGGTTCGTCATGACCTATGACGCGGCAGGAAACCTTTCAAGCGTCCAACAGGCGGGTCTTGCTACCCCCAACACAACGAACTACGCCTACGACGACGCCGGGGAGCTCGTTCGCGTGGCCCAACCACTGGACGCGGGCACGACCTTCGTCCGAACCTTCACCTACGACGTCGCCGGAAACCAAACGGCCATCACCGACTCCCGCGGGACGGTTCAGAACACCTACGACGCGGGTGGTCGTCTCGTCTCCGAGACGCTTCCGAACGGGGTCCAGAAGGATCACACCTACGACGTCGATGGCAACGAGACGACGCTTGCCGCGACCAAGACTGGGTTCGGCACCGCAACGCGGAGCTTCGGCTACGACGAGGCTGCCCATTTGACCAGCGCTTCCCAGGGGTTACAGGTCGTTAACCTCACCTACGATTCTGATGGACGCCTGACGGGGGCAACGACCAACACGGGTGCGAACTCCACCAGGTCCTACAACGCCACTACGGGCAAGGTCTCATCGGTCACGACGCCGGCCGGAACCACGACCTTTTCCTGGAACGCCGATGGGCTGATCGCCTCGGCGACGGATCCGTTCACGAACCAGCCAACGACCTACACCTGGAACTCGGCTGGGCAACTCACCGGCCGGACAGATCCTGCGGGGCTCACCTGGGCAAGTTCCTACGATTCGGCCGGACGGGTCGATACGCAGACCATCTCGAACACCACGGGCCAGGTTGCCTCTTTCGACCTTGGCTACGACCCGGCCGGTAACGTCACCTCGCGCCAGGAGATCGTGAAGAAGCCCGACGGGACGAACCTTCCGGGCTCCGGCACCTGGACATATGGCTATGACCCAGCGAACCGGATGATCTCGGCAACCGATCCCAGCAGCACCGTCACGACCTACGGGTATGACCGGGCAGGCAACCGAACGAGCGTGAAGATCGGAGCGGCGGCTGAAGTCACGACGACCTTCGATGCCGCGTCGCTGCCGGTCTCCTCCTCGGACGGCACGACCTACACCTATGACGCGATGGGCACGCTCATAGCCGTCGACAAGTCGGGAGGCGCCACCGGGGACCAGTGCTATGCCTACGACGGGTTCGGGCTCGTGGCCAGCATGAAGAAGGACTCGACCACAGGTTGCAGCGCCTCCTCGGGAGACGTGACTTACGCCTATGACGCGCTGGCACGTACCTTGACGCGAACGGAAGGCTCGGACACGACCACCTTCGCCTATGAACTGGACGGTGAAGATCTGGCAAGGGAGGTTGTTGGGTCCCAGACAACGTTGTACGCGAACTCCCCTGAGGCACCGCTCGCATCCTCTACCGGAGGACAGGCACGGTTCTTCCTGAAGGATCTTCACGGAGATGTGGTGGGAACGGCGAATACGTCTGGAGCGGTAGCGGGATCAAAGCTCTACTCGCCCTGGGGAGAGCCGGTGGCTTCGGCGGGGGAGTCAGTATCTCTCGGATTCCAGTCACAGATTACCGATGCCGACACCGGATTCGTGGACATGACGACGAGGCTGTATGACCCGACCGTCGGACGGTTCACGTCGCGGGACGTGCTGTTCGGGGAGACGACCAGTCCCGCGAGCATGAACCAGTACGGATATGCGGAGGGCAATCCGATTGCCTGGTCGGACCCCTCTGGTCTCGCTCGCGTCTACCACCACGGATGGGTACGAGCAGAGGTCCAAGAGTATGTGAACATCGTCGTGAATACGGTCAAAGTGGACTACTACTACTGGCGGAACAGCCTTGGGCTGGTGAAGGGAACCGGCAAGGCAGAGCGTCACTGGGTTGATGTGCCGGGCCTTTGGACCATGAGGCGAGAGCAGTTCAGCGCCCACAACACGAAGGGCACGTACGTCTGGGCATACGCACGCGTTCACTTCCATAGCGACGTGTTCCCGCGGCCGGACTACGACCTGGCGGCTGAGTTCCGGGCCGACCCCGGTCCGAGAGGGATCTGCACACTCACCGACGGAAACCTACCGCTGGGTTGGGGAACCGACTGCGACTATGGCATCTACTACTAGGTGGCCCCAATGACGCGTGGACGAGCGTTTCGTTTGGACCGTAATGGCAGCAGTCGCGTGCTCCCCTGGCTTCTCCTCGCCGTAGTTAGCCTGGCGCTAGGACTCCTGGTGTGGTGGACGGCCGTGGTGGCAATCCCCGTTGCGGTTCTCGCCCTTGTCGTTGCGACTTACCAACTGTTCAGGAGGCGAGGCAACGAGTCAGCTGACGAGACATCGACGAGCGACGGCGACCTAGATTCGTCGGAAGAAGGCTAGTCGGGGAAGGCAGTCACCGGGTCGGGGGTGAACCAACAGTGAGCCCAGGGGCGACGGACCGCTGAGGGAGTTGCAGTGACTGGCCCCCTTCAAACGAGTCCTGAAGGGCGGTTCTAGCCGGCCCATCCCTTCGAGCACCACGTGCTTCCTTCGCAGGAACTCGCTGGCGGCATCGAGTGGCGCAGCCCCAGTCCAAAGGGCCTGCGGTGCGTAAGACCGCTCGCTGCCACTCAGCGCCACCTCTTCCGAACTTTCGGTCGTCGGCGCGGGGCATCAGCTCCCCGAGAGACTCAGCCCTTCGCGTAACCCGTTCCTTCGGAACAGCCCTGGTTGAGATCCGGATAGGCCTGAGGATCCCGGGGCGTCTTCGATAGGTAGACGGCTGCACGATCGCTTGAGAACGGCGAGACATCGACCACGACAGCATCAGGGACGTTGTGGATGTCGAAGACCTTCGCACTCCCGCCGCTCCATCGCCAGTCGAGAGTCTCGAACCCCGCACGCATGAGAATCGGAAGCGCCTCCTCCACGGAGGCGTTGACCACGCCCTTGCAGTGGAGTACCTCTCCAGGCGCGAGAGCGGTGCTGCTTCCGCCCAGGTATGGCTCGCCAGGGTCCGCCTCGCGCCCGATCACGATCGAGGCGCGATAGGGGTACCCCTTGGGGATGATCACACCGACTCGGCATGGCCCGTACCCGCCGCCCATCGTGTAGCAGGAGCCGTCGTAAAGGGGCTCGAAGTCCGGGGCGCGCGCCTTCTGAGATGCCGCGTCGTAGCCTTCCTGGGTCACGTGTCCAACCAGACCAGGCGACACTGGAAGCAGTTTCACTGTGACCCGGAATCCCTGTTCGGCGAGTTCCGCGTTCATCCGCTTCGCCCCGACACTGGGGTCGAGCACGCGCACTTCAATCGTGCGGTCTCCTCGCTCGCGGAACGAGAATCCCGCGGACGCCCGCTTCGGGCTGATCGTGTCGATGCTCGAAGCGATGAGCACGCCGAAGACCAGCACGATCGCCGCCGCCGCCGCGAGCGCAACGAGCGGACGTCGGCTCCGGCCACGCGCCGTGGAATGCTTCGGCGACGCGGCGCCAGGCTGGGTCAGGATGAAGGCAAGCAAGGCCTCGGATTCGGGTGCATCCGGACCGACCTCGATATCGGCGGTGCTGATCGGGGACAAGCTCGAAACGGCCTTCGAGATCTGGTTATCGCGCCGGGTCATGATGCCTCCTCGGGTTGGACGATCACTTTGGGTGGAATCGGACCTGCTCCGCGCTCGGCGGCAGCCAGTCGGTCGCGCATGAGTCGGCGGGCCCGATGGAGCCGGATCCTCGCGGCGTTCGGGGTGCAGCCAAGCACCGTCGCGATCTCACGCGGGCTAAGTTCTTCCCAGTACGCGAGCTCGAGCAGCTCACGATCGCGCACGCCGAGTGAGGCGAACGCCCGCTCCACTACCGGTCCGGCCCCCATGGATGGAACCTCCGGCACTCGGGATGCCGCCGCAAGCGCCTCGGTAAGCCGGCTGCGTCGCATGTCACCGCGACGAGCGTTCGCTAGCGCGCCGCGAGCCACACCGAACAACCAGGCCCGCTCGAGATCCTCCTGCGGCCGATCGCCCATGCGCCGCCAGGTGACGAGGAAGGTTTCGGCAACCACATCGGCAGCGTCCTCCCTCGAGGGTGTGCGACGGATCGCGAACCCAAGCACAGCCTTGAAGTGCCTGGCGTAGATCATGCTGAACGCTTCGCGTGCGGACGAACCACCCTCGGGCACTAACCGACCTCCATCGTCTCCTCGGCTTCCACAAGGGAATGTCCGGATGATGCCCAACCATTTCATCACCAGCCCTTCGCCACCGCCTCCAGGGTCGTGGGCCCTGAAGCTTCGGGCAGAACTCGGGATCGATGAGCAGGAAGAGCAGCGCGTCTCCAAGGAAGAGATTCGCGAGAGCTCGCCTTCGAGCTCGTCATCCAGATGCTGGTAACCGATGGTGCGCTCGTTCTCCCCCGGGACATCAGTGATGGGCTAGCCAGCGGCTACGTCTCGCCCGCCAACCAGTCGACGCTGTATCAGGCGGCCTCCCTGATTCCCGGCGTCGAGCTGCTGGGTGACATGCGCGACCAGACCGGCCGTCACGGTACCGCCGTCGTTCTGAGGGACGGGCGCTTCACTCGTGTGCTCGTCTTCGAGCCAGTATCGGGAACGTTCCTCGAAGGGGCGACCTACGAGACCGATG
>CAZXFL010000042.1:0-10911 GCA_964640385.1 uncultured Actinomycetes bacterium
GGAGCGACGCCGTACGGCAACGAGGCTATCGAGATCTGCCGCATCGAGAGCGGCATGGTGGTGACGGGGTTCGACTACGAGCCGCACACCCGTACGCCATTCGACGTGGGGCTGGATCGCTTCGTGGCGCTCGACGGCGATGTGGACTTCCCGGGTCGGTCGCGGCTTGCGCAGATCGCCGAGGCCCCACCGAACCGGTTCAAGACGCTACGGTTCGACGGTACCGAGATCTCGGACTACGGCGCACCGGTCAGCAAGGACGGGGAGCAGGTCGGGATCCTGACTTGCCCGACGAACAGCCCTACCTACGGTCCAATCGGGCTCGCGATTGTACGAACCGACGTCGCCGAGGACGGCGGCAGGGTCGAGGTCCAAGGGCCCGACGGCGCGATTACCGCAACGATCTGGCCCACCCCGATCCACGACCCGAACAAGCAACTCGTCCGAATGTGACCGACGCCCCCCGGGTCCTGGAACGGGCTTCGCTCTCGCGATCGAGGTTTGGGCCTGTCCATGAGGAGGCTCCCTAATCCATGAATGAATGTGCATGAAGGAACGCGACGTCGTGATCGTCGGCGGCGGCCACAACGGACTAGCGTGCGCCGCTTACCTCGCCAAGGCGGGACTCGACGTGTTGGTTCTGGAACGACGGTCGATCCTGGGTGGCGCCGCCGCGACGGAGGAGACGTGGCCCGGATACCAGGTGTCATCGGCGTCGTACGTCGTGAGCCTGATGGCGCCGCAGATCATCTCGGATCTCGATCTCAAGCGCTTCGGCTACCAAGTGTCCCTGATCTCACCGGACTACTTCGCTCCGTTCCCAGATGGTTCGTCGCTCACGCTATGGGGGGACCTTGCGCGTGACGCAGAGAACGTGGCCAGGTTCTCCAAGAACGACGCCGATGCTCTCTACGAGTTCGACCGCTACTTCGGGCGGATCGGACCGCTCCTCAAGCAACTCGAGTTCGTGATCCCCCCCAACCTGTCCCTCCGAGAGCTACCGCGGTGGGCCGGCCTCGCGGCGCGCCTGCGGAACTGGAGGGGCCGTGACGTCGCCGAGGTGGTTCGCCTGTTCACGATCAGCGCGGCTGATCTCCTCGACGAGTGGTTCGAGGACGAGCGCGTCAAGGGGGCGCTCGCAACGCAAGCGGTCATCGGCGCATGGCACGGACCGATGACGCCGGGATCGGCCTACGTCCTCGTTCACCACTGGATGGGTGAGATAGACGGCCACGAAGGTGCGTGGGGCTGGGTCCACGGAGGAACCGGCGGACTGAGCGCCGCTTTGGCGAAGGCGGCCGTCGCAGCCGGCGCAGAGATCCGAACCGACGCCGCGGTGGCACGCGTCGTCATCTCCGGCGACCGCACTTCGGGGGTGGAGCTCGCAGACGGCACCCAGATCCGGGCTGGGATTGTTGTGTCGAACGCACACCCGGTGACCACGTACCTCGATCTCGTTGGCGAGGCGCATCTGTCCGACGACGTCGTTCGGAGCGTCAAGGTCTACAAGACCAAGTCGGGGTCGGTGAAGGTCAACGTGGCGCTAGGCGAGCTCCCACGGTTCCCCTCATGGGACCAGGACGGCGAGCTGCACCGCGGGATGGTGGCGATCTCTCCGTCGATCGAGTATCTGGAGCGCGCTTGGGATGACGCGAAGTACGGACGGCCTTCTGAGCACCCCTACGTCGAGGCGATGTTCCCCACAGCCCACGAGCCGGACCTGGCGCCGGAGGGGAAACACATCATGCTGGCCTTTACGCAGTTCGGCCCGTACGAGGTGAGGGACGGCTCCTGGGATACCGAACGGCAGGCCTACGGGCGTCGGGTCATCGAGACGCTGGGCCAGTACTCGCCGAACCTTCAGGACGCCGTCGAGGCGATCGAGGTGCTCGCTCCGCCGGACCTCGAGAAGCGGTTCGGCCTCGTCGGAGGCAACATCTTCCAGGGCGAGATGAGCCCGAGCCAGATGTTCTCCTTCCGGCCGATCCCGGGCTACGGGGACTACCGGACGCCGATCTCCGGCCTGTACTTGTGCGGCGGAGGGACGCACCCGGGCGGCGGCGTCATGGCCATCCCCGGGCGGAACGCGGCACAGGTTGTCAAGCGGGACGCGAAGCGCGGCAAGGTGATGCAGTCGCTGCGATTCCGGCGACGCCGCCCGCGTGCAGGCACCTTTTCCCAGCCTGCTGGGGGCACTCCTGGCATCAGACACGCTGATACTGAAAACCCCGCGAACCTGAGAGGAAGAGATGACGAACACCTATGACGCGATCGTGGTGGGTGGCGGCCACAACGGCCTGACCGCAGCGGCCTATCTGGCCAAGGCCGGCGCGCGAACCGTGGTCTTGGAAGCCCGAGAAAAGACCGGTGGCGCAACGGACACCAGCGCGCCGTTCCCCGGTCATCCGGACGTCAAGGTCACCACGCTGTCCTACGTGATGAGTCTCATGCCTCCGAGCATCATCCGAGATCTGAAGCTGAAGGAGTTCGGCTACGAGGTCTACCCGATGGATGGGACCTATGCCCCCCAGCCCCTCGGCGGCGGTATCCGGGTCAGCGACCTCGACGAGGAGGGGAGTCGAGCGTCATTCGCACGGTTCAGCAAACGCGACGCCGACGCCATGGACGACTACCACGCCTGGATGCAGCGCAGCGCCGACATGCTCGGCCCAATGCTCATGGAGACGCCTCCGAAGCTCGGGTCGATGGCACTCGCAGACTTGGCCGACCAAGTGCGCTTCGGTCTGCGGATGCGTAAGGGGATGAGCGCACGACAAGCTGCCGATATCACCAAGCTGTTCACCATGAGCGCTGCAGACCTGCTCGACGAGTGGTTCGAATCGACTGAGATCAAGGGGCTCTTCTCGACCGACGGGATAATCGGCACCTGGGCGGGACCGGAGGAACCCGGCACGGCATACGTGCTGATGCACCACAACGTCGGTGACATCGGTGACGGCGTGCTCTCCGGTTGGGGGTACCCCAAGGGCGGCATGGGCGGGGTCGCGCAGGTGCTCCAACGTAGCGCCGAGCACTTCGGGGCGGAAATCCGCGTGGACACCCCGGTCGAGCGCATGCTCGTGGAGAACGGGAGGATCCGCGGCGTGGTGTCGGCGTCGGGCGAGGAGTTCCGCGCGAGCACCGTGGTCACCGCAGTGCATCCGAAGATTGCTTTCCTGCAGCACCTGGACGCGCGTGACCTCCCCGACGACTTCGTGCGCGACATCGAGAACTGGAAGACGCGAAGCGGCACGGTCAAGGTGAACGTTGGCCTCGAGCGTCTGCCTGCATGGCGAGACGACCCGGACGGTCTGGACCCGTCCATCGCGGGTGCGTCGATCATGCTCGCGCCTAGCATCCGCTACTTGGAGCGCGCGTTCGAAGAAGCGCGCGATGGGCGAGGGTCCACCGCTCCGTTCTCTGAGACATGTATCCCGAGCTACTACGACCGCACCCTGGCACCCGAGGGGATGCATGTCGTGTCCATGTTTAGCCAATGGGTTCCGCACGAGTGGGCGGATGAGCCCAATGCAACGGAACTCGAGACGTACGCCGATCGCCTGATCGACCTGCACGAGGATTTCATGCCCGGCTTCAAGGACGCCATGATCGGCCGGCAGGTGATCGGGCCGCATGAGATGCAGGAAGGGTGGGGCTTGATCGGTGGCAACATCTTCCACGGGGAACTGTCGCCGAACCAGTTGTTCCACATGCGCCCCGCCCCGGGGTTCGCGAACTATCGAACGCCGATCAAGGGTCTGTATCAGGCGTCGTCCGCGACGCACGCAGGTGGAGGCGTGACTGGTCTTCCGGGTCACCACGCGGTTCGTCAGATAGTGAAAGACCGCAGTCTCAAGAAGAGCGGTCGCACGTAGGGATCGAACGTTTCGACCGGAGGGAGAGGTTGATGCTACGAGAAGAAGTGCTTGCCGAGGAGGATCAGGCCTGGGCTGAGCTGATGGAAGCGATCGCAGCGGTTCCCGCCGAGCGCAGGGTCTCAGAAGGGGTTGTCCCGGGTTGGTCCACGCACGACACGGTGTGGCACACCGCCTACTGGGTAGGCCGGGCGGCGGACGTGCTCGATCTCGCCTGCCAAGGTCCTCCATACCCGGAGGAACCCGAGGACGAGTCCTACTACGACGGCGAGAACGCCCTGGCGTTCGCAACGGGTCGGGAGATGACGTGGGATGAGATCCTCGACTACTTCGCGGCAGGGCGGAATCGTGCGCGGGACGCGATGGAACGATGCGCCGAGAGCGACCTCGAGTGGATGAGCGAGCGATCCTCGGAGGAGATCGGACACTATCGTGAGCACGAGTCGCAGATCCGGGCTTTCGCTGGGATCTCGTCGCGTCAGCAAGGGGCGGTTTCCTGATGGAGCCGATCGATCCGAGCGACATCACGGGCGACATCTACGCGGGGCCGTTCCACGATGTGCAGCGAGCGGCGGGTGCCAGTTTCTACGAGGACTACGGCCATCTTTGGACCAAGAGCTTCGGGGACCCCGAGGCGGAATATTGGGCGGTTCGACGAGAGGTAGGTCTATGGGACGTATCGGCCCTCGTCAAGATCCACCTCACAGGCGGTGACGTTCTGCCGGCGCTAGACCGGCTTACCACCCGAGCGATGCTTGGGGTGCAGCCCGGCACGGTCCGCTATGGGATGGTCCTGAACCACGAAGGCATCATGCTCGACGAGGGGACCTCCTGTGTGCTGTCGGATCACGAAGCGTACTTCTTTGGGAACGACGACAGTGCCGAGTTTCTCGCTCACCTTGCCGATCACACGGCAGACCTGGATGTGCGGTTCGCGGATGTGACCTCGCAGATGGGCACCGTCTCCGTTCAAGGCCCCGGATCGCTGGAGCTCCTGGCGGGACTCACGGACGCTGATATCAGTGGACTTCGATGGTTCAGGCTGCTGCCAGAGCCCATCGAGATCGCCGGGGTCCGCGGGCTCTTGGTTCGCGCGGGTTTCACGGGGGAGAAGGGCTACGAGTTCTATCTGCTGGACGGTCATGACGGAGGCGAGACCCTCTGGAGGGAGATCGTATCGGCGGGAGCCACTCCGATCGGCCTGGACGCCATCCAGATGCTTCGTGTGGAGGCAGGGCTCATCATCGGAGATGAGGACTACTGGCCGGGCGAGACGGACCCTTACGATCTCTCGCTCGACAAGTTCATCGACGTAGAAGGCCACGACTTCATCGGAGGCGAACGGTGCGTCGAGACAGCCGCCGCCCCCCCGCGTCGATTCGTGACCCTCACGTTCGACAAGGGTGGCGGCGACGAAGAGGTACCCGCACCCGGGGCCGCGGTGTTCGGAGAGGATGGGTCGGTGGGTGCGGTCACGAGCGCGACGGTCACACCTCGATTCGGGGCGCTCGCGCTGGCGGTCGTCGACACAGTCTGCGCAGAGGATGGACTCTCCCTGCTGGTCGATGGGCGGCCGGCGACGGTTCGTCCCCTCCCGATCGACGACCCCAACAAGGAGCGCCCTCGCGCGTGACCCTTCGCGGGAGCCTCGGAATCATCACTGAAAGGAGTTGTGCGGATTGGAACGAGGAGACTTGCTCGCGCTGGAGGATCGGGCCTGGACCGAGCTGATGCAGGCGGTTTCGTTGGTTCCCGCCGACCGGAGAGAGGTTGAGGGTGTCGTGCCAGGTTGGTCCACACACGACCTGGTCTGGCACGCCGCCTACTGGGCTGGCCACACCGCCAACGCGATAGAGCTGATCCGTCTCGGCCTTCCCGAGCCAGAGGAGTCAGAGGACGAGGAAGCGTTCGAGGCTGAGAACGCTGCAGTAGTCGACGCCGGCCGCGCGATGACCTGGGCAGAGGCCATGGGCCATCTGGAGAAGAACCGGGTTCGTGCACGGATGGCCCTCGAAGCGTTCGATCGCGTCGTGCCCGAGAGCGCCTTCGAACCATTCTCGGAAGAAACCATCGAGCACTATTCCGAGCATGCCAGGCAGGTTCGTGCGTGGGCGGAGACGGAAGGGTAGGGGATGGGCACCTCCCGCCCGGGCCACACCCGGGGGACTCCCTCTTCCCGGCCACCCAGGTACCCCTTCCTCCGAGATCCAGTCGCGTATCACCGAACCCCGCCTTCAGATGGAGGCGGGGCCATGATCCAGGTGGTGCGCACCTCCGTGACGCCAGTCAAGGGAACCACGTTGCACCACCCAGAGGAGATCGAGATCGAGCCGTTCGGCGTGCCCGACAATCGTCGATTCCTGTTCGTCGATCCAGGCGGCACCACGTACAACGCGGGACGACTCGGGCCTTTGATGGGTGTCCGGGCCGACGTAAGAGGCGACTCGCTCACTTTCACCCTCCCCAACCACAGCACGATCTGCGCACCGGCACTGGCCGAGGATGAGGCCGTCGAGCTCGATATGTGGGGTCGAACGCTCCTTGTGCGACCGGTCCCCGGCCCTTGGGATGAGGTCATCTCAAGTGTTGTCGGGCGGCCCCTTCGACTGGTGGAGCCAGTAGTCCCGGGGGATGGCAACGACGACGAGCCGATCACCCTGGTGTCACTCTCCTCCGTCGCTACGCTTGCGGCGGAGGCCAGCGTTGACGAGGTCGACGCTGGCCGGTTCAGGATGACCCTAGATATCGACGGCGTCGAAGCCTATGAGGAAGACTCCTGGGCGGGGTACCGGATCAGGGTCGGCTCGGCTGTGCTGCGCGTGGGTGAGCAGGTTCCGAGGTGCGTGCTCACCACATGGGACCCCCACAGCGGTGTGCGCGACCTCGACACGTTGAAGTTGATCCGGAACTACCGCGGTCGCACTTCCGAGGGACTTCCATTCGGGATGTACGCTTCCGTCATCCAACCCGGAATCGTGCGGGTTGGCGACAAGATCGAGGTTCTTGACCAGGAATAAGGGCTCGACGAACAGAGTGGCGGGGCCGGCCTGGAACGTCTGGGAGTTCTTCCAGACCGCTTCCTAGGCACGAACCAACCCGCCCGCCCCCAGTGACCCCGCCTCTCGGGGAACGTCAGACCATGCCGGGACTAGTCCGTTCAGTGTCTCAGTTTGGTCCTCAGCTAGGCACGGCCAGCCGCCGACAACCTCAGGGAGACGCGGAACGAGGAGCAGGGAGCGGCATGAGAGCCAACCCGATGCGAGACAAGCTCCGGCGGTACCGGGCGGCCGTGGCGGTCGCCAGGGACACCGGAGCTGATCCCGACGAGGTGTTCGGGAAGGGTGAGGAACGATACCGGCGGGAGGTAGCCATCTCCCTCGAGCGTTCGCACGCGTTCCAAGATGACCGTGAACGCGTGATGGACGCCATCCACGGCGGCATCTCCCGCCGGCAGTTCCTCCGCAACAGCGCGCTCTTAGGGATGGCGTTCGCCGGCGCCGGGGCGCTCGTCTCAGGGCCGTTCGCGCGGCGCGCCGACGCCGCAGCACCCCGCGTGGTCGTCGTCGGCGGAGGCTTGGCCGGAACGACCGCGGCCTACCGCATCAACCGACTGAAGGGCTGGGTTCCGGATATCTACGAGGCGCAGAACAGGATCGGCGGACGTACGCGCACGATCCATGGCCTGTCCAACGGGCAGTACGCCGAGGCCGGCGGCGGCGGGATCAACACGCGTGACGACAGCCTCAACGCGCTGGCACAGGAAGTCGGCCTGTGGCCGCTGGTCGATACCTGGGACAACTATCCGGGCGGCGACAGCGTCTACTTCTTCAACGGCCAGCGGTACACCTGGGACCAGATCAAGTCGCAAGCCAACGCCAACTACAGCGTGTTCTGGAAGAAGTGGGTCGAGATCGGCAAGAGGATCCCGACCTACCGGAACGCGACCACTGTCGCGAAGAAGTACGACAACATGAGCGCCCTGCAACTCCTGAACAACCAGTGCCCGAACGGCACGAACACCGTCGCGGGGGAACTCATGGCGACCTGGTTCGGCGTCGACTACGCGGGGCTTCCGTCCCAGGCCAGCGCGATCCACTTCATCCTCGAGGAGGCGGGCATATGGGGCGGTGGCGGTTGGGACGAGCGTTACGCCATCCCGGGAGGCAACGAGGAGCTGTCCCAGTCGCTGGCGAACGCGTTCCCCGCTGGCTCCGTCCACCTCGGTCACGCCTTGGTCGCGGTCGTGGCAAACGGGAACGGGACGACGACCCTGACCTTCGACGACGGGAGCTCGCTCATCGACGTGGTTGCCGACCAGGTCGTGCTCGCGATCCCACCGACGGCCCTGGATGATGTGGATCTCTCGCAGGCCGGGTTCAGCGCCATCAAGATGCGGTCCATCAGCCGCGAGAAGCTCGGGCCGAACGCCAAGTACAACCTGCAGTTCTCCCCCAAGCCGTGGTCGGCCGACGGGGACGCCGGCGACGGAACCGCGGACAACGGCCTCGGCGAGTTCTGGCAGGCCAACTTCCTATCGGCGAGCCCCGGCGTTCTGATCGGGATGAACAACGTGAACTACGGCTCGCACGCAGCGCACGGGCCTGCGTCAGCGGCCGTGCGCACCCAGATCCTCGGCTGGATCGACCAGCTCTGGCCCGGCGCAAGTTCCAAGTTCATCGCCGGACAGGCCTATCTCGACTACTGGCCGAACGACCCGTGGGCCAAGGGTTCCTACTCGTACTACCCCGTCGGCGGGTTCACGACCTTCGGCGGCATCCAGCCGAAGCGCCAGGGAAACGTGCACTTCGCCGGCGAGCACACCGCCACCTACATCGAGCGCGGCTACATGAACGGCGCCGTCGCCAGCGGCGAACGGGTCGCACGCGAGCTCCTGGCCTAGAGCGCCTTGTCTTTGCGGATCTCGCGGACGACGTGGTGGCCGGGCAATCCCGTGGCACCGCCGCCGGCGTGGGTCGCGGACGACGCCTGGTACAGACCCTTGATCGGGGTCCGGTAGTCAGCGTAGCCGACCGCCGGCCGCATGTGGAACAGCTGATCCGCGGTCAGCTCGCCGTGGAAGATGTTGCCGCCGATCAGGTTGTACTCGTTCTCCATCTGCCAGGGACCGATCACCTGCCGATGCAGGATCGAGTTCTTGAAGTTCGGCGCCACCGCCGTGAAACGGTCGATGAGCCGGTCGGCGTAGGCCTCCAGCTCGTCCTGATGCCGCTCTTCGCTCCAGGTGTGCGGCACCCACTGCGTGAACATGGACATGATGTGCTTGCCCTCCGGCGCGAGCGTCTTGTCGAACACGGTCGGGATCTCGGTGTCGGAGAACGGCAGGTCGGCCGCCTTCCCGCTCCGCGCCTGCTGGAAAGCCGTCTCGAGGTACTCGATATCGTCGAGCACCTGGATCGCGCCGCCGTGGATGTCCGGGTTGAACCCGGGATCGGCGGTGAACTCCGGCAGCTCGGCGAGCGCGAGGTTGATCTTCACCGTCCCGGAACGCGATCGCCAGTTCTCGATGTCGCTCACGAAGTCCTCGGGCAACTCACTTCGGTCGATCTGGTTGAGGAACGTGAGCACCGGGTGACAGGACGTGACCACGATCGGCGCGTAGAACTCCTCGCCGCCGGCGATCGCCACACCGGTCGCGCGGCCGTTCGTGATGAGGACCTTCTCGACCGGCGAACTGACTCGAACGGTCGCCCCGAAGGACTCCGCGGAACGGCGGATCGCATCCGCCACGGCACCCATGCCGCCCTCGGGGAAACCCCACGAACCGACCTGGCCCTCGGTCTCCTCACCCACAGAATGGTGCATCAGGACGTACGCGGTCCCGGGCTCCATCGGACCGGCCCACGTGCCGATGATGCCGTCGACGGCGAGGAGCCCCTTGATGACGTCGTTCTCGAACCAACGGTCGAGCAGGTCGGCCGCACTCATCGTGAACAGGCGCGTGATGTCCGCGACGGTCTTCTCGTCGATCTCCTTGCGAAGCGTCCAGCCGAGCTGACCGATGTCCTTGATGTCCTTGAGCTTCTTGGACCCTAGGTGCGGCGGAGTCCGGTCGAGCATCGGGTGCAGCAGCTTGGCGATGCGCCCGAGCCACTCGTAGTAGGGGCCGAGCGCATCGGCATCCTTCTTCGAGTACTGACCGAACGAAGCGACGGTGTCGTCCCAGTCGTCGCCCTGCAGGATGGAACGACCGTCGGGGTGGGGGAGGTAGCCCATGCCCAGGGGGTTGATCTTGTAGCCGAAGTCGCGCAGCTTGAGATCGTCCAGGATGTAGTGCGGCATCAGGCTCATCACGTAAGACAGGGTCGTCACCTTGAACTCGGGGGCGTCGGGCCAGGGCTGGGAGGTGTCGGTCGCGCCGCCGGTCTTGTCGCGCGCCTCGAGGACGATGACCTTCTTGCCGTACTTGGCGAGGTACGCGGCCGCCACCAGGCCGTTGTGACCGCCGCCGATAACGATCGCGTCGTACTGGTTCGCTGCCACGTTCGAGACCTCCTGATCCGCTGAATCCTGCTGCCTGAGTCACGACTCAGGGCCGATGCAGCATGGTACCCGACGACGCCCAGCGGCGACTATCGGTCACCCAGGGGAAGGCCCCAGAAGCAGGCAGGACGCGGCCCGCTCAGTCCTCGTCGAGGTTCACGTAGATGTGCTTGAGCTCCAGGTAGTCGTCCATCGACCAAGGACCCAGCTCGCGGCCGATCCCGGACTGCTTGTAGCCGCCCCACGGCGCCTCGGTCGGAGCCGGCTGCGTGTCGTTGATCCAGACGGTGCCCGCCCGGAGCGACTTCGCGACCCGAAATGCCTTCTTGATGTCCTTGGTCCAGACCGCGGCGGCCAGCCCGTACTCGTTGTCGTTCGAAGCCGCGACGACCTCCTCGACCTTCGTGAACGGGATGACCGTCATGACCGGCCCGAAGATCTCCTCGCGCGCGATCGTGATGTCGTTGGTCGCGTCGGTGAAGATCGTCGGGGGAACGAAGTAACCGTTCGCCAGTTTCGGGTCCGACGGCGTCGT
>CAZXFL010000043.1:0-2287 GCA_964640385.1 uncultured Actinomycetes bacterium
GTACACGGGCCATCCATCCACACCGGATGCTGAATGGGGATGGGCGAAGTTTCGTAATGCCGTTCTCGCCGCCCTCGAAGGGACCGAGCCGTGACCCTCGACCGTGAAGCCGCCCGAGCGCGGCACTGGGCCAAGCTGATGCGCGACGGCAGGACCGTCTGTGGGCGCGAGCAAGCCATCTGGCCCTGCGACGCCGCGCAAGCCCTCGACGCCCTCGCGGCAGCGGAGGCCCGCATCGCGACACTGGAGCGGCATGCCCTCGATGTCCACGGCGGCATCTGTTCATGCTCGGCCGAGATCGAGCGCCGCTCCGCCCTCGAAGGGGTCGAGTAGAATGTCTGCTATGGCGCAGACGATTGAGCATGTCCCCGCGGTTCCGAACCTCCTCTCGGAGCCGCAGATCGCGGAGGCTGTGGGCACAGCCCTTGCGATCCTTGCACCCGGCGAGCGTGTAGTGGCTCACGCTCCCGGGTGCCACCTCCTCCGGTGCGGGGAGTGCTCCTGCACCCCGTTCTTCACCGAGCGGATGGGTCGTGCGTGACGAAGATCACCGCCGAGATGGTCCCCCAGGAGGCCCCGAAGCGACGCCTCCCCCGGCTGCCGGTTCGTCCGCCGACCTGGACGATCACGGCCTCCCGGGCGGCCTTCCTCGTCCTCGCTGGCCTCGCCGCCGTCGCGGCGCCCGAGCCGTGGATGCGGGCGATCCCCGCCATCCCAATCGTCATCGTGTGCTACGTCGTGGGGTGGTTTGATGGTCGTCGTGCCCTCGCTCTTGAACTCATCGGCGGTCGACGTGACGATCGCGGATCTCGACCGGCTCCTCCAGTCGGAGGCGAGCCGGAAGGCGACTGACCTCAAGGGGCTGGAAGCTGCCGTAGGGCGGCTCGACGCCCTCTCGTTCGTCGCCGACGAGCCCGTGCGGGAAGGTCGGGGACCCACCGGGGCTCATACCCCCGGGCAGGCCGGTTCGACTCCGGCTCCCGCGACACCCTACGTCGCCCTCCCCCAGCGGACGACCCACGGAGGCCCGTTCGGCCCGAAGGTGCGCGCCAAGCTGATCGCCGAGGCGCTCCGATGACCCCTACCCTGACGCCCCGGTCGCGGAAGTGCGCGATCTGCAAGTCCGTCGCCAAGGTCGAGGACGTGACGGTCCGCCTGTTCGGCCCCGACGGCGAGCGGTTGCCCCCGAAAGAGGCCGTGGAGTACCTCTATTCGATCGGAATGACCGGGACCCGCCAGACGATCTACCGGCGGATCAACGAGCACGCGAAGCACGTCCAGCGGGCGCTCGCGAACCCGCCCGCCGTCGTCGAGCCCGGGTCGATGACTCCGACAGCCCCCGTGGGCGGCCTGCCGGGGTGGGTGAGCGTCACCGAGCAGGGGATCGCGGTCGGGATGGACGCGCTCTCGCTCGTCGCCTCGCGGATGGGCGACATGGAAGACCGCGACCTCATCGCCGTTGCGAAGATCGGCCAGAACGCCGCCGCGAAGTGGGGCGACTGGGAGGCCAAGGGCCGCAAGCTGAACCAGGCCGACGCGATCCTCAAGATCGCGAGCGGGTTCACCCAGGCTCCTGAGCAAACGGAGTGAGCGCGCTGGAGATCCCAGCCGAGGCGCAGGCGTGGATCGAGGCGGGGCGGCACGATGTCCACCTGTGGGCCCTGCGGGGCCTCGGGATCGACCTCCACGAAGCCCAGATCGAGGCGGCCGTCGCCACGATCGCCGGAGATGCCCAGTACGACCTCTTGACATGGGCCAATCGGGCGGGAAAGACAACGCTCGTTGACATCCTCCACATGCACCGCCTGTTCTACAAACTCGGGGTCGAGCCCGCGCGCCCGGGCGACCAGCGCAGCTTCGAGCGGTGGCTCCTCGTCGACTATCGGACGCTGCACTCGGCGCCGCTGAGCCGCCTCGCCGGCCGGGCGCACCAGGTCGCGACCGAGATCATCAAGGGCGTCTCCCCGGCGCAGAGGGACCGGGAGAACGGCGGCTACCGGCCCTCTCCGCTGGCCCCGTTCTTCTCGACGACGCGAGAGCGGATCGAGACGGGCGCCGACAAGATGTTCCTGCGTTGCATCACCGGGGGCATCTGCGAGTTCGACACGACCGAGGGCGGCGGTGGGCGCCTCGAAGGCGTCGCCTATCGGTTCATCAGCTGGGACGAGTGGCCGCAGCAGGAGGCGGCCGACAAGGCCGAGGCGATCCGCAACATCCTGACCCGCCTGACGAACCGCGCGGCCGACTTCGATGCGGTGATCCTCCTCACCGGCACGATCACGCCCGA
>CAZXFL010000043.1:2387-5640 GCA_964640385.1 uncultured Actinomycetes bacterium
GCCTACGTCGCCTACCGCAAGCGGCGCGCGAAGACGCACCGCGAGAAGGGGACCCGGTTCGCCGTGTTCGCCGGGAGGGAGTATGGCAGCTAGGGGCCAGTTCGGCTCGTCGAACCTCTCGCCTTTCGGTGGCGGCGCGCTCAACCTCGATCAGCTGTACGCTGTTCAGCCGAACACTGTTCAGCCGGACACCAGCGGGCTCGCCAGCCTCGGCCTGACCCCCGAGCAGATCGCGAACATCCTCTCGCAGACGCAGGGCGACTTCGCCCGGAACCCGAACCCGGCGCCTGTCGCCGGAAGCACCGGGGCAACGTCGCGCTACGGGACGCAGCAGAACCCCGACGGCTCGATCCCGATGCCCCACCCCGAGCGGCTGGCGGGGATCGTCGAGCAGATCACCCCGCAGATGGTGAACGCCTACAACGAGCAGACCGGGCAGTCGGGCTACACCCCCGACGAGATCTACCAGCGGGCCCTCCAGCACCTCACGATGGAGATTGGCGCCACCGGCATGAACTACCAGGAAGCCGCGCAGGCGGCGCTCCAGTACGCGCAGGGCGCCTACCAGGGCAACGCTGCGCCCGGCGTGTCTGCCGAGCAGCAGACGCTCCTCCAGCGCGTTCAGGCGAACCCCGGCAACGCGGCGGCCAACGCAGTCGTCGGGGCGTCGACGGCGTACCAGAACTACATCGCCTCCAACACGGCCTCCTCGCCGGAGGAGTACCGCATCCGCCAGCAGGCGGCCGAAGGACGCGGCGACGCGGCGCTCAAGAGCTTCTACGCGGCGATCGCCGCCGGCAAGACCTTCTAGGAGGCAGACATGCATGGCCCCTACAGCTACAAGCACATCGCGGGTGCGGCCACGACGGCGGTTCTCGCCAAGACCGGGACGCTCCACGCGATCGTCGTGAACACGCTGGGAGCCGGCACGATCACCGTCAACGACACGATCGGCACGATCGCGCTCCTCAAGGCGAGCATCCCCGAGGGGACGTACCTGTTCGATGTGAGCTGCGTCGGCAAGATCGAGGTCGTCACCGCCGCCGCTGCCTCGGATCTCACCGTCTCCTATCTGGCGGGGTGACGGCCATGTGCAAGCCGTTCTCCTACCGGCGACTCGCCTCGATCACCGCGGTCGCCAACCGCTTCGTCGTCTCGGCCAACATGTTCAACGGGTCCTACACGATCGCGAACGCATCCTCGGCCGACGGTCGGGCGAGAAACGTCACCGTTCTCCAGTCGATCGTCGCGACCGGCACCGACACGTCGGGCACCGTGCTCGTCACCGGGACCAACGTGGACGGCAAGGTCCAGACCGAGACGCTCACCCCGGTCGGCGGCTCGACCGTCTCGGGCACCCTCCCGTTCCTGACCGTCACCTCCATCGTCGGCTCAGGCTGGGTCATCGCGGGCGGCAACGACACGATCGTCTTCGGGACCGGAGTCATGGTCGGCGTCAGCGCCCACTCGGGCCACCTGCACACGATCGTCGTGGGGACGACCGCGGCGGCGGCCGTCACGGTCGCGGATGCCCTCGGGACCATCGCGATCCTCAAGGTGTCGATCGTCGAGGACACGCTCCTCTGGTACGACGTGGCGTTCGTGGGGCGCCTGACCGTCAACGTCGGCGGCGCGTCTGACCTCACCGTCACCTACCGAAACTAAAGGCGGCGAGTCATGGCGCTCGACCTCACCGACAAGGCGCTCAACGACCGGATCGACGCGCTCCACACGGGGTTCGCCGGCTACAGCGCCCGTGTCCGCGAGCGGAACACGGCGTACCTGCGCGCCTTCTCGCCCCAGTTCGAGTCGCGCCTCGGCGAGCATGACCAGTGGCGCGAGGAGATCAAGGCGAAGGACCAGGGCCACACCCGGTCCTCGTTCCAGATCGCCCGTCCGGTCGTCGAGCTGTGGACGGCCCTCGAAGCGTCCGAGTTCCCGTCGATCCGCTGGCAGGACGAGTTCGTCCCCACGCCCGCCCCGTCGCTCGATCCCGTCGAGCAGGAGGAGCGCCAGACGACGCACAAGGCGCAGAAGCTCGCCGCCCGTCACATCGCGACGCTGCGCGAGGAGGGTGTCCGTCGGCAGATCAGGCGCGCCGGGCTGAAAGTCCACCACTTCCGGGCGACCCGCCGCAAGAACCTGTACGGGCACTCGTGGCTCAAGCTCGTCCCCGACCGCAAGCGAAAGACGTTCCGGGCGCTGAGCAAGATCGACCCGGCGACCGTCTACCCGATTTGGTCGGCCTGGGACGAGCGCAAGCTCGACGCCGTGCTCGTCGCCTACCGCAAGTCGGCCCGCAGCGTGGCGACCGCGTACCCCGGCTCGATCAAGTTCGACCCGAACGACCCGGCGCGGGTCGACGCCGGCTCCTTCTACCAGCCGTCCTCGGACGCGGTGACGGACCACGACCAGAGCCTCGTGTGGGTCGAGGACTACTGGATGCTCGACGAGGAGTTCGCCGAGGAGGTCGCCGACGACGCCGAGCCCGTCAGGAGCAAGGTCGTCAACGCGATCCGCGTCAACGGGAAGATCGTCCAGAAGGTCGAGTACCCCGGCTGGAAGGCGATCCCCTACTTCCTCTACGAGAACGAGAACGAGCGCGACCACCTCGGGTTCTCGGACGTGGGCACGATCCTGCCGATCCAGGACGGCCTCAACCGCTTCCTGTCCCAGCAGCAGGACGTGATCGAAGGCGAGTCCCGCCCGCGGTTCAAGTACCGCGGCGACGCGGAGCGGACGATCTCTCTCGGCGAGGAGGAGGTCATCAGCCTCGACATGGACGAGGACATCGAGCAGATCGCCGTCCGGCTCGATGTGTTCCCGACGCAGGTCCACGGCACGCAGCTGTTGGAGATCCTCGCCCGCTCCACCGGACTCAACGACTCGGTGTGGGGGCGGATCGTCGCCTCGCAGAACTCCGGCCGCGCCCTCGCGACCGCGTGGCGCTCGGTGGCCGCCCGCCTCGTCCCGCGCCTCAATAGCGCCACGGAGTCCGTGATGGACGAGGTGACGTTCATCGTCGACATCATGGAGCTGTACGACTGGAACGGCGGCAAGCGGCTGTACGCGGGCGACCGCGACTTCGAGCCCGACTTCCCCAACCAGGAGCCACGCGACTTCCTCGAAGTGGCGACGCACGCCGTCAACCTCTACAACGCCGGCGCCATCGACCAGGTGAAGATGATGGAGCTGACCGGCGAGGAGAGCCCCGACGAGATGCAGGAGCGCGTCCGCGCGGACTACATGGACG
>CAZXFL010000043.1:5740-10104 GCA_964640385.1 uncultured Actinomycetes bacterium
GCGCGATGGCGGGCGTGTCCGCCGCGCCGCTGCGTGGTCTGGCCCCTCCGACCGGCGAGGCTCCGAGTGTGGCGAACGTCCCGCAGCCGTACCTCCCGCCGCCCCCGGCGTATGCCTCGACTCCCTCCCCGACTCCGGCGCCGTCGTACCAGCCGCTCTATCCGGGCCAGCAGATCACCCCCGGGACAGGCGTCATGGTCGGCGGATCGGGCGGCGTCGCTCCACACCCGATCTCCCTCGGCGGTGGGACGAACCCCTACGCGAGCCAAGTCTTCGCGACGACGCCGGTCAAGGCGGCCCCCAAGCCCGTCAACCCCTACGGCTCTGTCGGCGGTAGCGCGTACACCTACACCGCGCCCAAGCCCGTTCCGCCGCCTCCGCTCGCCAAGAAGACCGCGCCCGGCGTCTCCTGATGGCACGCAGGGGAGGGTTCGGCGCAAGCCTGAACCCGCTTGGGACGGGCACGTTCTCGAACTTCTCGCAGTACGACGTGGGCGACGACCTCGCCGACCTCAAGCGGTACGAGGCCGAGGTCGCGTGGTCGAACGGCCAGCTGTCGAACGCCGACTACCTCGCCGCGCTCCGCGAGGCCCTCGCGGCCACGTCCGAGGGCTCGCGCTCGCGCATCAGCGCGCAGAACAAGCTCGACGACGCGACCTACCGGATCGGCCGCGCCGACGCGCAGATCGCCGGGCCCGACGCGCTGATCGCCTACGACACCGCGGCGCTCGCGACGATGCGCCCCGACAACCTCCGCTACGGCGACGTGAAGCAGTCGCTCGACTCCCAGCTCGCCCAGCGCCGCTCGCGGGACTACGGCGCCCTCGTCGACGTGTTCAACGCCGGCAAGATGACGGTCGCCCAGCTGTCCGCCTGGGTGAAGGGCACGCTCGCCACGCTGTCGCCCGACGCCCCCGACTTCGACTCGTGGAGCCAGACGGCCGATGAGCTGACCCGCCGGGTGCAGAGCGAGGCCGACAGCACGGCGTACCAGGACTACCAGCAGGGGCGGATGAAGCCCGATGCGTTCCTCGGCTACCTGAACACCCGCCGGGACGGCTACCTCCCCGGGTCGCCGCAGTACGCCGACTGGACCCGCCGGGTCGAGGACGCGACGAAGCAGGTTCGCGACGCGAAGCTCGCCGCCGCCGACAGCGTGTTTTTCAACGCCTACAACGCCGGCAAGAAGTCCGACAAGGACTACCTGCGCTACCTCCGCACCCGCATCACGGGGATGGACCCCGACGACCCGAGCCGGGCGGAGTGGGAGAGCCGCTACGTCACCGGGGCGCACTCGCTCGCCGAGGACCAGCTGCGGTTCGACGTGGAGCACGGCAAGAAGCCGATCGGCTCGCTCATCGCGTTCTACGAGGCATACCGCCGGACCCTGAACCCGGGGTCGGCCGAGTGGCGCACCACGACCGAGCGGCTGGAGAACGCCCGCAAGTGGAAGCCCGCGGGCTCGGGTGGCGGCACGGCCAAGGGCTCGGGGTACAACAAGTACGACCCGACGAAGGCGGTCAGCCCGAAGGACAGCCTCCACACCCTCCTCGGCCAACTGACCGTCACGTCCACCTCCTCAAAGGCGATGGTCGGCGTGTTCGAACTGAACAAGGCGCGGGTCACGAACGCATGGCAGCGCGGCGACAGGCAATGGCTCTACGTCGATCCGGTGAACCCGCGGGCCGTGCGCGTCGAGAGCACGGACGCCAACGGCAAGAAGCACTACGAGTACGGGACGTTCCTCGTGAACACCACGGACGCCGCCTACACTGGCCTCCTGGGGATCAAGGCGGACTACGAGCAGGATGTCGCGGACGCTGCGCTCGCCGAGGGCAAGATCAGCACCTACAACATCCACTCCCGGTACGCAACGGAGGCCCTCGATGCTCTGCGTGGGGCCGACATCCACGCCGCCGTCCGCCGCTGGGAAAAGGACTTCGAGGACGCGCAGAACCGAGCCGAGCACTTCAAGGTGCAGGGCGACAAGGCGGGGTTCCTCAACGCCGTCGCTGACGCCACCATCCTGTACGACGCGATCATGTCCGACACGCTCCTCGATGAGTCGAAGCGCAACAGCGTCACGAACCGCTACGACCAGCTGACCGACGACCCTCTCGTCCCGCTCAAGGACCCCCTCACCGGCAAGCCGCTACCCGGCGCGGTGGACATGGGCCGGAGCATGAAGGACGGCCAGGGCTACTACACCGATGTCGTCCTCTCGCCCGGCTGGCATGACGAGTTCAAGGTCAGCCGCACGACCGGCGAGCGCACGATCGGCACGTCGTACCAGCCGGTCCCCGGCGTGTGGGAGGCGGATCACGTCACCGTCTCGACCCGCTTCGGCGAGCGGGTGCTCACGGCGGATGCGGAGAAGGTGGATGGGCCGTTCTCGGGTCAGATCATCGTCCGCACCGACGGCGAGGCCAAGTCCTACCGCTGGGACGTGGGGGCCAAGGTCATCACATGGTTCGACGACGAGGGCGAGCACGTCGCCCACTCGATTGACGACCGGGCTTGGATCACCTCGGATACAGGCAGGCCCCCAACGGCCGAACTCAACGTCGAACTCAGCGCCGGCAAGCCACAGAAGAACGGGTCCGTCGAGTGGTTCGTCGACGGGAACAGGGTTTTGACCACCTACCCCGACGGGAGTGCCGAAGTCGAGAAGCCATCGGCTGGCTCCGTGGGCTGGTACGGGCAGGCCGCCGTCGAGAGGCGCCTCCGCTGGGCAAGAAACCCCGCGCTCCGTGGCGAGGTGACGATGGCTCAGCGCGAGCCGGGCGGGCTCATCGGCGACGCGAGCCGAGGCGTCGATGTCGGAGACGTGGGCCAGCGGATGACGCTCGCGTTCGTCGGCGAGGGTGGGCTGAACCTCCTGCCGACGAGGGTGCGGAACGACGTGCCGCGGCTGGCCTTCTACGGCTCACAGGGCAGCCCCATCGCGACGCTCGGGAAGGCGGCGAAGATACCCGGCCCGACCGGCCTCGCCTCGCCGCGGTTCGCGGGCGAGCGCACGGACGCGATCCGTGAAGCCGCCGGCAATCCGTTCCTCCTCGCGCAGTTGAACGCTCAGCTCCCGCCGAAGGTCGGCCAGACGTTCATCGGCGTGGGGCTCGGCTACACGCCGGTCCCACCGGCCAAGCTCCCGACGTACAGCCCCTACGTCGGATTTGCGTACACCTCGCCGAAGGTCGTCGTCAAGACCACGTTCCCGACACTGCCGAAGGGGACGGGGCTGCCACCGCCACCGCTGAGCGGCAAGGCGGCTGACGATCTGCTCCCGCCGCCGAAGCCGAAGCCGCCGACCCTCGGAACGAAGCTCGCCCCCGGCGTCTCCTGATGGCCTCCCGCGACTCGGTGGCCCTCCTCGACTGGATGGCGGTTCCTTCCCCGTCCGTCTCGATCCCGCGTGTTCGGAGTTCGTTCTCGGGCGGCGGTTCGGGCTGGAGGGGCTCGTCTGGCGGCTCGGGGTGGAGGGACTCGTCGGGCAGCAGCGGCTTTTCGGCCCAGGCTCCGGCCGTGTTCCCCGAGAAGATCCAGTTCCAGATGCCGTTCTCGTCCTCGGGCTCGGTGCAGCCGACCTACCAGTCCCCACCCGCGGCTGCGCCGCAAGAGGACTGGGACTGGCTCCCCCTCGGTTCGCTCCAGCGGGCCGTCGGCGATGCCATCGCGGGCGGCCGGAACATGAACCCGGCGAGCGTCATGGCCCGCATCCTCGAAGCGCCGGGCGTCATCGCCAAGAACCTCGCCAGTGGCATCCTCGGCGACGACCACCCGCTCGCGCAGGCCATCGGGGCGCCCTTCGACATCTACAACGAGGCGATGACCCGGTTCTCGGACATCACGGCGCCGCTCCTCGACGCGCTCCCGAACTGGTATCGGGACTCGCAGCTGGGCGACCGGGCGAAGGTGTACCGCGCGATGGCGGCCGGTACGCCGCTGGACACGGGTCCTCTCGGGCTGGGCGAGTTCTTGATGACCGGGGAGTTCCTGAACACCGGCCCCGGCGCGAGCGCCCGCGACATGGCCCACGCATGGAACAACGTTGCCGCGATCGTGTCGCCCGACGCCCGCAAGCAGCGCGACTTCCTGATGGACGCGATGGATTTGCCCACCTCGGTCAAGGACGCGATCCGGCGGAACGCGAACCTCTCGGACGACGCGCTGGAGAAGTTGCTCGACGAGGCGCCCGAGGGTCGCCAGTGGACCTACGCCGAGGGCCTCCAGGGCATCGCCCGCAGCCTCATCGCCCCGGCGATCATCTACGGCGGCGAGGCGATCGCGGGCTACCGCTGGGCGGGCTGGGCGGGGCGTCAGGCGGGCCTCGCAGGAGCCCCGACGGCGTTCCCGAAGGGCATCCC
>CAZXFL010000044.1:0-9603 GCA_964640385.1 uncultured Actinomycetes bacterium
CCTGCTCACTAATCAGAAGGGGGTAAGTGTCTCAGTCCTCATAGGCAGAGAGGGCACCTTCGTCGAGAAGCTGTTCACCATCCACGGCAAGGTGATCCGGTTGATCGAAGACGAGGTTCCGCTCGGGCGCGATGCGCGCCACTACGCGGACCTGGATGTGCTGGCCGGAACGACGGAAGTTCAAGGCATGCTGAACTCACCCGAGTATGCCGAAATCCGAGATGACTACGACAAGAAGAGCAAGTACTTCTTCGCTAAGTACTACCGTCCTCCGGACGGCCTGTCGTTCCAGGATAGCCCGGCACTGTTCCCGCCCGACGATCTCCACGACCAACTCGCGGCCGACTACGAAAGGGAGTGTGGCCGGCTCTTCCCCGGCGGGAAGCACCCCTCGTTCGACCATGTCCTTGAGCGTTTCCAGGAGGTCCAGGACCTCTTATAGGCGTGCATCGCTGTCTGTGAAAGCGGGGGCCGAGCTCGTTGCAGTAGATGATGGGTCACCTTGAGCACAGCAGGCGTCGACAGCCGATTCAGGGCGCTCGACTGTCTTGTTGCCGCGTCGGGAGGGGAGGCGTCCAGGCCTTCCGAAGCATCCCGCCTGGACAGCGCCGGCGGTGAGAGAAGAGATAGCCTTAGCTGGACGGCACCGTGGGTTCGTCCGTCGCCAGCTCTTCTGGGTTCCGCCGGGCCGTGCGGACGACGAGCGTGGCGGTCGCCAGCAGCACGACCGCGCCACCTGCGGCGGTTACCGCTCCGATCGTCTCTCCCAGGATCAGCCACGCCAGGAGCACGGCGACGAGCGGCTGGCTCTGCAGGATGAGCGCGGCGAGCCACGACTCGACGTGTCGATGCGACCACGCCAACAGCGAGTGACCCACGGTCCCGGCGAAGAACGCCACCGCGAACAGACCGACCCAGTCCGAGCCGGTCGGCAGCGGCGAGCCACCCTCCACGAGTGGCGCGACGCCCGTGAGGAGGATGGCCGAGACCAGCATGACGGTGGCCATGTACTCCAGGGCGGAGGCCTGTGCCCGGGCGTGCTTCGAGAACAGCCAATAGGCAGTCCAGCTGAAGACGCCGATGGCCGCCAGAAGGTCCCCGAGCAGGCTGAACGTAGGCGAGCCTGAGGAACCGACCGCGACGAACACCACCCCGACCATCGATGCCACCACGAAGATCAGGTCGCTGCGCCGGAGCCGCTCGCCGAACCAGCGCGCCGCCCCGATGATGATGGCGATGGTCGAGAGCGAACCGATGATGGTCGCGTCGGCCACGCTGGTGAGCTGGAACGCCGTGAACGCCAGCGCGATGTCGACGGCGAAGATGACCCCGCCGAGCGCGCACGCCTTGATCGTCGCCCATCGCAGGCGCCGGCCCGTGGCGGCGAAGAGCACCGCGTAGATCGCCACGCCCACCCACAGGCGATACGCCGCGAACGTGAGCGGCGGCAGCGTGGTTTCCTTCAGGATCAGCGGTGGGAACGCCCACACGAACGTGACGACGAAGATCGCGGCCATGGCGGTTCGGCGTCCCTGCATCCGGCGACGCTACCAGCGGACGGGGCGGCCCCGCGGGCGAGTAGCAGCGCGTGTTGGCCTAGCCGCGGACCACGGGCCAGAGTCTGTCGGGGGTCAGCGAGTAGTTGTACAGGCTCCAGCCGGTCGCGCCGCCCTCCCGGATCGCCTCCATGAACCCACGCGCCTCGGCGGTCGTCATGTGGCTCGAGATCCCGCCGATTACGTGGATGGGGAAGTCGGGGTCCCCGGTTCCCTGGCGGATCAGGCTGATGCCACGCGCGGTGTAGGCCTGTGCGCCGGCCTCCCCGGAGACGTCGTAGGTGAAGTAGTTCATCGGCAGGATCGCGTCGTAGGAGGCGGTGAGTTCCTCGTAGGGGAAGTCGTGCCAGTACGTGATCGGTGCGGCGAGGCGCACGGGCATCGGGGTGATCGCACCCAGCGGATAGTCGGGCCCGGCGGCCGCGCGGACCTGCCGCGAGAGCATGATGAGCCGCAGCGACCGCGCCTTGTGGCGCCCGACTTCAGCGGATTCGATATCCAGTCCGAACCCGTCCATCTGCTCGCCGCCCGGTGAGGTGTAGTTGATGGCGGTGAGGGTCTTGTGGAGGTCGGCGGGCATGTCCCGGAGACCCGGTAGGTACCAGCCGACCACCTTCAGTCCCTTGGCGTGCGCAGCGTCGATGAACTGCCCGAGGCGGCCCGGGAAGCGGATCGCCGGCCGGGTGAAGTTCGAGGTCTGCAGGTAGATGGTCCGAACCCCGAGCGCAGCCATGCGGTCGACGGCCGCGGCCGGATGGCGATAGGCCCTCTCGAAGATGTCGACCCAGGTCCCGAGTCCGGTGAAGACGAGGAAGTTGGGAACGCGCCCCGGTGACTCCGTCGCCGAGCCGGTCTTTGGCCCGGGCTTGACGGGGTAGGGGACCGGAGACGGCGTGGCGGCCGCCGACGGTGATGCTGTGGCCGCGATCGGAGGCTGTGACGGCACCGGAGGCAGCGGCACCGTCTTCGGGCCGCACGCGCTGAGCGTCAGTGCCGCCAGTAGGCCGGCGGCGAGGAGCGCTCTGGAGGAAGGACGCGAGCGGAGCATCCCCGCAGGGTACGCGTTCGGCTCGGCCATGCCGCCTACCGGGGCTCCCTCGCTGTCAGACCCCGCTGCTAGCGTCGCTCTTGACCGTTCCTCCCCCGAGGGATATAACAGAGGTGTTATCGGGTGGAGGTCCGGTTCCATCCGGAGGTGGAGACCGAGTTCCGGGCTCTCCCGGAGCGGGAGCAAGCTGCGATCCGGAATGAGGATGTGAAACTCCGGCACCACGGTTCAAGGTTGTCGTTCCCACACAGCAGCACGGTCCGAGGGTCCCGGCTCCGCGAGCTGCGCCCGAGAGCGGGTCGGAGCCGGTGGCGAGCTCTCTACGCACGTGTCGGCAAGGAGATGGTGATCCTGGCGGTCGTTCCGGAGGCGCTGGTGGATCGTCGGGGGTTCGCGCGCGGTGTTCGCGCCGCAGAGGCCCGCTTCCGAGCGTTCGAAGACGGATAGGAGAAGCGATGAAGGTATCTGACATGAAGACGTCGGAAGAAGTCTTCGCCGAGGCGATGAAGAACCCGGCTTTTCGGGCGGAGGTCGAGCGCACTGCCCTCGCGCACGCCGTCGCGATGAGGATCCTCCACTACCGCGTCGAGCACGGTCTTTCGCAGACCGCGCTGGCGCGCATCCTGGGGATGAAGCAGCCGGCGATCTCGCGTCTGGAGTCCAGCGACGTCAACCCGAGCTGGGAGACCCTGGCGCACATCTCCGAGACCCTCGGTATCGAGTTCCTGATCGACATCGCACCCAACTCGAGACGCAAGTTGGTGGGTCCGGCGGCCCGCCGTGCCCGTATCAGCCCCGAAGCCGGCCCCAGCCGCTTCCTCGTCGCGGCGACCTAGACGGGGCCGCCCCATCCACATATCGAGACTGACATAGACGCTGTGAGAGGGTGGCCTTGAGATGATCAGCCGCGAGGATCTGGAGTCCCTCTCCACCGACCAGCTGCACGACCAGGCGATCGCGTTCGCCAAGGGCAACGGCGACCTCGACTGGTTGTGGGCCCTGCTGCGCTCGATCCCGGGCGCCAACGGGCAGATCGGTGACCTCGAGGATTCGGGCATGGACGTGGCCGCCACGGTTTCCGCGATCAACGGGTACCTGCGGGCCGACCCGGACCGATCCGAGGCCCCGCGCGAGCGGTACATCGACTACATCCTGGAGCAGCAGTAGGGCGCCATGGTCGATCGTCTCCGCGTGACGAGATCCGTCGCGATCCCCGAGGGTGAGTTGCGGTGGCGCTTCAGCCGTTCGTCGGGACCGGGCGGCCAGGGGGTGAACACCACCGACTCACGGGTCGAGCTGAGCTTCGACGTGGGGGCCTCATCCGCGCTCGGCCCGGTGCAACGCGCACGCGTGATGGAGCGACTGTCCAAGCGGTTGGTCGCCGGCATGCTGACCGTTACGGTTTCCGAGCAACGCTCGCAGCTGCAGAACCGGCAGATCGCGATGAAACGGTTGACCGATGTGCTCGCGAAGGCCCTCGCGCCGCCGCCGCCCAAACGCCGGCCGACCAAGGTCTCCCGCGGAGCGACCGAGCGCCGCCTCGCCGCCAAGAAGCAGCGCGGCCATATCAAGCGTCTGCGCAGCACTACCGACGATTGAGCCCTTGGATCCCGGTTCGTGCCCTGCTGACCCGTCCGGGATGCGGTGGAGGAGTCGGGGGTTCGGCGCTAGTCCCCGGTGTACTCCGTGAACACCACGCCGCCGCCGTCGGGGTCGGTGGCGACCATTTCCGTGTAGCCGCCGTAGGCCGAGATCCCGTGGGTGGGTTCTGCGGTGTTCCGCAGCCTGACCGACCCTAGTACGTCGTCATCTTCGTCTTGAGGGTGTCCTCGGCGGACGGATCGCCCTGCGAGTGGATCGTGACCGGGCAGATGTAGGTCACGCCCTCGGCGGTGGTCGGCGCGACGATGTTCAGCGTGATCTTGGCCAATTGTCCCGGGTTCAGGTCGAACTCCGCGTTCCCCGCCTTGAACTCGCTCGTGATCTTGATCGACCCGGCGGTGGGCCGCTTGTAGAAGCCGACCTGCACGTTGTTCACCTTGAAGCGGGGCGTTCCCTTGCAGCCTTCCACCGTGAACGTGTCCGCGAGCACCCCGTCGTTCTCGAACGTCATCCAGAAGCGCACGCCCTCGCCGTCCTCCATCTTGACGGCGATCGTCTGCTTGGCGCCGGTCGAGTTGTAGACGTTCTTGCCCTTGGTCGGGTTCGGCAGTCCGTTGATGGTGCAGCCGTCGCTCAGGCCGCAGAGCGTCATCCACGCGTCCGGCCGGTACGAGGGCGCGAACGTCGCGCGAACGGTGTGCGCGGTATCCATCGTGAGCTGGCACGTCCCGCCGCCTGAGCAGTCGTTGCCCCAGTCGATGAAGGAGGAGGTTCCGTTCGCAGTCGCGGTCAGGGTGACCGGCGCGCCGGCGGGGAAGTCGTAGGCGCAGGTCGCACCGCAGTCGATGGCGGGTTGTACGTCGCTCATCACCCAACCGCCACCGCTGCCGGGCCTCGTCACCGTGAGGGTGAAGGTGCCGGGTCCCGCGGCCGCGGGGAGCGCGGCGGCGAGCAAGGCTAGGGCCGCTACCGCCAGGCCGAGCCGGATCGTTCGTCTGGACATCTCATCTGAGGTATCGGCCAGAAACCGGCGCGGCCTGACACTAGTCAAGTCGGGCTATCCCGAGGGCGGCCTCAGGAGAACGCGTCGAAGAGGTGCTGCTCGACGTCCCGGTAGGCGCCGTAGCGCTGCCCGTTGAGCGTGGAGTTGGCCAGGGTGATCACGCCGAGGCACTCGTCCGGGCGGAAGAACATCCGGGCACGAACGGCTACGCAAGATCGTGTTCGCCCAGGGCCAGGTACGGATCCAGATCACGACGGCCGGTGGGGTGGCTCCCCAAACCCTCCGGGGCGGGCTGATGTTCCCCGAGTTCCCCAGGTATTCCGCAGAACGATCCGGGCAGTGTAGCTAACGCGAAGAGCTCCGCGAGGCGATCTTCGAGCCGTTCGAACGGGGGAACGCGACCTGCCCCGGATCAGGGTTGAGCCTGTCGCTCGTCGCGTTAGAGGGGGTCGTTGTCCACGCGTTCTTCGGTACGGACCTGCCCCGTCGGAGTCTGCTGGATGCTCTGTTGTGAGGTGCTCGAGCTCCTGCCTCCCATGAATATGATGACCAAGCTGATCAACACGACGCCGACCCCCGCGAACAACAGGATCATCCCCCCCGTATTGAGGTTGAAGCCTTCCGTTCGCACTCGAACGGCGAAGGACAGGATCGCTCCCACCACCGTCAGGATGATGCCGAAGACCAACAGGCCGATCCCTGTGCTCTTCATCGTTCGTCCTCCTTACCTATCCCTGCATGCACACCTCGTGTGCCTCCGATCCACCATACGCCTCGTCCTGCCAAGCGAGTCAAACTCTACGTCGGTATTTCCTGATGGCGAGCGTCGAGAACACCGCCACGATCCCGATCATCCACAGGATCGAACGGAGGAGGGGATCGGCGACCGGGCCGCCCAGCATCAAGCCGCGAGTGGCGTCGATCACGGCGGTGATCGGGTTCCATTCGACGAAGGTCTTGAGCACTCCGGGCATCGACTCCGGAGGTGCGAACGCCGAACTCGCGAAGGTCAGGGGCAGGATGATCATGAACCCGAGTGTGTTGACCGACTCGGTGGTCTTCGCCGCGACGCCGATGAACGCCATCGGCCAGCACATGGTCAATCCGAACGCGGTAACGAGCAGGAAGGCTCCGAGCGCTCCGGACACTCCACCGCCGAACCGGAATCCGAGGATCACACCGAACACCGAGATGATGAGGATGCTCCACATGATCCGGACGCCATCGGCCATGATCCGTCCGGCGATCACGGACGAACGAGAGATCGGCAGCGACCGGAACCGGTCGATCACGCCTCGTTGGAAGTCCACGTTGAGCCCGATCGCGGTGGTGAATGGCGTGAACGCGATGCCCTGCACCAGGATGCCGGGCAGCGCGAACAGCAGGTATTCCTGCCACGAGTTGGCGATCGCTCCGCCGAACACGAACACGAACAGCGTCAGGAACATCAGCGGCTGGATCGTCATCTCGACGAGTTGCTCGGGATTGGACTTGATGTGGAGCAGGTTGCGCCGGGCGATCGTAAAGGTATTGGCTAGCGCGGAGGTGCCTCGTGCTGGGGCGGACGTCGTGACCGGCACGCTGCTCATACCGGGCTCCTCTCATCGATCGATCGATCTTGCGACTCGGTGTCGGTGTCGTCCTCCGCCATGTGGCCCGTCAGCGCGAGGAATACCTCGTCGAGACTCGGCCGGCGAAGCGACAGGTCGTCGACCACGATCCCGGCTTCGTCCAGGCGCACGATCGCTTTCGCCAGGAGTGAGCGATCATCGACCGTGACGGCCACCACCCGGCCATCACTGTGGATCGGCTCGTCGGAACCAGCCAGCTCGGCGAGCAGCTTCTCGGTGGCCGGAACGTCCGACTCGTTCTCCGGTTGCGCGGAAAGCACCTGAGCACCGACGCGCGACTTGAGTTCCAGGGGCGTGCCTGAGGCGATGACCTTGCCGTGGTCGATCACCAGGATCTCATCGGCGAGACGGTCGGCCTCCTCCAGGTATTGCGTGGTCAGCAGCACGGTCGAGCCCTGCGCGACCAGCTTGCGGATCATGGTCCAAAGCTCCAAGCGGCTGCGTAGGTCGAGGCCCGTGGTCGGTTCGTCCAGGTACAAGAACGGAGGGTGGCCGACCAGGCTGGCGGCAAGGTCCAGACGCCGCCGCATCCCGCCCGAGTAGGCCTTCACGAGCTTCTTCGCCGCATCCGCGAGGTCGAAGGACTCGAGCAATTCGCTCGCGCGCGCACGAGCGCCTTTGGCGGGCATGCCGAGCAGTCGCCCGATCATGTAGAGGTTCTCGGCACCCGACAGGAGCTCGTCTACGGCTGCGTATTGGCCGGTGAGACCGATCAACTTGCGCACTTCCCGCGGCTGGCTGACAACGTCGAACCCGCCCACGATCGCCCTGCCGGCATCGGGCACCATCAGTGTGGAGAGGATCCGGATGGCAGTGGTCTTGCCGGCGCCGTTGGGCCCCAACAGGCCGAAAACGGTGCCTGCCGCGACCGCCATGTCGACTCCGTCGAGCGCTCGGACCGACCCGAATGACTTGACCAGCCCGTCGCCCACGATGGCTCGTTCATCCATGCTTGCTTTCCTTCCTCAGAGGATTGCCGCTGCAGCCCCGATCTGCTCGAGGACCCGCCGCTTGAAGGCGGCAGCTTACGAGAGACAACCCGACAGGCGCTCATCGGATTCCCGCGGCTGGATGACAAGGATCGACCGAAATCGTTGTGACTCAGGGTCATACTGCTACCCGGATCCGTGGCTACAGGCAACTACGGGATGACCTGTGGTCATTCGCAGGCCATCTAGGGCTTGATTCTGACGGATCCGAGGTCCTACGATGGGCCGACAGATACTTGGTGTAGGTCGTCGGTCGATCGTTCGTCGGTCAAGTGGTGGCTACTCCCCGCGACAACGTCGTGACGACCCTGAAAGGGGAGGAACACGATGGCCCGGATACGAACCTTGCTGGCCCTGATCCTGGTGGTAGGTCTCACGGTGGTGGTGGCCCCGGCCGCCCCTGCCCCGGCCGCCCCGCCCGCGGCCGGGTGGGACAACGAGCAGCTCTGGGCGAGCAACGACGACTGGGAGCCGGTCATCGCGGCTGATCCCAGCTCGAACTGGGTCTACCAGATGACTACCCGCATCGACGGGGTGAAGGAGTGCACGCAGTGCCCCGTCTCTCCGATCGCCTTCCGCGCTTCGAGCGACGGCGGCGTGACCTGGGGCGCGACCAAGCAGCTGTGCGGCATCACCTGCCAACCGTACAAGAGCTGGCAGGCCGACCCGCAGCTCGCCGTTACGAACACCGGCGTCGTCTACGCCGTGTGGATGAACGGTTTCACCCCGGGCGTGATGTTCTCGAAGTCCTCCGACCACGGCGTGACCTGGTCGCCCAGGATCAAGGTCCGCGCGACTGGCGGGTGGGACGACTTCCCGCACCTGGGGCTCTCCGCCGACGGGAAAGACATCTACATCGCGATCAACCAGGGCAAGGAGTACGTTTCTTACTCCCATGACTTCGGGGCGACCTGGGCGACGGTGAAGGCCAGCCCGGGCACGAACCAGTACTGGTTCGGCGAGGGTGTCGCGGTTGCACCGAACGGGAGCGTCTACATCTCGGGGGTGTTCAACAACTCCGCCAGCACGAACCCGGGGAACATCTTCGTGCTGCGCTCGACCAACGGCGGTGTAACCTGGACCTCACAGACCGTCGACACGACGCTGCCTACAGGCATCTGCGGCTCGGCCGGTTGCTCGGCGGGGTTCCTGGCCGCACAGGCGGACATCGACGTCGATGTTTCCGGCAAGCTGGCGTTGGCCTACACGAAGAACAGCGTGTCGGGAGGCCCGGAGGCACTGTACGTGCGCACGTCGACCGACGGCACCACCTGGACGGCGCCGGTGCTCGTCAACGGGCTCGGGGACAGCGTGTTCCCGGGGATCGTGGCGGGTCCGACCGCGAACGATTTCCGGGTGATGTGGATCGATGATCGCAATGGGTCGCAGACCAAGTACAACACCTACTACAAGCGTTCCACCGATGGCGGCGTGACGTGGAGCGCCGAAGTAAATGTCTCGAACATGGCGACCGGCGCCCCGTACAAGTCCGCCACCGGATACGCTTTCCCCTACGGGGACTACGGGCAGATCGACGTCAACGCGAGCGGCACCAACTTCATCATCTGGGGTGAGTCGCCGAGCTACAACGGCCCCGGCGGCACCTGGTTCACCAAGGGCAGCTAGCGGCTCAGCCCTCCCCGGGACAGGAGGTCTTCCCGGGGAGGGACCCGGCACGGAAGGCGAAGGCGATCGCCTCTTCGGGCCGGTGGGTTCAGATGGGCAAGATAATCGACATCCAAGGTCTCAAGCAGGCATACGAGCGATCCTGAAG
>CAZXFL010000045.1:0-9221 GCA_964640385.1 uncultured Actinomycetes bacterium
TGGCTAGACAATGTTCGAACCGCCTCTGACCTGCTGAAACGGCTTTCAGAAATGCCCGCATAGCCCCTCACCCGGCACATTGCGGCCTGATTCGAACGATGGGACTGATACGGTCGGCACGTTCGGGAGGAGTCGGCCCATCGGCACCGAGTGCGCCCGCAACAACTGATCGAGGAGATCGCGAGGTGACGCCACCGCAGGAGATCGTCCCTGGAGTATTCGCCGTGCTGGAGGGGTTCGGCCAAGCATTCGTCCTGGTCGATGACGACGTCACCCTCATCGACACAGGACTTGCCCGCCGCCACGACAAGATCACCGCAGTGGTTCGCTCCATCGGACGCGAGATCACGAATATCGCGCTCACGCATCACCATTTCGATCACATCGGCTGCCTAAGTCGGCTTGGGGCGGGAGAGAGCACAGTCTTCGCGCATCCCTTGGACGCAGATGTCATCCGTGGAGATCGCGCCATCCCCGGGCTATCGGTGGGCGGCGTGCGGAAGGCTGCGTTGAGCGTTTTGCGACCGGTGTTGTTCGGCGGCGATCCGCCGAGGTCTGGCGTGGACCGCGAGATCGTGGCTGGAGACGAGATCCCGGGGACTGGCGGTCTGCGCGCCGTGCACACTCCGGGTCATACGGCCGGTCACGTGTCCTTCATCCACGCGGGCAAGCGCATCCTGTTCGTGGGCGATGCCGCGGCGAATCAGCGTCGGCTCGGCCTGCCACCGCCGTTCATGACTGAGGACATGCGCGAAGCGAAGCACTCGCTTGGCAAGATCGCAGCGTTGGACTTCGATACCGCCGTGTTCGGCCACGGCAAGGTCATCTCGGGAAAGGCGAACGCCAGTTTTCGCAAGCTCGTTGATTCCCTCGCCGAGTAGAAGCCGTGGAAAGCTTCAGCGCACGGTGACGTCGATGAACTGGATCCCGTTGTTGCCGAACCCTCCAGCGTTCCACTCGGCAACGGCCGGTTGGGCATTGCCTGCCGCGTCGGTGGCTCGAGACGCGAGGACATGTGCCCCCGGCACGGCGTCCCAAGGGTATGACCAACCCCGCCATGCGAATTCGCCGATCGGAGGATCAAGAGCGGCTTCGGTCCATTCGGTGCCACCGTCAACGCTGACCTCCACCTTCTTGATCGGACCTTGACCGGACCATGCGCGACCCTGCAGTATCTGTGCACCGGCATCGAGCGTACGGGCCCGAGTTGGGAAGGTCGGGATGCCCGGGGGGATCATCAGCGATCGCGGCGCCATCCGTGACACTGGGACGCCAGGATCGCCATCGTTGGCCTTGAGGCGGTAGGCGACGCGGTGCTGGTAGCCGTCGAACGACTCACGAACCGCCGTCATGCGGGCGAGCCATTTCACGTTCGTCATCCCATACCACCCCGGCACCAGCAAGCGCAGTGGGGCTCCGTGCTGGGGGAGGAGCGGCTGACCGTTCATGGCATAGGCGATCAGGGCCTCGCCACGCCGGATCTCCTCGATCGTGAGGGCGCGTTCGTAATCCTGCTCCTCGCCTCCCTCGATCCCCCGATCGAGCCCAGCGAAGGCGATCTCGACGGCATCGTCAGCGATGCCGGCTTCGTCCAACAGGGGCGCGACGGGAACGCCGGTCCACTCGGCGGTACCGATCGCCTCCCGCTGCCAGGGCTGACTCTGCGGCCACGTCTCATACAGGGTTCGGCCATTCCCGGCACACTCCATGGTCGCTGCGATCGTAATCGCAGGTCGGGCCCGTAGCTCGTCTACCGTGAGCGCGAGCGGGTGCGCGACCGCGCCACCGATCTCGAGGACGTGTGATGATTCGTCGACGGCGGGGATGTCGTAGTGGATGAGCAGGTAGTGCATCCCCGCGGGTGTCAGGTCGTGGCGCATGCCTTCGAGCGGCATGCCGTGATTGCGTGCAGCTTGCGCTAGTTCGTCCCGGCTGAAGGTCTTCGACACAGCCCAAGGATGACAGAAACCTCGGCTCCTTGGTAGCCATCGTTCTCCGCATGTCGAACGAGGCCTCGAGATCCTCGTACATGATCGTCCAACCAGGTCTCGGCGGTACCGGAGGCCGCATCGCCGGCGAAGAGCACGCCGGTCGACTCCGGCATGGTGCGATTGGAAGCGGTTGCAACCGATCGGATGTGGGCCGGGATCGCTCGAAACAAGCCGGGGATGGTGATGAGCCCTCCGACTTGCTGCCCACGTGAGGGACCCCTAGGTTGGAGCTTCGTTTGGGAGAGGGGAACTTGGACTTCACGGTAGATGGGTTGTCAAGCAACACCAAAGGGAAGGTCAAGCCTTGCCCACCACCTCCGGCCGGCGCCGCAGCACCTGCGGACAACCCTGCACCCGAGGGAGTGACAATCGATTCCGCGGTGGTCGAGAATGCACTTAACGATCTTGGCCTCAAGAAGAAGCCTCAGTCCATGACCGACGCGAAGGAAGCCTTCCCCGAGAAGGAGCAGAAGGGCCTGCTCGATGAAGCACTTGCTTCGGGGCTGGTATTCATCGTGAGCGGAGACCTTGACCAAAAGGGGATCTCCTATGGAAACGTGCATGTGGCCGAGTTCTCGCAGCCGGATGGTAGTGAGCAGATGGCGAAGGTCTGGGCGACTCCGATCAGAGCATGTTGACGATCAAGACCAACAAGCTCTCGGGGGAGCTCTCGAACGGGACGCCTTACACCGGATTCACCGTGAATCTCCTCGACGGCGAGCAGGACACCGTCATCGTTGCTCCCCAGGGGAATCTTCTCTTCCAGATAACGGTCGTAGGCTCGCCGAAGTCGGCCGATGAGGAGAATGCAGCGTCGTTGATCGACGGGTTGGCCGCAGACCTGTCTCAGTAACAGGCGCCTCCTGCCCGGTTTCGCTCGAAGTCTGCTGGCTTGGCTAGACAAAGTTCGAACCGCCTCTGACCTGCTGAAACAGCTTTCGACTGTGCCAATCTAGAGTCGTTTGAGCTCATATCGGGAGATTATTCGAACGCGATCTGCGTGTGATGGCTGCGAGGATGGTCGTCCATACTCGGGGTCCGTGTAACCAGGTCACCTGTGCGGGTATCCTCTGGCGGACCGGAGAGGCAGGGAGAGAGATGACCAAGAAGATGACGGCAGTCGCAATGGCGTGTGTCGCGGTCCTGCTGCTCGGTGCCTGCTCCAAGAGCAGCACCCCCAAACCAGCAGCATCGGTGGCAGCGCAGCCGAGTACCGCACCCGCGGCCGACGGCGCCATCACCATCGTCACCACGGAATACGCCTTCGCGATCCCCGAGATATCCGCCGGCAGCGACGAGCTCCTGCTGAAGAATGAAGGCGAGCAGGTGCATATGGCGGCGCTCGTGCAACTCCTCGATGGCAAGACGGTCGAGGATGTGGTGGCCTATATCGAAGAGCACGGGGCCGGTGGCAAACCACCGTCGTGGGCCAAGGAAATCGGCTTCGGCATCGCTGCACCCGGAAGCACGTCCCCAATCGGCCCAGCTGACGGAGAACCGGAGCCGGGAGCCACACTCGATTTCGTAGCAGGCGACTACGTCGCCCTGTGCTTGATCGCCGACGGCTCGATGTCGATGGACCAGAAGCCACCCAAAGGGGCCAAGACACACGCCGAGCTTGGCATGATCCAAGGTTTCACGGTTACGTAGCGCGCACCACCTGCTGCATCACATCATGAACGCGGAACGATCGGGTCCAGGGCGCAGGTCCTGGGCCCGAGTGCCATACTGCGTCGATGATCGACGTCCAGAACTCGAGGACGATGCGTTTCGTCATCGACGTATCGGCCGCTCCTAGCGTCGCATGGGCTCTCATCTCCGATATCGGGCGCCACGGTGAGTGGTCTCCCCAGGAGTTCGAGGCCACGAAGGAGACCGCCGGCCCGATCCGTATCGGGAGCCGATACCGAACCGCCGGGCGCAAGGGCGCCCGCAAGGGAGTCCTCCGTACAACGGAGGTTGTTGTCACCGCGTTCGAACCACCATAGCCCCTCCCGACAGCGCAATCTCCTAGTAGGTGTGGTCCCCTGAATCGGAGACTCCCTTGGGAGTGTGCCCTGCGGGACAGTCGTTCTTCTTCAAGACCTAGCTCGGGGCCGGCCTAGCGTTCTGCCGAAACAGATCTCTCAGTTGCCCATCGAGCACCCCTGACCGATCCGCCGGCCCTGATTCGAATGCTGATTCGACCTGGCGGCGTCTAGGAGCGGGACCGTGGCCTGGCCGCAGCAAAGAGGGCCGCAGAACCGACGACGTCGACAGCCACGTCGCTGAAGGACATCTCCAGGATGCGGCGGAGCCCCTCCGCGGTGTCGTCCACGTTGTCGAAGGCCCCTTGCTTGTTGAACACCCGCAGGAACGCGCGCGCGGGCTTCGTGTGGTTGGCTTGGAGGCCGAGGACCGTCCCGCCGAAGAGGACTCCCTCCGGGCTGAGGACATCCGCGATGTTTCTAACGGCGACCGCCTTGTTTGCCTCTGGCCCGCGAAGGCAGTGAAGTACGAAGCTGAGTGCCGCGGAGTCGAACGGTCCGTCGACCGGGAGGGGCTTCATGACATCGGCCTCAACAGTGATCGGATGCCGTGTCTCGAGTCGCTTCGCCACGTGGCGAAGCACGGTCGTATTGGGGTCCAGAAGCGTGATCTCCGTGCCGCGGGGCGGGTCCGCCTTCTCGATGAAGTAGCCGGTCCCCGGCCCAACATCGAGGTGCCGGTGCCCCATGTGCTGTCGATATCTGGCGACGCCCGGTGCTACGGGGACCTTCCAGACCGCCTTCGTCATGAACTTCAGCACCCACACGTCGTAGATCGCGAGCATCGCAGCGTTGTAACCGGACTGCCCCTTGTACGAGGGATCGGTCTTGTCCATGCCGGAAGCATTCCAGAGTCGCGCGACCTTGACGAGGACGCCGGGACGGTGCTGGCTTGGCTAGACGCAGTTCGAACCGCCGCTGACCTGCTGAAACGGATTTCCAGCATGCTCGCGTAGGGCCTTCTTGGACGTTCTTGGCCCCCGGTTCGAACCGCGGGCGGGGCCCACTTCGCGTGGATCTCGCAGGTATTCTGCTCGGATGCTCACCCACGCCAAGAACTGCGCTCCACCTGCGCGGGGAGGTTCCCGGTGAGGCGGCTTGCTTGGCTTCAGATCGAGGATGTCCTCATGGGTGCGACGATCCTCGGCTGTGGCAGTGGTGGCCCCCTCGCGTATGGGACGGACCTGATGCGGCGTCTCTATGACGACGGGAAGGCTGTTTCACTGGCGTCGCCACAGGAGATCGGCGACGATGCCATCGTCGCTTGTCCGTATGGAGTTGGCGCGATGACGATGGCCGACGTGGATCCCTATGGCGATCGGCCGCTTGCCTCGGAGCACCCCAGCGTCCTCGCGGTTCGCGGCCTGGGTGCCTACGTGGGGCATGATGTCGCGGCTCTCCTCTGCGGTGAACTCGGCGGAAGCAGCGTCGCCGACGCGTTCTACCCAGCGGGCGTCCTTGGCATCCCGGTCGTCGATGCCGACCCGGTCGGCCGCGCGGTTCCCGAGATCCAACATTCGATGTTCGCGATCAACGGGGTGCCGATCGCTCCGCTGGTGGTGGTAAACGAGATCGGTGACACGGCCATCCTTACGAACGTCGCCGACGACGAGCGAGCCGAAGCGCTCATCCGAGCCATGGCGGTCGCTAGCCGAAACGCCGTATGGGTGGCCGACCACGCGCTTCCGTGGGGGGACCTTCGCGATATCGCCGTACTCGGCACCATCAGCCTTGCAGAGCACGTGGGCGGGGCTCAGCGGGAAGCCGTGGAGGCGGGCGAGGATGTTGCCAGGGCGGTGGCAGAGAGTGCGGATGGCTTCGTCATGTTCCGCGGTGAGGTGACGTTGTCGACGTGGCGTGATGCGGAAGGATTCACGGTTGGCGAGACCGTGATCGAAGGGACAGGCGAGCATGTCTCATCGACCTATCGCGTGTGGTTCAAGAATGAGAACCTGATGGCGTGGCGTGATGACCAGCCCGACGTCACGAGCCCGGACCTCATCTGCGTCCTCGATGACGAGACAGGAGTCCCGTTGACCAACCCCGATGTCGCCACCGGCTCGAGGGTATCGGTACTCGCCTTTCCGAGCGCTGCCGCGTGGCGCTCACCTGGGGGCATCGCCACCCTGGGCCCCACTCACTTCGGCTTCACGGAGAACTTCGTCCCAGTCGAGCTCCGACACAGTCGCTGACGGTGGGACAGGGGGGACACCGTGGCCATGCTTTGCGGTGGGCTTGCTTCGCCTTCGCCACACTCGCGACTCCTAACGGGGTTCGAGGGCAGGAATCGAGAACCCGCTGCCCTTCCTCTCCCATCGAGCTTGCGCGACTCCCGTCTTCCGGGTTGATCGGTGTCGGCCGCTATTCGGGCGTGGAGTCGTAGAACATCGTGACCTGGGAGATCCGGCCATCGGATGCGAATTCGATGAAGTCGGTTCCGGTAAACATGGTCTCGCCGTCCTGCACGGCTTTCCATTGCGTTCGCAGACGACCACCGAGCAACTCAGGCTCGGCGGTGTCAGAGATATCGACGCCAACTATCTCCGCTCTCATCTGCTTGGCGTTCCGCCCTCGTCGCTTGGGGCCAAGTGATAGATGTCCTTGACGACCTTCAGCACGGTCCACGCCTCGACCTCTTCCACGCCGGGGATGCTGCGGATGTCATCGCGTACGCGGAGCAGGTGCTCGTTGTCGGTGCTGTTCAGGGTCGCGGAGATGTCGAAGGAACCAAGGACCAGCTCGATGTAGCTGATCTCTGGGACCTGCGCGAGCCGCTCGGCGACCTTCTGGATCGAGGGGCCACGCACGCGGATCCCGATGTCTGCGCGAAAGTAGCCAAGCGCCAGGAAATCGACAGCGCCGACGATCTGCAGCGCGCCCTTGCGCATAAGCCGGTTCACGCGCTTGCGCACCGCGGCCTCGGAAACCCCCAAGTGGTGCGCGATCGTCGTATACGGGCGACGGCCTTCCTGCTGGAGTTCGTCGATGATCTTACGGTCCAGGTCGTCGAGCTCGATCGACGCCGAGTTGCTCCGAAGGTCAGGCATGGGACCCAGGATAGCGTAGTGAGGCGTTCGTCTCGTGAAGGAGAAAGGTGTACGAATATCGCACCAATTGTGCGCGTGAAGGGCACCCTGGCACGAGCGCTAGGGGGCTTGCGGAGGGGTGCTTCCGTCCCCGACTAGGGGGAGGGCGACGAAAGAGGCCCAAATTCGAAGGGCATTTCGACGCACCTCGTCCCGGGAGGGCATCCCCTTGGCCGCCAAGGGTCCTAGCATGAAGACGCAGCAATCACTGTTCGGGACCTGCCGACGCAGCCGCGCCGGAACAGAGTTGACTGGCGATTGCATCGCCAGGCGATCGGAGGGGACAGCATGAAGGTTGGATCGAGCCGTCGTACGTTCGGAGTGTTGCTGGTTCTCGTGGTTCTCGCCGCATTGGCGTGGGCGCCCGCCGGGGCCCTCGGGCAGACCGCCTCGTCTCCGGCGCCCGAAGGGAAGGTCGTTTTCACCGTCGGTACGACCGAGGACATGTATAGCGTCAACCTGTTCGTCGCCTCAAACCAGTCAGAATGGGAAGCGCTCTACATGAGCTACGACTACCTCGTCGCCTTCAACCCCAAGGACCTGACGCCCGCCCCCGGTCTCGCAGAGTCCTGGACGCACAACGCAGACAACACGCTTTGGACCTTCAAGATCCGGGACGGGGTCAAGTTTGCCGACGGCACACCTCTAACGGCCAGAGACATCGCTTTCACGTACAACTTCGTAATGGACAATCCGCCGAACTCCTTCGCGTCCTACCTGGACAGGGGAGCCGAACCGACGTTCACTGCTCCCGACGACCGCACCTTCGTCTGGGCAACAAAGAGACCCACGTTGGCCCCGATGGCACCTCCCTTGATCTGGATCCTGCCCGAGCACGTCTGGAGCAAGTACGACGGCGCTTCAGTCGACGAGCTGCGCGGATTCAGGAACGTGCCCACGGACGGTACCGGGCCATTCGATCTCGTCGAGTGGAAGGAAGGACAGTTCTGGCGCCTCGAGAAGAACCCCGACTATTGGGGCGGCGAGCCCTCGATAGATGAAGTCGTCTTCAAGCTCTACGGCAACCAGGAGGCTATGGTCCAGGCCCTGAAAGCCGGTGAGATCGACTTCGCGGAAGGGATCAAGCCAGCCCTATTCGACACTCTCCGTGGCCTCCCGAACATCGCGACCTGGCAGGCAAGTGCTGTGGCTGTCGACAACCTGGCGTTCGGCCTGTGGCAGCCCAGCCTCGGCAAGCACTACAAAGGATTTCACGGCGAAACTCCCACCAACCACCCGGCCTTGCTTGATCCGGTCGTTCGCATAGCGATTGCCAAGGCCATCGACAAGCAGCAGCTGGCAGAGGCCGTCGTCGGCGCTGGCGGTATGGCAGCGGATTCGCCCATCTTGCCCCAATCGCGGTGGTACTGGAGTCCGACGGCCAACGGCGATAACACTCAAGACTTCGACCCGACTGCGGCCAATATGATGCTGGAGCAGGCCGGGTACAAGGACACGAACGGCGACGGCGTCAGGGAGGATCCCAAGACGGGCGATCCCCTGAGGTTCACGTTCCTGATAATGACCGACACTGCCTACTCATCGGACACGGGAGAGTTCATCAAGTCCTTCCTCAAGGAGATCGGCATTGACGTTGAGCTGCGAGCCGTGACCCAGAACAAGGCGACCGACCTGTGGTACGCACACGACTACGACGCGTACATCTGGTACTGGACCGGCGATCCCGACCCCAACTTCATGCTGTCGATCTTCACGACGGACGAATGCGACAACTGGAGCGACGGCTGCTACTCCAATCCGGAATACGACAAACTCTTCCTCGAGCAGCGCGCTGCCATGACAGAAGAAGCGCGAGCTCAGGTAGTCGACCAGATGCAGAAGATCATCTACGACGACGTTCCGGAGGTCTTCCTCTTCTACGAGAACGATCTGCAGGCCTACCGCAGCGATCGATTCACGGGGTTCGTTGCGTCGCCGGAACCTCGCGGATCGCTCCTCTTCTCCTACGGGCCGTTCTCGTACATGACGATCCATCCTGTCACCGCGGGTGAAACGACGACCGCAGCAAGCTCCTCGAAAGGCCTTTCGCCGCTGGTCTGGCTCGGTTTGGTCGTCCTGATACTCGCGGTGGTAGCTGCCGTGTGGATGATCCGGCG
>CAZXFL010000046.1:0-9036 GCA_964640385.1 uncultured Actinomycetes bacterium
TCGTGCCGATGTTCACGTGGGGCTTGGTCCGCTCGAACTTCTTCTTGGCCATCTCCTCGTTCCCTTCCTATCCCTTCCGGTATCCGTCCCGTGCTGGTAGCGGGGGGCGGATTCGAACCGCCGACACAGCGATTATGAGCCGCTTGCTCTGCCACTGAGCTACCCCGCCGTGCAGCAGAACAGTCTAGCGGGCGCTCCGAGCCTGCGGCCGGACTCGCTCTCGAGCTGGAGGTGGGAATCGAACCCACGACCCCGGCCTTACCATGGCCGTGCTCTGCCGACTGAGCTACTCCAGCGACGGCCCACATCCTACCAACGTGCCTCAGCACGCCTGTGCGACGATGAGTGAATGGACTGGCGGCCATCTGCCAAGGCACCTCTCCCGCTCGTCGTGGTCGCCTTCGCGATCCTCGCCTTGCTCGTCGCCGGATTCATCTGGTTCACGCGGTTGGGCGACATCGGTGATGGAGGGGGACAAGGAGCCGCGGTGATCGAGACCGCGGACGGAACCGTCGCTACAGCCCCCCTGCCGATCGCCGAAACCCCTGGGGAACGCCAGTTGGGGCTCTCCGGGAGGCAGTCCCTGGCGCCCGATTCCGGCATGATCTTCCGGTTCGATGCGCCGACCACCTCTTCATTCTGGATGAAGGACACCCTGGTTCCCCTGTCGATCGCGTTCATCGACGAGCAACACAACATCGTGGCCATCCTGGATATGGATCCCTGCACGGCGGACCCGTGCCCCACCTACGCCCCCGACACCGAGTACGTCGCCGCTATCGAGATGAACCAGGGATGGTTCAAGGAGCACGGCGTGCGCGCCGGCGACACGGTCACCTGGAACCAGGCGCCGCCCACCGTCTAGCAGGCTGCGTCGGCAAGGATCGCGTCGCACACAGCCGGCAGTTCATCCAGGCCGCGCGGGTACGACAGCGCCTTCACGGGAACCACGGACGCGACGTCGGTCGCGAACGCGAACTGTTGGCGGAGCCGGCCCTCGTCCACCACGACCGGATTGAACGTGTGACGGGTCAGAGCCACGAACGCGCGCCGCGCGGACATCCGCCGGATCCACACCTTTCCCGCGCGCAACGTATCCGCCAGTACGTAGATGGTCCGCAGGGGCACCGGCCGGTCGCAGAAGCGAGCCTCGCCCAAGGGGATGATCATCTTCGGCGTCTCCTCGTTCATCGGCATTCCGGTCGCATCGGCCCCGAGGAGCGCCTTGGCAACCTCGGGGAACAGCTTGATCCGAGGCACGCTCGGCTGCGCCACGCAGCCTTCGCCGGACCGCTGCAGGACGAGGGCGTCGTCGGTCAGCAGGCGGGCGCCTGCCTTCAGGAGGGCCGCCCCGAGCGTCGACTTCCCCCTTCCGGGCATCGCCGCGAACGCGATCGCCCGGCCATCCACGACGACCGTCGTCGCGTGCAGGGGCTCGGCGCCTTGCTTGAGCAGCGCGAAGGAGAGGACCTGCGCCAGGAGATAGGTCTGGAATGATTCGTCGCTGGCCTTCGCCAGCGGCCGTCCCTCGATACGCGTGCCGTCGGGAGAGATCAGGAACTCGAACAGGTCGGTCCAACGCAGGTACTCCGACCCGTCGGCACCCGCCACACGGGCGAACCATCCTGGCATCGCCTCCGCGGCGAGATCTGCGAAGCGAGCGGCAGGGGCCGACACCACGTGGACGTCGGCCGGACCGAAGGCGTCAGCGTTCGGACATGCCAGTGGCCACTCGCTACGGAGTGTGAGGCCGAGGAGTCGGTATTCCGACGTCACCCGCTGAGGGGGATGGCTAGGACACGATCCGGGTCATGGGGCCGCCGGGATCGTCGGGCCCGTCGCCCTTCACACCGCCCTTGACTCCGGCAGTGAGTCGGCGCATGTCCCCGTAGACCGCAAGCTTCGGGGCCTCGTAAGGTTTGAGGCCGCGAGCACGCCGCTCGTGCGAACTCGTGTCTGGCATCCGTCAATCATACAGCTGGCCGCGATACGGTCAATCCGAGCCCCCGGCCTGCGGGAAGAAGGTCGAGCACCAGACATCCAGGGCCAAGGTGTTATTGAGCCCCGCCAGGGTGAGCTCGTCAGCAGGTCCCTCCCGGAGCCGCTCGACTGCACGGCTAAGCTCGGCGCGGTCGACGTAGCCGAAGTCGATCGAAGCCGAGAAGCGCGAGGCCGCCTCGAGCAGCCCGTCCCGATCGGCGAGGATGGCATCGTCGATCATGTGACCGAACGACCCCTTCCACCGCCGGAGACGGATCCCGTCCGGGAGTACGTCGCGCATCCCTTCGCGCAGGATCGCCCGCGGGACACCGCGGTAGGTCACCATGTCCCCTGGGATCGACATCAGGTACGCGACCAGATCTCGGTCGGCGTACGGGAACACGCACTCGAGGCCGTAGGCAGCCCAAGCGCGGTCGCACGCCTCGAGCGCGAGCATGGATGCGGGGCCTCGTGCCTGGCAGTAGATCGAATACGCGTGCGTGGACGCGAACTGCCACCGCACGAGTGGCGTCGTGGTCACCGCCTGCGATCCGAGCTGTCGGAAGCGCTCCGTGTACCACGGGCGGTCCCACAGAGGCCGCTCCACCTTCGCCCTAGCCCACCGGGCAGCAGGCAACAGCGAGAGTGGGAGGTGATCGCGCACAACGCGCCGGAAGAACTCCCGCTGCAGGGGCGACGTGTCCCCCTCCATGTTCCAGCGAGGCCATTCCCTCGTGTCCGAGATGATCCTCGCCCAGCGGAGGCGATCGAACAGGTCAACGAGATACGCGCGATCGAACAGGTACTGATCCCCGAGATGTCCCGACATCAGTACGCGCGCCCCCTCCGCTGCAACCCGTTCATGGACGTTCTTCATGCAATCCCAGAACGTCTCCGTTCCGGGGATCTCGGCCATCCAGACGACCTCCCGGGCTACCGTGGTCGGTCGCACGGTCTTCGGGGGCACGTCGATCATGGTGATGCCGTACTGCTCTTCGATCTCCACGATGTACTCCCACTCGTCGGCCACCGTCCCATCCGCGGGTGCGAACGTGATCGGCAGGATCGGTGGAACGTCCTCGGGCGCCGACCGTCGCAGGGTCTCGGCTAGGCAGTAGATCGAAGACGAGTCGAGCCCGCCGCTCACCGACACCGCGACCGGGAGAGCGCTGCGGAGACGCCGCCGCACCGACTGCTCGAAGTAGTGCCGGTATCCCTCTGCGTACTCCCGGAACGATGAGAACCGGACCTGGTGCCACGGATCGAATTCCCAGTACATCCGTTTGGCCGCCCCTCGTGGCGAGAGCCTCATGATGTGCGAGGGCAGCACCCGCTCGATCCCCCGGAAAAAGGTGCGGGTTCCGTTCCCCTGCGCGGCGCCGGACAGCACGTAGACGGCTAGCTCCTCCTCATCCGGCGCCGCAGGCACGTCGGGATGGGCCAGGATCGCCTTGATCTCGGACCCGAGGACCACGAGATCGGATGAGCGATAGACGAACAGCGGCCGCATCCCCATCGCGTCACGGCACAGGAACAACTCCTGCCTCGCGGGGTCGAAGATCGCGAAGGCGAAGTCTCCTGCGAGCCGCTCGGGCAAGCGGTCCCCGAACTTCAGGTAGGCCTCAAGCACGAGCCTTGAATCCGGGATGGCGGGATCCACCGACCCGAGCGAGGCTAGAAGCCGGTCACGGTCGTCCAGCCGCCCGTCGAACGTGATCACGACACCGGACGGATGCACGGCTGGCTGGACCTCTGAACGCGACTCAGGCGTGATCCGGGACAAGGCGCTGATCAAGCCGATGGTGCCCTCCGCCCATGTGTGGACGCCGTCGGCAGCCCGGTGCTCGATCCGAGCTCCGATGGCCTTGAGCACGCCGGCCTCAACCGGACGTCCGTCGAGGTGCCAGACCCCGGCGACTCCTCCCACCTGCTGCTCCCTCTCGTCGTGCCTCGTGAGTCCCGGAGTGTAGCCGAGAGCACCGGAACGCCTGGCCCCCGCAGAGGCGCCGAGGGCTCGTGCCTGGAGGACATCCCGCCGATCGGGCGACCAACCAAGCTTGAGCACTTCCTGAGCATCCACGCACCCATGTCTGACGCCCCTCGTCGAACCTGGTGAAGGAGACCCAACAGAAAAGGGAGCTAGGTCATGGACACCATCGCAACAGGAATCAAGCAGAAGGCGAGGCTCGTGATCGTCGCGATCGCAGCGACCTTGGCGGCCGCACTGGTCATGTCCGGTCCGGGAACAGGGGTCGCAGGGGCTCGGAGCCCGCAGATGCGCCTCGCCGCGCCGGCCGGAAGCACCTACCTCAACGCGGTCGACACGTTCGGCACCAAGCCGTCGAACCGTGGAGCCTTCGCGGTCGGCGACACGCTCGCGACCGGCGAGAGCCGGCCGGCGATCCAGCAGCTCACCAGCAAGGGGTTCGTGGCCTCCGCGGCCGCCGATCCCGGTACCGAGTCGGGCCTGGCAGGCGTCGCAGCACTGTCGGCCAGCCGCGCGTTCGCGGTGGGATACGAGTACGACCCGACGGTCACCCCGCTGGTGGAACGGTTCAACGGGCAGGCCTGGAGCATCGTGGACGTTCCGGACGTGCAGGGATGGCTCGATGGGGTTGACGCACTCAGCGCCAACGACATCTACGCGGTCGGAGGCGACTTCGGCGGCACGCTGATCATGCACCTCGACGGCACGGCGTGGACCGTCATGCCGGGTCAGGTCCCGAACGGCATGCTGACAGATGTCACGGCGATCTCCCCCGACGACATCTACGCGGTCGGCGCGGTCAACGACGGCGGGTTCAAGACACTGATCATGCACTTCGACGGCACGGCCTGGACCGTGGTTCCCAGCCCGAACGGCGGGGCGACCCGGAACATGCTTTCGTCCATCGCTGCGGTCTCCGCAACCGACATCTACGCGGTTGGCTACTCGAACGAGACCGGGGAGGCGGACATGGACCGCACCCTGATCCTGCACTTCGACGGTACGGCTTGGACGATCGTCCCGAGCCCGAACCTGGAGAAGGGCCGCAACGAGTTGTGGGGCATCAGTGCCGGCTCCGCCACGGACATCGTGGCCGTCGGACAGTCCGGCAACGGCACCTTGATCATGCGGTTCGACGGAGCCACCTGGAACATCGCCAGGCGGACCCTCCGCTTCACCGGAACGGGCGACGCCCTGTTCGGAGTGGCGCGGATCGCGAAGGACGACATCTACGCGGTCGGAGGCGGCCTCTCGGACACGAAGACCCCGGTCACCGGCTACAAGACGCTCGTGCACCACTTCAACGGCAAGAACTGGGACAACATGTAAGACGGTTGGTGACGGAGGCCCCGCGGCTCAGCCGCGGGGCCTCCTCCCATGTCCGGGCCATCCGCCCCTACCGGGTCCCGCAGGGCGAGCCTTGGATGCGCCCCTCGAGACGCTCCTTCCATCCCTTCGCTTCGCTCACGTTCCGACCTGTAGGTCCGTGCCAGTGGCCGTCCCCGATGGTCGCCTCCCGGGCCTGATCCAGGAAGTAGTCGAGGCTCTCCAGTTGGTTGTAGGGTCCTGCTCCGTAACGCCCACGCGCTGGCCGACATCCCGGGGATCCTCGTGAACGGACGCTTCGATCTGCAGGCTCCCATCGCCAACGCGTGGGAACTCAACCGGGTGTGGCCGCGGGCAGAGCTCGTCATCGTCGAGGATGCGGGTCACGCCGCCGACGATCCGGGCCTCACCCAAGAACTGATCCGCGCTACGGATGGATCCGCGTCGCCCCGCTAGGGCCGTCGGCGAGGCTCTCCGAAGTTGGTGGGAGGAGGAGGATTCGAACCTCCGTAGGCTACGCCGGCGATTTTACAGACCGCTCCCTTTGGCCGCTCGGGCATCCTCCCGGTCCGCGGGGCGTCGCAACGCTCCGCCGCGCCGATAAGATTAGCAACCATGGCGAAGGATCAGTTCTCATTCGACGTCGTTTCCGAGGTAGACATGATGGAGGTCGCCAATGCCCTCGACCAGGCACGCCGTGAGGTCTCGACCCGGTTCGACTTCAAGAACACCGGGACCGAGATCAAGCAGGAGGAGACCAAGATCGAGGTCCACTCGGCCACCGAAGACCGCCTCAAGGCAGCCGTGGATGTCATCAAAGACAAGATGGTCAAGCGTGGGGTCTCGCTGAAGGCTCTGACCGAAGGCGCCATCGAGGACGCCGCCAAGGGCACTTCCCGGACGACCCTGACGCTGTCGAACGGCATCACCGACGAGAAGGCCAAGACGCTGGTCAAGTTCATCAAGGGCCTCAACGTCAAGGTCCAGAGCGCGATCCAGGGCGAACAGATCCGCGTCAGTGGGAAGAAGAAGGACGCCCTGCAGGCCGTGATCTCCGCGCTCAAGGAACAGGACTTCGGTCTGCCGCTGCAGTTCGTGAACATGCGCCCCTGAGAGGGCCCGCGGCACCTACGGGAGCGCGAGCGTCGCGTCCTGCGGAAGGCTCGTGAGCAGCGCCGGCAGCAGGCCGAGGATCAGGATGAGCGCCGCGGACACCGTGACGACGGCCCCGAGCAGGACCGGCACCCGGATGCGATGCCGGACCTCGCCCTCCACGAAGATCATCTGCTTCACGACCGCGAAGTAGTACCCGACGCTGATGACCGAGTTCACCACCATGAATCCGGCGAGCCACGGCCCCATCCCGCCGCGCTGGATCGCGGCGAAGAACACCGCGAACTTCGCCCAGAATCCGGCGGTTGGCGGTACTCCCGCGAGCGAGATCATGAACACGGTCATCGCTACCGCGATGGCCGGCGCCCGCTTGATGAGTCCCGCGTAGTCCGTGAGGAACGAACCCGGCTGCTCTCGGGACATCAGGATCACGACCGCGAACGCGCCGAGATTCATGATCGCGTAGATCAGGATATAGGTCGCCGCCGAGGCGAAGGCCGCTGCGTTCTGCTCTGGTGTCCCCCCGGCCAGCGCGAAGGGCAGCAGCATGTACCCGGCCTGCGCGATGCTGGAATACGCAAGCAGCCGCACGATCTGGGTCTGCTTGAGCGCTACCAGGTTCCCGAGCGTCATCGTCGCTATCGACAGGACCGCGAAGATCGGGGCCCAGAAGCTGGCCTGATGGATGAACCCGACGAACATCAGCACCAGCAGGCCGACGAACCCGGCGGCCTTGGACGCCACCGACAGGAACGCGGCCACCGGGACCGGCGAGCCCTCATAGGTGTCCGGGGCCCAGAAATGGAACGGCACCGCCGAGACCTTGAACGCGAACCCGCCGACGACGAACACGATCGCGGCCAGCGCCAGCGGCTGCTGTCCCGCTGGCCCCCCGAGCTTCTGCGCGATCGTCTCCAGGTTCAGCGAACCCGTGAGCCCGTAGATCAGACTCATGCCATAGAGCATGATCGTCGACGAGAGCACGCCGATCACGAAGAACTTCAGCCCCGCCTCGTTCGACCTCGGGTCCTTCTTCTTGAACGCCGCCATCAGGAAGCCCGGCACCGACACCAGCTCGATCGCGATGAACAGCATCAGCAGGTCGCGGACCGACGGCATCAGCATGCAGCCCAGGAACGCCGTCAGCAGCAGGAAGTAGTACTCGCCCTGGTAGAAGTCGCCGTCCCGAAGGTACCCGTACGACAGCAGCAGCACGACGAACGCCACGATCAGGAAGAACCCCTTGAACAGCAGCGCGAACGGGTCCACGACGTAGGCACCGTCGAAGGTCGTCGCGTCGGTCCCGATCAACGTGAGCAGCGCGACGAACGACGCGAGCACGCCGATCGCCGACAGCGGCATCGCGAGAAACTTGCGCTGGTCCCGAAGGAACAGGTCGACGACCAGCACCACCAGGATCGTGACCGAGAGGATGACCTCCGGCAGGATCAGGTGCAGATCGATGGACGGTTGCTGCATCTCAGTTCCTCACTTGAACAGGGAGAACAGGCTGGAAACGGCTTCGTTCGTGACCCCCAGGATTAGCTTCGGGAACAGGCCCAGGATCAGCGTCGCCGCCAGCAACGGCAGCCACGCAACCCACTCCACCGGCAGGACGTCGCTGAAGCGCTTCTCGGACCAGCGGTCGGGTAGCACGCCCATGTTCACCCGCTGCAACATCCACAGGAAGTACCCGGCCGTGAGCAGCGTCCCGATGCCGCCCGCCACCATGAGCCAGCGGAACAGGCCGACGGACAGCCCCGGCGCAGGGTTGAACGCCGACAGGAGCGCCATCACCTCGCCCCAGAAACCGGCGAGGCCCGGCAACCCCAGCGACGCGATCGCGACGAACGCGAACACCCCGCCCAGGTACGGCATCTTCTGCGACATCCCGCCGCCGATCTGCGCGATCTCGCGCGTGTGGTAGCGGTCGTAGATCGAGCCGACGCAGAAGAACAGCATGCCGGTGATGATCCCGTGCGCCACCATCCCGAAGATGGCGGCGTTGATCCCGATCTCGGTCAGCGTCGCGATGCCCAACATCACGAACCCCATGTGGCCCACCGACGAGAATGCGATCAACCGTTTCAGGTCCTTCTGCGCCAGACACGCGAGCGCCGCATAGATGATCGCGATGACGGCCAGGATCCCGATGAGCGGCGCGTAGACCTTGGCCCCGTCGGGAAGGACGGGCAGCGCGATCCGCACGAACCCGTACGTGCCCATCTTCAGCATGATCCCCGCCAACAGGACCGAGCCGATCGTCGGCGCCTCGGTGTGGGCATCGGGAAGCCAGGTGTGGAACGGCCACATCGGCACCTTGATCGCGAACCCGAGCATGATCCCGCCGAAGGCGATCAGCTGGAACGCGTGCCCGAAGGCTCCGTCCGCCCCGAGCCTCGTCAGATCCACGATGTCCCACGTGTGCGGCCCCGGCGACGCGAAGTACAGACCCAGGAACGCCAGCAGCATGAAGACCGATCCGAACAACGTGTACAGGAAGAACTTGATCGACGCGTACTGGCGGTTCGCGCTACCCCACACCGCGATCAGGAAGTACATCGGGACCAGGACCAGCTCCCAGAAGACGAAGAACAGGATCAGGTCGAACGCGATGAACGTGCCGGCCA
>CAZXFL010000047.1:0-7170 GCA_964640385.1 uncultured Actinomycetes bacterium
CCGGGTCGTTCTTTCCCTCGTTGCTGGAACGTCGTCGCCGGGTAGATCAAGCGCTCAGGCTCCCCGGCCTCAGAGGATGACCTGTTCACCGCGGCAGCACGCGGCGCCGACGCTGTGGACACTCCAGCCCTCGATTGGGCGGCCCCGACGCTCATCGCGGCGGAGCCCAGCGAGGACCGCGCGTCGGTCGCCCGACGCATGCGCTCGCTTCGAATCCGCTACCTACCCGTCATGCAGGCCGGCGAGATCGTCGGGGTCGTCTGCCTTCGTGATCTCACCGGCCCATCGCCCGCCCCGGGGGCGGATCAGTTCCGCCTAGCGGGCTGAGTAGCACCAACGGCTCAACCTTGGTGACCTCCCGGACGCTCAAGGCGAGGAGTACCGCGATGACGACGACCGGATCTCGCCCCCACGGGACCCAGTTCGTCTCGGGTGGCATGGTCACCACCCGGCCTGGACGCCGAACTTCGAGAAGCCGATAATCCCCTTGATGACATCTCGAGTTGATGACATCTCGCCGGAAGACGAGCGCGATGACGCTCGCCGTGATGATCGTGCTGGTCGCCTCGACGCTCGGGGTTCTGCCCGCGGAGGCGGGGGTTGGGGGCGGCTTCCAGCCCTCTCCGGCGCCGTTCACGCTCACCGAGTATGGGTTCCCGGGGGGACGATCGATCCAGTCGGCCGCCGTCGGGCCCGATGGCCGGATCTGGACCACCGTCAGCAGCATCGGGCGCACCGACGCGACTGATTCGATCGGGGCTATCGACCCCGACTCGCAGGGACCGGGGCGGCCCGGATCGAGACGGGTGAGTTCGTTCGCGCGCAAGTGAACATCAAGGTCAGACGCTGCGCCGCCCCCGGCTCGGATGGACTGATGAGCCTAGACATCCTGCCAACATCGGGCGCCGGATTCGACCGAGTCAGGGCCCGCCTGGAAGTCACCAGGCTTACGTCCGCGACGGAATCGAGCAGGACCCCAATCGACCAGTCAAGACCCGCTGCGGCGCCACGGATAGCGACGCCGGTGGCGGCGTCTTCGTCGCCACTCCCGCATCCGCCGCAACGGATCCATTCGGGGCCGCCTGAAGCGCTTGGGCCTCACGCTTGAATCTTCGGTAACACCGACTGGAGGATGTGTCGAAGCTCTGGGCGCAATGAGGCCCCCCGAAGCGCTGCTGAAAGGGCGAGTCCCAGCTTCGCGAGCGATCCGCCCGACAGGCCGACGAGCGCCATGGGTTGGTCCCGGCGGACGGCATCAGACAATTCGATGGGCTCCTTGACCGGCGGGTGGAAGCACCGGCTCACCCTATGCATCGGCCAGATGGCGGGACGGACTTGAGTTTTGCGCCTGGGAGTGTCCCGGCCCACGAAGGCCATCGGCGTACGGGTCTCGCTGGTCATCCCCCGAGCCGAGGATTTCTAGGGCACTGTCTGGAAGCGACTTGCGTCGGTTCGGCCAGCATCGGTGACGCAGTGGGTGAAACCGCTGCTCCATGCGTTGCGGGGAGAGTCGGGGACCAGAAGGCAACGGTGGAGGCAGCAGCGGAGGAGGCCAGCCTGCCTGTCTACACGCCGCGAGACGAGGCCAAGCTTGGTGCTCCGACCGTGTGGTCCAACGTGGATACTGGGGAAGTCGGATTGAGGTATGAATCTGACCTCGTGATTCTGGAGGCACCGTTGCCGTCGGCGTCGGGGGCAAATGCAGAGGCGCAGTTCGAGGCCCAGGCGAAACAATGGGAAGCTGGCTACGTAACCTCAATCGATGGCAATCCTGCGTGGGTGATTCCCCAGGACTCTAGAGCGCAGCTGGCAAGACGGGCGAAGGTCGCACCGGGGAATCGGTCCCTAGTCGGGCAGTGGTTCAAGACCCTTCAGCGTGACGCCAACGAGCCTTTGAACCGCGGCCTTGGACCGGAGCTCCCTCGCGCCGGCTAGCGCATTCAAGCAGTAGGTGGAAAGCTCTTCCGCCGAGATATCGCTTCGGATCTCTCCAGCGAGCGCTCCCTCTGCGATCAAATCACCGATCAACTGTCGCAGATGGCGCCACCCCTGGGCGACCTGCTCGTCACGGTGCAAGAACGCCGACAACTCTGCGTCGCTGTGGCCGTGTGCGCTCTGAGAGATGTGGCCGAAGGCCAGAAGGACCGCCTCGAGCTGCTGCTTGGCGCTAGTGGCGGAATCCCGGGCCTTGGCAAGTTCGGCGAGGTGCCCATCGATCTGTCGCTCATGCCAGGCGAGCAGGATCGACTCTACGTCAGGGAAGTACTTGTACAGCGTGGCCCTTCCGATCCGCGTTCGCTTTGCGATCTCAGACATCGTCACCGCCCGAAGGCCCTGCTCATCGACCAGGACGGCGGTCGTCTCCACGATCGCGTTGAGAACCTCTCGCCGGTGATCCAGCGGCAACTCCGATAAGACTTCGGGTCGAAGGTCCGGCTGGATCTCTCGCCATCCTCACGCCGGATTCATCTGACTTCCACTTCAGGGGCCCCGCCCTCGGCGACGACCACTGGCCACAGATTGCAGTACGCATCCAGGAGAAGGCCAAGAAGACCCAAGCTGCGGAGCGCGCTTGGATTCGTATCGAGGAGAACGGCGGCCTTTGGTGAGGCATCGTCGGGCAAGTCGAAGGAAGAGCTCGAGCGGCTGCGCAAGGAGGCGAACTCGATCGATACCTGGGACTCGCCATATTCCGCCATCGTTTCGGTGATGATGCTCAAGGAGGGTTGGGACGTCCGGAACGTCACGACCATCGTTGGGCTACGGCCCTATGTGGCCAAGTCGAACATCCTGCCCGAGCAAACCCTCGGGCGGGGGCTCCGCCTCATGTATTTCGGGGAAGACGTGCGGGAGACTGTCGCCGTGATGGGCACTCCTGCATTCATGGAGTTTGTCGAGTCCATCCAGAGCGAAGGCATCGTCTTCGAGCGGGTACCGATGGGAGCGGGAACTAACCGCCACGATTCCCTGGTGGTCGAGGTTGATCGCGAGAACACCAAGAAGGACATCGACGCGCTGGACATCTCCCTCCCGCGGCTCACCCGCCGTTTCCAGCGGGAGTTCAAACAGCTCGACGAGCTAGATCCGGCGTCTCTCGGCAACGACGGCCTTCCGCTCAAGCCGTTCACCGTCGAAGAGACGCGCGAGATCGTCTTCAAGACCATGCTGGACGCGAACATCCATCACGTTCTCCGCATCGACGACTCCTCACCGGCGGACTACCGATCTGTCCTCGCCTTTTTCACCAAGCAGATCCTGGGCGACCTCCGGCTCGTGGGTGGATACGACATCGTGTTCGGGAAGATGAAGACATTCATCCGCGAGTACCTGTTCGAAGACGCGCCCGTGGATCTTGCGGACCCGGTCGTCCTTCGGAACCTCTCGGAAACGGAAGTCGGCAAGGTCATCTACGACTCATTCAAGACGGCGATCAACGATCAGCAGAATCACCATGGAAAAGCGCGCGGGTGGCGAAGTAAGGTCTGAATCGGACCGGGTTTATCGGAGGCTCAGGTCTTTGAGTCCGTTGATCGATCTACTCCTTCGAACGCCTGCGGGACCTCGGTGAGCTCGACGCAGGAAAGGTCATGGAAGATGTCTGATGTTCCACTGGTCGATCCGACGATCAAGATCCGTGCAGAGACTCTGCTCGCCGATCCCGACGCGTGCAAGTTCATGGTGAGCAGGACGGTGCATCCTGGCGGCCCGTTCTTCTTCGACGACGAGGAACGCGCCGCCGGGTCCCCGCTCCCTGAGCGGTTGTTCGCGCTTCCCGGCGTTGCCTATGTGCTCGTCGCCGACAACGTCGTGACCGTCGGGAAGGAGCCGAGCACCTCCTGGGCTAGGTTGAAGTCGGCGATCGGAACGGCCATCCGGACCCAGCTGCTCACCGGAGTACCGGCCCGTTCGCGCCTGGATAGCTGAAGCCCAGGATCGATTGGGCAAAGGCCACGGGGACGAGCTCCTCAGCGAAGTCGTCGTCCCTTACCTCGAAGGCCTGCTCGATGAGCTGGAGGACTTTGGAGCGCCGATCCGCCGTCTGAGGCCCTAACCGGATCCTGACCCCGGCGATGTGCTGCTCTTGAGGCTGCCCCGAGACGATGGGTCCGAAGGGGCAAGCCATGAGGTTCGAAGAAAAGGTCATCACCATCGGGGCTCACGCCACGCTTGCGGATGCACGCTCGCTGATGGCGGATTTCGAGGTCGAGGCCCTCGCCGTCTGGGATGGCGGGCGACTCGACAAGACGATCACGCTGGATGCGATCCGGTCCGCCTGCAAGAGCGGCTGCGAACCGAGGGACCTGCTCGTTGGCAGTTTCGCGATACCCCCTGACCGCACAACGAGCGAGCTCCCGGCCACACTCGCGAGCTAGGGACCCGTGCCACCACGTTCGCCCAGCAGCGCCTCGACGGCGGCGGCGAAGCGCTCGTTGTTGGTCACGGTCACCGTCACCCTTCGGATGCGCCCGTCCTCGGTCAGCGACAGGTGCTGCGGCAGCTCGAACGGTCGCCCCTTCCCGTCGTCGAGTTCGACGAGCACATCACGGATGGCTCCCAGCGACGAGGCTTGCGTCGCGCTTCGAGTCCCGGCCGTGCCTTCGACCGACGTTGAGCGCGATGCCGTACAGCCAGGGAGCGGCGTCAGCGTATGAGCCATCGAAACGATCGCGCGCGGCGATCGCGCGAGTGAAGGTCTCCGACGCAAGATCCTCGGCCCACTCGGCCCCGAACCGGCGTCGCAGATAGGCATAGATCTTGTCGAAGTGTCGATCGAATATCGCCCCGAATGCCGCCGGATCCTCCAGCGAAGCCCGGATCAGCTCAGCATCAGTCGGTTCTTCGGTCGGGGTACCCTCGTCCCGAGCGGATAATCGGAGGCCCATCGGCTCCCAGTTTGCCCCGTCCGGGCGCGGAGAGCGAGCATCCCCCCCTTATCCCAGAGGGAACCCGTGGCCCATCTCCTGGCAATTAGGAGGAAGGACGCCTAGGCCCTATCGGCGTTTTCCTGAGGAGCAGGCGAATGGATCGCGGTCAAGACACCGCCCTCGAAGGCTTGGTCTTCGGTTCTGGGACTCGCTCGGAACCGATCCGAGTCGTTGCTGCTCGCTGTCCGGACTGCCGGGAGGCTGTTGTCGTCTGCACGCCTCCGCCCAACGGCGCTCGAGGCCGAGACCGTCGCCTCACTCAGTCGGAGATCGAGATCCTTGCGGACGTCGCTATCGGCCTGACGGATCAGCGGATCGCTCGGCGCCGGCGCATCACCAACCATCAGGTCCGATACGCGGTCCGAGCTGGGCTTGCCAAGCTGGGAGCGAGCAACCGTGCCCAGGGAGTCACCCTCGCGTTTGCTGCACGCTGGCTCGACCTGGATTGCGCCTGCGGGTCCGGCCCGCGACGGTGATTGCGCCGCGGTGGGGGGTGCATGGCCGACGATCCCCGGCTGCGAGCTTCGCGAAAGGCCGCGCTAGCTCTGGTCCCTCCTTGGGCCGAGCACGTGGCGGGAAGGTCGAAAGCGATGAGCCAGGACCGCCCCCTCAGGCGCAGCCCCGGCTCAAGGTTCCCTTGGGAGGGGGTATTTGGGGCACAGGAGGGGATCCCGGTGGAGGGATCCCGGTGCTCGTTTTCCTTAAGGTTAGGCTCATTCCGTTCGTTTCGCGTCTGCCTTCGGTCAAGTTCATGTCACGGTCCGTGTCCTGCAGGCGAGCGGCCGCCCAGGGATCCGCATCCGAGGTCGCCGGACCCGGGGCCCCAGGGCAGCCATGTACGACCCGAAGGAGTACACGAAGCCAGCGAGGGTCGCATTCATGCGCCGGTTCTATGAGCAGACCGACCCGACCCTGCCGGACTCCGAGCGCCAAAGGCGTGCCGAGGCCCTCCTGAAGGCGCACATGCTCCGAATGGCGATGGCTTCGGCCAAGGCTCGGAAGCGCAGGCCGACGCGCCTGTGAAAGCCATTGACCGGCCCCTGCCGTCTGAATCGGGGCGCCTGAGACGGGCGGACGCCCTCATGAAGGCCTAGGTTATCCCTGCGTGCGGAGCACAACGTAGCTAGCGAAGACGTTCGCACAGCCGTTTCGGGGAGCGCTTGACGGCACTGATGCGTCAACGGCTAGTCGTTCCAACCGCGACTCCGAGCGCAGCGTGCAGATGCCCTCTTGTGGGCCGGCCGATACTCGCAGGCGAAGGACCTCTTCGAAGAGTACATCGAGGAAGTCGACGATCCGATCGCCGAGTGGGTGCCGCGGCCGTCGAGCGCGATCGCTGGGGAACCCCGCGCATCACCGCGGCCAGCCTCAAGGACCTCTGGTTCGCGCAGGGCCTGGTCACCGCCGGCGAGCGCCTCTTCCAGCTGGAGCTGTTCCTGCGGGCGGCCACCGGCACGTTGTCGGAGATCTTCGGCGAGCTCACGTACGACGACGACGTGTTCACGCGCACGATCGGCCTCAACCGCGCCGGGCGGCGACACGCCACCGACACGTGGTCCGACCTCGACCACGCGATGCACGCCTCGTTCCGCGCCGGCGTGCGCGCGTGGCTCAAGGATCGCAAGGGGCGCACGCTGTCCAAGGACGACATCGGGCATTATCAAAAGATCGTGGTCGCCCTTTCAGAAACGATCCGCATCATGGGTGAGATCGATGAGGCAATCGAGGAGCACGGTGGCTGGCCTGGAGCGTTCTCTGTGGTGGAGAAGTAGTTGGCTGACAGCCGGCTGCCTTCAGAGATGCGGTCCGCGAGGAGGGGCAGGGTCCGACTGGCCACGAGCAGACGCATTCAAGCTCTTCAAGCTCGATGATCTCCGCGTCACTCAGCGTCCCAAGCGTGGCTATCTACCTCGGACAGGTCCCGAAGTTGCTGGTCGTTCATCACCAGTCCCAGGCGTCCTGCATACTTTGATCCCGGGTTTCGCTTCCTACAAGAGCCCTGTTCGGAGAGGGTGTTGCCGAGGGGGGCGACCGCCGGCCTTCGTTGTCCCCACCCGGGTGGCTGAGGAAGGTGTCGGATCCGAAGGTCTCGACAACCACGAATGGGTTGCTGGGGGCCGCCTCCTCCGCCGCAATCATGTCCCGAAGCAAGGTGATCTGTGCGGGTTTCATCAGGTCGTCCCAGGATCGGGGGGGGGGGGGGCTCGGGGAGCGGCCCCCGGTCCGCCCCTCCGCGGCCCCCCCC
>CAZXFL010000047.1:7180-8912 GCA_964640385.1 uncultured Actinomycetes bacterium
TGGGGTTTTGTGTGCGGGGGGCGGGGGGGGGGGGGGGGGGGGGGGGGGCTCGGCGAGCGCGCCTCGATCTGCTCCTCCGCGGCCTCCTCCTCACAGGTGATGCACTCCTCGCAGCGTCGCGCTCTCTCGACGGTCGACAGGCGGCCCATGTGGATGTCATCGTGCCCGCACCAGGTGCATCGCAGTCCGCTCATGTGCCGCGAATCATGCCACCCATGGCCGTTGCGGCGCAAGCTGAGCCGTCCGTCCCTTGACGAAAGCTTGACCTAGGCGGACTCCCTTGTCTCGATGATCTGGCAGCGGTGGGTTAGCCGGTCAAGGGTCGCTCCGGTGAGCCGTTCCGAACCCAGCACCTCGGTCCAGTGATCGAACGGCAGGTTGGTCGTTACGATGAGACTCGTTCTCTCGTAGGCCGAGGAGATGACGTCGAAGAGCAGCTCAAGACGCTGGCTCGCCTGGCGGCTGGATTCGGCCTCAGCCTCTCGGAACTGCTGCGGGGTGTGAGGGCGGGCTAGAAGCGCGCGCGCCCCATCTTGTCGAGGATCTTCGGGTCAGACATGGTGCTGGGAAGGAGTCTTCGCCGGTAGTCAAGGCGCGGAACGACCCTCAGCTTCACCCCGGGCGATCCGGTCCGGAATGGCAACGCCCTCCGTAAGACGCCGGGAGGTCCAAACCCACACGCCGTAGCCCTCACTGGCATGGTCCTTGCCCTTGCCCCCTACGATCATGCCGGGATGCCGAACGCTTGTAAGTCCAAGTGTGTCCATCCTCGGAGCCATGTCAGCAGCGATCTCCTTGGCAACGTACCCGACCTGCTGGCCCTGAATCTCTGCCCGGATCGCGTTCGAGTCGTACTGATTCTCAGGCTCGCGAGTCATCGTCACCTCAACGAGCTTCTTGACGTATCCCGTGGACTCGCTGACCAGGCTCTTCAGCGGGTCTTGCTTGAAGCTTTCCCCCACTATGATGCCGAGCGCCCACGGCCACGACTTGGCTTCCCCGGTCGTCATCCAGTCGTCGCCCACGTTGGCCTTCAGGAGTCTCGACTTGGATGTAACCTTCTTCTTCGGAGAGGTCTTCGGTCTTGGTGGCGGAGCCGCTGGTGGCCTATTCTCGAAGTCGGAAGCTGAGGCTGGAGCTTGTTGCTGCTTGCCAAGAAGCCGGTCAAGGATGCCCATGGACCCCCCTAGTTCGAGTTCCAGGCAAGGCTACCCCTACGGGGTCCCAGCTGCAGCTCGCCGAACGTTCAGGACTTCACCACACGCAGATCGGGCGATCTCAGGCTCCCGCTATCGAAGGCTCTCGTGGAGGCGATGGGTGGCCAGCTCGGCGTCAGTACTTCGGATAGCGCGGGGAACACGCTCTGGATCGATCTCGTCGCCGGGGGCGACACCGAAGCGGATCCTGAAGCATCCGCGGGCGGCGACGAACCCAGCCAGACCTATCGGGTCCTCTACGTGGAAGATGACCCGGGCAACGCCCGGCTGATCGCATCCGCGCTCTCCCGACGAAGCGATATTGAGATCGACATCGCCCCACGCGGAGAGGTTGGTATCGCCATGGCGCATGATCGGCAGCCAGACCTGATCCTGCTGGACGTGCACCTTCCCGACATCCCGGGCGACGAGGTCCTTCGGCGGCTCCGCGACAACGAGGCCACTCGACTGACCCCAGTCACAGCAGCCTTGGCCGGGGGTGGGGTTCGCCTTGGAAGCCCGATGCGACCAGGACG
>CAZXFL010000048.1:0-3482 GCA_964640385.1 uncultured Actinomycetes bacterium
GTGGCATCCTCGGTGGTGCCGTCGTCGGTGGGGAAGCGGATGGCGAGGAACCGGCTGGACGCATCGGTGCCGTCGATCTCCGGCGGCTCGCCGCGCTGCACGAGGTCCCACATGTCCGCTTCGATCTGAATGAGGTTCTCGATGAGCCCCTCGTCCCGCTCGACGGTGTAGAGGCGGAACCGCTGGCCGGCGATGAGGACGGCAACGTCGGTCACGTCCCAGCCTGTCACGGCCATGTTGTGCTGGCACTGGAGGTTGTACTCGGCGGGCACCTGGTCCGTCCCGGGCTCGCCCCAGTCGTCCAGGTGCCACGAGCCGGTCGTCTTGGCTTCGACGACGCGCTTCGGCTTGCGGAGCGTCTCGGCGTCGAGGTGGCTGTACATCCACGGGTAGCCCGGATGGCGGAGCGTCAGCTGCTCGCCGTCCTTGCCGCGGCGGACGATGACCCGGCGGCCTGTCGCCTCGACGTACTTGCGGAGGACGACGGGTTCGAGGCGCGTGCCCCACTCCATCGCTTCTGTCTCGATCAGCGGGGCGCTGAGCCCCATCCTTTCGAGCCAGACATCGTGACGCGAGCGGAACCGCGAGAGTCCCGCGCACGCCCCGGCGTCAGAGCCGCCGATCCCCGACCGACGATCGAAGGTCACTCCGGCCCCGACTTCTGTTGGATCTGCTCGACGATGCTCAGGGCGTCCTTGGAGGCGAGGAGCACCGACAGGCTACTGTTCTCGCCGTAGCGCCAGTACAGCTCCACGCTCTCGCCGACGACCCAGACCTCGGGCGGTTTGGGCGGCTCGATGGTCAGACTGAACCACTTGCGCTTCTTTCCCAACTGTGCCTCCTTTCGGGCTGTGGGACGCGATGGCTTGCAGGTTCAGGAGGACGGCGATGCCCACCTCCTCGAACGTGAGGGGCTCGGTCACGGGATAGGCCAGAGCCGCATGACTTCGCGCCAGATGTCATCACCGGGCGCCCCGAGCGCGCGAACGATCCGAACACAGACGGGCATCGAGGGCCGCTTGACACGGCCCGTCTCGTAGCGCCAGACCGTGATGCGATCAACGCCGGCCTTCTCGGCGAGATCGCCCTGGGTCAGCCCTTCGGCGAACCGCCAGCGGGCCATAGCGGAGGGGGGTGGCTTCATGCCAGAGAGAATACGCTTCCCCGCGCCCTCCTGTCAACCCGTCAGCATACAAACGACGCCTCTCTGCGAAAGGGTATTGCATTGTGGTGATACACTGGTGTCGCCATACGAGGAAGGGGACCTCGTTCACCCGCCAAGTGCCCGGCAGGGAAGGAGGAGCGACATGCAGCTGACAGAAGGTGCCGCGCGAGAGATCGGAACCGCGTTCCGCTTCTTTCGGCACGCGAGGAGGGACACGCTCCGCGACGCAGCCCAGCGAGCGGGGATGAGCTACCAGTACGCCCACAACATCGAGTCGGGGGCTCGGGACAACGTGACCGAGGAGAAGTTTCACGCGCTCGGGCGGGCATACGGAGTGCCCGAGGAACTCGTCACCAACCTGATCCTGCGCGCCCGGATCGCCACGGCCCTTGAGGGTCGCGGCGTCGCTCCGGCAGACATCGGCCGGGCGTGGGCCGGGATCGTGTCGGTCATGGCCGCGCTCGGCTACCCGGCGGACGTGGACCTCGCGACTGCGGTCGCGGGTCTGCTGGAGAAGGCATGACGGTCAATAATCAGTTGTCAACGGCCGATGCACCGCAGGCCGAACGTCCCGACCCACAGGGGCCGGATGGCCCTATCGGGAGGAACGCCTACCGGGCGCTCGTCATCGTCCTCCTCTTGGCGCTGCTCGTCGTGGGCATCCAGACGCTCGGCGCGACAGAGGAGGCCCGACATGCGGCGGCGTGCGCTGAGTGGCGGGCGGCGCAACCGCCGGACCCGTACTCGGGGCCGGGGTGGTCGTGGGGCTGCCCGAAGGACCAATGAACACCCGACATCTCCGGGCCGAGGATCTCCGCGGTCGCCGCTGGCGAGGGCTCGTCAGGGAGTCGACCGAGGCCCAGGCCGAGCAGTGGTCGCCGGAGCGCCAGCGCGCCGACCTCCGGCGTGCCGCCGACGAACTCGGCCTCGTGGCCGTCGAGCCCGAGTTCTACCTCCGGGTCGGTTCCGGGGAGGCGGAACAGGTGCCCGAGCTGGAACAGGCGCTCGCCGAGGGGAAGCGCGGCGACTACGACGTGCTCCTCGTCATCCACACCAGCCGGTTCGCCCGCAACCGGGCCGAGGCCGTGCGGGCCAAGGCGGCGTTCGCGAAGGCCGGCATCGTCATCTACTTCGTCGCTCAGCGGATCGTCTCGGGCGCTTTCGCATCCGGCCTCGCCGAAGGGATCAACGAGGTGATCGACGAGCACAGCAACGAGGAGCGCCGGTTCTGGATCGCGGGTGGCCTGCGGGAGCGCCAGCACGCCGGACGCTGGATCGGCAACGTCCCGTTCGGCTACCGCAAGGAGATGGCCGACCGGCCGGACGGGAGCCGGGGGTGGAGTGGGGGGCTCGAGCCCGACCCGGCCGAGGGACCGATCGTGCGCGGGATGTTCGCGAGCTACGTCACCGGACTGTCGCCGCGCGACATCGCTCATTCACTGAACATCGCCGGGAAGCGCAGTCGCCGCGGTGAACTTTGGACCGGCTCGACGATCTACAAGATCCTCGCGAACCCGATCTACTCCGGCACCCTGCACCGCTACCGGCGGCAGGGCGGCCACTACTACGACGAGGCCGACCCCCACGACGGCCGCCGAGAGATGCCCGCGCCGTGGACGAGCCCGGTCGAGCCGGCGCTGGCCGAGGAGGTCGGGCGCCTGCTGGGGGCGAGGAGCCCGAGCGCGTCAGCCGGACCCCGGATGTCCTACCCCCTCTCGCGCGTCCTGCGCTGCACCTGCGGACGGCGGATGACCGGCGCCCACGGCGGTAACGGACGGCGGTACTACCGCTGCTCGAACCGGACCCTGACGGGAGCGTGCCAGGCGCCGGCCATCCGCGCCGACGACGCGGAGGAGGAGTTCGCCCAGTGGCTCGGGAAGTTCCGGCTCCCCGAGGACTGGCGCCTGCGGATCGCCGCGCTGCCGACCGGCGACCACCAGGAGGCGGCCGACCGCCGGGCCCGGCTGGAGGGTCAGGTCGAGCGGCTCAAGAAGCAGTACGCATGGGGCGACCTGACCGACGACGCCTACCGCGCCGAGATGGCCCGACTGCGCGGAGAGCTAGGTCAGGTCTTCGAGCCGGCCACGGCATCACTCGTCGCGGTCGCGGAGGCGCTGGCCCGGCTGGGTGACGCCTGGAGGACGACGCCGAACGTCGCAGCGCGCAACGTGACGCCGGATCTTCTACTTCGAGAGATTATCGTGCGCGATGGAAAGGTCGCGGAGGTCGTGATCCGCGCGGAGCTTCGACCCCTGCTCGCGCTCTGTGTACCTCACCGACCGTATCAGGAGATAAGGTCCATCAAGTACACCGAACG
>CAZXFL010000048.1:3582-8569 GCA_964640385.1 uncultured Actinomycetes bacterium
GATGAGTGCCACGGTCGCGACGATCGCGTCGACCGCAGCCTTGGTCGTCAGCACGCCACTGTGATCGGATCCCGACACCAGGACGTTGACGCCGGGGTGCCCGGCCTTGTTGGCGGCGATGACGAACGGCTCCTGGGTCGCGTTGGGAACCCGGTCGTCGCCGATCGCGGCCACGACCGAGACTGGCATCGTCGGGCGGCGCACGGCGAGCGTCTCGGGCGCCGGGGCGGTGAGGAACACGTTGCCGGTGATGTAGTTCGCGTAGGCGTGAGAGAGCACCCCGGCCAGGCTCACGAACGCATCGCCGCTGCCCTGGAGGGCTGTGATCGAGCCGACGAACCCGCCGAACGAGTGGCCGACGATCACGAGCTTGCCGGACTCTCGCGCCCGGACCTGGGCGATGTTCGCCTTGAGGTCGGCGAGCCCGCTCATGTCCGAGTGGTAGTCGACGAGGTAGGAGACGAACCCCGCAGCGGCCAAGGCGTGCGCCATGAGGGTCAGGTAGTTCCCCGCGCCGTACTCGGCGGGCCCGCCGTGGACGAGCGCGGCGACGGGCTGGCCGGCCGGTGCCCCGACCCTCCGAAACACGAACCCGTTGCCGCCCGAGGCGAGCGCGTAGATGTCCTGATCGACGAGCGCGGACATGTTCGCCTGCTCGGCGGTCGCGTCCGTCGGCGTCACGGGGATCGCGGGCTTCGAGGGGAGCGGCTGCGGGGTCGGTTGCGCCGCCGGAGGGGGGACGATTGCGCCCGGAGGGGGCACCGGCTTGGGGGCGGGGATCGGGGCGGGCGCCACCGTGACCGGCACCGTGTTCGCGACGTTCAGGATCGTGCGGACATATCCCGAACGTGAAGCATCTTTCATTCCGAGCCAACGACCCGCCATCCCGCTGACGGTCTTGGCCCAGCCCCACAGCTTGTAGCTCCGCATGAGGGCGGCGTATGCCTTCGCCCCTGCCCGCCACGTCGGGAACTTCGCGTAGGTGCGGCCGTTCGGAGCGAGCCAGGGAGCGCCGCCGAAGGCGCGCGTCCAGTGTGGCACCCGAGGGTGCCCGATGACGATGTTGCCCCAGTTCCGGGTCGTCCGGGCGTAGCCTTTCAGCCCGTAGGACGACTCGGCTGCGAGCTGCCCGAGGGCGAGCGCCGGATCGACGCCGGCCGCCACGAGGTCCGAGTAGATGGCCGCCGCTTCGGACGGCGCGGGGAAGCCCTTCCGGCCGAGGAACGTGACGAACGCGGGTCTGCTCACGCGCGGCTTGGCGAAGACGGGCGAGGTCGGTCCGTAGCTCATGCGGTGTCTCCTTCGTTGTGTCCGCTATCCAGCATACAACCAGATCAGCCGAGGGCCGTGTGGAGGACGACCGCGAGGCCGGCCGCCGAGACGAGGGCCGTGATGAGCCACCGCTTGTCGGACTCCCACGCGGCGAGCAGCTTGTCGTGCTTGGCGTCGTGGACGGCGACGTACTCCTTGAAGTCCTCCCGCACCGCGAGGACGTTCCGGTTGACCTCGCCCAGCGTGACCCGGCCGTTCAGGGCCGGGGCGTACTCGACTTCGTTCTCGCCCATGCCTTGCCTCCCTACGTCTGCGTCCCGACAACCGTCCAGGTGTTCGACGCCTTGGTGCCCGTGTTGATGTACAGCTTGCCGTTCGTCGTGTCGGCGCACAGCGCGCCCTTCTCGGCGATCCCGTTCATGCTCGTTGCGGGAACGCCCGCCGTGACGAACGGGCCGAAACCGCCGTGGTCGATCGTTCCCACGCCGGCCGCCAGGCGCACGACCTTGGCCCCCGAGCCGTTGAACAGGTATTGCGGCTCGATCGAGATGCGGGCTGCCGCCGCGTCGTTGACGTTCACGCAGTCGGCGTTGGGGAAGGTCGCCCCGGTCTTGAAGTTGTTGGAGCCGACATGGGTGTCGGTGATGTTGCGGAGGTCCATCTGCGGAGAGGCGTTGTCCATGTGGTAGTTGCCGGCGATGTCGAAGCCGAACGACGGCTCGCTGTGGACGTTCGTCTTGAGCCCGCCGTCGCCGTTGCCCTCGAAGTGGTTGCCGTGGATGACGCCGCCGTCCCAAGCGTTGAGCGCGAACGCCGGCTTGCCGCCAGCCGAGCCGGGGAGGTTCTCGAAGTGGTTGCCGATCGCGGTCAACGCCGCCCCGACGTAGGCGTGCAGCCCCCCCTTGGACGACTGGAACGAGCAGTCCTCGATCCGCACGAGGTTGTTCCACGACACGGTGCCCAGCGTCAGCCCCCAGTCCTGGAGGCCGCCGTAGCCGATGAAGTCGCAGTTTCGGAACGTGAGGAGGATGTTCGGTCCCGGGCTGTAGAAGATGACCGACCCGGCCCCGCCGTCGGTCGAGAAGCGGACCTTCGTGAACGTGCAGACGCCGAACTCGCGCAGCCGCACCGCGCTCGAACTCGCGCCCGTGTTGTTGTTGCTGACCCACATGTCATGCATCTGGAGGAACGTGAGGATCGGGTCGCTCGCGGCCGTGTACGGGGTATCGAAGATCGGCCCGGCGATCGAGCCGAATACCTGCGTCGTGTGCAGGCCCGCGCCATGGAGGATGATCCCGCTCGTGTTGAGGTTGATCGCCGTCCCGCCGACGTTGTATTTGCCGGCCGGGAAATAGACGGTGCCTCGGCCGAACCCGCCGGAGTAGGCCGGCAGAGCGTCGATCGCCGCCTGGATCGCCGCGGCGTCGTTCGTCGAGCCGTCGCCAGTCGCCCCGTAGGCGCGCACGTCGTAGACACCGCGGGCGTTGAACATGCCGGCCCGTGTGAGATCCTGCTCGACCGTCACTCCGGTGAGGTGGGCGACGTTGGCCGAGCCCTCGACGCCCCGGGTTATCACCGAACAGGCCGTTCCCGAGCGTGCGCCGACAAGCATCAGTTCGTTCTCGATCCGCAGCCGGAACGGAGCGACGGGGGCGCCGGTCGCCGACGTGAGGGTCAGCGTCGTTTGAGTGTCGGTGATGCCTCCGTTGAGGGTCGTCACATAGTCGTTCGCGTACTGCTCGATCGGCATTTCGTCTCCCTAAGTCGTCTTGGCGATGAGGACGCCGCCGAGAGAGACGAACACGTCCCCCGTCTCGGCGTCGAACAAGATTGGTGCGTTCGAGATGATCGCCGAGGTGGCGCTCCCGTCGGAGGCGCCGATGCCGCGCCCGCTGACGGACTCGGCCCCAGCGCCCGTGTCGCTCACGGTGAGCACGAGCGACACCGACACGTCCGAGCCGACCCCGGTGTCGGAGGCGCTCTTGGCCTCCCCCGTTCCGAGGGTCGCGTACTCGCCGCCCACCCCGGAGTCGGTGGCCGCGGCGAGGGCCACCACCGAGGCGGCGCTGTCGGAGCCGGTGCCCGCGTCGGTCGCTGCTAGGGCGATCCCGACTGAGGTGTCGGAGCCGGCGCCCGCGTCGGTTCGGACAGCGGACGCAGCGGCGAGGGCCGATGTGTCTCCGCCCGCCCCGGAGTCGGTCGTGGTGCCGAGCGCGACGCCGACCGACGTGTCGGCTCCGGCCCCCGCGTCAGCCGTCGTCCCGAGGACCACCGCGAGGAGCGCCGTGTCAGCCCCCACGCCAGCGTCCGTCGTCGTGCCGAGTGTGATGCCGGCCGACACGTCCGTCCCGGCGCCCGCGTCAGTCGTGATGGCGAGGCTGACCCCGGCGCTGGTGTCGGCCCCGGCACCCGCGTCCGTCCGAACGTCTGTGGCCGCAACGAGTCCAGCGGCGGTGTCGGTTCCGGTCCCGGCGTCCGCTCCGCTCTTGGCGGTCGCACCCTGATCGACCGAGGCGACCTCGCCGCCCACGCCCGCGTCAGTTCTCGTGTCGGTGGCGGCTGCGAGGAGCGAGGTGTCGGCCCCGGCGCCCGAGTCGGCGGTGGTGGCGAGGGCAACGCCGACAGAGGTGTCTGCGCCCGCTCCGGCGTCCGTTACGATCCCGAGCGAGATCGAGGCAGCGGAGTCGCCCCCGGCTCCCGAGTCGGTCCGGACGGCGAGGACCACCGCGACCGTCGCGGTGTCCGTTCCGGCTCCGGCGTCCATCGGGACGGAGGTGGTGGTGCTCAGTTGCGCGAGACGGAAGGCCCCGAGACGGGCACGCCCAAGACGAGAGGAGTGTGTCGAGGCTTCGCTCTGGTCCACCCCGATGGAGGCGGTGTCTGCCCCGGCCCCCGCGTCGGTCGCTGCGATCGGGACGGAGACGGCGGCGTTGCCGTCCGAGCCGATCCCCGCGTCAGTCGTGGTTCCGAGCGTGATCGAAGCGCCCGCGTCCGACCCGGCCCCGGCGTCGGTGCTGGTGCCTGTCAGGTTGTCGAGCGTGACCTTGGTGTCGGCGCCGACTCCGGCATCCGTCCGAACACCGAGGGCGATGCCGGCGGAGGTGTCGGCTCCCGCGCCCGCGTCGGTCGCTGCGACCGGGACGGAGACGACAGCGTTGCCATCCGCGCCTGTCCCGGCGTCGGTCGTGGTGGCGAGCATGATCCCGGCCGAGGTGTCGCTCCCCGCCCCGGCATCGGTCCCCGCGAGCGCCGCCGCGGGGGACGCCGACGTGTCGGCACCCGCTCCTGCGTCGGCACCGGACTTCGGCGTGCTACTTGCCGGGACATACTCGACGTAGACGCCGAGGGCGCACACCGAGGCGACGCGCGTTCCCGTGTCCATCTTGCGCAGATGCACGACGGGGGCGGTCCCCAGCGTCACCCCCGAAGCGTCGACGGATGCGCCATTCGTGAGGCGCCAGTCCGTCGGCCACGTCCCGAGCGCCCCGCCACCGGTCGGGCCGAAGGGGTTGATGATCGCGGTCCCCGGGTCAGTCTCGGCCGGGTTGCTGGCGATCCAGAAACGCCCCGTCTTCGCTCCGGTGGCGACGTCTTCGCCGTGCCATGCATGCGCCTGCGCAATGACGACGGCATCGCCCGCGGCGATCCCGGCCGCCGTGTACGTCTGCATCGTCGCGCGGTACTCGTCGGTCGCGTTATCGGGGCTGCCGTCGGC
>CAZXFL010000049.1:0-8109 GCA_964640385.1 uncultured Actinomycetes bacterium
GTCGTGCTGAAGTTCGCCGGACAGGCCGGGCTGACCGAGCTGCTCAGCGGCAATGTGGACGCCATCATTGGGGCGAAGCCGGCGCAGTTCTCGACGCTCGCGAACGACCCTCGGTTTCGAACCTTCACCGAGCCCATCTTGATCAGATCCTGGGTGATCTACTGGCAGAACGAGCATCCCCTCTTTCGGGATCGGGATGTCCGACGGGCCCTCAGCCTGGCGATCAACCGGCGGGAGCTCCTTCAGGTGCTCAATCTCCCCAGCCAGTTCCCACTCGCCGACGGTGTGTACACACCTCGTCAGTTTCGACGCGGCGAGCTGCCCGAGCCGCCGCGCTACGACCCGGCCGAGGCCAAACGCCTGCTTGACCAAGCCGGCTGGCGTGTCCGGAGTCGCGACGGCATGCGGGAGCGTGACGGCCAAGACTTTCGCTTCACCGCCATGACGCTCGCCGAACCTGGCTGGGCCGAGACTGCGCTGTACGTTCAGGATCAGTTCCGTGACCTCGGCGTGCGAATCGACCTGCAGCCCGTCGAGCGCCTTGCTGGCTTCGACAGATTGAAGACGGGGAAATTCGAGGCAATCATGACGCTGTTCTCCCACTATTCCGGCTTCAGCGAACGGGCCGGCGTTGGGTATCGAAATCCCCAGCTCGCCAGGCTCTTCGAGCTGGCGAGAACCACAGCGGACCCGCAGGCCGCAGACCAGGCGTATCGGGAGATGTCGGACATCCTGCGCACGGATCAGCCAGTCGCGTTCCTGATCCCCGATTACGGCACCAACATCGTCCACCGGCGTGTCAAAGGGCTCAGCGCGCCATGGCGAACCGACCCGCTCCTGTTCACGGAGGATTTATGGCTGGAGGATGGGAGCCAACAATGAAGGTCCAGAAGATAGTGTCGCTGAGATCGATCGACCGGCGCGAATTTATGCAGGTGAGCGCCGGTTCGCTGGCCGCCGCCGCCGCGGGCTGCCGGCGCGACCGAGGAGAGGCGGGTGAGTCCCGTCTCATCGTTTTCTACTCCCTCGAGATGGGCGGAGGGAAGTTCGAGAGCTTCGCACTGGACGGTTCGGCCCAGTGGCTTCTGTTCGAACCGTTGGCGAAGAGCAACTCGAACGGAGAATGGGAACCCCGTCTCGCCTCGAGCTGGGAACACTCGGCCGACTATCGCACCTGGACGATCCACCTGCGCTCGGATGTCATGTGGCAGGACGGAGTGTCGTTCACTGCGCACGACATCAAATTCACGCTCGATCTCCTGAGTCATCCTGACGTCCTGGAGGCGCCGCCTGGGTTTCCAGATGGGTCGTCGGTCACCGTGCTCGACGACAGCACGTGCCGGATCAGCTATCAGCGCGACATTCGCGATCCGATCGACGACACGCCGTTCTACCCCAAACATCTGCTCGAGCACCTCGATCCGAAGACGTTCAGGACATGGGACTTCTGGACTCACCCGGTGGGGAACGGCGCCTACCGATTCGTTCGCCAAGTACCGATGACGATGACGGAGTACGCGGCCAGCCCCACGTACTACCGAGGCCGGCCGGGGATCAGGCGGGTGGTGCTCAAGGGCTTGACCGCGGAGAGCGCGCTGACCGAACTCTTGAGCGGCCACGTCCAGGCGATCTGGCTTGATGCAAAGGACATTCCGATGATCCGGCGCGATCCACGTTTCCGGGTGTATTACGGCATAACTCCCTATTTCATGAATGCGATCGTGTGGCACCACGGTCATCCACTCTTCCGCGAGGCGTCCATCCGCCGGGCGCTGACGTTGGCCATCAACCGCCGCGAGTTGCGTCAAGTCCTTAACCTGCCCGAAGAGATTCCCATTCTGGATGTGGCGCCTAGCGCAAGGCAGTTTCGGCGTGGCGAGTTTCCCGACCCATTGCCGTACGATCCGGCGCAGGCGAAACGGTTGCTCGATGCGGCCGGTTGGCGCGACATTGGCGGCGGCCGTGTACGGGAGCGTGAGGGCAAGCTGTTCCATTTTGTGGTGCTGGCGTCGGGGCAAAACGAAGCGACAGCCGTTTACATCCAGGCGCAGCTCCGTAGCGTAGGAATCGAGATGGACGTCCAGACCATGGATCGCTACGCTGTTCGTGCGCGGGCAAAGGCAGGCAAGTTCGAGGCGGTGATCGCTGAGATGCACACCATTCCCGACGGGCTCACGGAATGGCTTGCCGAGGGCTCTCCGTTCGGATACACCAATCCCAAGGTCATCGCCCTGGTCAGCAAGGCACGGACCACCCTTGACCCGGACGAGATCGACCGGATTTACCGCGAACTGATGCCGTTCTTTCAGGCTGACGTGCCGGTCACGTTCCTCTTCCCACGTTTCTTGGCGGCGGGGGTCTCACGACGCATTCACGGGCTCAGCAGCCCCTTTGGCGCGGACATGGTGTACCACATGGAAGACTTGTCGCTCGACGATGGGAGGCACTGATGACCACACCGGTCGCGGATGTCATCGAGCGCCGCCCGTTCATCAAACTCACCACCGGTGCGTTAGCCGCGGCCATTGCAGGATGCCGGCGTGTGGAGGACCGCGCCTACGCTCGCGGCAACACGGTGATCGTGGGAGTACCCCAAGTGGACGTGGACGTGCTACAACCAAGCCCCTACGAGGGCGCCCAGTGGCTTGCGTTCCTCCCCCTTGCGGTCTGGAACGAAAAGGGCGACTGGGAGGGACGACTCGCCGAGCGATGGGAGCACTCGCCCGACTACCGGGAGTGGACCTACTACATTCGGCCCGACGTACGGTGGCATGACGGCGTGCCGGTGACCGCCCACGACGTCAAGTTCTCGCTCGATCTCCTGGCCCACCCTGACGTATTGGAGATTTCCCCCAGTTCGATCGACTCAGTTACCGTGTTGAACGACCACACGGTCAGGGTTCACCACCGACGTCTCACCTACTACGCGGTGGACAACGTTATCTACCCGAAGCACCTGCTCGAGCATCTGAACCCCAGCCAATTCTACCAATGGGACTTCTGGAAGCACCCGGTCGGTAGCGGCCCGTACCGCTTCGTTCGCTACCAACCCCAGACGATGATCGAGTTAGAGGCAAACCCGGATTACTATCGCGGCAAGCTACCAATCGGGCGGGTGGTGCTCAAATTCGTCGGGCAGGGCGCTGCTGGACTTTCCGATCTTCTGTCCGGGAACGTGGATGCCCTCAGTTGGGTCAACCCGGCGTGGCTTCCCAGCCTGTCGGCAGATACGCGCTTCGTCGTCTACTACTCGGACAACCCCAACAACGCGGCGATTGTTTGGCAGCAGGCGCATCCACTTTTCCGTGATCCCCGCGTGCGCCGCGCGCTGACGCTGGCGATCAATCGGCGCGAGCTCCTCCAGCTTCTGTACTTTCCAAAGGAGTCGCCTCTCACGGACGGCCCGCTGACGCGCCGCCAGCTCCGGCGCGGCAAGCTGGTCGAACCGTTACCCTACGATCCGGACCAAGCACGCAATCTCTTGGACGCAGCCGGATGGCACGACCGCGCGGGCGACGGGGTCCGCGAACGCCAGGGGCTCGCGTTTCGGTTTACCGCGCTGGTAAGCGGCAATAGCCACTTTCAGAAGATGGCCCTCTTTGTCCAGGGGGAGCTCCGTCGCGTGGGTGTGGACATGGCGGTGAAGACGCAGCAAGGCTATGAAGCGAGCATCAAGAAGGGCGAGCTCCGGGAAGCTGCCTTCGTCTTCATCCCGAACTCCCCGGTATTCGATCGCATCGGCACCGACGCTCTGGGATATACGAATGCCAGGGTTGTCGAGCTGGTGAACCGCGTCCTGGTCACGGCGGACCCTGATGTCGAGGACCGCATTTACAGTGAGCTGCTGGAGATCTTCCGAGAGGATGTGCCGGTGACGTACCTGGCCCCGGGTACCATTACTCCGGTCGCCCATCGGCGCATTCTAGGGTTGCGCTCGCCATTCCGAACCAATGTGCTGCAGTACGTGGACGAGCTGTCGCTCGATGATGGGAGGCACTGATGGCCGCGCCTCTTGCTGAGGTCATCGAATGCCGGCCGTTGCTAAGGCTTTACCGCCGGCACACTGGCCGCCGCGGCGGCCGCCTGCCGGCTCCAGTCAGCGCGGAACGCAATTCCTACCCGTGACTCGCGTGCTCGTCCATCTCTCGGTGTTCACTCGACCGCGCTCTCCGACACGAGCTGCCGGTAGCGCACGCGCGCGTGCTCGTAGGCGCGTTGCGCCGCGTCGCGTTCACGGCCGCTGATGCGACGCGATTTCTGCGACCAGCTCTGGTCCACGGCCTGGAGGCACCACTCAGCGCTCTTCCGCGATGCGCGGATCGGCTGCTCGCCGACGACGACGAAGATCGGGTTGGTGTGCGCCGAGCCCAGGATGCGCAGCGCGATCCACGCGCTCCGTTCGATTTGCGCATCGAACGCAACATCGCGAAGCATGCCATCAGCGCGAACGCGCTGACTCGCGACCGGGCGTCCATTCCGGACCAGCTCGACGGTGACTTCTCGTGAACCCGAGACGCGGGCATGCTCCGGAGTCCAGTAAGGCTGGGCCGCGCGGTCGGGTGCACCGTCCTTCTGCGGCTGCTCCGGCAGCAGGCAGGCCACGCGCGCGGTCAATCGCACCGCGCCGGCCTGCGCGAGTCGCAGCTCGCTGCCGCGCGTCCCCATCTCCAGACCATTGGCCGCGAAGTCCATCAGATGGCTGAATCCGTCGGACACATAACAGCGGCCGTCCCGCACCCCCTCACACCACGCGTCGTAGCTGAGTCCCTGCGGGAGATGCACGTACGAGCGACCCGCTCCCACGCGCTCGTCGGAAATGCAGGGAAAGTCGGTCTCGCCACTGACTCTCGTGCGGAAGCCGCAATTGAGCGTGTGGTACCAGATGTTCCACTCGAACAGGAAAGGCGTGTCGGCGTTGGAGATGAAATCCACGGCGTCATGCGTGACGTCCACGATGTACTCGTTCGCACCGATGCCATCGAAGGGCGGTATCTCGTAGTTCGGCAACTCGACCGCCTTCACCTGCAGGCCCCAGCCGGAGTGCGCGAAGCCTGCGATCGCGCCCTGGGCTTTCGCCCATTTGAGAATCGGAAGGTCCCACGAGGGCCAATCCTCGATCTGACGGCAGTCGGGGTAGTCCTGTTCGTGCAGGCGGAGGAGAACGAGGTGACCGCAATGGCTCGAGGGAAAACCGGAAACTTCAAGGTCGTAGCGAAGCAGAGTGGACGGCGTCGAGAGCTTGTTGTCCTTCGCCTCGAAGAACTGGCGCTGGTGATAGTAGCTCGGTCCCCAGTTGAGCACCGAGCCGACGCTCAGCGCTTCGCCGAGGACGTGGCGCATCATGTCCTCCGGCCTAACCCCCTGGGTCGGGCTCTCGTAGTGGCTGCACCCGGCCGCGTGGATGTGATGGTCGCCGGAATACCAGTCGTGCTCGGGCGGGTTGATCCAGCGCTGCAGTTTGAAATCCAGTGGAGCGCTGGTTCCGGCCCCGACGATGTTGACAGTTGTGGTCTCGGGAACGTATTCCGGTCCGTGACTGCAGGTGACGGTGAACTCGCCGGCTGGAAGCCGCACGCTCTCGCCATCGGCACGGTAGATCTGGTCCTGGAAGAAGAAATCGGGCGCGAGGCGTTTCGCGCGCGCGGGGTACACGCGGCCGATCCGGTCCTTGATGACGAACGACGCCGTGCCCGGCCGCCCGGCGTCGTCGTGGAAGCGCAGAATGATGTCGCGGGACGGCGCGATGTCGAAGAGGATCGCCGCGCGATTGCGAAACCCGATGTCCTGCGAGCCGGCGCCGAGCGTCGCGCCGAGTTGCGCCTCGCGGCGTCCGCGGTCTCTGCTGTACAGCAGCACGATCCGATACTCGAGGTCGAGGCCGGAGAGCTTCGGTTCCATCGGTTTGTCGCCGAACGTCTGGAGTGCGAGCCAGCGGTCCGCCACGTCCCCCGGGAGGACCGACGGCGGGGCGATGGGGCTCCCCGTGCCGCGCCGGAAGACGGGCCGGGCCTGCGGGCTCTCCGCGTCGAGCGTGCCCGTGGCGCCGGCCTCGTTCTGCACCTTCATCAGGTAGGCACGCCAGCCCTGCTCGAGCAACCGCGCCGGCGCGGCACCCCGCTCGACCGAGACGCGGCTTTCGGGATTGATGCGGACGGCGAGAAGGCACTTGGGGTCGAGGATGCGCTGAACCTCGGCGACCGCACGCGCTTCGTCGGCCAGGTTGGCCGCGGCGTCGAGACTCGCGCGTTCGGCGTCGCTGAATGGCTCACCCAGGTACGCCATCGCTTCGACGACTCGCCGAACTTCGGCGAGGAGGGGCTGTAGTTCGGTGTGGGCGACATGCGTAAGCCACGGCCGGCCCATCACCAGCAACCGGCTGCCGAGGGGATGCGAGAGGAGCGCCGCTTGGAGGATCGAACCGACGGCGTATCGGCGAGTGACTTCGCCGTGCGGTGACCCCGATTCGGGCCGACGGTTCGGTGGACGAGTCATCGAAGCGCTCCGTGACGAGCGATGTGCGAATGTACGTCCGCTAGTCGGTGGCTGCCAGTCTGAGGTCGCGTGCGCTCAGCGGACCCGTGGCTAAACGATGGGAGCCACTGGCGGACACCAACTCAACGAACACCCCGCGCCGCCGCCAGCAGCCGCTGCGTATACGGATGCTCGGCATGGTCGAGCACCCGCTCGGTGTCTCCCGTTTCCACGATCTTCCCCTGATACATCACCGCGACCCGGTCCGCGATCCGCTCCACCACCGCCAGGTCGTGGGTGATGAATAGCATGGTGATGCCGACCCGGCGCTGCAGCTCGAGCAACACGTTGAGAATCTGCGCCTGCACCGACACATCCAGCGCCGAGACCGGCTCGTCGGCGACTAGTAAGTCAGGCTCCAGCGCCATCGCCCGCGCGATCGCCACCCGCTGCCGCTGGCCCCCGCTCATCTCGTGCGGATAGCGATAGCGGAAATACGGCTCGAGGCCAACCGCGCTCAGCAGCTCGAGCACCCGCTTCTCGATCTCGCCCTCGGGCACGATGTGATGCAGCCGCAGCGGCTCGGCGAGCAGCGACTGGATCTGCATCCGCGGGCTCAGCGACCGGTAGGGGTCCTGAAATACGATCTGGAATCGCCGGCGCATCGTCCTGAGTTCGCGCCCGCGCAGCGCCAGGACATCGATGCCGTCAAACTGAACCGCACCTCCCGTGGGCTCCACCAGGCGCAACACCGCGCGGCCTAGCGTGGTCTTCCCGCTTCCCGATTCCCCGACCAGCCCGAAGATCTCGCCCCGGCGCAGCTCGAGATCCACGCCGTCCACCGCGCGCACCCACTCCCGCCGCCCAAACCAGCGACCGCCCAGCGGGAAATAGATCCGGAGCCCGCGGACGTCGAGCAGCGCGTCAGGTCGTGATGTCATCACGGGCCTTGTAACAGGCGCAGAGTCGCCCGGCGACGGGATCCAGCGGCGGGAAGGCGGCCGTACACGATGCATCGCCCAACGGGCAGCGCGGGTGGAATGAGCAACCCGGCGGTAGATCGAGCAGATCGGGCACCACCCCCGGAATCCCGACCAGAGGAGTCTTCCGGCCACTTCCGAGTCGCGGCACCGAGCGCAAGAGTCCCTGGGTGTAGGGATGCTTGGGGTCTCGAAAGACCCGCTCGGCATCCCCCACCTCCACCAGCTTCCCGGCGTACATCACCATCACCCGCCGGGCCATCTCCTCTACGACCCCGATATCGTGGGTGATGATGAGCAGGGACATCCCGAAATCCCGCTGCGAGCGCCCCAGGAGATCGAGGATCTCCCGCTGAATCGTGACGTCGAGAGCCGTCGTCGGCTCGTCCGCGATCAGGAGCCGCGGTCGCGCACTGACCGCAACCGCGATCGTCGCGCGTTGCCGCATCCCGCCCGACAGCTCGTGCGGATAGGCCTTGGCCCGTTTCTCAGGCTCGGGGATCTCCATCTCGCCGAGCAGGCGCACCGCTTCGGCATCCGCCTCGTGCCGATTTATGCCGCGGTGCAACTGGACCACGTCGGCGATCTGCCGTCCGATCGTGTGCACCGGGTTGAGCGCCGCGCCCGGCTCCTGGAACACGATCCCGATTCCCGCGCC
>CAZXFL010000050.1:0-7476 GCA_964640385.1 uncultured Actinomycetes bacterium
GCTAGTTCCTCCCCCGGTGGCCGGGCGGAGGGAATCGGGGTTTTGGACCCCTTCACGCTTTCTGAACTTCGTGGAACGGCCCGGCATAGATTTCGCTCGTGACCGCGCCCGGCTCTATGGGATCCACGGCCGGTACACCCAGCGGAGGCTCGGCGCCGTCAGGACTTCGGGATGTCCTTCTTCGCGTCCCAGAACGGCAGTTCGGCGACCTTGAGCGACATGTCGGTACCCTCCGTCGTCCTAACGCTGATGTCGGTGCCGGGCTCCGCCAATTCGATGGGCACCCACGCGTACCCGATGTTTTTTTCCAGTCTCGGCGACCAGTACAGGACGGTCACCTTGCCGACCGCCTTTCCGCCTTCCATCACGTCCCAGTACCACTTCTGGACCCACTCGTCGAGTTCCGGAGCCGGATGCTCGATCCCGACCAGCTTCCGCGACACGCCTTCACGGCGGATACGCTCCAGCGCATCCTTGCCGATGTAGTCCGCATCCTGCTCCTCGACCAGACGCTCGAGTCCGGTCATCTCGAACGGGTTCGCGTCGTCGCGAAAGTCGGTGCCCCAGTTGAAGATGCCAGCTTCGACGCGCCGCTGCTCGCTCGCGCCCGTTGGGCGGATCTCGAAGGGCTTGCCGGCCTCGAGCACCTTGTCCCATAGCTCGATCGCTCGACTTGAATCGCGAAGGTACAGCTCGAATCCGACCTCGCCGCTCCACCCGGTCCGGCTTATCACGAGCGGAATCCCGTCGAGTTCGGTCTCGCGGCACCAGTAGTACTTCAAGTCCTGCACCCAATCGCCGAAGAGCGCACCAACCACGTCCTTGGAACGCGGGCCCTGGATCTGCACCGGCGAGACGTCCGGCTCCCGCACCTCGACCTTCAGCCCGGAGTTCACGGCAACCCCTCGGACCCACCACAGCAGGTCGTTGTCCGAGATCGACAGCCAGAAGTGGTCCTCGGCCAGCCTGAGCAGGATCGGATCGTTCAGGATGCCGCCGTCCTCGTTCGTCAGGAGGACGTACTTGCACTGAGTCACGGCGCACTTGGAAAGGTCGCGGGTGACCAGGCGGTTGGTGAACTCGAACGCGTCGGGGCCCGTGATCTCGACCTGCCGCTCGACCGCCACATCCCAAACGGCGACATTCTTCACGTTCTGCCAGTAGTCGTCCTCGACGCTAACCTGGTACTCGGCGGGGGTGAGCATGTGGTTGTAGACGTCCCATTTCGTGCAACCATCGCGCACGGTGGCGTCGAAGTAGGGCGAGCGCCGCAGCTCGACCGAATGCTGGGCGACGAACTCCTTGCTGTAGTCCATCCGGGGACTCTCCGTAAGCTAGGGTTTGCGAAGTATAACACGGCCGGCTGCGAGCCTCGACCCGTCCGGCACGCGCGTTAGTGTCGCCTCTCTGCCAGTCCTGAGCGGGAAATGACCCAGGCGTGAAGGGATGCCAGGGAGGCAGCGAGATCGTCTGGCGGGAGGCCGCCGCTTGGCGCGGCACTGTGTCGGATCTCGATTGCGAACTCAGTCTTGCAGCGTCGGAGCCGCTGCGCAGTGAATCCTTCGCAAGTCCTGTGGGCAGGCTGTGGCGGGTTCTAGGATGGCCCGGTGAGCGAAGAAGGCTCCCCCCTGCGGGCACTTGACTGGGTCGTCATAGCCGACACCCCCGAGATGTCTTCGATCGGGGAAGCGAGGAGACGAGGGGTGGTCACCGAGGTCCGACGTTATCCCGACGGGTCGTATCGCTACGGGGTCGGCTTCTTCGAGGATGGTGAGATGGGAGGTTTGTACGCTTCCGAGCATCTACAGCCCCTCAAGGAGGCGATGACGCCGGTGGAAGCGATCGTGGACTCGACACCGAAGTCCTTTGTATCGACGAAGGTGTCAGAGGACGGGTCCGTCACCGGGCGTGAGGGGTACATGGTGCTGGAGCGGGTCGTCGATGAGTGACGGAGCCCCTCTCTTCGATCCACCCACTATGAGATCCCATCCCCACCCCGAGCGAGGGACCGCTCAGGACGATAGGTGGGCGATGCAGCCGAGGTTATCGAAGAGTTCCTTGCCGTCGGCTTCGAGTCAAGCAAGTTCACGACGTGATCTTTCTCCCCCAGGAAGTCTCCGGTACGAGAGGTCCGTACCTCGCTCTCGTATCCGACCGCGTTCACGAGGACGTCGACCATCCCGGTTCCGAGACCGATCATGAGGAACGCCACGGGCAGCAGCGATGCCGACAGCGTCGCGAGCAGGAGCGCACCCATCCCGTGGAGTGCCAGGGACACAGGGATCGTGACGTGGCGCGCGAGATGCTCCAGGCGCGGAGCAACGATGGTCATCGTGACGATCCCGGTGATGCTCGTGAAGCTCAGGTACAGCCCCAACCGGCCCGAGGAGAGGTCGTTCGCCTCTTGGAGATTCGCCAGGACGACCGCGATGCAGCCCCAGAACCAGCCGAACACCACGTAAGTCGCCGCGAGCGGTGCGATGCCACGTTTCGTGTCACGCACGGCAGTGACCTCTCCCACGCTGCCCCCCTGGGCCGCTCCGCACCTTGTGTATCATGCCGCGCGTCGACCCGACCTCCGAGGCTGCCATGAGTGAACCCGTCCTGCTCGTCGAGAACATCGGTCCCGTTCGCCGCCTGACCATGAACCGGCCGGACAAGTTGAACTCCCTCAATCACGAACTGCTGATGGCGCTCGAGGAGGCATTCGGGGAGGCGGGCAGCGATGACTCGGTGAGCGTGATCATCCTCGCCGCTGCCGGGCGCGCGTTCTGCGCCGGCTACGACCTCGAGGAGGACGCCGAGGGTGGGGAGATGAACGAGCAAGCCTGGCGCGACGAGCTCCAGGAGGCCAGCGATCGCATGTTCGCGCAGCTCATCAACCCGAAGCCGACCATCGCCCAGGTGCAGTCCTACTGTCTGGCCGGCGGGACCGACCTGATGCTCGCCTGCGATCTGTGCGTCTGCTCGGACGATGCGAAGTTCGGCTATGTCGATATCCGGTTCGGTTCGGGCGTCGTGACGATGCTGCTGCCGTGGGTGGTCGGCGTCCGCAAGGCGAAGGAACTGCTGTTCACCGGGGAGGACCGGATCCCGGCCGACGACGCGCTGCGGATGGGACTCGTGAACCGCGTCGTGCCGGCCGGTGACCTCGCTGACGCGACGATCGAACTCGCCGAGTCGATAGCCAAGAACGAGCCGTTCGTCGTGCAGGCGACGAAGCGAGCCATCCACGCGGTCTGGGAGGGCGGCGGGATCAAGTCCGCGCTCGATGCCAACGTCGACATCGATGTGGAGATCGAGACGGCGAACCTCCCGGCGCGTGATGAGTTCCGCAAGATCACGAACGAACAGGGACTCAAGGCCGCGATCGCCTGGCGCGACGCGCGGTTCCGCGGCGAGGGATAGGCCGTGAACCCGGCGTCGTTGCATCCGCTGCTCGCGCCGCGGTCGATCGCCATCGTGGGCGCTTCGGAGTCACCGGAGTCGTGGGCGCCCGAGATCTACGCGAGCCTCCAGCACCTCGGATTCACCGGCGAGATCTTTCCGATCAACCCGAAGTACGACCAGGTGTGGGGCCGGCCCTGCGTCGCATCCCTTTCGGATCTGCCGAAGGGCGTGGACCTGGCGATCATGGTCGTGCCGGCGCGGGTTGCCGTCGCGCTGACGGAACAGGCGGCGCTCGCCGGCGTTCGGAGCGTGATGGTCGTGTCCAGCGGCTTCGCGGAGACCGGCGACGAGGGTCGTGAGCTCCAGAACCGGCTCGCGTCGATCGCTCGCGCCCATCGGCTCCCCGTCCTCGGACCGAACGTCGAAGGGTTCGTGAACTACGTCGATCGCGTCGCGGCCTACGGGGCGACCCCGCCGCCTGACCCGGTGGCCGGCGAGATCTCGGTGATCTCGCAGAGCGGCACCGTCGCGTGGACGATGAACCAGATCGCCTCGGACCGCGGCACCGGCTTGCGGATCATCCTCGGGGTCGGGAACGAGGCCGTCATCGGGCTCGGTGACATGTTCGAGTGGGCCGCGCAGGATCCGAAGACCCGGTTGGTCTGCACCTACATCGAGACGATGCGCGATGTCGAAGGTATCGGCCGGGGCCTGCGTGCCCTCCGCGATGCCCGCAAGCCGATCCTCGTGTGTGCGCCGGCCGGAACGAGCGAAGCGGCCCGGCGTTCTATCGTGGCCCACACCGGCGCCCTGGCCGGGAACACCGCGCTGCGGGACGCGTGGCTCCGGGGACTCGGCGCGACGCTGGTGAACGACCCCGTCGAGATGCACGAGGCCGCCCTACTCCTGTCGCATCACCGCAAGCTCCGTGCGACCGGCGTGACCGCGGCGCTCCAGTCGGGCGGCGCGTGCACCTTGTTCGCCGAGGCGGCCGATGAGGCGGGCTTGCGGCTCCCCGAGTTCCGGAAGGCCACCGAGACGAAGCTCCGCAGGGTCCTGCCCAGCTTCGCGAACCTGAACAACCCGCTCGACGTGACCGGTCAGGCGGCGGTCGAGACCGACATGTACGAAGGCGCGTTGGAAGCCCTTGCGTCGGATCCGGACATCGGGTTGGTTGCGTTCGACGCGTACCCTCCGCGCGGTGACGAGCTGGAGGATGCCGTCTGGGCCGACCCGGTGCTCGCCAAGGCGCGTGCGCTGCAGAAGGAGACCGGCGTCGTGTTCGCCTCGGTGGCCATGAGCGCGCTGTCGTACTCGAAGGCGGCGAAGGACTTCGTCGACCGGGCGCGGTTGCCGTTCCTGCAGGGGCATCGGGCCGTCACCGGCGCCATCCGTGCGCTGGTCGACCTGCAGACGTCGAAGGACCGGATCGTGAAGTCGCTGCCTGCGCACCCGAACCGCGCGAAGGCGCTCCGCGTCCTCAAGGGGCTCGAGGGTCCGGTGGATGAAGCGACGGGGGCCAAGCTGCTCGAGTACTACGGGGTGCGCAGGCCGAAGGAGGCCATCGTGACGACGCCGGAGGCGGCGGCCGCCGCCGCCCGGAAGATCGGTGGTTCGGTCGCGGTCAAGGCGCTGGCGCCGGAGCTCCCGCACAAGGCGAAGCTCGGGGGCGTCCGGCTCGGGCTGACCACGGCCGAGGACGTCGAGAGCGCCGCCGCCGAAGTCCTCCAGGCCGCCGAACGCGCCGGCGCTCGCAGGCCGAAGGTCTTGGTGCAGCAGATGGTGCAGGGACACGAGGTCCTCGTCGGCGCCCTCATCGACGAGCGTTTCGGCGCGTGCATCACGATGCGCCTCGGCGGCGAGTTGGCCGAAGCCGGCGAAGCCACGTTCGTGGCGGCTCCGCTCACGCCGAAGCAGGCGCGCGTGTTCGTCGATGAACAGGCGGCTCGTTGCGGCCTCGATGCACGGCGCCATAACCTCGGATCGCTCGCGAAGGCGGTCGAGAACATGGCTCGCGCGGCGCACGACCTGCGGCATCGCCTCGCCTCGCTGGAGGCGAACCCGCTCGTCGTCGGCCCGAAGGCCGCGATCGCCGTCGACGCGCTGGCCGAAGCGCGCAGCGCCTCGTAGGCGCCGGCGATGTTCTACGGTCTCGGCGCTGCACTCGGGTGGGGCCTCGCCGACGTCACGGCGGCGATCTCGGGCCGTCGGATCGGGAGCCTCCGGACCGTCGTGATCGCCCAGTTCGCCAGCCTCGCCGTCCTCGTGGCGACAGGTCTTTGTAGACGCCGCTTGAGAGGTGAAACTCGCCGGAACCCGTTGTGTAACCCGTGCTGAGGAAGACTTCCTGATCGCGGAAACGGAGTCGGTTGTAGATGGAGGATCTCCCCAATGCGGAGGCGGTGGTAATTAGGGCCAGGCGACCATCCGACCTCCGCCCACGAATGAGGGTCTCGCCGCCGGCATACTTTCGGGAAAAGGCCTGCATCACTTCTTGGGAAGTGATGAGAAGAGCGACGAGTTTTCCGCCAAGGAGGTGAGAGTAAGGAGGGACGGCACCCAACACGAACGCGTCCATGACGTTTCTCAGCCGTTCTTTTCGGGATTCTCGATCCCACCCCACCCACCGATCCCGCGGTCCCAATGCGAAGACCGGATCACCAAGACCGAATACACCGATCAGTTTGCCGTTTGCTTCATCGAAGACAGTGAAGCGCAGGCGTCTTCCGTATCCGGCCGAAACGGGAATACTCCAATGCAATCTCGCGTATCTAAACAGGAGTTCTTCCTCCGTCTTCGCTTGAACCTCTCGGATCACGGGTCTTACGTCGCCGGGGTTGACCTCGGAGCCGTCAGCGATGTACCTGAGTAGCCGGTCTTCATGCCGAAAGAGTCCTTCACGTGACCGTTCGATCTGGGCGCGGATTGCTTCTTGGTGCAAGGCGCGAAGAGTTGCCTTGTCGGACTTAGAGTTTGTGATCCGGCCATCCGGCCCGATCTCGAATCCCTGATGGAGTAGGGAATCCTCGACACGCCGTCTCAATTCGATCGCCGTCGGGACGACGGCGTTGTTGGGAGTCTCGACTATCTTCTGGGTCACAGGCAGACTCTAGTCTCACGGCCAGCCCGTGTGAAATGATCTCCTACCCGAAGGGGTTCGTGAGGGTGTAGGGACGTGTGTCCATGACACCTGAAGCAGCTTTTCGCCTCCGTCTAGACTCCGGACTTTGCCAGCCACGGAATAGCCAGCGGGGATCTCGGCCTGCTTGATCCAGCTGCGAAGGCTTGGATCAGAAACGCCGAGTTCCTCATCCAGCTTGGTGACCGGGCGACCAGAGACCCGGTAGAGCCGGATGGCTTCAGCCCTGAACTCGGCCGAATAGCGCGTTGCTTAGTTTGCCATGTGGACTCCTTCCTTCAGGCATGTGCCCGAAAGAGCTTTGGTGTCCACTGATGCGGGTCAACGCCCTCACCTCCCGACGATGCACGCCGATCGGTAGCTAACATCGATCGCTACCGAGATTGGCCCAGGTCTACTATTCGAGCTGTCATGGCCACCACTCGCCGCCGCCGCCCCACGCAAGCAAGAGCCTGCTTCGGCGTTCTTGCCTTCCACGATGGCGAGGTTCCCCTGGAGGGGACGAAAAAGGCGCTGGCCAGATCCATCGTTCCTGGAACTTCAACGGAGAGATACGGACGCCTTTGGAGGATGGGGATCCGGTCCCGCGGTGACGGGGTCCCCCTCATCGGTCCACCCGTCCGACCAGCACCATGACTCCTGCCGCCGCGCTCATGACTTCCTCCCCAGCTATCATGGTCACCCTACATTCTCGTTGCCGCGGCGCACCCGGCAGAACCGGTGGGTGCTCTTCCGTTCGGCCGTGGCGATGGGGGACAAGATCTCTTGGCGCTGCTGTCGGCTGCCCCCTATACTTGACGCGTCCCCCGGAACTACGCTTGTTTCAGGCTGAGCGCAGGCCCTCGGGACACCCCCGGAACGAGGTTCGGGCCGGGCGCCTAGACTGAGGGGCGAGTCGTGTCCCCTGAAGTGGTGTAGTTCCGAGCCCTGATCACCGCGGCTACCGC
>CAZXFL010000051.1:0-4615 GCA_964640385.1 uncultured Actinomycetes bacterium
TTCCATCAGGACCATGGCCAAAGTGCGAGCGCTGCCCACTTTATGATGAACCTCCGGCGGCTCTTCAGATGGTCATGAAAGGCTTGAGGTCCGTGCCCTGGATGGCGACGATCTGGAACGGCTCCGTCTTCTCCCCGCCCATCCCCGGGCTGCCCGGCGGCATCCCCGGGAGTGCGATCCCGTCGATGCGAGGACGCTCCGCGAGGAGCTTGTCGATGGCCTCCACGGGGACGTGTCCTTCGACGACGTAGTCGCCGATGACCGCGGTGTGGCAGCTCCATGCCTCTTCCGGGATCCCGAGATCGGCCTTCGTTCCGGTGACGTCCGTGATGGAGACGGTCTCGACGGTGAACCCGTTGTCCTCCAGGTACGGGATGTACTCGTGACAGCAACCGCAGTCGGGCGAGGCGTAGACGGTGATCGCCGGCCCGTTCCCTTCGGGCGCCGCTCGGACGCCCGGCGTCGTTCCGCCTCGTGCGCCACCTCCGCCGCCCGAGCAGGCGGCGAGCAAGGTCGCGACGAGGACCCCGATCGCTGTGAGGCCGTGTCTGCGCAGCTGGGCAAACCCCCCTAAGTTCTTGGGGAACGGTAGCTCGTGTCTGAAGGCTGCTCCTAGGGCCGAACGACCCGCTCCCGGAAGGCCGGAACCACCGGACGAGGATCCACGTGGTTCGTGAGCGCCCGTCAGAGGAACGTCGCCGTCGGGCCCTTCGCCGGTGCGTGCATCGGATGACGTGTCGGGCTAAGGAGGCTTCAAGCACCTCGTTCACCCAGCGATAAGCTCGCGATAGCTCACTTGTCGCTACAGATGGAGGGATTCTTTCCGACGCGATGGACGTGGCGCGAAAGCTCGGCGTGGGTGTGCGGATTATCCCCGCAGTAGCTGGGCAATCGGCGGCGCGAAATGAGCCCCCTGCTTCGGATGACTTCGAAGCCATCTGGGAGAGCTACGTGATGCCGCTGGCCGGTGGAACGCTCACTCGGACGAGCGGCTCGTCGAATCAGATACTCCAGGTCGATTGGACTGGCGTGAAGCGTCGGACTTCCAATGGCAACGAGGCGACCCAGTACTCGCACATGCGGGCGAACTCGACGAGAGAGCCCACGACGGCGCGATCGCTGGTCGGGGCAACGCGGATTCTTTCGGGATCGAGAGAGCCGAAGAGGTCTCTCGGCAACCCCTCGGTCACGAGTTCGAATTCAAGGCGCGGAACGAAGTAGGAACCGATCGGGGTTAGGTCTCGCTTCCTCACGTCGGGAATCAGGAAGCAGAACAGGGTCTGCGCCTCGGCAACCAGAAGGCATTTCCTCCGATCGAGCCACAGCAGGTTGGCATAGAACTCGATCGAGGTCTCGTGGCTCGGAGCATCGACTACGCTTGCGGTTTCGCCGAGGAGCTTTCTCAGCTTCTGAGTGCACGCCAGCGTCGCGGATATCCCGTCGGGGGAGGGCATGCGTGAAGGCTAGCAGCGGGGAAGCACCCTGCCTACAGGTGGGCCTTGACTTGCTCAATCAGCGTCGGCACATCGACGTACATCAAGCCCCCGTTCTCGGGCGCTCCGTAGTCACCGATCCAAGCCACGGTCCCATCCCCCTCGACGAGAACGAACGTGTGACCCGGCTCTCCACCCATCCCCCAGGCCATCACGCCGTAGTTGGTGGAGACCTTCGCGCCGGGATCTGAGAGCAGAGGAAGGGCGATGTCCTCCTCATCGGCGACCTCGCGCCAGGCCTCCGGCGGATCGGTCGCGATGCTCAGGAGCTCCACATCGAGCGATCTCCAGTCCCTGCTCTCCTCCAGGTCAACTACCTGGCTGATACAGCCTCCTCACCCTGGCCCCATCGAGAAGTAAAGGAGCACGGGGCGGTGTTCGGCGCGATAGACCTCGAGCGAGACGGTTTCGCCGCTCTCATCGATGAGGTCGAAGTCAGGAGCGGCCTGACCCTCGCGCAGGCTCGCAGCCAGAGACGGGGTGACCGGTGCCGATGGGGCGCGAGAACAACTGGCGAGGCTCCCGACGAGCGCAAGCAGGGCAAGAAGCAGGAAGCGAGGACCCATCTCGCCCAGAATATCGGATGCACCTGCCGACCATTGCTCCGTGCTCGTAGCAAGCCTCGCAGTCGATCGGTCGCAATAGCGACCGTCGGCGCCAGCCGACCGGGCTAAGACCCGCCCCCTCTGGCGCTCCGCGTGACGCGGAACCCGCACGTTGCGCACCGCTCATCATCCTCGAGTTGCACGTCGCAGTACGCGCACGCGCCGTCATCCGTCGCCGGACCCTGACGGCCACGGCCGGGCAGCAGCAGGAACGTGGCCAGGACCGCCACGGCGACGATGAGGTCGTCGAGTCCGGTGCCGTGCGCGAGCATCTAGCCGCCTGACAGGATCAGGAGTCCGACGGCCGTGAACACGACCATGACCGCGAGCAGTGCGTACTGCGTCCGGACTGCCTGGCGGTGGGGGAACAGCGCGATCGCCCGATCGTGACCGAGCACCACGCCGGCGACATGTCCTCCGACGATCGCCGCGACCTGCACGTACCAGATCGTGATCGGACTCACGAGCGAGTAGTTGATCTCCCAGTCCACCGTCCCGAACACGTTCCAGCCCGCGCCGAACGGATCCGAGAGCAACGCCAGACCCCACTGCCCTTCGAGGACGAGCAGCGAGAAGTAGTGCGCCACGACGTAGGCGAACGCGATCGGGACCAGACTGTGGACGAACTTCACCGACAGGGGGTGCCAGCCCTGACCCGTGATGGCCGCAGCCGCGCGCATCGCAAGGGCGTAGGCCAGGGCCACCGCCAGGATCGTGAGGAGGAGTCCCACGGTATCGGCCATCACGCGCTGAGGTCCCGCCAGTTCCCCGACCTGCGTCGACCAGGCGCTGGTGCGGGTGACGCCGTCGAACGTGGTCGAACCCAGCATGACCATGACGAACGCGACCAGGCCCGGCCGCGGGGCAAGCAAGGGCAGGCCCCCGAGGAGCGGTCGGAGCACGACCCTGCCCTCGGCGTCCCGCGAGAACGGCGCGATCCGGGCGAACAACCCGAAATAGACCGCGAACGCTTCCCCGTTCTCGTTCCACACCTGCCGCCCGAAGAGGCTCATGCCGGCGAGGGTGATCAGCGTGTAGACACCGATCGCGATGCCGATCGTTCCGGGCGTGGCCCCGTTCGGGTCGACCAGCTCCATCCACAGGAAGCCGGTCAACAGGAGCGTCGCGGGCCACTTCCCCCACGCCTTCGGATACGGGCGGGACGTGACGGCCCGGAGCCCGAGCATCCTCGCGAACGTATCCCACGGCGACAGGGTGGCCCACAGGTTCCCGAAGATGGCGTGCGCGAACGCGAGTCCCACCCAGCCCCAGACGTAGACGAGGACGGGAGCGATGTTCTCGTTCTGGCTCCCCCCGAATGCCCCCGCGATGAGGACCAAGAACAGGATGAACGAGAGTGCCCGGACGACCAGACCGACGGTGCGGTTGTTCAGGACCGCCTGAAAGATCCGGGGCAACGCGCGGCCGGATCGCGCCTCCTGCAGCCTCGGCTCTCGCCAGAGGACGGACAGCGCGACGAATGAGATGACCAGCGCAGCGGAAGCCCCGAACACGAACATCCAGCGTGGGACAGGAAGATCGACGCGACCCCCGAAACCGTGCCCGAAGGCCGGCCCGGCCGACGCCAGCACCATGAGCGCAGCCGAGCCCGCGACGAGGGGCCCGCGGTGCCTCACGGAGCGACGTTCAGCTCGATGAGAACGATCCCTTCATCCTCGAGTTCCACCTCGAACACCCCCGGCACGCCAGCTGTGAACGACAGGACCGCCGGCGTTCCCGGTTCGACATCCGCCATCACGTCGTAGCCGTGGACGTGCACCTCGTCCGCAGCGTCCGACGTGACGGTCAGCTCGACCTCGGTGCCGAGTGGCACGTCGAGCTCCTTCCGCCCCTGGACCTTCCCGTCGGCAACCTCCACATCCACGGCCATGATCGACGCTTCAGACGGCGACGGCGACGACACGGACGACTCGCCCTTCGGCCGAAGGACGACGAAGAGCGCAACGAGTGCCGCCGCGGCCACGACGAGCAGGATCACCTTGGCAGTTCGGTTCATGGATGCACTCCTCGGCACGATAGAGCGTGAGAAGGCTACCGCCCCAACGGGCAACCGTCAGCCGCAAGCTCCGGAACGGTGTTCCGCGCCAAGGTACTGGTGGGACCCCCCAAGCGGCGGACGGCCCGTTGCTGCAAGAGAGCTGGTCAGGCAGGAACGCTTGCGGACTAGTCGGCGCAGCTACCTGCCGTGACTCTCGCGTTGCGCCCATCGCCCCGATGGTGCAGTTCGCCTAGCCTCTGGCGACCTCGGCCCTGTCGCGAGTTCTGCCCCGCAGACGCTGGTCTTGCTTCATCGTTACCCCGGCCACGCTGCTGCGCTGGCACCGTGAGCTGGTCAGGCGCAAGTGGACTTACCAGACCGCGCCCGTAGGGCGCCCACCGGTAGACCCGAAGCTGGCAGCGTTGATCGTTCGCATGGCCAAGGACAACCCCCGCTGGGGTTACATGCGCATCAAGGGGGAGATCCAGAAGCTCGGAGTGCGCGTCTCGGCGACCACC
>CAZXFL010000051.1:4715-7348 GCA_964640385.1 uncultured Actinomycetes bacterium
CATGCGCATCAAGGGGGAGATCCAGAAGCTCGGAGTGCGCGTCTCGGCGACCACCCATCGGGATCCATGGCATGGACGTGTCGAAACTCGGGCCGCTGCTGTCGCCGTCGCTGTCTCTCCTTTGCCCGTTGGGGCGGGGGCGCTGAGTCATGATGGTTGCCTGTCTTCCTCCAGGATGTTGACCACGAGGACTTGGACCATCCTGCACAAGATGTAGTCGTCGCTGGCCGCGTCGCAGGTGGGGATCCGTGGCGACGGCACCTCGCTCCATGGGGTTTCGCCGCAGCGGCGCACGGCCGCTTTCGGTTGCCGACCCATCCCGAAGGTCGTGGTTCCGCGTCGCTCTGCGACGCAGATGGTCTTCCCGGATCGGCTCACCGAGACGAGCGCGATCCGCTTCTTCGACGTCGCGACGATCGACACCGAGGGCGGGTCCCGAGGATCGAGGTTCGTGATCGCGATGCGCCTCCGCCAGACGAGGCCGCGGTCATCTCGTGCGTGGCCTTCGAATCTGCGGAAGGTCCCGTTCTTGAGGTGGAAGGCGTTCGCGCCGTCGAGCGCCGACCGAAGGGTTCTGATGGCCACGACGTCCTGGGCCCGTCCACGGAAACCCAGGAAGGTTCTGGACGGCTGGACGGCCCGCGCTCCCACTCCGAGCGTGCTGAAGCCAAACGCGGCGACGAGTGCTGCCGCCCCGACCAGGTTGAGTATGCGCGTCCCACGGACGCCCGAGGCCTTCAGGTCCGCATCGGTGACGGGGATCATGACCCAGTCTCTGGGTGCCGTCGCGGGTCTCCGAAGCTCGATGAGCCGTGCGATCGGCTGCAATGCTGAGCAGATGGAGGCGAGGGCGAAGAGAAAGAGCGCCGGAAGGAAGGCGGTCCATTCGGAACCCGGATCGAATCGCCACAGCATCTGAGATGGCCCTTGGCTCAGCAAGATCGCCTCAAGGATGAACGTCCAAGGAACCCATCGGCGGTCACGACCCATCAGGGATCCGAATATCGCGAGTCCGATGATGGAGCCGTGGAGGTACGGCGAGCCGAGCCACCATAAGGTGGCGATCACGAGACCGCCGACTGTGACGCAGGGGATCGACGCGATGATGCGAGATCGCGGCCCGAGCGGGTCTCGAGGCTCGGCTCGTGGGCGCAGGAAAACGATCACCGACAGAGCAGGGATGCTCAGCACGAGGGTAGCGACCAGGAGTTGTGCGCCGCCGTTTCCTTTCAGGAAGGACACCGGCCACCAGAGGTTCGGTCGCAGGATCAGGACCTCAGGCTCTCCCTCTGGAGATACGAACCCCACGAGGAAGAAGGCGAGGATCGGCAGGAACGCGGTTAGTCGTCGTCCGCGAAGAGCGAGGAATACGCCGGGGAGTGCGAACCCGAGGCCCAGCAGGAAGGACGACATCACCGGCCCAGGAGTCATGCCTTGTGGGCGGAGGTAGCAGAACCAGTCATCTGGCGTCGGCCCGAGACCCGCTTCCTTGATCCGTTCGCAGGCTCCGAGGAACGTCGGGAAGGCGAAGTTCGAGGGATAGATGTTCAGGCCCAACAGCGCGACGAGCCCGACCGACAGCAGGCATGCGGGAAGAACACCTGCGATCAGCCACGGGGATCGTGTGTGGTCCTTGGCGGCCGCATGGTTGCCGGGATGCCTCGAACCCGTGACATGCGAGCGGAGATAGTCGCCCATCGCGATCGTGCTGTAACGCCCTACCCCACCCATCGACTGGCGGGGCTGCTGTCTTGAGCGGACGGCTCCTGCCGGAGCCCGGGGCAGCTCGGAGACTGGCCGCCCTGCCCGTCGCGCGCAGGGCCTGTCGGGCGAATGCCCTAGGAGATTTCGGTCGCCGCTCGGCGTAGGCTCGACACACATCCGCTGGGTTCCGAAGGGGACAGGCCCATGAAGGCACGCATCGCGATCATCACGATCCTGGCGATGGGGGCTGCCCTCTTCGCCTCCGGTCCCGGCTCTGCCATGAACATCGGGGGCTACCAACCCAGGGCCTGGCGGATCACCGGACTGGACCCGGCAGACCCCACCCCCAACTTCCACTATCCCTTCGGGATCGCACTAAACGATGCAGGCGATGTGTTCGTCACGGACTCGATGAACGATACGGTCCTGAAGTTCGCCAACGACGGCACCTATCTCGATCGGTGGGGTGGACACGGCACCGGCCCCGGCGAGTTCGACCGTCCCACGGGCATCGGCGTGAGCCCGGCCGGTGACGTTTTCGTGGTCGACACGATGAACAACAGGGTCCAGGTCTTCGGGCCGGGCGGGGCCTACCTGGACCAATGGGGAACGGCTGGGCGAAACGGCGGCGAGTTCAACCACCCGATCGGGATCGCGATCAGCGACGCAGACAAGGCATACGTCGCCGATACCTTCAATCACCGTATCGAGAAGTTCGACCTCGACGGGACTTTCCTCACCGAGTTCGGCGAGCCGGGCAGCGGCGGCGGCAGGCTGAACCATCCGGTCGGTGTGGCGACGGACCAGGATCATGTCTACGTCACCGACAACGGCAACCGCCTCGTTCAGATACGCGCTGCTGGTCGAAGCCGACGTCAGCGATCGTTGATGATTTGCGTGCGGCAGGAAACGGTGAGGAGCCGAGTGAC
>CAZXFL010000052.1:0-1545 GCA_964640385.1 uncultured Actinomycetes bacterium
CGACCAGAGCCTCGCCCGCTCCGCCGAATGACGTCGGCCTGGTGGGTGCCAACCGTGTGGAGGTGTGAACGTGGCCGACGTCGTCATGAAGACCGGCGACACCGCCACGGTGCTCACCTCGACGCTGAGGGACGGCAACGGTGTGGTGGTCAATCTCACCGGCGCTTCGGTGAAGCTCAACATGCGGAAGGCCGGATCGCGCCTGGCGAAGGTGAGCGCCGCCGGCACCATCGTCACCCCGCTCCTCGGTGCGGTCTCCTACACCTGGATCGCAGCCGACGTGGATGAGCCTGGACTGTTCCACGCCGAGTGGGAAGTGACGTTCTCAGGCGGTGCCAAAGAGACGTTCCCCAACGGTAGGTATCTCAAGGTGCTGTTCACGGAGCAGATCGCATGACAGACCTCTACACCTGCTGCCCCTACTGCGATGTCCTAGGTGAGATCCACTGTGCCCAAGCAGGATGTGACTGGATGGTGTGCGAGTCCTGCACTCAAGCCACGGTGGCGCTCTTCGGATTCCATCTCGCGGTCACTTGGCGGGTGCACTCAGGCAGGGCTGTCACGCTTCCTCAGCCTAGGGCCCGAGCGAGGTGAAGAGGCTGTGTCTCGCAGGCTGTGGACGAGCGGTGGATCGTTCCTACTGCTCGATATGCCAACCGAAGCAGCCTTACGAGAGCACGCGGCCTTACTACCGGCGTCTCCCGGATCGCATCCGCCGGGGGGTCAAGGAACGGGACGGCTACCGCTGTGTCCGGTGCGGCCTCGAGACCCATGAGCCGGGTGAGCTTCACGTCGACCACATCCAGCCGCAGTCACGGGGAGGAACCGACGCCATGAGCAACCTCCGAACGCTCTGCAAGGCATGCCATCGTAGGCACACCGATCAGAGCTTCGGCAAGCGCGGGGCATGGGGGGGCGGGGCGCGGACGGAACAGAGGTTGCCTGCTAACTCGACCTCTACCCCAGCCGGGGTGCGTGCGGATCTGGGGTCTTGAGGATGATGGCTGGGCGCGGTGCGGTTCCCAAGGAATCCCGGCAGCGATCGGCCGATGAGAAACGCCGTGCCCGAGGAGACTGGCATGCCACCGACGGTATCGGGTGGCAGCACGGCAAGATCCCGACGGCCCCGACCGGGCTCCGAGCTGAGTCGCGACAGGCATGGCGGGTGTGGATGGGGTCGTGGTTCGCGGCGCACTGGACGCCGGACGACCTGCCGGGGCTGCAGGTCGTGATCCGGCTGTACGACGAGGTTGCGAAGGGGCAGATGCACCGCGCCACCGAGCTCCGCGTCCAGATGGACACCTACGGCATCACCCCGAAGGGCCAGCAGGACCGCCGGTGGAAGCAGCCGGAAACAGCCGCTACTTCCGAGCCGAAGGCGCGCAAGTACGGGCACCTCAAGGCCATCGAGGCCTAGATGGGGTGGAAGGGACCCTCGGAAGAGGGCGAGGTACCGAGCCTCGGCTATGAGATCCTCGAGGCTCTCTCGGAGATCCTGCCCTCGCCCGCGGACTCTGAGGCTCCGCTGATCTTCACGAACGAGCA
>CAZXFL010000052.1:1645-7109 GCA_964640385.1 uncultured Actinomycetes bacterium
GCGGTGAGTGAAGACCAGACCGACAACACCTACCTGACCCTCTACGAGATGCTCGTTGCCAACGACGGGCGCGCCGCGTCTGATCTCGGCATCGACGTCGGGCGGACCCGGCTGTACCTGTCGGGCAAGCCCGGCCGCCTCGAGCCCGTGACCGCGGCCGCCGGGTCGCGCGAGGGCCAGCGGGTGACATTCGCGGTGCTCGACGAAACGCATCTCTGGACGACCCAGAACAAGGGACTGAAGCTCGCCCGCACCCTCCGGCGGAACGCGGCGAAGATGGGTGGGCGGACCTTCGAGACGACCAACGCTCCTGAGCTGGGTGAGAACTCGGTCGCGGAGCGCTCCGGCAACGACTACGACTCCGGTGAGCCCGGCATCCTGTTCATCGCCCGGCGCCCCGAGATCGAGCCCGACCCCTCGTGGACGGACGAGCGACTCAGGACAGAGATCGCCTACTGCTACGGTGATGCCCGATGGATCGACCCTGACCGCTTGGTCGCGGAGATCCGCGATCCGGCGACGCCTTGGAACGACGCGCTGCGCTTCTACTTCAACATCCGAACGGCTGGTGCCGGCAAGGCGATCGACCCGCGGCGCTGGGATGAGCTCGCGTCACCACAGGAGGTTCCCGCCGGTACGCCCGTTGGGTTGGGATTCAAGCACTCACACGGCGCGACGGTGCTCCGTGGCTGCACCCAGGAGGGCTACTCGTTCCTGATCGGGGCGTGGGCGCCACCACCCGGCGATCTTGACTGGTCGGTGTCTCGGGCAGAGGTCAACGAGGCGGTCGCGCAGGCGTTCGACACCTACACCGTCGGGCGCATGTTCTGCGATCCCCCGCAGTGGCGTACCGAGGTCGAGACGTGGGCCAAGGCGTTCGGGGATGAGATCGTGCTCGCGCTCGAGACTTCCTCGCCCCGCCGGTTCGCCCCGGCGGTGGACAGGTGGCTGGTGAGTCTGCGGGAGAAGACACACACGCACGATGGGGACCCGATGACCGGGCTGCATGTCCGCGCCGCGCATCTGCGGAAGGTCCGGGTCACCGACCCGGATGACGACTCGCGCACCATGTACGTGCTGATCCCTGGGTCCGAGGGCGGTCAGATCGCAGCGGCCGTGGCCGACGTGCTCTGCCTCGAGGCAGCGATGACCATGGAAGTGAGACCCGAGCCGGAGGTGGCGGTCGCATGGGTGTGAGGGATCGGCTCCGCCGCAAGCCTGTCGAGCGCTCGCCTGCCGAGCGTTCGCTCGATCAGTACCTCAGCTTCTTCTCCTACGGCGGTCTGAACTATGCCCTCACCGGTGGCGGCTCATTGCAAGGCACCAAGGAGGAGATCGGGTCGGGGCTCGTCGGCTACGCAACGGGTGGCCTGAAGTCCAACGGCGTCGTCTTCGCCTGTATGGCATTGAGGCTCCGCATCTTCTCCGACATCCGCTTCGGTTTCCGCGAGATGTCCAACGACGGGCGTCCCGGCAAGCTGACGGGCTCGCTCGACGGCCGCAACCCCGCATCCAAGGGACTCCGGCTCCTGGCTACTCCCGAGCCGGGGCTCACGACCGGCGACCTGCTCGCGCACATGATCTCCGACGTCGACCTCACCGGGAACGCATTCGTGCGGCGCAGTGGGGACACGCTGAAACGCCTGCGGCCGGATTGGGTGACGATCGTGATGGGATCGCGACGGCCCGATAGCTCGGCCTGGGATCTCGACGCCGAGCTGCTGGGTTACCTCTATCAGGAGGGCGGTCCCGGTCTCGGTCGTGATCCCATCCCGCTGTTCCCCGAGGAGGTTGCGCATTGGGCGCCGATGCCCGACCCGCTCTCGCCCCGGCGCGGTATGTCGTGGCTGACGCCGGTGCTCCGCGAGATCCAGGCCGACAGCGCCGCGACGACGCACAAGGAGCGCTTCTTCGCGAATGGCGCCACCGTGAACCTCGTGATGGAGTTCCCCGAGGGGACCTCGAAAGACCTCTATGACTCGGCGGTCACCGCCTTCAACGACGGACACCAGGGCGAGGCCAACGCTTACAAGACCCTGTTCCTGCTCGGCGCGACCGCCAAGACGATCGGCGCGGACTTCCAGCAGATGGATTTCAAGGCGACCCAGGGCGCCGGGGAAACACGGATCGCCGCTGCCGCGGGCGTCGGCCCGGTGCTGACGTTCCTGTCCGAGGGACTGCAAGGCTCGGCGCTCAACGCCGGCAACTTCGCCGCCGCCCGCCGTGCCGTCGGTGATATGACCTTCCGCCCGCTCTGGCGGAACCTCTCCGGATCGCTCGCCCACATCATCGAGACGCCCCCGAACAAAGAGCTTTGGTACGACGAGGGCGACTGCAAGTTCCTGCAGGAGGACGCGAAGGACGCCGCCGAGATCCAGCAGATCCTCGCGAATACGATCGCGACGCTCGTCAAAGAGGGCTACGAACCCGACTCTGTCGTAGATGCGGTGATGGCCGAGGACATGACGCTCCTCCGCCACGGCGGGCTGCTCTCGGTGCAGTTGCAGAAGCCGGGTGCAGCACCCAACGGCAAGGCTCTGGCCCTGTCGCCTATGGAGAAAGGCTGAGACGTGGATCGGGACCAAGCATTGCCTACCGAGAACCTGTTCCGGGCGATCTCCCCCGAGCTCGCATCCTCAAGGGTGCATGCCGGGACCAACGGTGATCCGCCGACGCTCTCGGGGCACTTCGCGGTGTTCGACCAGTGGGCCCGCATCGACTCCGCGCGCGAGGGCCTGTTCATGGAGCGCATCGCTCCTGGTGCCTTCGCGGAGTCGTTCGCCCGTGAGACACCCAAGATCATGTTCCAGCACGGCCGCGATCCGCAGATCGGGGAGAAGGTCATCGCCGCGCCGGCCACCGTCACGGAGGACGCGCGCGGAGCGCACTATACCGCGCCGCTGCTCGACGGGGTACCGGAGATGCTGGTCGACGGTCTCCGCAAAGGCGCCTACGGCGCGTCGATGCGGTTCGCCGTCGAGACCGATGATCTCGTTCGGCATCCCGCCGTGTCCGCTCACAACCCCGAAGGACTTCCTGAGCGCACGATCACACGTGCGAACGTCCCTGAGGGCGGGCCCGTCACATGGGGCGCCTACGCGGGTGCTACCGCGGTCGTGCGGTCGGTGACGGACGAGTTCCGGCCCCTGACCGTCGACGAGGAGATCGAGGACCTCGCCCGACGTGAGCCCGGGGAGCTCGCCAAGCGCATCGAGCGCGCACTGAACATGACCGACGCGCCCGGGAACCTGCATCTGAAGCCAAGCACCGAAGACGGGCCACCCGAGGAGACACCTCAGCCCGCCGTCATCACCGAGCCCGAGCCCAAGCTCGAACCCGGTACGGCACGCAACCTCTCGAAGGAGGACGAAGTGGCAGAGCAAGAGACCTACACCCCCGAGCAGAGGGTGGCCCGTGTCGCCGAGATCGAGGCCGAGTTGGCGTCCATCGGTAAGGAGCACTCCGGTGTCCTTCCCGCCGAGGCGCAGACCCGCTGGGACACGGCCGACGCGGACCTGACCAAGCTCAACGCCGACATCGCGGCATACGAGGACCGCAAGCGGCGCCTGGAGAGCATGGACGAACGGGGCAAGATCCCGGCCGATGAGCCTGCGCGGGCACCATTGCAGGTCATCCGCAAGCCCGAGAACATCTACGACAAGGCCGCGGTCTACCGTGACTCGCGGACGCCTGAGCACGCCAGCCAGCTCTTCCGCGAGAACGCCATGCGCGCCGTCGAGGGCGCCGTGTTCCCGCACGAGCGGGCGAACCAGGAAGACGCCAAGGGCCACGTCGCGCAGCTCCTCGCACACGACACGCGCGACGGCGAGATCGCGAAGCGCATCCTGACGACCGGCTCGCCCACCTATAAGCGGGCGTTCGGCAAGATGCTCGTCGCGGGCACGCTCGACGTGCTCACGTCCGAAGAGCGTGCGGTCATGGCCGAGGGTGCGGGCTCAACCGGTGGGTTCGCCATCACGTTCGAGCTCGACCCGACGATCGTGAAGACGTCCAACGGTGCGGTCAACCCGTATCGGCGCGTCTGCCGGGTCGTGTCCATCTCGGGAACCAACGAGTGGCGCGGTCTTAGCTCCGGCGCGGTCGTGGCGACGTATGAGGCGGAATCCACCGCAGCGGTGGACCGTTCTCCGACGCTCGCCCAGCCCGCGTTCCTGGCGAAGCGGGCACAGACCCTGATCGACTTCTCGATCGAGCTGCAGCAGGACTGGCCGCAGGCACAGACCGAGATGGCGGGTCTGATCCAGGACTCTAAGGACACCCTGGAGGCCGCGCAGTTCGCGACCGGCGTCGGCACCACCGTGTTCCCTCAGGGGATCGTGGTGGGCTTCACGAACACCGCAACGACCGGCACCACGACGGTGCTCGCGGTGAACGACATCTACAAGACCGAGGAGGCATTGGCCCCGCGGTTCCGTCCGAACGCGCAATGGTTCGCCAACCGGTTCATCTACAACAAGATCCGCCAGCTCGACACGGCTGGCGGGGCGAACCTGTGGGTGCCGGACCTCCGCACGGGGATCCCGAACAACGAGACCGGGAACACCGGCTACAACCTCATCGGTTACCCGGCGAATGAGTCCTCCGGGCTGGCGGCCTCGCTCGCAACGACGACGAAGCTGGCGGTGCTGTTCGACCCCTCCTACTTCGTGATCGTCGAGCGCGTCGGCATGGACATCGAGCTGATCCCCCACCTGTTCGATGCCACCACGAACTACCCGACCGGACGGCGGGCGATCTACGCGATGTGGCGCAACACCGGGCGTGTCTTCGACATCGCCGGTGGCGTGACCCTCGTGGGCCTGTAGGGAACGAGTCTCTGAACGGGGCGGGGCTTCGGCCCCGCCCCCTGGGGAGGAGAACGGATGGCAGCGATCAAGGCAGACCAGATGTACGTGGCGACCGAGTCATTCGTCACAGCGGACGGGATCCACTACCGCAAGGACACGACGCGGGTATCCGCTGCGCTCGTCAAGGCCAACAAGTGGGAGCACCTGTTCAAGCCGCTCGAGGTGCATCACGACGTCGAGGCCGCCACGGCGGCCCCGGGGGAGAAGCGACCCTAGATGGCCGTCCTCGATACCACCGGTGATGCACCGGCACTGCTCTCGAACGCGCAGACCGGCAACGGCGACTCGACGAACATCGCGTCGCGTCAGACGGGTGACATCGTCGGCGGCGGCGCGGTCGTCATCACGTCGGCGATCGGCGCCACGCCGACCGTGACCGTGAACATCCAGGGATCGGTCGATGGTGTTGCGTACTTCAACGTGCCTTATGCCCTCGTCGCGACCCCGCGGACCTTCGTCGTGACAGCCATCACCATCACGACGGCGGTGACCACGACATACCTGCTTCAAGAGAACGTGTTCTACCGCTTCTTCAAGCTCGTCTACTCGGCGAACACGAACGTGACCCTGACCGCGACGGTTTACCTGTAGAGGAG
>CAZXFL010000053.1:0-6876 GCA_964640385.1 uncultured Actinomycetes bacterium
TCGGTACCTAGCGGAGCCATTGGGCTGATCACGGGCTAGCCTGGTCTTCGCTTCCCCGCAAGCAACCTGACTCGCGGTGGCAAGACGAGCGACGTTCCTTCAACGCTGGTCTTTCACTTCCGCGACGGACTCGTTTCCGAGGTGTGGTGGAACCCGGTGGATGAGCTCGATCCGGACCACCCCCGGATCGATCTTCATCAGTCGATCCAGGTCGAGGCCATCGCGCGGAGGACGTTTTCGCCCATGACCTTGGCGATCTGCTCGTCGGAGTAGCCGTGGGCGACGAGCCAGCGCACGATGTTGGGGTACTCCGAGGGATTCTCGAGTCCCTCGACGTACTCGACCCAATCGTGAGTCGCGGCCTCGCCGGTGTCGAAGGTGCCGGCGTAGTGCTGATGCAGAGCGACGTGATCCCCGAAGAAGGTGTCGGGCCCGAAGGCGACGTGGTCGATGCCCATCAGGTCCACGCAGTACTCGAAGTGCTCCATGACCGACTCGATCGAGTGGCGAGGGTGCTTCGCGGTCATCGTCGTGTGCGGTGAGCCCTCGATGCCCACCACTCCGCCGGTGTCGGCGAGGTGCCAATCTCCGCTGCCATCGCCCGCCCTGTAGCGCATCAGAAGGTAGTCACCCCCCTGCCGACCATCGCTGCGACCTGCAACGAAAACGTGGGAACCGTTCTCTGCCACGGCGAGCCCGGCTCGATGAACCGGGCTGGTCGGGTGGCACTGAGGGAGATTCGGCCCTCGCTGCGTCCCGTCGTGGGATCCACCTCTGGAATTCGCTGGCTTGGTGGGATGCAGTTCGAACCGCCTCTCACCTGCTCAAACAGCTTTCGGAAATGCCGAGCTAGGGCCCTTGTGGCCGAATTCGGCCCGCTTTTCGAGCCGGGCCCGATGCGCGATACTACCCGCGTCATCCGTGCCGATGAGGGTCCACGGGCCGGGAGGTAGCGATGTTGAGGACGGCGTTGTGTGAGGCCTTCGGGATCGAGCATCCGATCGTGCAGGCCGGGATGGGTCCGTTCGGGAGCGGCGCGGAATTGGCGGCTGCCGTCTCCAACGCCGGAGCGATCGGCACGGTCGGTGGCTCTGCGCGCCCGCTGGACGAACTGGGCAGCGAGCTCGCGAGGGTGCGGGAGTTGACCGACCGGCCGTTCGTCGTGAACTTCACGCAGCCCTATCTGCAGCAAGTGCCCGAGGCGCTCGATGTCGCTCTTGAGGCGAGTCCACCCGTGGTGTCACTCGCGCTCGGGGATCCGGGCGACCTGGTGCAACGAGCGCACGATGCTGGTGCTCGGTTCATGCAACAGGTGCACACGGTGGAACAGGCCGAGCTCGTAGCCGGTCGGGGAGTAGACGTCATCATCGCCCAGGGGACCGAGGGCGGTGGCTTCACCGGCCGGATCGCGATGCAGGTCCTCGTTCCCCAGGTTGTTGACGCCGTGAGTCCGATACCGGTGCTGGCGGCGGGCGGCATCGCGGACGGGCGGGGACTCGCGGCCGCGTTGGTGCTCGGAGCTTCGGGTGTCAACGTCGGGACCCGGTTCCTGGCGTCGGAGGAGTCCTCCATCAGTGAGGAGTGGAAGCGGGCCATCGTCGAGTCAAGGCCCGAGGATGCGGTCAAGGCGGAAGTTTGGGATTCCATCTTCCCCAAGCCGGGCAGCGGGGCGTTTGACGTGGTTCCTCGTTCCCTGCGAACCGCATTCATCGAACTGTGGGAGATGCGCCCGGACGAGGCGGCCGACGACGCGGAGCGCCTGGGCGAGGAGATCATGTCCGCGGTGTACGAGAATCGGATGGAGGAGTTCGTTCCGTTCACGGGTCAGGTCGTCGGGCTAATCAATGATGTCCGCCCCGCCGCGCAGATCGTTCAAGACATGGTGGCAAGTGCTGAGGCAATCCTCCGACGGACCGCCGCGACGTAGGGGCAGTTGTGCGGCAGCGCCAGTCGATGCTGTCATCGGAGTGACAGGTCCCGCGCCGACCGCCGACCATGACCCAGCGTCCTTCGCCGTAGGTGACGCCTCGCACCGAGCGTCGGCGACGGGAGACTCCAAAGCCTTGGCTCGAGCGATCAGGTGCTTAGAGGATTATCTGAAGCCGAGCCGGTGACTTCCATGTCTGCCGCGGGGCATTGCCGGTGGCTAGCCACAGCGCATCGGAGTGGGGAGATTAGGCGTGCCGCATTTCGTGCAGTTTCCTCACCCCGGCACGAGAAGTACGACCGACAGATAGGAACACAGCAGCGTCTCGGCGGAGTCCGCGACCAACGTCGCGCTCCCCATCTGCTGTCCCGTGCGCCGCTTCGCCAATGCAAGAACCAGCATGACGACGAGCGACACACCAGCCAGGAGGATGCCAACCGTCGACTCCGCGGCCGCCACTCCCACGGTGAGGTGCCCATCCCGTGCGCAGGAGTCCTGCGAACCGTCTGTGTAGTCCGTCTGGCTTGCTGCCGTCCCTACCCATTCCCCTACCCATTCATGTGAATCGAATGTGGTTCAAAGGCGTCGTCAGTCGCTCTACGCTGCAAGGCGCGCAGGATTCAGGATCGTGGTCTGACAACAGAGTGGGGGCTAGACTCACTCGATGACGTGCTCATCGTGCGGTGTGGCGCTGCCGATCGATGCCCGGTTCTGTCCTGCGTGCGGCGTACCGGCGACCGATGGCCCCGAGCGCAGGCTGGTCACTGCTCTCTTCTGCGATGTCGTTGGATCTACACCGCTCGCCGAGCGTCTCGACCCTGAAGTTCTCAGGGGAGTGATGCGCGAGTACGCAGCGATGGCGCGTCGTGCCATCGAGCGGAACGGCGGCACCGTTGCCTCCTTCCAGGGGGATGGCGTGGTCGCGTTGTTCGGTCTGCCGGTTGCGCATGAGGACGATGCGGCAAGGGCTGCCCGAGCCGGCTTGGAACTCCTCGCGGCCCTACCCGATGCGAAGGAAGCGGCGATCCAAGGGGTCGTGCTGGAGGCCCGCGTCGGGATCGAGTCCGGTGAGGTGCTAGGAGATCTGGCGACCGCGGCCAGCGGCGCGTTGGCGAGTGATGTCCTCAACACCGCGGCGAGACTCCAGGGGTTCACCGAGCCGGGAACCGTGCTCGCCGGGGAGGGGACCCTCCGGCTCCTTCGCGACCATGCTCAAGTTCGATCCTTGCCACGCATCACCTTGAAGGGGAAGGCGGAACCGGTCTCGGCGGCGATCGTGCTCTCGGTGGATGCTGGCCCGCGCCGTCCGTCCGCCTCCGAATTCGTCGGGCGCGAGCGGCTCCTGGCGTCCTTGGCGCGGGCACTCGAGGAAGCGATCGCCGAGGGTGCGCCCGTCCTGGCTACGGTGCTCGGCGACCCGGGCATCGGGAAGTCTCGACTCGTGGATGCGTTCATCCGTGGGACGGCTGGGGTGACGGTGCTTCAGACTTCGGTGCCGGCGGAAGGTGAAGGGGTGAGCCTGGCGCCAATCGCGGATGTGGTGCGTGCAGCCTCTGGGGGCGGAGGTACGGCTGACGCGGCGATGGGACTCGGGCGGCTTCTCGCTGGTCGCCCAGATGCGGAAGCGCTCGAGGCTTCTCTCCTGTCTCTCATCGGGATCGGGGACCAGACCGCTGCTGATCACACGTGGGCGGTGCGTCGTCTTCTGGAAACCCTTGCGGCGGATCAACCGGTCGTCCTCGCCCTTGATGACGTTCACTGGGCTGGCCCGGCGCTGCTCGAACTCGTGGAGGACATCGCCCGGTGGACCCGCGGCTCGGTGCTCATCTTGTGCGCCGCACGGATGGACTTGCTCGATGTTCGGCGTTCGTGGGGGGGAGGCATGGCTCGGGCGGTGACCTTGACGGTTGGTCCGCTGGCGGTAGCCGAGTCAAAGGAGCTCGCGGACGCATTGCTCGGCTCGGGGACGGTGGATGCGGACCGACTGGTTGCGACCGCAGAAGGGAATCCCCTGTTCCTCGAGCAGCTCGCAGCAGAAGCACTCGAACTGGGCGAGGCGTGGGATCCTGCCACCGCGCCAACCACGATCCGCGCGTTGCTCGAGGCGCGGCTTGATCGCTGTTCGCCTGAAGTTGCACGGGTTCTGGCTGTGGCCTCGGTGCAAGGCTCTCGTTTCCGACTGGACGTGACGCGAGGGCTCGCGGATGGTGATGTCGACCTTGGGATCGCGCTTCGTGAGGCGGAGCGTGCACAACTTGCCAAGGAAGTCGGGCCGAACGACGGCGCATTCGTGCATGCCCTTGTCCGTGAGACCGTCTATCGCCGACTCCCGAAGGCAACGCGCGCGGACATCCATGCACGCGTCGCCGAGCTCCTGGCTGGGGACGACGAGTTGGCGGGGATCCACCTGGAGCGTGCGGCTGCGCTGCGCGCCGAACTGGGGCATCGGGACCTTGACCTGGAGCGTCGTGCGGGCGAACGGCTGGCGCTCATCGGTGAGCGCGCGTTCGCTCGCCTGGACCTCGTGACCTCATCCGACTTGCTCGAGCGCGCGGCTCGCCTGCTTCCGCACGGAGCCTCCGTACGGGTCGAGATGCTGCCGGACCTCTGCGTCGCCATGATGGAGAACGGACGGGAAGAGGAAGCGCGGGCTCTCCTCGCGGGTGCGGTCGAGGAAGCGGAGGAGGCAGGGTCGCGACGCGACGCGATCCGCATCCGATTGCAGCAACTCGCGCTGCTCGTCTTCAGCAGCAGCACTGATGCACAGGTTCGGCCTGGCATAGCCGAGGGCCGAGTGCTTCTCGAGGAGCTCGCTGGCCTCGGCGATGATGTCGGTCTGGCGCAGGGATGGGTCGTCATGGACTACCTCCACTGGCTCATCGGTGAGATGGCCAACGCTCACGATGCTGCGGGACGATCGGTCGAGCACGCCCGGCGCGCGGGCAGACTCCGTGAGCAGGTCCAGGCGGGCGGTGACGAAGCGTCGGTGTTGGCGCTCGGTCCTCTCCCCTTGGCCGAGATGCGAGTTGTGGCGGAGCGGCGGCGGGGAGATGCGAATCCCATCGTGGCGGCTGGCGGTCTCGCCGGGATCTCGGTGTGCGCAGTTCTGTCAGGTGATATCGACGGATACGTGCAGGCAGAGGGCGCCTGGAGGCGGGCCGTATCAGCGGGCGGTCTCGAGTGGACCGGGGCGGAGCACGCGGTGGCGGCGATGGTGCCGGCCTTGATCGAGGCCGGGGAGCCTGAGCGAGCTGAGGCGCTTGTTCGTGAAGGGCTCGCCACGATGGAACGTCTGGGTGACGTCTGGGTCTTGAACGGGGCTTCATTCTTCCTGCCCTTGGCCTTGTCGCGCCAGGGGAGGGGAGATGAGGCGGCGGTGCTCGCTGAGGCCTTGGACGAGCGGTACGTGTGGATGGGTCGTCCGGATGGGGTGACTCGAGCGATCGCTCTGTCGGCTGCGCGGGCAGTGCGCGGTCGGAGCGAGGACGCTCTCTCGCTCGCGATGGAAGGGGCGGATATCGCTCGCTCGTCGGACTCAACGCTTCTCAAGACCCTGGCCCTCGAGCACCTCGCGGAAAGGTTGTACGAGACGGACCCGGCCGCCGCGATAGCGACGCTCGAGGAGACCGCGGCGCTCGATTCGTTCGCGGGCTATGTCCCCTCCCTCCGTCGGGTCGCCGGAACTCTCGACAGATGGCGTTCGTAGTAGTCGTGTCCCCTGAAGTGGTGTAGTTCCGAGCCCTGATCACCGCGGCTACCGCGATGAGAAGGGCCATCGTGCGAAGGTCAGTGAGACCGGTTCAATGAACTCACAGAAGGGTCTCGCTCCTCGGCTGCGGCAGGGAGTGCCGTGTTTCCGGCGCCGAGTCCACCGCAGCGCGTGTGGAGTTCGTCAAGGATGCGCTTGCGGCGGTCGGCGATAGCGTGCCCGATCGCGTTCGATTCCAAACTCCGGACGGCGAGCTCGCCCTGGATAGACCACCCCCCCTCGAGGGCCTTGTGCCATCCGGGGGGTCAGGGCGACCACAGTTGAATGAGCCAGGTGCAACGGCGACCGCGGTGCTGAAGCTGCGTGAGGCTGCCGATGGAGCGCGTGACGAGACACTCGCGGGAGGGCCACTTGGTCAGGTCGCGATCGATGCCGCTGGATGCACGCTCTGTGGCAGCTGCACGCTGGTCTGCCCAACGGGGGCGCTTCGATTGGACGAGGGCCCGCTCACTTTTCGCCCGTGCCCGCGGTGGTCGCAGAAAACCAGGCGGAACTCGTTGCCCAGGGCCCGCGCAAGTCCAGACGCCTGCGCCCACCCGATCGGTTCCGCGAAGCCGCCGTAGAACAGGACGGGCGGGCCGCTTCCTCCAGCGTCCTCGAAATACGTGCGAACGCCGTCGGAGGGATTCGTCGCGTAGGGCATCTCGTCCCATCATGCCCGGTGTCGGGCTTGTGAGCAGCGTCGAGGCCGCTTGCCGACCGGTGCCTCCGTGCTCGAACGGGCTAGCAGCACGAGCCGGCCTCCAGCTCCGGCGCCCTTTGCCGGGGGTTCCCAGGCACCCCTATACTTGGCGCGGAGCCCCGGATCCCCGGTGGTCGTTCCTTGTCCTTCCAATAGGTGATCGCCATGTCCTGCGACACGAGTGATGGTGAACAGTAGATCTCGCGGTAGGCCGAGTTCATTGCTCGGGCGTTGATCTCACGAATGCTCGGGGCAGCAGGCTCGGGCGCATCGGAGTCCGTGAGCAGGATGCACCTTGTCGGATCCACAGGAAAGGTGATTTCGTCGGCAGGGAGGACGCTGACGCCGAAGACTTGGCGTCGGCGGTCGGGGCGGCGATGGGTGCGATTCTTGCGTCGGCGATCATTGCGCTGCTTGCATGGCGTCTTCCCATACCTGAGGTCAAGCCGCCTACGTTTCGTAGGCCAAGGTGAGTGCATGACCGGTCGTCTCTGATGC
>CAZXFL010000054.1:0-1157 GCA_964640385.1 uncultured Actinomycetes bacterium
ACCGACCCGGCCGACGACGTGGTGATGACGACCGGCTCGGGCGTCCTGTTCCGCGCTGGCGACATCGTGAAGTTCGAGGCCGAACTCGTCCGCGTCGCCACGACCCCGGTGGCCGACACCCTGAACTTCCTCCGCGGATACGGCGGCACCACTCCCGCGTCGCACGCGAACGGCACCCTCGGCCAGATCATCGGCAACGTGAACGTTCAGGACGCCGCCGTCGGCGCTTCGCGAACGACCACGAAGTCCGGGTTCTACAACTACACCCAGCTCTACGAGGATGCGGTCGTCGTCACCTCCACCGAGGCCGCGATCGAGAAGTTCGTCGAGAGCAACACGATGGACGCGCAGCTGCGCGACGCCATCCGCAACGCATGGATCCAGTGGGAGCGCACGCTCCTGCACGGCCGCAAGGTCGCCGCGTCGGCCGGCGTCGCCTCGGCGATGGACGGCGTTCTCGTCAAGATCACGACCAACATCTACGCGAAGGCGGGCGCCCTGTTCACGGAGGACTTCCTCCGCACGGCGCTGCGCGATGTCTACGCCGCAGGCGGGAACGGCCAGCTGGTCGGCTTCCTCAACTCGTTCCAGAAGGAGCAGGTCAACAGGCTCCTCGACGGGATGCGGCAGACCGCCAAGGGCGACAACACCGCGGGCGTCCGGGTCGACTCCTACGAGAGCGACTACGGAAACGTCCAGTTCGTGCTCGACCGGAACATGCCGACCGACACGATCCTTCTCCTCGAAATGGATCGCATCGGCTTCGGACCCCTGAGCAACAACGGCGTGAGTCACGCCCTCAAGGCCATCCCGATCCCGCGCACGACCGGGACGAAGGACACGATGCAGATCCTCGGGCAGTACACGTCCGAGACGCGCAACGAGTCCGCGCACGCGAAGATCACCGGCCTGGCGACGAGCTAGACCACCTGAGCGGAGGGCCGGGCAACCGGCCCTCCGTCTCCCCCAAACAGGAGACGCTCAATGGCACCTCGCATCACTCGCTTCGGCTGGGATCGCCACGTCTGGCAGATCCGAGTCCCGATCCTCGCCCTCCAGGGCACCGCGGCGGCGATCCTGACCGCATGGACCCCCGGCTTCGCCTTCGAGCTTGAGAAGATCGAGTACGTCGTCACCACGGCCCACACGGGCGCGGG
>CAZXFL010000054.1:1257-6868 GCA_964640385.1 uncultured Actinomycetes bacterium
GCCAAGTTCGCGGCGGGCGACGCGCTCACCCTCGACTACGCGACCGGAACCGCCTTCACCGCGGGCGAGGCCGACATCTACGTCACGGTCCGCGAGCGCCAGCAGACGCCCAACTGACGACAGGGGGGCCGGAGTGGCGGTGCTCCGGCCTTCACCCCCTCCTCAACCGCAAGGAGAACCGCATGACGACGTTCTACTGCAAGGAAAGCCCAGACCTCAAGCTGGGCCCCGGCGTCGACCCCGCCGAGTGGGTCACGTTCAAGGACGGCTTCGCCGAAGTCAGTCCCGACGACACCGAGAAGCTCGGGTGGATCGCCGCCGAGCGCAACTTCCACATCGAGAACCTGGGCGAAGACTCCACTCAGGTCCCTGACGGCACCGGGTTCGCCTGCGAGGTCTGCGGCAAGTCGTTCGCGACCGAGGGCTCCCGCCGCGGGCACCTCCTCTCCCACCGGCCCAAGAAGGCGAAGTAACCGATGACGACGCTCGCCACCCTGCGTGGCTACCTCAACGACGAACTCGGAGTCGCGGACGGAGACACGGCGGTCTACCCCGTGTCCCTCCGCAACCGGGCCATCGCGTCGGGGTACGCCGCGCTCTGGCGAGCGGGTGTCTGGCGGTCGGTTCAGGTCGACGTGCCGAGCGTCGCCGACCAGGTGTTCTACACGGTCACGGGGATGCGCCGGCTTGGTGAGGCGTTCCTGTTGGACGCCCAGGGCTACCCGACCGAACGGGTGCCGGCCATCCTCGAACCACGCGGCGCGATCGTCGTCCTGACCATCCCTCCGCTGTCCGCCGGCTTGACGATCCGCCTCATCGGCTGGGACGCCTACGTCAGCGACTTCGACGGCGTGGCGACGATCACCTCGTCGAGCATCGCAAACCCGACGGTCATCACGACGACCGCGAACCACGGGCTCACAACCGGCGAGACGGTCACAATCGCCGGCCACACCTCGGTCACGCCCGCCATCGACGGGGACCACGTTGTCACCGTGACGGGGCTCACGACGTTCACGATCCCGGTCAACGTGACGAACGACGGGGTGGGCGGGACGGCCTCGGAGAACGACGACTTGGACGCCGAGTACAACCGCATCCCGCTCCTCAAGGCCAAGGCCATCTGCTTCCGCAAGGCGATCGGCGACTACGCCCGGTACGGGGAGCGACAGGCCAGTCCCCCGCCGATGAACGTGACCGTCGACCAGCTCCTCGGCCTCATCGCCGCGGCCGAGCGCGAGTGGGAGGTCGAGACGCGCGCCCTCTCGGCGCTGCGGCGTCGGTACGGCCAGTCCACCCGCCGGACGCTATGACGTGAATAGGCGCCAAGTCACCTACGGCCACCGCTCGTTTGTGTTCAACCAACACCTCAACGCCGACGGGACGGTCGACCCGACGAAGGTCAAGAACACGGTCGTCCTCGACCAGCGCCAGACGCCCGTCCAGTTCCTCGACATGCGCGACCCGTTCCACGTCTCGCAGGGCGGCGCGCTCGGGCGCGTCCACAAGGGCTTCCTGGAGCTTCGGCTGACCGGGCGGATCGAGGTCCCCGACGCCGACCAGCGCGCCTCGCTGGCGGACAAGGAGTTCGAGATGCGGGCCGCGTTCGACCCGTACCTCTGCACCCTCGACAGCCCCACGACCGAGGGCGCCTACCCGCTCGACTTCTTCGAGCCCACGACGGACACGGGGGCCGGCCGCTACCCCTCGGGCTGGATGGACCTGCGCTACTACATGCGCCCGACCCGGCAGCCGGCGATCACCGAGAGCGTCAACGAGCGCGGCAGCCGCCAGTACAGCGTCTTCCTCGTGGCCGCCGACCCCCGCTGTTTCGAGCAGTCCGAGTCCACGCTGTCGCTCTCCCCGGGCACGGCCTCGGGGAACGTCGTCAACAAGGGGAACGTCCCGGCCCCGCTGAAAGCCACGATCACGATGTCCGGGGCAGGGGCCAGCAACTTCACGATCACCCGCTCCGGCGTCGCGTTCGTCCTGAACCTCTCGGGGATGGTGAACAACGACGTGGTGGTCGTCGTGTTCGAGCCGTGTGCGCCCTACGGCGCGGGGCGGCTCATCACCAAGAACGGGGTCCGGGCGCACTCCCTCAAGACATCGGCACCCGGCACATGGCTCGACGTGCCTGCGGGAACTGCAAGCTTTGCTATCACGAACACCACAAACGTCACCTCCTGCGTCCTCGCGTGGCGGAGCGCCCGGGCATGACCGTCGAGTACGTCGTTGAGTTCCTGGAACCCGACTCCTCGTTCGGCCCGGGCACGAAGATCGGCGAGATTTGGGACGCCCGGAACATCGGCTGGAGCCGCTACGACCGCATCCCGGGCAAGGCGTTCGCCACGGTCGCGCAGACGAGCCCGATCCTGCCCCTCCTCGTCCCGCTCCAGACGCACGTTCGGATCACCCGGATCACGCCCCAGCAGACGACGGAGGTCTACAACGGCGGGTACATCGACTACGACTCGACCGCCGACGACGTGGTGCTCGACCTGTTCGACTACCTGACGCTCCTCTCGCTCAGCCGGGCGAACTACCGGAAGATGTACCCGACGGCCACCCTCGGGGCCGTGGTGACGGCCGAGTGGGCGCTGGCGAGGGGTGCCACCGACAGCCCGCTCACGTTCGTCGCGACCGGGACGATCGAGGACCCCATCGGCAACGACGAGGCGACCACGATCAAGACCAACGCCCAGTTCGGGCTCATGGATCAGATGCGCCTCCAGCTGATGTACGACCTCTCCGAGATGGGGCGCTCGAACACGGCGCACCACACGACGTTCGAGATCACGCGGACCGCGCCGTTCACGTTCAACTTCTGGAAGGACAAGGGCACCCTCCGCGACATCGGGCTTGTCCTCGGCGGGACGGTCAGCAACTACCGATATGTCCCCGGCTGGACGCACTACCGCAACGACCTCGCCACGCTTGGCACGTCGGTCGGCGGGGGGCCCACGGAGATCGTCAAGACCGACGCGAACGAGGCGCACGTCAGGGGGCTCCGGCAGGACGTGTTCACGATCCGCACCGTCCTCGGGGTGGCCGGCGCCACGACCGAGTACGACCAGCAGCAGGCGGTCGCGGCGCGGACCCTCAAGCTGATGACGCAGGCGCAGCCGGGACTCGCGCTCAAGCTCGTGCGCGGCGTCCTCGACCCGTTCGTCGGGTTCGACCTCGGCGACAAGATGCCGGTCGAGATCGCGAACGGCGTCGACCAGATCAACGAGCCGTGGCGCCTCGCCGGCGTCCGTGGGTTCGTCGATGAGTCGGGCGAGTCGCTGTCGCTCGTCGTGTCCCCGGTGGTGACGGCCTGATGGCGACGATCGAGGAGATCCAGAGCGAGCAGGCCGCGGCCCTCGAAGAGATGGCGGCGATGGTCCGATCGCTCGCCGGGAAGTTCGGTGAGCAGGAGCGGGCGGCGCTACAGGACAGGCTCCAGGAGCGACTGCCATCCGATCGGCGGGCGCTCAGCCCGAAGCAGCAGAACATCGGCTCGACGGTCCTCGGCAACGTCCAGCCCTACGACCTCTACCCGGGCCTCGCGGCCAACTGGACGTTCATCTACCACGCCGACGGTCGCCTCGACTCGGCATGGCGGACTGGCGACGAGGGCGCGGCCAGCATCGTCATCCGATGGAACGGCTCGCAGATCGAGCGGGTCGACGTGTCTCGCGGCGGGCGCCACTCCGAGATCCGCGTCGTCTGGTCCGCTGGGCTGGCGGCGGCGATCAGCCGGTCGTTCGCGGTGACGGCCGATCCAGCGCCCGACGAGTACCTCGCCTACTACTTCATGGTCGAGGGCTGGCGCCCTGTCGGCAGCTATGCCGAGTCGCCGACCGCCGACTACCTCGCCTACGCGCTGAACTGAACGGAGGGACCTGATGGCGACACGCACGGAAAAGCGGTTCGGCGAGGTGTCGAGCCTCGACACGACGTACACCGCGATCGGGACGGTCCCGGCTGGTTCGATCTGGAACATCCTCCTCAACGTGACGAACCGGACGGCATCGTCCACGGTCAAGCTCCGGGCCTACGTCGCCGGCACCGGCTGGACGACCGGCGAGCCCACTGGCGGCACGCTCAAGGCGGCCATCGCCTACGACACGATCATCACGCCGGGCGATGTCACGCAGATCACGGGCATCGTGATGAACGCGGGCGAGCGGATCGTCGTGCGCTCGGACACCGCATCGTCGCTCGACGTGATTGCGGCGGGGGTCGAAGTCGTATGACCGTTCGACGACTCTACCTGCCGCCAGCCTCCGCGCTGGGGTGGGTCGCGGCAACGGCCGGCACCTACCTCAACGCGACCGCGACGACGACCGGCACGGGCTGGAAAGAGGTCATCGCGAGCATGTCCGGCGACGCCTACGTGTTCGGCCTGATGATCGGCAACATCGCGAACACGAGCGTGACCCTTGACCTCGGCATCGGTGGCGCCGGGTCCGAGGTGTCCGTCGCGTCCGCCTACGTCTCCGGGCCGACCTCGGCGATGTTCCACGTGCCCGTGCGTGTGGCATCGGGGACGCGCGTCTCGGTGAAGACCGGAACCCCCGCCACCGGCAGGGTCGGCGTGATCTACGCGCTGGAGTCGGTGGTCGGCACGCTGCGGCCCCACGTCATCGCGGCGGCCGGGGCCGGCGCGTCGGTTGCCACGGCGACGACCGGGACCGCCTGGGCGCAGGCAATCGCGTCCACCGCCGCTCCGATTTGGGTCGTGTCGCTCGGGTGGCTCATAGGGGCCTCGGCATCATCCGGGGTGTGCGACCTCGGCATCGGGGGCGCCGGGGCAGAGGTCGTCGTCGCGAGCCTCCAAGATGACGCTTCCGGCACCTACTGGGCCAATACCACCATGCCGCTCGTGAGGGCACTTCGGATACCGGCGTCGACCCGCGTGGCCGTCCGCGGGTCGTTCTCCGAGTACGTGACCTTCTCGTACTTCCTCGAAAGCGCGGTGGTCCAGTGAGCGCCGTGTCTGCCGGGACGCAGACGAGAGAGCGGTATCAGGTTACGATGAAACAGTCGACAGGCAGACAAGGAGAGCAGCGATGACAGCGATCTACTTGGACCGGGACCCGAACCACGAGTTCGTGCGGGTGATGACCCACGCGACCGTCGAGAAGCGGACGGAGGACTACGACGAGGCCCTCGGGCTGTACCTCTCGCGCGGCGCATCGCGGGCCGAGGCCGAGGCGAAGGCGTACCAGGCGATCAAGCCCTACGAGATCGTCGTGGGCGACTACAACGCGATGGTGGACCTCGGGATCAACGCCCTCCTCCTCCTGCTCGTGGGCGGCGGCGGCACCGCGTTCAACAACGCGAACGCCTACCTCGGCGTCGGGGACTCGACGGTCGTGTGGGGCACCACGCAGACGGACCTCCAGGCCGCGTCGAACAAGCTCCGCAAGGGCATGGTCGCGACGTACCCGCAGACGGGCACCAAGAAGCAGACGTTCCGCTCGGACTTCCTCACCGGCGAGGCGAACTGGGTCTGGAACGAGTGGTGCATCGCCAACGCGGTGTCAGGCGCCACCTCCCTGCTCAACCGGAAGGTCGACTCGCTCGGCACGAAGGCGTCCGGGACTTGGACTTTGACGATCGA
>CAZXFL010000055.1:0-6806 GCA_964640385.1 uncultured Actinomycetes bacterium
GGGGTCGGTGGGAGTTGTAATGCGTTTCGTAGTCGGCGAGGAGCCGCAGCAGATGTCTTCGTCCCGCGACGAGCAATAGGTCAAGCATCTCCTTGCGGATGGTGCGCACGAAGCGCTCCGCGTAGGCGTTGGCCTTTGGAGCACGAACGGGAGTTTTGATAACCCTTACACCTTCTGAGGTGAACACCTCATCGAACGGACCGGTGAACTTCGAGTCACGATCCCTTATCAGGAACCTCACGTTTCCCAGATCCCCGCCCATAGCCAGGTTCCTCGCTTGCTGGGTCACCCATGATGCGTCGGGGTTTCGGGTTACACCCAGGATCTTCACGCGTCGCGAGCCGACCTCGATCACGAAGAACACGTAGAGGGTCTTCAAGAACGCGGTCTCCACGGTGAAGAAGTCGGTAGCCAATATGACGCTTGCTTGAGCCCTGAGGAACTCCGTCCAGGAAGGTCCGCGCCGGGGCGCCGGACCGACCCCCGAGCGGCGAAGGATCATGCGGATCGTGGTCACGCCCACGACGTAACCCAACCCTTTCAGCTCTCCTTTGATCCGAACGGCTCCCCATCGCGGGTTGGCCTTGCCCATCTGGATGATGAACAGCACGAGTGCGGGATCAAGCGGTGGTCTGCCGGCCTTCTTGTGGCGGAACGTCCACTTGCGCCTGACCAGTTCCCGGTGCCAGCGAAGGATCGTCGCAGGTTTCACGATGAAGCCTTCCCAGCGCTCCCGGCCGATCAGATGAGCGAAGGCGGCAAACAGCATCCTGTCGCGGCGTCGGAGCTTCGGGCGCGGGTTCTGCCGCTTGAGCACGGCTAGCTGGTGGCGAAGGGCGAGGATCTCTGCCTCGCGCTCACGGGAATCGTCGCCGGGAGCGATCCGAAGGACGAGCCGGAGCAGGAAGTAGAGGATCGAGAACAGCACGGCGCGATCCTACTTGGCCGCAGGTCAGAAGGCGAGTCGAGACTTTATGACCCCTTCACGCTGGCGCGTCGCCACGAGCGTGTCATGCTCCTGCGCTTGGCGTCCCGCTTCACGACCTGGGCCGCGTTCCTCCCAGGGATGGCCATGACGCCGCCGCCTGGGTGCGTGCCTCCCCCGCACAGGTACAGACCGGAGATCGGCGTTCGGTAGTCCCCGTAGCCCGGGATCGGCCGCAGCGAGAACATCTGGCTCGGGGACATCTCGCCTTGGAAGATGTTCCCTCCGACGAGACCGAAGCGCTCCTCGAGGTCGGGCGGCGCGAGGACCTCGATCGCCTCGACGGCTCCTTCGAGGTTCGGCGAGAACTCACCCAGCGTCTTGATGACCCGCCGTCCGTACGCCTCGCGTTCGCCGTCCCACGACCCGTCCCGGACCTCGTACGGACCGAACTGCGTGAAGGCGAGCATGATGTGCTTGCCCTCGGGCGCGAGAGCGGGCTCATGGGCGGTGGGGAACATCGCCTCCACGTACGGGTGCTCGGACGGCCGTCCGTGCTTGGCGTCGTCCCAAGCCCTCTCCAGGTACTCGATCGACGGCGAGATCGCCACCATCCCGCGGTGCAGCTCCCCGTCCTGATCCCACGACGGGAAGTTCGGGAGCTCGCCCAGGGCGACGTTCACCTTCACCGACCCCGACTTCGTCTTGTAGACCTTGATGCTCCGCACGACGTCGTCGGGCAGGTGCGCCTCGCCGACGAGGTCGAGGTACGTGGTCACGGGATGCGCGTTCGAGACGACGAAGCGAGCCCGGATCGCGGTCCCGTCCGCGAGCTCCACTCCGGTTGCGCGGCCGTCAGAGATGGCGACGCGCCCGACCGCAGCATCGGTTCGGATCTCGGCGCCCGCAGCGACGGCCGCCTTCGCCAGCGCCGCGCTCACCCCGCCGGTCCCGCCCTGCACCCACCCCCAGGCACCTTCGTGGCCGTCGACCTCGCCCATCCAGTGGTGGACGAGGACGTACGCGGATCCCGGCGACATCGGCCCGTGCCAGGCGCCGATGACGGCCTGCGTGGCGAGCGCCCCCTTGACGCGCTCGTCCTCGAACCACTCGTCGAGCAGGTCGGCCGCGCTAATCGTGAACAGGCGAATCACCTCGGCGACGTCACGTCCCCTCCAGTTGCGCAGGCGCGCCGCGAGCCTGAGCCAGCGCGGCAGCTCTCGCAGGCTCAGGTTGGGGGGGATCACGAACTCGAGTTGCCTGAGGAGCGGCCCGATCCGCGCGAAGTACCGGTCGAACTCGTGCAGCGCCTCGGCGTCGTGCCTGGAGAACTTGGCCACGGCCTCCGCGTCGCGCGACGGGTCCCCCCACAGGGTGAGCGAGGAACCGTCCGGGAACGGTGCGAAGTAGTCGGGCGAGATGATGGAGACCTGGTATCCGAAGCGCTTCAGCTCGAGCTCCGAGATGATGCGCGGCGCCATGAGGCTCACGACGTAGGAGGCCGACGAGATCCGGTATCCCGGCCACGTCTCCTCCGTCGCGGCGGCCCCGCCCAGGATCGACCGCCGTTCCAGCACCAGGACATCGAGACCGGCCTTGGCCAGGTACGCGGCGCACGCCAGCCCGTTGTGGCCGCCGCCGACGATCACGACGTCGCGTTGTCTCGCAGGCATGGGTATCTCCTCAGCATCGAGCAGGTCGCCCCGCGGGCATGGGTCATCCTTCTCAGGAGGACGATCCGTCACATGCGAACGCGCTCCTTCTTCGGGTCGTAGATCGGGGCCGAGGCGATCGTCGCGGTGATCGTGCCGCTCGGTCCCTGGACCTCCACAGTCCCGCCGTCCTCGGCGGCCTCGGTCCGGATCACGGCGAGCCCGATCGGGCCGAAGATCGGGCTGTTGGTCGGGGACGTGAGGAGCCCGACTCGTTCCCCGTCCTTGGTGACCGCCGTACCGTACTCGGGAAGCTCGTCACCGTCCCAGCGCAGGGTCTTGAACCGGTTCGGCGGAGCCTTGGCGACCTCCGCGAGCCGGGACCGGCCGGGGATGTCGGCGCCGAGCGCGACGAAGCGGTCCAGCCCCACGTCGAAGGGCGTGCCGGCGCGAGGCTCGTAGTCGAACCCCGTCACGATCATCCCGCTCTCGATGCGGCACATCTCGATGGCCGAGTTGCCGTACAGCCTCGCGCCGGAATCGACGAGCACGTTCCAGAGGTCTTCGGCCTGCTCGCGCCGGACGAACAGCTCATAGCCGAGCTCGCCCGAGAACCCGGTGCGGGAGAGCCAGGCGGGAACGCCCCTGACCTTCACCGGCTCCGGGTAGAACCGGAAGTAGGTGAGAGTGTCCAGATCGGCGTCGGTGAGCGTAGCGAGCAGGTTCCGAGACTCGGGCCCCTGCACCTGGAAGTTCGGCATGTCCTGGGTGATGTGCTCGATGCTCACGTCGAGGCCCTTCGTGCCCCCGGCGAAGAACGCCTCCAGGTCCATGCCGTTCGTCATGATCCAGAAGTGGTCGTCCGCGAGCCTGAAAACCGTGCCGTCGTCGACGAGCGACCCGTCGGCGTCGAGGAACCCCCCGTAGCGGACCTGTCCGATCTCCATGCCGACGGCGTCGTTCGAGAACACGCGCTGGATGGCCGCCGCCGCCTGCGACCCTCGCCAGTCCCACTTGATGAGCGGCGACATGTCCCACACGCCCACGCCTTCGCGGACTGCTCGGTACTCCCTCGGGACGTCCCCGAAGCTGTCCAGCCAGTACCAGCCGCCCTCGGCGGCGAACGTCGCACCCATCGCCACCTGGACGTCGTACAACGCGGTCTTGATCGGCTCTTCCGATGCCATCTCCGTCTCCCCTCCAACCTGCAAGGAATCGCGTCGGCGCTCACCGGTCGCAACACCCGTTCGCGCCGCGGTCGGTCGGCTCATTGGCCGCCTCCTGCGAAACCCACACCCAACAAGTACCTCGGTTCGCTCACACGAGGGCTTCCGACGGTGAATGTCCAGTATATACGCGGACCGGCTATGAACGCCGGTCGAAAACGGACCTCGTCGCGTCGGCCAGCTCCTTGCGAAGCTTCTTGACCTGGCGGCGCAACTTGGCGTTCTCGGCCTATCGCACGCCTCCGCGAGCCTCTCGGGGGACCAAGGTGCGGGGGACCAACGTCCTGCGTATCAGCCCGAGGCGCTGCCTTGCAACTCGGGGAGCAAGGAGTGATACTCAGGGCTCCACCGGAGGGAGGCCCGCGATGACCATGCACCCGAGAGAAGGTGGCCGCAAACGCCCGTTCGGGCTCGGACGAACACCCATGGACCGCCGCACGTTCCTGCGTACCACGGGACTCACCGCGGCGAGCATCCCGCTCGCGAGCGCGATCCTGGCGGCGTGCACGGATCCGACGAAGCAGGGGAAGGTGGACGAGTCGATCCTCAACCCCGCGCGACCGGATAACCCCGTGACGCTCCCGGTGAACGAGGCCGACATGATCGCCGACGGACTCAAACCTGAGGCCGGTCCCCTCGAGCTGTACAACTGGGAGGAGTACATCAATCCTCGCGTCGTCGGGATGTTCGAGGAACAGTACGGCGTCAAGGTCAATCGCAACACGTTCAATACGGAGCAGGAGGCGCTCGGGACACTCTCCGCGACCGACACCCCGTACGACGTCTACTTCCCGTCGCCGAACGTCCTCGCGCGACTCGCCTCGAGCGGCCTCCTCCGACCGCTCAACAAGAGCTATCTCCCGAACCTGGCGAACACGTGGGAGGTCTACCACGGCACCGCGCCCCAGACGCCGTTCTACGACGTCGGCGCGCTCTACACGGTGCCGTACGTGGTCTACACGACCGGCATCGGGTGGCGGATCGACAGGCCCCGCGGTTCATCCATCACAGGACCCGGCGAGGACGTCATCCCGTCGATGTCGAACCCCTACGAGATCCTCTGGGACTCCGCGTACAAGGGGAAGGTCCACATCCTCGACGACTACAAAGAAGCCATCGGGATGACGCTCCTCAAGAACGGTATCTACGACGTCAACACCGACGATGACTCGACGCGGGCGGCGAACCTTGAGACCGCCCGGACCGAGCTGATCGACATGGTGAACGCCGTCGATGTCAAAGCCGACATCAGCAACTATACGGACCTCCCCGAGGGGGCGTCGTTGATCCACCAGGGATGGTCCGGGGACTTCGTCTTCGTGCAGTCCTACTACCCCGACTACCAGGTGGACAAGGACGTCATCCGCTACTGGGCGCCGTCGGAGAACATGATGATCGCCAACGACATGATGGCGCTGGTCAGCAGCGGAAAGAACCCGGTGCTCGCGCACCACTTCCTGAACTTCATGCTCGACTTCGACAACGCGATGGTGAACTTCCAGTGGAACGGGTACATCCCGCCCATGGCCGGCCTCAACAAGGACGACCTGATCAAGGGTGCGGGTCCGTGGCAGCCGGGGCGCATCGTCCAGCCGAGTCTCGAGACCTGCATCCCGACCGAGGAAGACTTCACGAAGGGACAGACCCTGTGCGAACTCACCCTCGATGTCGACCGGGAGTGGCAGGACGTCTGGGACGCGTTCAAGGCGCAGGGGTAGGCGAGCCGCGGACCGGGCAGACGCGCCCGGACTGAGCTGGACGGCGCCGGGCTACGTCCGGCGCTTCGAGATCTCCTCAGTGAGCTGAAGTGCGCCTTTTGCTCCACACCCCCGATCACGACCCACGCCTCGCCGAAGTCGAACTGGGCCTTGCCGGGCTCATGAGAAAGCGGCATGTGCACATCTGCGTGATGCCGCCTGTGGCGGGCGACGGCCTCCTTTACCTGGGTGATGCCGCCCGCGTAGCCGTAGTCATCGCGCAGCCGCTCGAAGATTCTCTTGGAGGTGTGGCGCTGCTTGGGCGGGGCGTCGCGGTCTTCGGCAAGCCACTCTTCGATCAGGTGCAGGTACGGGCCGACCTTGGCCTTCTGGCGCCTCTTGGTCTGGCGGTACCCCGGCGGCTCCGGGCGGGGGAATCTTTTGAAGCGTCTCCCACCCGACGCCGTAGTCGCGCCGGATCGAACGCTTCGAGGCTCCGTCGCGGAGCACCTTTTGGCGGATCTCGGTCCATTCCTGCATGTCCTGTCGCACTCCTTTTCCCCTTCTGCCGGCTTCTCTGCGAGAAGCCTGGGGGCGAACCCCGGCAGAACTGGGATGTTCGGGTGCGACAGGTTTCGACCGGCTTTTTTAGCCTAGGGGTGCGACAGGTTTCGACCGGCGCTCATAGCGCTGTCGATTAGCTGTCCGATGGGTCCGACCGTGTCACCAGTTGCCATCCAGGTGGTCGTCTGGCGCAGAACGCTGGCTCTGTCTTCCCGACCTTTTTGGCCGGAAGCCTTCGGCTTGGCGATCCGGGCTTTTGCGTCCCGGAGCCGGTAGCTCTCGCCCTTCGTTTCGATGATCTGGCAGCGGTGGGTTAGCTGATCAAGGGTCGCTCCGGTGAGTCGTTCCGAGCCCAGCACCTCGGTCCAGGACTCGAACGGCAGATTCGTCGTCACCATCAGACTCGTGCGCTCGTAAGCCGTTGAGATGACGTCGAACAGCAACTCCGCCCCGATCTTCGAGGCCGGCACGTAGCCGAGTTCATCCAGCACCAGAAGGTCAAGTTTGGCGAGCCGGCTCTTTAGGCCCATCAGTCCGCGTTCGTCACGGGCCTCGATGAGAAGCGTGACTAGTTCGGTCACCCGAACGAAGCGGGTCCGGTAGCCCTTGGCGCACGCCGCGGCCGCAAGTGCGATCGCAAAATGGCTCTTTCCGGTGCCGGGGTTGCCGACGAAAAGCACGTTCTCTCGGCGGTCGATGAATTCGCAGCGTGCAAGTTCGGCGATCATCAGCTTGTTCACCG
>CAZXFL010000056.1:0-5763 GCA_964640385.1 uncultured Actinomycetes bacterium
TCTACGGGGCGGACATGGTGCAGGTGTTCGGTGACCGGCTCCGCGCGGAACGGGAGCGGCGGGGCCGGCGAGCGAGTCTGCGCGTGTGGTTCCTCACGCTTCTCGATCTGTTCAAGACCGCACCTCTACAACGGATGGAGAAGAAGATGACGAGAGAAGCAGCAATCGCAGTCCTTTTCGCGATCTTCCTGCTGCTGGCCGTGGCTGCATCGGCGATGGGCATCGGTGGGGGCGTCGTGCCGTTCGGAATCATGGCCTTGATCCTGGCCGCCGTCGGCCTGGGGATCTCCGGCGCGTTCAAGCGCGACCGGAGCGCCCGCGCGGGTGGAGCGGGGAAGCTGACCGGACGTGACTGGTGGGTCGTGCTCGCAGGGCTCGTTGGCGCCGTCGAGATCGGTGCCGTCACGGCCCAGCTGATCATGAGGCCGTCGAAGGAGAACGCGTTCGCGCTTGCGATCGTGGGCGCCTTCGGGCTTTCGATGTTGGTGGGTGTGTGGTACCGCTCGCGCTCACGAGCCGTCGGAGACTGGCTGATCGTGGTCGGCGTCCTGCCGTTCTTCGGGATGTGGTGGATGATCTGGCCGGCGGTGCTTGGGTTGACCGTGATCGTTGTGGCGCTGATCGACAGCACGCGAGGCAGTCCCAAGGACGCGGCGGAGGAAACCGCGTCGGTCTAGTCCGCACCGGGGCGGGCGCTGTCGCGCCCGCCCCGAAGGGCTTTGTTACCCTGGCCCGCAGTGGAGGGGGTGTAGCTCAGCCCGGTAGAGCGCTGCCTTCGCACGGCAGAGGTCAGGGGTTCGAATCCCCTCACCTCCACTGGGTGTTTCCGCTGGTCTGAGCCGGGGGGTATTGCGATATCTCCCGGCGTGAACACGCCGTGAATCTCAGGCTACGACTCGCCGAACCCGTGCTTCTCGTCTCTTATGACTACGCCCGTAGAGGTATCGAGGTCCTCGGGCTTCCCAGTCGCCAGGTCATAAGGGGCGATCCGGATGGATCCCCCTGGCAGGGCGTCCAGCGCATCCTCGACGGCCTGGTTGATGCGTGTCCCCAGGTCGCTGCAGAGGTCGATGAGATCATGGAACATGGTGGGCGTTCGCTTCAGATTCGTCAGGGCCACCGCGGGACGGCGGCTGGGGGTAGGGAACGGCGGGACACTCACTCCAACCGGGATAACGATGACGCGCCGAACATCCGCATCGCTATGAGCGATTGTCTTGTGACGCAGGTCGAGGAAGTTGTCATGAAGCTCCTGGAGCCTGGCGTCATCAAACCTTGACCATTTCGCGGGGAGGGGTCCGAAGGGTTGATTGGCCGTGAAGGGTCGGGCGTATGAGATCAGAGCGGCATCGTGTAAGGGCATCCAGAGGTCGTGTCCAAGGTCAACTGATTCAGCCTTTGCGTATTCGCACACCCTCTTAGCTGCGTACAGATCGGCTCGAGTCAGCGCCAAGCGGTACAGGTCTCGCTCCTGTCGGCTTGGAGCGCCAGAACTGCCAGCTCGCCTCTTCTTCCGCCGCCCGGGCATCTGGAGCGAGACTATGCGTTGAAGGCACGACCGTCGAGCCCTCTACCTGTTTCGACCGTTGACCGCCCGACGCAAGTTCACCGCCTGGCCCGAGGTAAGGTCACGCTTCCCCTGCCGGAACTCGGAGATCAGGCCGATGGAGAGTCCGGAACGTTGGGAGAGTTCACGGACCGTGAGCTGTATCGCAGCGTTCCGCAACGCCTCGGGATCAACGAGCCCCACGGAACCGTATTCAGCGCCGCCATCGGTACCGAGGATCATCTGCTCCTCCCACTTGTCGGCCTCCTTGCCGATGTACTCATGACCGATCACGCGGACGTGGCGGCGCCTCGTCGTGCCGTGATTGTCAACGGAACCCTCCGCGCGAACGCCGTTATCGAACTGTTGGAACTTTGACACGTTCGAAGGCAACGGCCTTCCCGCGCGGGATGCCAACATGGCGCAGATGATCGCCGCGGATCGCACGCGCCCTCCTGACATGCGCAGAGCATAGGAGTTGCTCCCGCATGGCGAAGTCGGCAATGCCCTCTCTCCTCGTCTTGTCGGACCCTGGGATGGCGAAGTGATGGCGTGAGTCGAACTGCCCGAATCCAACATGTTCTTATCGGACAACGTCAGTTGTTGCGAGGCTCCGCCTCGATCCGCCCGTTCTTGCTCGGCGACCCGGGAGACCCAGGCAACCTGAGGTGGTGGCCCCAGAACGCAAGAGCAATCCCCGTCGCGGGAACGACGGCCGCGCCAACCACCATGGGCCACGGAGCGACAGAGTCCAAGAGCCTTCCGACCCCCACGAGCCCCCCTAGCGCCAGCCACCACCCCGCCACGATGGCGATGATCCCCCACGCCCTCCTGCTCATAGCTTCACCTCCACCGCATCCCACAGCCGGTTGTCGGATACTGCCACACGGCGGGAGTATTGGGAAAGGCCCGAGCGGCCCATGACCGATCTAGCGCTCTGTTTCCCACTGAAGCGTCGGGCTAGCGACATGGTCGCACCAAGCCTCGTAGGCAGGCTTCGGACCTAGGCGGTGAAGTTCGTCGAAGGACAACCAGACAGGGGCCCCGTTCCCGTCCAGCTTCGGAGGACGAAACTCGAAGTCGGGGGCAATTTGGAGACTTGGGACCTGCGCGGGCTCCGTCAAGGGTCTGAACGCGTCCAAGATCGTATAACGGAGGTAGTCCTTGCTGGCCACGAAAGCCGCCGAGTCCGTGTCGGGGTAGGTGGGGCCTTCGGACACCAGCAGGCTCGTCGCGCTTGTGACAACATCCTCGACACCGGAGCAGTACCCGGACACGTACACTCGAGTTGATTCGAGATCGGCCTCACGTCTGACGTCCTCCCGAACGCTCCTCACCGTGTAATCCCGCACCATCCAGCCCACGGCCAGCGAGCACAAGATCACAAGAGCCGACACCTTCCCCGTGGTCCAGTCGCGACTCCCTGGCGCTTCTCCCATGTGAGTGCCTCTCGCCGTCGGCTGCCTGGATTGTTCGTGCCCTTCAGCCTTCGACCCCGCCAGCGGGCGGCATAGGGGCTCCGAGGTGACGACCCTTACCGACGGGTCGGCCCATGGGCAACCCTAGCCCGGAAAGGCCGAGGGCGGGAACGCGGGTCAGCCTCTGGCGCCGCGCAGCAGCTGAGGGAGGCTGACTCCGAACCCGTCAGCAAGCCGAGCAAGCGTCTCAAGGTTCGGAAGCCGCTCGGCTCGCTCAAGTCTTCCGACGGCTTCTCCCCGACCAAGTTCGTGGCGGTTTCATCGTCTCGGGGCAGTCCTCATCATGCGGCGGGTCAACTCCCCTCCATCAGGCTTCCCCACACCGCGCAGCACCGAGGTCCATCAAGGGTCCAATGTTGATCTTATTGAGCCCCTTGACCACAGGGTCTTTCGCCCATATCGGCTCGATCCTCGGGTACCCCGACGTTAGTGCCGTTCCGTTGACGCCATACACGGTCCCGTCCGGTGTGGTGAAGATGATTGCGCTGGGCGCGAGGCAATCGATAGTTCCCGAATCAACCGTGAGAGGCCAATCCTTCCCTAGGTCCGCTCGACTGACTGGCAGACCCCCGACCGAGGGATCCGGATCCTCGGAGGCGGGAACGGACCTGCTCCCGGCGCACGCTGCCAAGCCGACTCCGAGCGCGAGCACCCCGCTCTTCAGTAACAGTCGATGAGGCCTTCGCCACCCCTCAGACATCGACGGGCGCTCCCGACTCTTCCGGGGCAGATCGCGCCACATCGGCTGGCGGAAGTCGCCTGCCTTCACCGTCGGGTGGACGAGTCGGAACATCGAGGACTGGCTTCTTGAGCTTGGGCGGCGGCGCCTTCCAGACTCGCAACGATTGAAGCACGTCACCGTAGAACGACTCCGACGTTTCGATCACGCTGTCGATGAACGACCCGCGGCCAGCGGACCGCTTGAGACCCATGCCCAACGAGAGACTGAGGATGAATCCCCGGATCTCCTTGGAGCCGACAGGGTAGAGAGCGTCCGGAGCCGATCTCGCTGCCTCGAGCGTGCTCGCGAGGGTCGCAGCTGATCGCGCGATGCGAGTCTCGACACGAAGCCCTCCCGGAGCATCCGTCAACTGACGTAGCAGCCAGGAAACCCGGCCTTTCGATCGACCGTCCTTGGGAGCATCGATTCGCGTCGAGACCGTCACCTGCCGCGATCGAAGATCCGCCGAAATCTCCAGCGGCCCCGCCGCGTCCGGCACCGAAAGTTCTGCGTTGAGGACGCCTGATGAGGCGAGCGACTCGCAAAGGGCCGCCCGACGAGCCGTCGGCTGCGACTCCTTCGCCGAAAGCGTCTGCTTCACATCTCGCCCGAGGTCCTTTGTAAGCTGAAGGGCGAGGTAGCGGATCAGGTCATCCCACCGAGCAGCCACGGCGTCGACCTCCGGTGCTGACTTGCGGATCGTCTGAGCCCTCGCGCCGTCGCGCACCGCAGTCCAGCTTGGGCCCATCGAGTCGAAGGCGACCGCACCCGAGCGTGTATCCGACAGGTAGCGGATCAGCTCACCCAGGACATAAGCTTGCTCTGGGTCCTTCACCCCTGAATGTTCCTTGACGACGACCGCCTCCGTTAGAACGTCCACCCACGACCAGTGAGCGAGCTTGACCTTCCTGAGCTTTCGCTTGTCGACATCGATCGGATAGCCACTCGCAGCGGTCACGTAGTGGTTACTCAGCGAGAGAACCGCGTCGGCGCCGATCTCTCGAGCGAGGTCGAGGTAGGCCTCAATCTGCGCCGGCTCAAGCGAGTTCGGTCCCGTCTTGACCTCGACGATCGCGCCCCACGTCTTTCCTCCCCGGCTCACGGCGATGATTCCGTCCGGACGGATCGATCGCCCGGCCACCTTGAACGGTACTTCGATGAACGTCTCGGCCTTGCCTGCCGGGGCGCCGAGTGGCTTGAGCAAGGTCTTGCTGAAGTCGGGCACCACCGACATCACGGCGAGTAGCGCCGACGCGGCCCGGCGCTCTTGCGCCTCGACGCCTGACGCCGAGGAGATGGGGATGAGCCGTGAGATCGGCCAGGTCGCTTCGATATCCATCGGGCAAGATCAGCTCCTTAGGTCAGCCTCAGTCCAGCGTTGCACTTGGCGCACTTGAAGTCGGAGTTCGAGTCGGTATGCAGCGACGGCAGCGCCAGGACCCCCATGACGGAGAGGGGCGCCCAAGGCGTCGCCAATGGGCCCATGGCGAGGTTCTTCGGCGGCTAGCTCGCGACTATCCACCGCCCTCCTCCTCGCTCTCTGATGGCACTCACCTCGTCGCAGCCGTGTTGCGGAGGCTAGCAGTAGGCGTGGACACAACTCAAGACCGAGGCCGGGCTAGTCGCATTCACAGTAGGCCGAGAAGTCTCCGCGGATACTGATGAACTCTCCGCTCTCGGCGGTCTCGACATCGTTGCATGACGGCCCGTCGTTCTCGAAGCCCAGCTTCAGCCGCGTGCGATCCCCGGCCTTGATGCGCACCCTCTTGACCTGGCCGCTCCCGTCCGCGCTGTAGATATCGTTGCCGAACGAGCCGGGCGGGAGCCCGATCATCGCGTCGGGGGTACCGACGACGATGGCGCGCGGCCCGGGATCGCCGGCAGCTGCCGCACCCTGGACGGGCCCGAGGACGGAAACGGCGAGGCAAGCATGAGCGCTCCGGCTCGGGCGTATCCTGACGCTCGTGGACACCGAGGTCGTCGTCATCGGGGGTGGGATCGCCGGTCTCACCGCCGCG
>CAZXFL010000057.1:0-5540 GCA_964640385.1 uncultured Actinomycetes bacterium
ACGCTCGTGCACGGCGGCACCCGCGACGGCGCGTTCTTCCCGACGACCGTGCTGACGGATGTCACTCCCGAGAACCCCGCCTCCCAGGAGGAGTTCTTCGCCCCGGTCGCGCAGGTGTACCGCGCGAAGGACGAGGCCGACGCCGTGCGCATCGCGAACGACACCCCGTTCGGCCTGGGCTCGTACGTCTACACCACCGACCAGGAGCAGGCGCTCCGCGTCGCCGACGGCATCGAGGCCGGCATGGTGTTCGTGAACGTCGTGGGCGCCGACGGCGCCGAGCTGTCGTTCGGCGGCATCAAGCGCTCGGGCTCGGGCCGCGAGCTCGGCCGCCTCGGCGCCGACGAGTTCGTGAACAAGAAGATGATCCGCATCGGCTGACACCCAGGCGTCACGCACCACCCGAAAGGGTTTCAGCCTGTGCCGAATCCGCGAAATGCAGACGTATCGGCGTTACCGGACCCAACTCTCCTCGAATCGCTAGACTCAGACGTCCCGGAACAGAGCCCCTGTTCGATTTCGACCAGGATTTCTCCCGGCCCGGGCGAGGTGAAGGCGATGGCCAACTGAGCGCACATCCTCGGACGTGGACAACGGTCACGGCTACGGGCTTCGCTGACGAGGCTGGAGCTCCCCCAGGGAATCCGCCATCTCGGTGACGGCTCCGAGTTTAGTGGACAACTCCCGCCAGGAGAGGCGCTAGAAGATCAGGACCGCTGGCGCAAGCCGGTGAAGGCTTCCGCTTCGCTCCCGTTCCCTCCGGCGACCGGGGCTCGGCCCGACCGAGAGGTTCGGTGGTGCTGCCGGCGACGACGGACCAACACCGACGGCACGAGGCCGGCGAGGACTCCCAACCCGAACCAGGGGAGATGACTCTCAAAGGCTGCCTGCGATCCCTCTTGGGGCTCCGTCTCTAGGCTCTGAGCCCCGGGCGCTCTCGCAGGTTCGGGTCCGACCGCATCCTTCGCCGTAGCTTCGGCCCGTTCCAGGTCGCGGGTCTGTCTCCTCACTAGGGCCTGGGTCCGACTGAGGCGCCGTTCGAGCCCTTCGTTCTGCTGGATCAGCTGCGCCTCCCGTGCGGACGCCGCGATGATGACGGACCCGAAACTGATCTCTTCCACGGCGCTGACCCTGCACGGTTGGTTGCACATCTCAAGCGCATAGCGTCCTGAGGTGGCGTTCGGAACCGTGAACGAGATGCTCGCTATCCACTGGGAAGCCCCGCCGTTCGAGCGGATGGCGATCTCTCCGACCGGGATCGCATTCGCAGGGATCTTCGGCGGGTCGATGCCGCCCGTGCCCGGCACGAGGTACCCCTGGAACGGGCCGTCGGAGACCTTCCCCTCGTTGCTACCGCTGCCGAACATCACGCGACCGGTCGCACGTTCGCCAGGCTGGTAGATCTCCTTGTTGAAGTTCCAAACGGCTCCACCGGCCTGAGCGGCATCTGGGCGGAACGCGAGCAGGGCGAGGGCGATCATCGTGCAGGTGATGAAGACGGATGGCAGTCGGCGCATGGACGCCCCTCCTCTGGACTGGGCCCTGCCAATGAGACTGCGGGCGAGCGGGAAAGGTTCGCTCATGGCCGAAAAGTCCCGGACGCCAGGCAGGAGCGACGAGAGTCGGCAACGTTGGGCTAACCCACCTGGAAGGTACGGCTCCGCCGCCCGCGGTGCTCAGGACGAAAGTAGGTGGTGGGGAGATTCCCTTCCTAGGGATGGTCAATCGGTTCCGGGTCGCCGATGCGCATCACTCAGGTGGCGGGCTCTCGGCGACTCGCAGCAATTCCCTTCCGGCCTCCAGCGCGGCCTCCATCGGAGCGGTGGCGATTGGCTGGGCGTGCGCTACCGCGTTCCGAGCAGCGCGAACGGCACGAAGCTCGTCGGCGAACACGGCCTGGAAGCGTCTGGATGCCGCAGACGGAAGAGCGGCCATGGCGAACTCCACCCGCTCCCATGTCCGAATGAGGTTCTGCTTCGCGACCGCGTTTTCCGGTGTCTCAACAGCCTCAACTGTCGCTACCGCGTCCTGCATAAGCAGGTACTGGAGACCCTCCCCCTCCAGAGCAAAGACCCCGGCCTTTGCAGCAACCGCAGCCGGCGCAGCGAGAACCTGTTCGGCGAGAACGAGCTTCTCAACCTGGATTGATGCCGTGGCCGTCGCGCTGGCGGCAGTGTCCACCCGAACCGAAAGAAGGTCCAGCTTCTGATCGAGTGCCTTCTGCTTCTTCGCCTGCTCGACGACCTTGCGCTTGAGGGAGAAACCGAACGCGCCCGCCTCCTGCATGTCCGGGAGGATGAGGAGCAGGATCGCAACGCCGCCGATAATCACGACCGCGTCTGTGGCCGTCGCGCCGCCGCATGTAGGCTCGATGACGACCACGTTGTTCGCGACCAGAGCGGTGTCCTTACAAACCTCCAACGTGCCCCTCCAGGCCGATAGGGCTCCGAACGCCAGAATCGCCAGAACGGCGGCCCACCGGATGAGTTTCCAGACCCAGCGGAGGAACAACTTCCACCTGGGCTCCTGGCCGATCGGGTTCGTCGGCGGTGTGGTCGGGGGCAGAGGGTCGGATACCTTCGGCTTGGTGACCATCGGCCGACACTATTCCCCGTTCCGCACGTGAAGCAACCTCGCTGGACCGCCACTTTGTGCGATGAATCTTGTGCCTCCCGGCGCATCGCGTGAGCACCGAACGAACGCGGCAGGAGTTGCGCACCGTCTTCGGACCGAACTGGCGCTCGCCGCGTCCTCGAGGCTACGGTTCTGGGGTGGCACCTGCCCTTGGTGGTCTGGACTGACGCTTCTTCGAGGGAACGTCGCCCGAGGATGCCTCAGACGTGGTCAGTACGGACCTGGCGTGTCAGTACCGCGGCGCATTGTCCCGTCAAGGCTCAACCGCGGACGGCTAGCAAGAGGAGCTACCCCTCGCAATCCTCCCCGTTCGGGTACCGGTTCGTCGGACTAACCCACACGTCGGTCTTTCCGTTGGCGATCGAGGCGCCATCGATCCCGACGAACTGATCTGCGATCAATGAAGCAGCGATCCCTTGGACGTCGTCGATCGAGCGGTCGCTTGACCGCCAGACCGCCTCGACGCCGAGCTCTTCGAGGATCGGCTGTGCTTCTGCGACGGTCTTGCCTGGGAGGCCGCTACAGTAGAGCATCTCACCCGGGTTGAAGGGATTGGGGTTAGCGGAATAGAGTTCTCCATCCTGGGCGATACGGCCGATATCCACCACCGCATGACCCGTGAAGTTAAGCGGGATGCGAAGGCCGATCGGACACATCGGTCCGCCCCCGTCCGTGTAACACCCTGAACCGAAGATCCTCGTGATCTCGTGTCGCTGCGCGTCGGGATCCTCAGTCATGCCGAGAACCGTTCCGGCAAGACCCGGGGAGGTCGGCTCAAGTTTCACCTCGATCGAGAACCCGTGCTTGGCGAACGCGGCTTCCAGCTCTTGCTTGCTAGCTCGCGGATCAGTGATTATCGCGCTGATGTACCCGTCCTTCTGGCGGAAATCGATGGGCCGGGCCAACGCTGCGTCAGGTCGGAAAGACTCTGGAACGACGAGAGCCAAACCGATTGCCAGGGTCGCGGCAGCGCCAAGTGCCACCCAGCGGCCCCGGCGGCGGCCTCTCGTTGCGGCGCGGACTGGAGCATCCTCCACCTCACTCGCGAGAATCTGGCTGAAGAGCTCCTGTGCTCCTGCAGTCCCGACCAGACCCGCAAACCCTTCCTCCGCGATCGGATCGAGTGTGGTCAGGTCACTCCCGTGGTCGTAACGATCGTTGTTCATGGGGCCTCCTCATTCGTTTCGGGGCGAGCAAGCATCGATTGAAGGCGTTTTCGAGCGCGATGGACCCGGATCTTGGCTGCATTGCCCGAGCAGCCGAGCACGGCTGCAAGTTCCTCAGTGTTCAAGCCTTCCCAAGCAACCAAGCCGAGAAGGTCCCTGTCCGCGGCAGGCAGTCTTGCGAGAGCTTCAGCAAGATGTGGGTTCCCATCTTCGACGACGAGGCGAACCCGATGAAAGGCTTGCTCCTCGGCAAGTTTGGCTCCCAACCGTCGCTGGCGTCGAGCAGAGCGCTCCCCGTTCCAAAGCACACGACGTGCGACACCAAGGAGCCATAGGCGCGCGTTCTCCCCTTCAGGAACCTTGTCGAGCCGGCGCCAAGCTACGAGGAACGTCTCGGCCACAACATCGGCGGCGTCCTCGCCGGATCGGGCGCGACGCGAAGCGTAGGCGGCGACGACCGAGAGGTTTTCTTCGTACAGATGCCGGAACCTCGACTCGGCATCGGTAGTGCTGTCCGCCACGCCAGGGGATAGCACGCGCGGTAGCCCCGGCCAAGCTTGTTCCTCGATGATGGCGCCCTCCTCTTCATGCTCATCATGTCCGGTTTGGCCCAGAAGGTTTCATCCCTGACCGACCTAGCCCTGTCCACGAGAGCGCGTCAAATCCCGTTAGAGGGCGAATCGCAGTTTTGGACTCCACGTAGTATTGGACCTTACGCGGTGCCAGCAGTCTTCGGCTTCGTGCACTCAAAGGGCATCAGGATTTCCTGATTCGCTTTTCTTCTGCCTCCTCGATGCGGACTCCGAAGCGTTTGTCGAAAGCATCCCATTCCTCGACCACGAGCGTATTCGCCGAACGCTGCATCGTTACGGTCCATCGATCCAGGAATCCGATCTGCCCCAGGAGCACGGACCAAGACGGCTTCCACCGGTCCACGACGCCTATCTCGGTTTCCCACTCGACGTAGTCGTCCATCGATTCGTCGGGGGTGTGGAGACGCAGAGTTGCCGGAACGAGGCCGACCTGAATCGTGTCACCGCCGATGCCGATGGCAACCTGGAATGCGGCGCTGTTGCGGTCAAGTCCTGCCGCCCGCGCCACCCAGGGGGCGACGAGTGTGTGTTCAGATCCGCTGTCGACTAGAGCAGGCGCCATCTGCTCCATCCCAAGGAGGCTGACGTTCACGATCGGCCGCAGAACGCTCCGACCCGTGTGGGCTGGGTACCGGTCATTGGAGTCGACGTCCTCGAAATACGGGTAGATCCAAGGGAACGGAGGCAGGGTCACGCGAGAAGTTGTTCTAGCCCAGACCGACGAGTTCGGGCTCGCCTTCAGACGGCACCCGCAGCAGCGTCGCGCCAGTGACCTGCTTTCCGTGGAGTTGTCGGTACACCTCATCGGGTGTCTCCGCGACCACGATCACGCGGCCATCCTTCATAGCTACCCACTTACCTTCGGCGCCACGTACCTGGTTCGAAACGCTGAGGGGGGTCATCTTCCTCATCAAGCTTCGCCTCCGAGCGAAGATTCGCTTCGCCCATCGTCTCATCTCATTACCCTCCCCGTCGAATCGACCCCAGACCTGCCGGCGCACCGTAGCGAGGCAAGCGTGTGCAGAACAAGAGGAAACCCTGGGGATTTCGGAAGTTGGCATTCTCCCTGCGGGTGTGTGGGGAATGACATTCATGTAGTTTAGCGACGGTCCCGGAATGAGCAAGCATTTGAGGTCCGTCGATTAGC
>CAZXFL010000058.1:0-3771 GCA_964640385.1 uncultured Actinomycetes bacterium
CCCGAGTGTGCGGGCGGTGCAAGAAGCCCATCGGCGGGGACACCGTTGCCGCCGGGAGGTGGGTGGCGGCCTACCCGGGCCGGGAGGCCCGCGCCTACCACATCTCACGACTCATCGTGCCGGGCGAGAACATCGCCAACCTGATCGAGGCACACCACAAGGGCGACGAGACCTCGATCCAGGCCCACTACAACTTCGACCTCGGCCTCCCCTACAGCCCCAAGGGCGGGTCGCTCTCGCGGGATCTGATCCTTGCCTGCCGCCGGCGCTACACCTGCCCGGACTCCTACGTGGGTCCGGAGTGGGTCACGGCCGGCGTTGACGTCGGCGCCGTGCTTCACGTGCGGATCAGCCGGCACCTCGAGAACGACCAGGTCGCACCGCTCTACATCGACACGGTCTCGGACTTCGAAGACCTCGCACAGCTGATGGATCGCTACCAGGTCCGCTTCTGCGTCGTGGACGAACGACCCGAGGAGCGAAAGGCCCGCGAGTTCATGGAGGCCTTCGTCGGCCGGGTGATGTTGCTCCGCTGGTCAGGTGACGAGCAGCGCGACCAGATCGTCCAGGACGATGACCGAGGGCTGATCGTGGCCCGGCGCACCGGAGCGTGTGACCGGCTCGTGGCCCAGGTCGCAACCCAGGTTCGGCTGCTGCCCGAGCACCTGCCCGACGGCTACGTCTCCCAGATGGGTGCGCCGCACCGGGTGACCGAGACCAACCGGCGCGGCCAGAAGGTCGCGCGGTACGTCTCTGAGCGCGCCGACCACTTCTTCTTCGCTGAGATGCACGACATGATCGCCCGCGAGGTCCGGAGCGGCAACCCGATCGACATCGCCGGCGATCCGGGGGAGAACATCCTCGAGCGCGCGCACCGTCGACGAGCCGAGGGGCGATGGGGATGATGGAGGGGGAGTGTCCGGGCGGACATCCTCTGTGGAAAACCCTGTGGAAAACCTAGGTGTTCGGGCGAACACCTGTCGAATTGGACAGAAAACGGTCCGTACAGCCGTCGAAAACGGGCATGTTGCGACAGAACACGGTCGTTGCTGGAGGCGGCTCACCGTCGGCGTCGAGAGCGGTTATGACGCCCGAACACCGGTGGTAAACGCTGTGTATCCCCCGAATGTCCGGCCGGACATTCGGGCAGGTAGGCACAACTGAGGCCGATTTCCACCGAAGTGTCCGGAGGGTGTCCGCGCGGATGTCCGGCCGGAAGCCCCCCACGGGTGTCCGGCGGGTGTCCGGCTACCCGTCCCGTCCCGTCCCGTCCCGCTTTGGCAGTGGTGTAGATATCAGGGCTGCTCTAGTGAGGGGGGTCGGCGAAGAGCAGCCATCGAAGATCGGAGACCCCGGTGAACCGAGCCGAACGACGTCGAGAGCTGCGGAAGGCGGGCGCCCGTCGGTCCCCGAGGAAGGGCGGCCGAAGGGCATCGGTCCGCGTGACCGACGCCGGCGATCACCTCGAGCTGCCGACCCTGGCCGCAGGCGGGTTCGTCGTTGCGACCCCGAAGGTCGTTGTCCCGGGAAAATGAGGATCCAGTGCGGGATTCCGGTCCCTTACGGAGGTAACCTCAAGCTTCTTCACGTCGAGGATCTCGGTGAGGCGCTGGAGATCGGTGTCGGCTACCGGCGCGTCGGCCTGCTCTTCGAAATCGGCCAGCTGCAGGATTCCGGCGGCTGCCTCCCCCGGGCCGAGTTGTATCCGTGCCAGGCGATCGTTCGACCGGAGGGGTAGATGGGCCGCATCCGAACCGCCCTTGCGGGCAAGAAGCTCCTCACCGAGGTCGCGGCGGAGGCCGCCGTTACGGCCACGGCCCACCTCACCGAGTCTCTCGGGATCGATAGCGACGAGCACCTGTGGCAGGGCGTCGGCACCTCGAAGCGAGACCTACCGAGCTACACCCACGACCAGGCCATCGAGGTCGTGTTCGGCCTGTACCAATTCAACTCTCTCGGGCACCGCATCACCGAGCTGAACCGTGACTTCATCGTCGGCGACGGGATCTCCTACACCGCCCGAAACCCCGACGTCGAACAGATCACCTCGGACTTCTGGAACGATCCGGTCAACGACCTGGATCTCCGCCTTCCCGAATTCGCCTTGGAGATCGGGCTGTTCGGTGAGCTGGCACCGGAGGTCGGCGTGGGCGAGACCGCCGGCGTCGTGCAGCTGGGATACATCGACCCCTCGCAGATCAAGGCGGTCGAGCCCTGGTCAAAGAACCTCCTGGTTCCCGATCAGATCCGGGTGCGCCGCAAAGGTTCCGGGCTGAAGGGCAAGGCCATTCCGGTGGTCCGGCCCCGCGATGATGGCCTGCTCTCCGGCGACGCGTTCTACTTCCGCGTGAACGCGGTCTCCAACGCCACCCGAGGGTGGCCGGACCTACTGCACCTGGCCGACTGGCTGGACATCTACGACCAGATGCTCTGGGAGATGATGGAACGAGCGAAACTGATCCGCTCGTTCGTCTACGACGTGACGATGGAAGGCAGCGAGGCCCAGATCCAGGAGTACGCACGTCGCAACTCCGCGCCTCCGAAGTCCGGGACGGTCCACGTGCATTCCAAGAGCATGAAATGGGACGTCGTCGCGCCGACGCTGCAGTCCGATGAGATGGTCAAGGAAGCCGACAAGATCCTCGAGCACATCGCCGCCGGCGCCGGGCTGCCGAAGACCTGGCTCTCCTCGACCGAGGACGTGAACAAGGCGACGGCCCAGGTCATGGACGTTCCGACCATCCGCCGGCTCTCGCAGCGTCAGCGCTACTTCACCCATGCGGTGCACAGGATGGTTGCCTTCGCCATCGACAAGGCCATCGAGGCAAAACGGCTGAAGGTCGATGCCGACGGCAAGGTTCCGATCTTCGACGAGGACGGCAACCAGACCACCGAGACGGCCAAGCCCGCCGAACTGGTTACGATCAACGCTCCCGAGCTCAGTCCCCGTGACTTGGCCTCGGCGGCCACGACGATCAGGACGTTGGCCGACACGCTGGCCGTCGCACAGTCTCAGGGCTGGATCGGGGAGAAGGTTCCGCCGGAGGTGCTGGCGCTGCTGCTGCAGCAGGTGGGTTATGACCTCGATCCGAACGCCGAGCCCGACGAGGCTCGGCCGGCAGATGGTGACCCGGAGAAGGCCGACGTGCCCGACGACGTCGCCGAGTCGCTCCGGATCGTCACGGGGTAGGTGACCCCGGCACAAGCGCAGCGGGCCTTCGGCGCGAAGGTCCAGGCCATCCTCTCCTCGGTCGATGACCTTGCCGAAGACGCGGTCAAGCGAGCGATGGAGATGCTCGAGGACGCCCGGCGTCATGCGCTGGACGAGCTCATGCGGATCCCCGCCGACAGCTTCGACGCCCGACATCTGGACGCGATCAGTAAAGCGCTGGACCGTTCGCTCGCCCAACTCGAGGAGCGATACCGGCGCGAGCTACCCGGCCTGTTCTCCAAGGCGGCGGACCTCGGCGCAGACCTCGGGGCGGCGCCGTTTCGCTCGATCGGATTCACGGAGCAGGTGCTCCTGCTGCCGGAGATCCCGCGGCAAGTCGTCGAGGTGCTCGTCGACTACTCGGCCGACATGATCCAGGGCCTTCGGGCCGATGCGCTGCGCAAGATCAACCTGCATCTAACCCGGGCGATCCTCGGGACCGTCTCGCCGTATGAAACCATCCAGGCGATCGCCGGCGACCTTCCGCAATCCGTGTTCGGCACCGTGCGCTCGCGCGCCGAGACGATCTTTCGCACCGAGGCGAACCGCGTCTTCGAGGT
>CAZXFL010000058.1:3871-5376 GCA_964640385.1 uncultured Actinomycetes bacterium
CGGAATCCACATCCAGTTTCGGGGCCAACCCCGATGAGCGAAGGAGGAACCGCATGCCCGCCAAGAAGAACGACGAGTCCACCACCGAGCCGGCCACACCGTCCGCACCGGAGCCCGAGCCCGAGGCCCCCAAGCCCGACGTGGACACGGCCAAGCTGGCAAGCCTGATCGCCCGCGAGAGCGGTGTCCGTGGCGTCGAGGTCCTGGACCACCGGGTCCTGGCGGACGGGTCCGTCTCGGTCGTAACGACCGCCGGCCAGAAGGCCGTCGTCGACGGCAAAAACGTCGTGATCACGGTGGGTCCCGGTCGCAACGACGACTCGGAGGTCGTCACCGACGTGCTCCCTTCGGCGACGCGCGACGCGATCGACGCCGCCGTGGCGAAGGCCCTCGCGGCCGCCAGGTAGTAGCGCGTGGTCCAGGACGCCTTGACGGGCGCCGAGCGGCGGCGCGTTATCGCTGTCGAGGCGCTGGGCATAGATCCGATGCACATCCTGGACACCCAGTTCGACGTCGCGACTGGCGACCTGGTGGTCGTGACGACCGAGGGCCAGAAGGCGCTCGTGCATCGCGACGGTGGGTTCACGATCCTGATGGGCCCTGGCTTCGGCGAACAGGTCGAGGAGCTGACCGAGCCTGAGGTCGCTCCGGAGGAGGTCTCATCAGAGCCCGGTGCCGGCGAGCTGCTGCCGCTGGAGGATGAGGCCACGCCGCTCGTTGGCGTCGAGGTCGATCTGGGAGAGAGCGCCGAGATCTCTGGCGATGGGTCCGGAGTGTCAGCCGAGCCGATCACCGACCGCTTCGAGGTCTTCAAGGGCGCGGACGATCAGTTCTACTTCCGGCGCCTCGCCGGCAACGGAGAGATCGTCTCGCAGTCCGAGGGCTACAAGCTCCGGCGCGACGCCGCGAGCGAGGCAGAGCGTGAAGCTGCCGGCGAGCTTGCGGTCGAGATCGTCTAATGGCCGTCCGCAGGACGCACGACCTGGCTAAGGCCCTTGGCCGGAGAGTGGTGGTTCCGCCGTACTTCATCCGGGCCCACGGTCTCGGGGCGCTCGGGTCGGACCGGTCACCACGGTCGGACCGGCCGTCGCCGCGGGTTGCGCGGGAACGACGGGCACGGCAGCTGTTGTCGGAGACGCGGCAACAGCTTGTGCTCCGATGCGAGGTCGGTTACCGCGCCTTCCGCGATCTGATGCGGGAGAAGACAGCGTGAAGACGTTCCTGCGGGACGATCAGATCGAGGACACGCTCGCGGCCTACGGGATGCCCAGGGCTGCGCTGCTCGGCATCCACTACGACCGCCCGCTGGCCAAGGTCACCGTGAACGTGCGCCACGACGGGCACGTCAAGCGACTCGTCGTCCCGAAGAAGATCCTCGACGCCGAACCCTATCCCGAGGATCCGACACCCCGCCGCCGCCTGTTCCGCCGGCGCTGACGGCCCCGAACCTCACCGAGGGAGCCTGCATGAAGCGTGCTCATTCCATCCGCATGTCCGAGTCCGAG
>CAZXFL010000059.1:0-5276 GCA_964640385.1 uncultured Actinomycetes bacterium
CCGCCTCCGCCTGCAACAGCACGACCACCGTTTCGCTGCCTCCCACGCCGGCCACCGGATCGCCGGGGTCACCAGGCGGATCGCTTCCCGGAACATACTCGCCCCGCCCCGACTCCTCCGCCACGCCCTCCGAGCAGAGCCCACGGCCCCTGCTCGGGACGCCCAACAAAAACGCCACCGGCCAGGCCACGGCCGGAGTCACCGGCGACGCCATCGATGTCGATCTGAGCTTCGAGACGATGATCGGCTACCCCTACTACTTCGGGGTCGGCGAGGATGCCTCCCTCACATGGCAGGACGAGTCGGGGAGCACCCTCGGCTTAGGAGGTACCGTCTACCGCGGGACCAGGCCGACCGGCGGAGCGAACTTCCTCTTGACACTGACCGTCGTCGGCCAGACGCCGCAGCCCATCTCGATCGCCTCCGGAGACGAGTCCTGCGATGTCACCATCTCCGTCGCGAAGACCCACATCATCCGAGGCAGCTTCGAGTGCGACGCGGCGGCCGCGCCGGGTACGGACCAGACGTATCAGGTGAGCGGAAAGTTCGTGGGCCGCGTGGCGGGCTGACCCCATCGACCTCAGCTAGGGTGTCGCCCATGCCCACACCACCATCAGCACCACCGCGAAGCCGGCGTCACCGGACCCTCGTCATCGGCATCTGGGTCGGTCTCGCGGTCATCGTCGGAGGCGCGGTGGGGTTCGTCGTTCGGAGCGCGGGACGCCCCGAAGCGTCGCCCTCCAAGCCTCCCGCGGTCTGTGCCGACAAGCCACCGGCGCTCGTGCGGGCGAAGTTCCTCCGGGAGCAGCCGTATCCGATGAGCATCGATCCGGACGCCACTTACGACATCCGGATCGTCACATCGTGCGGCACGTTGTACGGGACGCTGCTGCCGAAGCAAGCCCCGATCGCGGTCAACAACTTCGTCAGTCTCGCCATGGACCACTGGTACCAGGCAACGTACTTCCACCGTATCGACAAGGGTCTCGACGTCATCGAAGGCGGCGACCCCCGCGCGGACGGCACCGGCGGGCCCGGGTACACGATCGACGATGACCCCGGAGGGCAGGTGCTGTATCAGGTGGGCTCCCTGGTGATGGCCGGCGACGGCTCTCCGGACTCGGCCGGGAGTCGCTTCTTCATCATCACGGGGCCGGATGGCCTGGATCTGATCCCTCCCGGCCAGACCGTCTTCGGCCAGCTCGTCGGCGATACCAGCCTGCAGGTCGCCCGCAAGATCGGTTCCGTCGCCGTCGAGGGAGACACCCCGCTCGAGAAGGTCTGGATCCTCTCGATACGCATCGACGAGAAGAAGTAGGCGCGTGACCCCGAACCACCGCCCGTCCGGCAACGCATCATCTTTCGGGATGAAAGCCTCGGGAACTGCCTCTCGCGCTGTGGGACGATCCGCTCGACGTGTCGGGAGGGTCCGATCCCTCGTGTTCCTCGGCGCGGCGATGGCCCTGGCAGTGACCGCGTGCTCAAGCCCCGCGCCCTCGCAGACGAGCCCCGCTGCGACAATGACTCCTGACCCGCGGGTGACGTACGGTACCGATGACGGGTGCTCGATCGGGCCGGTGAGAGAGGTCAAGGTCCCCGAGGCCAAGCCGGTCCTGCGCCCGCCCCTGGTCGACGCCTCCCAGTTGCAGACGAAGTGGCCGATCAAGCACGTCGTGTTCATCGTGAAGGAGAACCGCTCGTTCGATAACTTCTTCGGGAAGTTCCCCGGGGCCAACGGCACCACCACCGGCAAGATGGACGGCAAGACGGTGAAGCTCGACCAGTGCTTCATGCAGGCGATCCCGACCGACATCCGGCACACGTACCCCATCGCCCTCAAGTCCTACAACGACGGGAAGATGGACGGGTTCGGCGTGTCGCAGTTCGCGGAGAGCTTCGCCTACACCCTGGCCAGCCGGGACGACATCCCCAACTACTGGAGCTGGGCGGAGGATTACGTCCTCGGGGACAACTTCTTCGCCTCGGCGATGGGCCCCTCCTACCCGAACCATCTTTTCACGATCGCCGCGCAGTCCGCCGGTACCCACGACAACCCGGTCATTTCCGGCGAGAGCTACATCTTGCGCCAGACGCGAGGGAACGCGAAGACCTGGGGATGTGACCTGACCAAGAAGGAGTTCATCTGGGTCGAGGGTCCCGACGGCGATCGCACGAAGGAGTTCCCGTGCTGGGACATCCCCACCCAAGGCGACCGGTTGAATGACGCGGGCATCCCGTGGGCCTCGTACTCGTCGCCATCTACGCAGCAGGGATACATCTGGAACGCCTACTCTTACATCCGGCATATCCGGATGACGCCTCTGTGGCAGGAGCACGTGTTCCCCGTCGACCAGATCGTGCCCGACATCCGAGACGGCCGCCTCCCGCCGGTCACACTGGTCACGCCATCATTCTGGCTCTCCGATCATCCCGAGATCAACCTCTGCAACTCCGAGAACTGGACCACGACAGTAGTCAACGCGATCATGGAGAGCCCCATGTGGAAGGACACCGCTATCTTCATCACTTGGGACGACTGGGGCGGTTTCTACGATCATGTGCCTCCTCCGCAGATCGACCGATTCGGACTGGGGTTCCGGGTTCCCCTCCTCGTGATCTCCCCCTACGCGAAGCAGGGGTTCGTCGACCACAAGCAGAACGAGTTCTCGTCCATCCTCAAGTTCGTCGGGGACAACTGGGGTGTCCCTCCCCTCACGAAGCGGGACCGGAACGCCGGGAACCTATCGGAAACCTTCGACTTCGAGCAGGCTCCCCGGCCGCCCAAGCCGCTCCCGCTGCGGACGGACTGCCAGATGCGGGCTCCGTCCCACTGACCCCGGTGAGTATCTTCGCGAGCGCGCGGTTCGCGGTCATGGGCCTTGCCCTGGTCGCTGCATCCTGTACCCGGCCTTCGGCACCGACTCCATCTCAGTCTGCCGTCGATCCTTCCGATCGAGCCGGTCTCCCGGGCACCATCGTGTTCGTGGGTGCCCCTTCGAAGACCGAGGGCAACCAGATCTTCACGTTGCGCGCCGATGGCTCCGGCCTGCAGCAACGAACGGACTCTTCGACGCCGAACGTGGGTCCCGACTGGTCGCCCGACGGCTCCACCATCGCGTATGCGTCCCTAAGGGGTCTCCGGCCCACGGGCCTGAACTCCAACATCGCGCTCGTGGCCGGGGCCGGCCCGTCGATCCCGCGCATGCTTACCCGAGCGAGAGGCTACGAAGCCAACCCTGCGTGGTCTCCGGACGGCAAACGTATCGCCTTCGCCGGGGACATCGGCGGCCGGCTCGATATCTGGGTGATGGATGCCGACGGCTCGAACCTCGTCGCCTTGACCCACGACGAGGCCATCGATCAGGATCCGGCGTGGTCTCCGGACGGTGAACGCATCGTCTTCAGCTCGGCTCGGGACGACAACTACGAGATCTACGTTATGGACAGCGATGGATCCCATCTCCAACGGCTCACGGCGAACCAGGCGGGCGTGCCCGACCAGTTCCCCGCCTGGTCCCCCGACGGCTCCTCGATCGCCTTTTCCCGGGGCGAGACCGGGGCGGCCCTGGATGTGTTCGTCATGGCCCACGACGGCTCGAAGCAGCACAGGCTCACCGACGCACCGGGCATCGACGCGGGTCCTGCCTGGTCACCTGATGGAAGCCAGGTTGCGTTCTCGAGCGACCGGTCGGGACGGCTGCAGATCTGGGTGATGGATGCTGACGGTTCGGACCCGTACCAGTTGAGCCATACGGACGGGTACGCCTTCGGTCCCGACTGGACGAAGGCCTCAACGTAACGATCCCCGCCCCCTCGAGGGGAGCGGGGATCGTCGGAACGCGGTCCTGAGCCGGCGGTCTAGGTGCTGGTTCCGACCGCGGTCTGCAACTCGTACTGGAAGGCGTTCTTCGAGGACGAGTTGAACCGGACATATCGGGTCGTTCCCGTGAGCAAGACCGTCGCCTCATCGTTGTTGAACTCCGAGGAGTCGTTGTGGACCTTGATAACCTCGGGAACGTTCCAGCTGGCCCCGTTGTCCATGGACTCGACGTACGCCAGATCCGTCCCCATCCGGGCGCTACCCCAGATCGGGCAACCGGCGGCCAGACAGCCCCCGAACGCGACCCCGGTCTGACCAGTGCCTTGGATACCGACACCGGTCGAGTCGACACTCTTCATGTCACCGATCGGCATCGTCGCGGCCGTGCGGCGCGGTAGCCAAACACCCCCGGTGACGTCGAACTCGCGGGTGAAGACGTTCGTTCCGTCGGTCCACGCCGTGACCAGACGACCCGCGTCGCCATCGGCCGTGGGGACGTTCGTGGATCGCGGCGACGGGTTCGTTCCCGCGTTCGCGAGGGTGATCTTCATCCAATCCGGCGTGCCGTGTTGGCGCAGACCTGGCGTCGTGATGGAGACCGCCGCCTTGAGCTTGGCGTCGTCGTTCTTGAAGAAGACCACGAGCACCGTCGCGCCGTCGTCGGTGACCGCAAGCGCCGGGCGACCCTCGTAGCCGCCGGCTCCGTATGGATACGGGCCCTGCGCCATCCGCTTGGTGTGCCCCACGATCTCCATGGACCACGTTGCGCCGAAGTCCGTGCTGGTTGCCAGCATGATGTCCCCGGTCTTGCCGTTCGTCCAGGTGAGATAGATCCGCCCGTTGGCGATGGCGATGGACGGGTAGTCCACCTGCCCGTTCGGGCTCGTCAGCTCTTGCGCGGGGTAGTACCAGTTCGCGTCTAACCCGCGATTGTCGTTGTAGATGAAGAAGATAGAGCGCGGTCCCGAACCGACCGCCTTGTCGTAGTAGGAGGACTGCTTCACGAACGCGGCCACGACATCGAGCCCAAGGGTCGTCTCATCACTAGCGAGCGCGGGCCTGGCACCCTGATCGTCCTCTGAGTTGAGGCGGTTCCTCGCCGTCCACCCCACCGCGCTGGTGAAAGACAGAGTGGAGAAAACGCCTTCGCGCATGGGACAGAGGTTCTTGGGCTGGCAGTACGGCCACGGGTAACCGCTGATCGGGTCGTGGTCGCTGGCCATGTCAGCCTGAAGGCGTGCGACAGTCGAGCCCCCCGACATCGTCTGCGACGCCTCGGTCCAGGAGTACCGATCGGTCTCGGCCTGACCCGGACGCAACACCCACGTGATCGTGGGGACCGCACCGGCATCGGCGGCCGGAGCCTGGCCCGCGACGAGCCCAAGGACGAGTAGCAGGGGCACGACCGCGAGGAGCTTGCGGCGCGGCTTGCTTCTCCGTGGGTGGTTGGTCATGT
>CAZXFL010000060.1:0-5191 GCA_964640385.1 uncultured Actinomycetes bacterium
CCTCGATCACCTCGAGGCCCTTGTTCATCAGCGTGGCCGAGTCGATCGTGATCTTGGGGCCCATCTGCCACACCGGGTGCGCCAGCGCCTCCTTGACCGAGGCCTTCGCCAGCTCGTTCCGCGTCCATCCGCGGAACGGACCCCCGGAGCCGGTGACGACCACGCGCTTGATGTCGTCGCGCCTCTCCCCCTTGATGCACTGCGCCAGCGCCGCATGCTCGGAATCGACCGGAACCAACCGCTCGGGTTCGCCCTTGATCAGGTCCATCACCAGGTCGCCGCCGACGATGAGGCTCTCCTTGTTCGCCAGCGCCAGCATCTTGCCGCTCTGCAGCGCCGCCAGGGTTGGAGCGAGGCCGACGCCACCGACCATCGCGTTCAGGACCATGTCCGCCTCGGAGTCGCGGGCCAGTTGCTCGGCCGCCTCGGGACCCGTGAGGATCTCGATCTCCTTCATCCCCTCGAGATGCTCCGCCAGTTCCTTGGCGGCTTGTTCGTCGGCGATCGCCACGACGGGGGGAAGGAACTCTCGGATCTGGCCGATCAGGAGGTCCTGGTTCGTGCCGGCACTGAGGCCGACAACCTTGAAGCGGTCGGGGTTGCGCCGGACGACGTCGAGGGCCTGGGTCCCGATGGACCCAGTGGATCCTAGGATGACGAGCGACCGAACCATATCTCCAGGGTACCCCGGGTCCTCCGGAAAAGCCGGAAGGTTTCCCTGCTTACGTCAGGATGGCCCGCAGCAGGATGGCCGCCACGGGCAGGACCAACAGGACAGAGTCGATCCGGTCCAGGACCCCGCCGTGGCCCGGCAGGATCGTCCCCATGTCCTTGATCCCCAGATCGCGCTTGATGAGGGACTCCAGGAGGTCACCGAGGGGCGCCATGACCAGCACGACCACCGCGAGTGCCGTGGCGCCCTGCCATCCGATCTCGGGGATGTTCCGAACGAAGAGGAACGAGACGACCGCGACGGCGGCGGAGCCGGCGGCGGCACCCTCCCAGGACTTGCGCGGACTGACGTGCGGCGCGAGTTGGTGTTCGCCGAAGAAGGAACCGAACACGAAGGCGACCGTGTCGTAGAGGAACGTGAGCCCGAGGACCGCGATGATCACGGCCCGGCCGGAGGGGTCCGAGAACGACAGGATCCACATCCCGAATCCCGCACACAGCGGGATGTAGATGAGGCCGAGCATCGTCGCCCCCATGTTCGCGACGACGTTGCGGCGGAACTTGGCCGGCGTCGCCATCTCCCACAGGAAGCAGAAGATCAACGCGACGACGACCATCGAGAGCATCGCGGCCTCGGCCTGGAACTTCATCAGGTACCCGGCGGCCAGGATCAGCGCGCCGAACACCAGGCCGATCAGCGGCGCCGGCTGATAGTGGCGCTTGCGGATCGCGCCGTAGAACTCCGCCTGCCCGAACAACACGACCAGGCCTGCCAGGATCGCGAACGCATCCTTGCTCCACGCGAGGGCTCCGAGCGCGACGAGTGCCATCCCGGCTCCGGTGATGAACGCGAGCGGCACGTTGCGTCCAGCGGGAGGCGATCCGCCCTCAGCGGCCCCGATCTCCTCGTGGGTCGGTTCCTGCCAGCTCGGACCTTGCAGCCCTTCCGAGGCGGTAACCGTCACCGTGTCCGGTGCCGGCTCCTCCAGGTCCGCCAGGATCTCGCGCTCGACGTCCTCGGGGGTGTCGCGTTCGGCGGCGGCGAAGTGCTCGGCGGCGGCTTCCGTCTCGGCCGGGACCTCGGCGCCTTCCATCACGCCCATCTCGGGCTCGACGTACTCGCCCCCGTCGATCGTGATGTACGACTGCGTGTCCTCGTCCTCGATCTCGGCGACGATCTCGACGCTGTCGGCGGCGGGCTCCTCTTCGACAATCAGACCCTGATCAGTCACCTCTTCCGCGCCGCCTCCGGACCCGTATCCATCGATCTGGAACGCCGCCTCGTCGTCGGCCTCCGGTTCGTCTGCCTCGCCCGACGTTTCGCTGACCGCCTCGTAGACCGCCGTGGACGGCGGCTCCGGTTCGGGCCCCGTCGCAGGCTCTCCCGGGGGAGCCTCGGGGGCGGCCGGCTCGTCGAAGGACCCATCCTCCGGCTCCGGCCAATCGACCCCTTGGATCGGCGCGAAGAACTTGTCCAGATCCTCGAACAGATCCTCGTCGCCGTCACCCGGGCGCTTCTCGTGGTCCGTCATCAGACCTCCATGAGCTCTCGCTCCTTGTGCTCGACCGCCTCGTCCACCCCTGCGGTGTACCGGTCGGTCAGCGCCTGGAGCTCTTTCTCGGCTCGCTTCAGGTCATCCTCGGAGATGGTGTGCTCCCGTTCAAGCTTCTCGAGTTCATCTTTGTGGTGCCTACGCACGTTCCGGACCGCCACCCGGCCCTCTTCCCCCCGCTGGTGGACCACCTTGATCAGGTCCTTGCGGCGTTCCTCGGTGAGCTGCGGGAAGGCCAGGCGGATCACGTTCCCGTCGTTGGAAGGGGTGATCCCGAGGTCCGAGGTCTGCAGCGCTTTCTCCATCCCTGAGATCGCGTTCTTGTCGAACGGCTGAACCACGAGCATCCGCGGCTCGGGGACGGAGAAGGAGGCGAGCTGATTCAGCGGGACCGTAGTGCCGTAGTAGTCGACCATGACCTTCGAGAGGGCCGACGGCGAGGCCCGTCCCGTTCGAATCGCGGCAAGGTCCTCGTGCAGGACCTCGACGGCGCGCTTCATCTTGTGGGCGGAATCCTTCAGGTTCTCGTCGACCGTCGTCATGACACCGCTCCGTGTACCAGGGTCCCGATGTGCTCACCCAGGACCGCTCGTTTGATATTCCCGTCGACCCGCAGGTCGAACACGATGATCGGCAGGCCGTTCTCCATGCAGAGCGAGATCGCGGTCGCGTCCATCACCTGATACCCCTCACGCAGGACCTCGATGTACTCGATCGACTCGAAGCGCTCGGCGTTGGGGTCGCGGTGCGGGTCGGCGGTGTAGACGCCGTCGACCTTGGTCCCCTTGAGGATCGCCTCGGCCTTGATCTCGAGGGCCCGCTGCGCGGCGCACGTGTCGGTGGAGAAGAACGGAGCCCCGAGTCCGGCCGCGAAGATGACCACGCGCCCCTTCTCGAGGTGTCGCTGTGCCCGCAAGGGGACGAAAGGCTCTGCGAGCTGGGTCATCGCGATGGCGGTCTGCACGCGCGAAGGCTGGCCGACCTTCTCGAGGGCGTCCTGCAGCGCCAGCGCGTTCATGACGGTCGCCAGCATGCCCATGTAGTCGGCACGGCCGCGGTCGATGCCCGGCGCCTGGCGGCCGCGGAAGATGTTGCCACCCCCCACCACGACGGCGGTCTGTACGCCCATGGCGGCCACCTCCGCAAGTTCGGACGCGATCCGGCCGGTGGACGCGGGGTCGATGCCCATGTCGGATTCCGTGGGGCTGAACGCCTCGCCGGAGAGCTTAAGCAGGACCCGGTGATACATGGGGGTTCCCGCGCCCGCCCTTGCGCCCGCCCTTGCGCCCGCCGGCCCTGCCTCGGACTCCAATGGCCCCCCTACTCCTACTCCGACTCCTCGCCAAGCTTGTACCGGACGAACCGGCGCACCGCAACTTTCTCTCCGAGCTTGGCGGAGGTGGCATCGACGACGTCGCCGACGCTCTGCTTGTCATCCTTGATGAACGGCTGATCCAGCAGCGCGCCACCGACGTCCCTGAAGAACTTCTCGAGCTTGCCCTCGACGATCTTAGGGATGGCCTTCTCGGGCTTGCCCGCCTCCTTGGCTTGCACCTCGAACACATGGCGCTCGGCGTCGATCAGCTGGGCGGGGACCTTTTCCCGGGACACCCACCGCGGCTCGTAGAAGGCGATGTGCTGGCCGAGGTCCTTCACGAGCTGCACGAACTCCTTGGTCTTGGCGACGAAGTCTGTTTCGCAGTTGACCTCGACGAGGACGCCGACCGAGTTGTTGAAGTGCACGTACGCGTCGATCAGTCCCTGGTTGACGGTGCGGCCTGAGCGCTTGGCGACCGATGCGAGTCCCTTCTCACGGAGGATCTCCGTGGCCCGCTCAAGGTCCCCATCGGCCTCCTGCAGCGCACTCTTGCAGTCCATCATCCCCGCACCCGTCGCGTCGCGGAGCGCCTTGACCTCGGCGGCGCTGATGCTCATGCCTGCGCCCCTTCGGTCTCGGACGCTGTCTCAGGGGCGGACGTGGCGTCGGCGGCAGGTGCGGCGGTGGTCGCCGCGACTTCAGGATCGGCCGCGACTTCGGCGACGACCTCGGGCTGAGGATCGGGGACGACCTCGGGCTCGTCCGCGACCGGCTGCTCCGGCGGCGTGTCGGGCGTGATCTCGGCGGCCTTCTCGGCGATGGCCTTCGTCCGGCCCTCCTTGCCCTCATGGATCGCGTCGGCGATGATCCGCGCCACCAGATCGACCGACCGGATCGCGTCGTCGTTCCCGGGGATCACGAAGTCGACTTCGTCGGGGTCGCAGTTGGAGTCCACGATCGCGATGACGGGCAGGCCCAGCTTGCGGGCCTCGGTCACGGCGATGTGCTCCTTCTTGGTGTCGACGACGAAGACCGCCTCGGGCAACCGCTCGAGGTCCTGGATCCCCCCGAGGTTGCGCTCGAGCTTCTCCTTCTCGTGCCGCAAGCGGAGCACTTCCTTCTTGGGCAGGTATGAGAATGCCCCGCTGCGCTCCATCTCACGGAGTTCGCGCAGGCGCACGAGGCGCCGGGAGATCGTCTGGAAGTTGGTGAGCATGCCGCCCAGCCAGCGGGTGTTGACGAATGGCATGCCGACGCGCTTGGCCTGCTCCTCGACGGGCTCCTGAGCCTGCTTCTTCGTGCCGACGAACAGGACGGTCCCGCCACGGGCGGCCACGTCGCGGACGTACGCGTAGGCCTCCTCCATGCCGGACAGGCTCTGCTCGAGGTCGATGATGTAGATGCCGGAGCGTTCCCCGTACAGGTACGGCTTCATCTTCGGGTTCCAGCGCCGGGTCTGGTGGCCGAAGTGCAAGCCCGCTGCCAGGAGCTCCCGCCGTGTCACCACGGACATGGTGTGACTCCTTCCGGTTTTCCGTTGTCCTCCGCCGGATTTCATCCCGTCCCGGCCCCTCGCGGGGACCCCGGGTGCGGTCGTCCGGCGTGTGTGCTCGGCCCGAAGGCCGGCGTGCAGGAGTCTAGCAGGGGG
>CAZXFL010000061.1:0-5188 GCA_964640385.1 uncultured Actinomycetes bacterium
GCTTGCCGAGCAGGTTCTGGCGGAACCGGCCCTGCTTGCCCTTGAGCATGTCGGAGAGCGACTTCAACGGACGGTTCCCCGGGCCCGTCACCGGACGGCCACGACGGCCGTTGTCGAAGAGCGCGTCGACCGCCTCCTGCAGCATGCGCTTCTCGTTGTTGACGATGATCTCGGGCGCCTGCAGATCGAGCAACCGCTTCAGCCGGTTGTTCCGGTTGATCACGCGCCGGTAGAGGTCGTTCAGGTCGCTGGTCGCGAACCGACCACCGTCGAGCTGCACCATCGGACGCAGGTCCGGCGGGATGACCGGCACGGCGTCGAGCACCATGCCCATCGGCGAGTTCTTCGTGCCGATGAAGTTCGACACGACCTTCAGGCGCTTGATCGCCTTCTGGCGACGGGTGCCCTTAGTCGTGAGGATCTGGTCGCGCAGGAACTCGGCTTCGGCGTCTAGGTCCAGGTCTTGGAGGAGCCGCTTGATGGCCTCGGCGCCCATGCCGCCCTCGAAGTAATCGCCGTAGCGCTCACGCAGCGTGCGGTAGACGATGTCGTCGGCCACGAGCTGCTTGATCTTCAGCGACTTGAACGAGGACAGGACATCGTCCAGGTGGTCGGTCTCGCGCTTCGCGGCCTCGGTGATCTTCTCGATGTCTCGCTGGGCCTCACGCCGCGCTGCGGAGAGCTGGGCCCCCTTGGCCTTTTCCTCCTCGAGCTCCTTGAGCCGGTCCTCGAGCTCGGCGAGCCGGGTCTTGATCTGCTCATCACGGCCGGCGTCCACGACCCGCTTCTCGTCGTCCATCTCCTTCTCGATCGACGGCATGTCCTTGTGCCGGCGATCTTCGTCCAGGCGGGTCACCACGTAGGCGGCGAAGTAGATGATCCGCTCGAGGTCCTTCGGGGCGATGTCCAGGAGGTAGCCCAGGCGCGAGGGGACCCCCTTGAAGTACCAGATGTGCGTGACGGGGGCGGCCAGCTCGATGTGCCCCATGCGGTCCCGGCGCACCTTCGCGCGGGTGATCTCGACGCCGCACCGCTCGCAGATGATGCCCTTGAAGCGGACGCGCTTGTACTTGCCGCAGTGGCACTCCCAGTCGCGGGTCGGCCCGAAGATGCGCTCGCAGAACAGGCCGTCTTTCTCGGGCTTGAGGGTCCGGTAGTTGATCGTCTCGGGCTTCTTGACCTCGCCGTTGGACCAGGCTCGCACCTGGTCGGCCGTCGCCAGGCCGATCCTCAGCTCATCGAAGTAATTGACGTCGAGCAATCCGCTTCCCTGCCCTTCTCCTAGACCTCGTCCATCACGTTCAACAACGCCTTGTTCCCGAGCCCGAGCACGCTAGTCGTAGTCCGCTCCGGCCGGTTCGCGCCGGGAAAGGTCGATCCCTAGCTCCTCGGCGGCGCGGAAAACGTCCTCGTCCGTCTCCCGCATCTCGATCTCCTCGCCTTCGGCCGAGAGCACCTCGACGTTCAGGCACAAGGACTGCATCTCCTTGATCAAGACCTTGAACGACTCGGGGATCCCCGGCTCGGGGATGTTCTCGCCCTTGACGATGGCCTCGTAGACCTTCACGCGGCCCAGCACGTCGTCGGACTTGATGGTCAGCAGCTCCTGCAGCGCGAACGCCGCACCGTAGGCCTCGAGCGCCCAAACTTCCATCTCGCCGAACCGCTGGCCGCCGAACTGGGCTTTCCCGCCCAACGGCTGCTGCGTGATCATCGAGTAGGGGCCGGTGCTGCGCGCGTGGATCTTGTCGTCCACGAGGTGCAGCAGCTTCAAGATGTAGACCGAGCCGACCGTCACCCGCTCCTCGAACGGCTGGCCCGTCCGCCCGTCGAAAAGGACCGCCTTGCCGACGTCGTCGATCATCCGCTCGCCGTCCTGGTTGCCGTGCGCATTGCGGAGGGTCTCGAGGATCTCGTGCTCGCGCGCGCCGTCGAACACCGGCGACGCGACGTGGACCGGCCCTTCGAGGTCCTTGCCGTCCGGAGTCTTGTACCCGACCTTGGCCGCCCACCCGAGGTGCGCCTCGAGCACCTGGCCGAGGTTCATCCGGGACGGAACGCCGAGCGGGTTCAGGATGATGTCGACCGGCGTGCCGTCCTTGAGGAAGGGCATGTCCTCCTCGGGCAGGATCGTCGAGATGACGCCCTTGTTCCCGTGGCGCCCCGCCAGCTTGTCGCCGTCGGAGATCTTGCGCTTCTGAGCCACGTAGACGCGGACCAGCTGATTGACCCCGGGAGCCAGCTCGTCGCCTTCCTCGCGGGTGAAGACCCGAACGCCGATCACCTTGCCGGTCTCGCCGTGCGGCACCTTCAGCGAGGTGTCGCGCACCTCGCGGGCCTTCTCGCCGAAGATCGCGCGGAGCAGCCGCTCCTCGGGCGTCAGTTCCGTCTCACCCTTGGGCGTGACCTTCCCGACCAGATAGTCGCCCGGGTTGACCTCGGCGCCGATCCGCACGATGCCGCGCTCGTCGAGGTCCTTGAGGATCTCCTCGGAAACGTTCGGGATGTCCCGCGTGATCTCCTCGGCGCCCAGCTTGGTGTCCCGGGCATCGACCTCGTGTTCCTCGATGTGGATCGAGGTCAGGACGTCCTCCTTGACCAGCCGCTGGCTGATGATGATGGCGTCCTCGTAGTTGTGGCCCTCCCAGGGCATGAACGCGACCAGCAGGTTCTTGCCGAGCCCGAGCTCACCCAGTTCGGTCGACGGGCCGTCGGCGAGGATCTGGCCCTCCTTGACCTGCTCGCCCGTCACCACGATCGGCTTCTGGTTGATGCACGTGCCTTGGTTCGACCGGCGGAACTTGAGGAGCTTGTGGATCTTGATCTTGCCCCCGGTCGTTCGGATCGTGATGTCGTCGGCAGAGACATCCTCGACGACGCCGGCCTCCTCATTGATCACCACATCGCCGGCGTCGACCGCCGCACGGAACTCGACGCCGGTCCCAACCAGGGGCGCTTCGGAGCGCAGCAACGGCACCGCCTGACGCTGCATGTTGGCGCCCATCAGGGCTCGGTTGGCGTCGTCGTGCTCCAGGAACGGGATCAAGGCTGCCGCGACCGACACGAGCTGCTTCGGCGAGACGTCCATGTAGTCGACCTCGTCGGGCGGGACCGAATCGACCTCGCCACCCTTCCGGCGCACCAGGACGGTCGGCTCTGTGAATCTCCCGTTCTTGTCGATCGCCGCATTCGCCTGGGCGATGACGTGGCGGTCCTCTTCGTCGGCCGCCAGGTAGTCGATCTGGTCGGTGACCCGGCCCTTCTCGACCCGCCGGTACGGCGTCTCGATGAAGCCGAACCGGTTGATCCGGCCGTAGCTCGAGAGCGACCCGATCAGCCCGATGTTCGGTCCTTCCGGGGTCTCGATGGGGCACATCCGGCCGTAGTGGGACGGGTGAACGTCGCGGACCTCGAAGCCCGCGCGTTCGCGAGAGAGTCCGCCCGGTCCCAGGGCCGACAGGCGCCGCTTGTGGGTCAGGCCCGCCAGCGGGTTCGTCTGGTCCATGAACTGCGAGAGCTGCGAGGTGCCGAAGAACTCCTTGATCGAGGCCACAACCGGCCGGATGTTGATCAGCGTCTGCGGCGTGATCGCCTCTACGTCCTGTGTGGTCATGCGCTCGCGCACGACCCGCTCCATCCGGGACAGGCCGATCCGGATCTGGTTCTGGATCAGCTCGCCCACCGACCGCAGGCGGCGGTTGCCGAAGTGGTCGATGTCGTCGGCCTCGTACCCCTCCTCGCCGGCGTGGAGCTTGACGAGGTAGCGGACGGTCTTGAGCATGTCCTCGTAGGTGAGGACCGTCTTCTCCTCGGGGCCGCCCTTCTCGGACTCTGCGGGGCGCGCCTCGGCGAACACCCTCCAGCGCGGCTGCTCCCACGGCTTCTTGTCCGGGTTGTTCAGCTCGAGCATCTTCTTCCAATGCGAGGTGAGCTGGTCGGCCAGCACGCCTTCGGCCGGCCCGAGCTTCTTGCCCACCTTGTAGCGGCCGACCCGAGCCAGGTCGTAGCGCTTGGGGTTGAAGAACAGGTTTTCCAGCAGGGTGCGCGCGGACTCCGCCGACGGCGGCTCACCCGGACGCAGCTTGCGGTAGATGTCCTCGAGGGCCTCCTCCGGCGTCTCGAAGTGATCCTTCTCCAAGGATTTCGCGATGGACTGGGCGTTGTCGAAGACCGCCAGGATCTCGTCCGTGGACCAGCCCAGGGCCTTGAGCAGGGTCGTGACGCTCTGACGCCGTTTGCGGTCGATGCGGACTCCGACCGTGTCCTTCTTGTCGACGTCGAACTCGAGCCACGCTCCCCGGGAGGGGATGATCTTGGCGACGTAGATCTCCTTGTCGATCGTCTTGTCGATCGACCGGTCGAAGTAGACCCCGGGCGAACGCACGAGCTGGGAGACGACCACTCGCTCGGTGCCGTTGATGATGAAGGTCCCGCGCTCGGTCATCATGGGGAAATCCCCCATGAAGACCTCCTGCTCCTTGATCTCGCCGGTGACCTTGTTCACGAACATGGCCTCGACGAACAGCGGCGCAGCGAAGGTCTGATCCTTGTCCCGGCATTCCTCTTCGTTGTGCTTGATGTCCTTGAACTGGTGCTTCCCGAAGAAGAGCTGGTACTGCTCGGTGAAGTCCTCGATCGGCGAGACCTCGTCGAGGACCTCCTTGAGACCTTCCTGGATCAGGCGGTCGAACGATGCTCGCTGGATGGAGATAAGGTCCGGCAGGGGAAGGACCTCATCGAGCTTTCCGAAACTGACGCGGTCGCGGGCAGGCACCAGTGCTTCGGGCAAAGAAGATCCCTCCTAGGAACGTTCACACGCGTGGCGGTCGGGCGCGCAGAAGACGGCACGGCAAACGATTAGTCTAGGCATCGGCACAACAACAGTCAACCCCAGGCACGGGGCTGGCTTCTTCGGCCTTCCCGTGGCACCATAGGGGGGCGGTTGTGAGTCGAAGCTCGTCGTGGCCCTAGTGCCATTACCTTGCTTCTGTAGGATACTTCCTCACGTCAGGAACGAGCGGATGCAGCAGGAGTCGACCTCGGTCCCTTCAAAGGATCTTCGCGCCTACATCGCCACGATCCGCCACCAGAAGTGGCCGATCCTACTGGCGGTGATCGTCACCGTGGGCGCAGCGCTCTTCTTCACCTCCCGCCAGACCCCCCAATACGCCAGCGAGGGCAGGGTCCT
>CAZXFL010000062.1:0-2565 GCA_964640385.1 uncultured Actinomycetes bacterium
TTCCCGTCCGGCCTCCGTCTCTCGCACCAGAGCAGCGTATCGACTCGCAGCTTCAGGAGCCGAACGGAGTCGGGATTGACGGCGTCGCGCCGAAAGCCGATGATGGCCGTCGCCGCATCTAGGGGAAGGGCTTCCATGGCTACCGTTCGAAGGATCCGTAGGCTCGCGTCGCTGGGCATCGCGCTCGCGATGGTTTCGGGCCTCTTGATCGTGAGCACCGCGTCCCCGGCATCCGCCGGCGCCTGCGCGTTCCAGCCTGAGCGTCTCCCGATCGCCCGTGGCCTCGGCGGCTGCGACCTGATCGTGTTCGCGGACGCGTACACCGGTGATCTGTGGTTGACCGACGAACTGGGCTCCGAGCCGGTTCGGCTCACCAACACGCCGGCTATCGAGGACAACCCCGCCGGGGTGTTTCCCTGGATCTTCTACGATTCCATGCCGGCAGACGGCGGGAAGCGGGATATCTGGATGATGTCGCTGCTCGGCGCCGGCCGGATCAGGGTGACCGGTCTCCGGACCGACGATTTCCAGCCGTTCGCCCAGGTTGCGTTCGACTCGGCGACCCCGGAGGAGCCGGACCCGAACGTTCCCGCGGTCCGAGGTCCGGGCGTCTTCTACCCGATCCTCCTCGGCTACACGAGCAACCGCTTCATGGGCGAGGTGGGTCACCGCAGGTGCGGCTACGAGCTGTTCGGCGAGCTATTCACGATCACCGGCCCCGAGCTGTTGGTTCCCTGCGACCGAACGGACAAGGTAGACGGGGAGTTCTCGTTGAACCTCATGGACGTGGCTTACACAGGATTCCCGTGGGACAGCGGCCCAGACATCTTCGTCTCCGATGGCTCGGGGGCGTCGATGGTGACGGACAACGAGAACTCGTTCGAGGCTTCCTGGGCGCCGGATCCGCTGGTGCTTCGCCCGCGCGAGGCGGCCGGCAGCACCGAGCTGACGTACACGAACTTCGGCGTGAACGCCCAGCTGTTCAACATCATGAGCGACGGGACCGGCGACACACTGTTCGCCGATCCGCCGAATGGGAGGGTGAATTACTGGGGAACCGAGTGGCAGCTCTACGGTGAGCGGCTGCTGGTCGTCCGTGGGACGCCGAGGCGCTCGACGGTTGCGACGCTCATGCCGGACGGCTCGAGCCCGATGATCATCACCGACCCGCTCGAATTCTGGGTGACGAACGCCGACTTCGTGACGCCGTTCTTCATCGTCTAGCCCGTTTCAGAGGCATCCGAAGAGGGCGGGCGCCGGCCCGCCCTTCTTCGTTCCGCAGGGCTCAGTCGCCCAGCACCATCTGACCGAACTCGCGGGCGTTCACGACCGCGTGATCCCGGTAGCAGTTGTTGAACAGGACATGTGTCTCGCGAACGTCGCCGGCCATCTCGCGGACCGGTGCCGCCCATTCCTTCAGTTCGGGCTCCGCGTACAGGTAGCGGAAGCGTTCAGCGGCCGACAGTCCCTTCTGTTCCCACGCCTCGATGTTGCGTCCGTGGAACCGAACCATCGCCAGATCGTCCGCGGTGACCGCCGCGACTGGCGGTACGCTCGAGTCGAACCCCTGCGGCATGTCCACGCACACGAACGGCAGGTCGTTCTCTTCCAGGAATGTGAAGGTCTCCTCGCGGTTATCCTCTCGCAGCCAGCTCTCGTGCCGGAACTCGACGGCGACCCGGAAGTCATCCAGCCGGTCGGCGCATTCCAAGATGTAGTCGCGGCTCTGGGACCCGATCACGAACCACTTCGGGAACTGGAACAGCACCGCCCCGAGCTTGCCGGCCGAATGCAGCGGCATCAGCGCGTCGTGGAAGCGCTGCCAGACCTCGTCCACGATGGTCGGGGGCAGCTTGTCCCGGTACAGGTTGCGTTTCGCCAGCGCCGCCTTGGGCAGCGCCTCCCGCAGGTCCGCGTAGAGGGACTCCGGCTTGACCGGATGGCCGGTCAGCAGCCCGTAGGCCTTGACGTTGAACGTGAACTCCGGAGGCGTTCGCTCGATCCACAGGACGGCGTTCCGCTCGGACGGCGGGAAGTAGTAGGTGGAGTCGACCTCCACCAGCGGGAACTGGGTGGTGTAGAACCGCAGCCTAGCCTCCGCCGAGCTCGTGCCCGGCGGATAGAAATCGCTTTCTTTCACCAGCGTCGGGTCCGTCCACGAGGAGGTCCCCATCAGGATCTCGCCCACGTGGTCAGCCTAGCCCGGCGCGGGCAGACAGAGGCTCGATCCGGAGGCTGGGTCGCGGTTCTCCGCCCGAATCCGTATGCTTACCTGCCGGTCCCCGACACAGGAGTTCCGTCCCTATGACACGCATGAAGACCCTTCCGCGCACGGTCCTCGCCGCTTTCTTGCTGGCCAGTCTCATCGTCACCTCGGGCGGCGGATCCCCGGCGGGCGCCACGTTCCCCGGCCCGAACGGCAAGATCGCGTTCACGGTCGACCGCACCGATCGGCTGCGGGTCTGGATCATGAACAGCGGCGGCGCCAACAAGATGCAGGTCGCAAGCACGCCGCGCGACAACTTCTCCCCGCACTGGAAGGCCAACGGGCAGCACTTCGTGTTC
>CAZXFL010000062.1:2665-5157 GCA_964640385.1 uncultured Actinomycetes bacterium
CGAATGGGGACTCTTACATCATGCGCAAGAACGTCGACGGCACCGGGCTCGTCAAGCTCACCGGCGGCAACGGCCGTCAGTTCGACCCGAGCTGGCACCCATCGGGCGCGATGGTCACGTACTCGCACGCCGCCGGCACGGGCGACAATGAGACCTCGCGCATCTGGCGGATGAACGCCGACGGCTCCGGCAAGGTGCGGATCACCGACAACAACCGGGGCACGTTCTTCGCCGATCCGTGCTACTCGCCCGACGGCGCCAAGATCGCCTATATCCGGCTGCCGGACAACCAGAGCAACGTGCCGGACGTGTACACGATGACGTCGGCCGGTGCGATGCACGAGCGGCTGACCGACCACAACTTCCGGGTGTTGGACCTGGACTGGGGTATCGCGTAGCCCGGTCCGCACCACGGCGCGAACGACAGTCGCGGGCCGGGCGAAGACTACGGGTCGAGCTGGCGCTTGAGCTGTTTCGGGCTCCAGGCGCGCGTCGGTTTCGGTGGCGCCGGTTTGCACAGTGATGCCAGCTTGTTCTGCATCTGGTTCAGCACGCCGCCTATCGACGGATCGTTGATGCGGTTCTGCAGCTCGTGCGGATCGCGCCCGAGGTCGTAGAGCTCGTCGCCGCCCCACTGATAATCCACGTACTTGTAGCGGTTCGTGCGCACGGCGCAGTAAGTCGGGATCCTCTGGTTCTTGGCTTCGGCGTAGTGCTCGATCAGGAAGGCGTCGCGCCAAGCCGCGTTCGGGTTGCGTAGCAGCGGCAGCATGCTCTTGCCCTCCACGTGGGGCGCGCTGGTCCCGGCAACGTCGGCGATCGTCGGCGTCAGGTCGATGTTTGCGATCAGGTGCTCGTCGACTCGGGGCTTGGTGATGACGCTGTCCCACCGGACGGCCAGCGGGACGCGGATGCTCTCCTCCCAGGGGACGTTCTTGCCCGTGTAGCGGTGCTCGCCCCATGAGTACCCGTTGTCCGAGGTATAGATGATCAGCGCGTTCTCCAGGCGCCCGGTCTGCTCCAGGGTGTCGATGATCCGGCCGACGTTGCGGTCGAGTGACTGCAGCGAGCGGAGCTGGTCGCGCCGGAAGCCGTCGATCTTGTGGATCTGGCCTCGGTCCATGAGGTCGCCACGCTGGACCCACCCCGGCTTGTCCGAGACGTCCCGCTCGTTGAAGGCCGTCGGCCGCCAGTGCTTGAGGTTGGCGAACTTGCCCGCGTCCTGGGGTTCGAACTGAGCCGGGAAGTGCGGGGCCGCGGGCGCGAAGTAGACGAAGAGCGGCTCGTCGGGGGTGCCTTGGATGAAGTTGACGATCTGGTCGGTGAGCACCGCCGTCGAGTAGGTGTCGTCGCCGGTTCCGTAGTCGCGGACCTCGCCGTCGATGTTCAGCTTGTAGTTGTGGTAGCCCTCGCGGTCGAACGCGACCCACTTGTCCCAACCGAGCGGCACGTGGCCCTTGCGCGCCGCATCCTCGTAGCGGTTCAGGTACTTGCCGAACAGGCCGGATACGTACGGCAGATCGATGTATGCGGCGACGCTTCCCGTGTCGTTGAACGCGCGGAACCCGCCGTTGGATCCGCTGTTGTCGTAGACGCCGTTGGTGTGCGAGTAGGTCCCGCTGAGCAGCGCCGCCCGGCTGGGGCAGCACACGGGGTTCACCACGAACGAGTTCTTGAAGTTGATGCCTTTGTTGACGATGTCCTTGCGAACATTGGGCATGTACTTGAGGGTGTCGAACCGCTGGTCGTCGCTGTTGATCAACACGATCGTGGGGAGCTTGTCCTTGCGCGGGGTGTTGCCTCCGTCGACGGGCTCGCCGCCGGCCAGCATCGGGATCGTCACGAGCCCCAGGATGAACACCAGCACGGCGGCGCCGACGGCCAGGTACAGGGGCTTCGGGATCCGGTCGCGTGCCGTGCCATCGGTGTGACCGATGGCCCAGCGGTGGCGGTCGTGGTCGTCTGGCAGGGTTGTGCTCCTCCGTGCGTGGGTTCCCTCCACAGTACAGGCGAGGAGCGGAAAAGGCGGCGAAGTTCGGCGACCCCCCGTACTATCGGAAGATGCGCAGAGCTCTTCCCAGCGCCGTGCTGGTGCTCGCCGTGGCCGCCTCGGCCCTCGCTCTCGTTCCGGGGGCCGCGGCCGATGGTTCGGCTGCGCCTCGGGTCCCGCAGGCCGCGGCCACCGCCTCGGCCCCGCAGGTCTCTGCCATCCAGGTCGCGCCGGGCGTCACCTACCGGCGCATCGTGAACCGCGACATCCCCCGACGTGTTCACGTCCTGATCATCGATGCTTCGTCGCCCGCGACGCTGGACGTCGCCCTGGCGCGCCGCCGGCTCCCCGGGTTCGTCACCACGAGCCGGATGGTGCGGAAGCACGGCGCGATCGCGGGGGTCAACGGCGACTTCGGCCGTTACCCGGGCCGGCCGGGGCACGCGTTCGCCGAGGACGGTGATCTGAAGCAGACGAGCGTCCTGGGGCCGAACGGCAAGGC
>CAZXFL010000063.1:0-5157 GCA_964640385.1 uncultured Actinomycetes bacterium
ATGATGACGAGACAAGGGTTCCGCAAGCCGCGAAATCGAGTAAATGCATCCGACGAGTTCCTGGTCGCGACGAAAGAAGATCGCCTCAACGCGTTGTGGAGGACGGCAGTCGCCACCGGGATGCGCCGAGGAGAACTTCTTGGTCTCCGCTGGCGTGACACGGACCTGAACGCGGGTCGTCTCTCCGTCCAACAGACCCTGATCGAGGTCGGCGGCGAGCTGAAGCTCTCAGAACCGAAGACACCCCGGAGTCGGCGCTCTGTCGCTCTGGACGCCTCCTACCGCCTGGCCGTCTCCAGGTTCCTGGTGCACCTAGGCGATGAGCCGCTGTCGGTCGACACCGCAGCCTCCTACCTGCGAACCCTCAATGGGCTCGGCCTACGCGGGAGGTCCCGCAGGAACCTGTTGCGTGATGCAGTGTGGTCCGCCGCCGCCGGCGGCGATCGCGGCGGCCGTCAAGCCGATCACCTCGCGATCCGGGAATGCCTCCTCGAGCTGCGCGACGCCCTCCGCGTCCTTGTCACTGCCAACCGTTGGGGCGATGACCACGCCGTTGGCGACGTAGCAGTTGGCATAGGCGTTCGCGCCGTTCGCCCCGATGAGCCGGATCGCCTCGATGGCGCGGCCCCGCGCATCTCGAGCATCGCCCAGGCGCTGGAGGTTCGCACGGCCGAACTCGTAGTCCGCGTCGTCGGGGTCGTCGGGCACGAGCAGCAGGACCTTCCCCGGCGCCACGTAGTGTGCAACACCGTCCACGTGGCCATCGGTCGCCACCGGACCGACATCGCCGGCCATCCCGTGCGGCAACCACACGACCTGCTCGATGCCCAGGTAATCCCGCAGGCCTTCTTCGATCTCCGCCCTGGTCATGTCAGGGTTGCGATTGGGGTTGAGCAGACACATCTCGGTCGTGAGCAGCGTTCCTTCGCCATCGGTGAGGATCGCTCCGCCTTCCAGCACGAACGGCGCAGTGAAGATCCGCATCCCGAGATGCTTGGCGATCGCGTAGGGCATGGCGTTGTCCTTGTCGAACTCGGGCTGGCGCTCGCCCCAGGCGTTGAATCGGAACTTCACCGCTGCGATCTCGCCCGCTTCGTTCCGTACGAAGATCGGGCCCGAGTCGCGCATCCACGAATCGTCGATCGGGATAGCCAGTGGCTCGACCCCCGAGCCGCAGTGGTGATGCATATCGACTTCGTCGCTGGGATCACACACCATGATCACCGGTTCGAATCCCGCGACGGCTCGCGCGATCGCCGCGAACTCCTGCCGCACCTCCTCGATCCGGCCACCCCAGTAGGGTCGGTCCAGAGGCCAGGCCATCAGCGTGGCCGCGTGCTTCGACCACTCCGCAGGCACGGTGAACCCGGCCTCCCTCGGGGTGGGTGTCGCAGCCTCGCTCATGGTCCCTCCTCGCCTTCTGCGGTCGTCAACCGTGCGGAAGTCGATCCTCAGCCTTTCGCAACTCCGCCGCTCCCGTCGAAAGAGAGCAATGGGCCGTACAGATCGGGGCGACGGTCCCGGAACAGTCCCCACTCGTCTCGGTACCGGCTGATCTCGTCGAGATCGAATCTCGACACGAGAACGGCGTCCTCCTGTCGGCCCGCTTCGGCCAGCTTCTGACCCTGGTGATCGGCCAAGAAGGAAGAGCCGTAGAAATCGATCGCTCCGGCATCGCCCGACTCCGCCTCGCGGCCGTGACGGTTCGCGGCCACCACCGGCACGCAGTTCGCAGCGGCATGTCCTTGCATGACGCGCTGCCAGGCACCACTCGAATCCAACTCCGTCGCCATGGGTTCCGATCCGATCGCCGTCGGATACAGGAGGACCTCAGCCCCCTGAAGCGTCATGATCCTGGCGGCCTCCGGGAACCACTGATCCCAACAGATCGCCACGCCGATGCGCCCGGCCTGTGTATCCCAAACCCGAAACCCCGTGTCGCCGGGACTGAAATAGAACTTCTCGGTGTATCCGGGGCCGTCCGGGATGTGCGACTTGCGGTAGTTCCCGAGGATCGCGCCGTCCCCGTCGATGATGGCGATCGAGTTGAAGTGCGTCTGGCCCGCGCGTTCGAAGAAGCTGACGGGGAGCACCACGCCGAGTTCCCGTGCAAGGGTCTGCATCCGCAGGACCGAGGGATGGGCGCCGATCTCAAACGCCCGGTCGAAGTACTCACCCGACTGCACCTTCGGGAAGTAGGGCCCGTCGAAGAGTTCCGGAAGAAGGATCAGTGTTGCGTCGTCCCCGGCGGCAGCTCTCACGTGCGACTCCGCCCGGTCGAGGTTTTCGTCCAGGTCGGGGCCGCACGACATCTGAACGACGGCGACGGCGACATCTCGCATGCCCACATGATATCGCCCGACCGGTGGCCTGCGCGGCGAGGGCTGCCTTCCCGGCCTCGCTGGCTACCTGGGTCTTGACGCGGCGAGTCGCCATAGCACTACCCCGGCTACCCTGAGTGAATCGGACTTCTGGATCCCTACGCGATCGACATCCGTCAGCGCAACGCGATGGAGAACTCAGCGCTCACCCTTCTCCGTAGCCGACTCGTTCCGACGCGCCCGCCTCAAAACGGCGCGCCCGCGCGGCGCGAAACGTCGCATCTCGCCACGTAGGAGCGAACGAGCAACTTGGCCGCCTAGCAGCGGATACGGCGAATCTAGGGTGGTACCCCCGGGAGGAATCGAACTTCCGCACACGGTTTAGGAAACGATCGCTCTATCCACTCGATCAGTCGATCCAGGTCGAGGCCATCGCGCGGAGGACGTTTTCGCCCATGACCTTGGCGATCTGCTCGTCGGAGTAGCCGTGGGCGACGAGCCAGCGCACGATGTTGGGGTACTCCGAGGGATTCTCGAGTCCCTCGACGTACTCGACCCAATCGTGAGTCGCGGCCTCGCCGGTGTCGAAGGTGCCGGCGTAGTGCTGATGCAGAGCGACGTGATCCCCGAAGAAGGTGTCGGGCCCGAAGGCGACGTGGTCGATGCCCATCAGGTCCACGCAGTACTCGAAGTGCTCCATGACCGACTCGATCGAGTGGCGAGGGTGCTTCGCGGTCATCGTCGTGTGCGGTGAGCCCTCGATGCCCACCACTCCGCCGGTGTCGGCGACCGCCCTGAGCAGATCGTCTTCTTTGAGCTTGGGCTCAGCGAACAGCGCCCGTGATCCCGAGTGCGACAGGAACACTGGCGCCTTCGACGAGCGGCAGGTCTGCATCGCGGTCACGTCGCCGGTGTGCGAGACGTCGATCGCCATGCCCAGCCGGTTCATACGAGTCACCGCTGCCTCGCCCAGTCGCGTGAGCCCTCCGTCGGCGAGGTCTTTGAGTCCGCCGCCGAGCTGATTCGACTCGCTGTAGGCGATCCCGCACATGCGCACGCCGAGCCCGTAGAGCACGTCGAGCCGGTCGAGTTCGTTCTCGATCATCGCCGCCCCCTCGACGCAGGGGATCATCGCGATCCGCCCGGTGGCGTGCGCCTCGCGGATGTCCTTCACTCCCGAGCCGACGAACACCAACGACTGATGCGCCACGTCGGCGAAGTGCATGCCGAGGTCGTGGATGATGTCGGTCCACTTCCACCCCGCTTTGGAGGTGACCGTGGCCGTGCCGTCGAGGAAGTTCTCGAAGACGGCGTCTAGGCCCGATGCCGCCAGGCCCTCGTAGCCATAGGACTCGCGGCCCTCCCTGATGTAGGCGTCGTTTTCCGACATGTCCTCGGGCGTGATCCCGCCGTGATCGTGCAGAGAGATGAAGACGTACTCGCGGAGCAGACGCTCTGCCCGCTCCTCCTGCTCGGGGGACAGGGGCACCACGAACGGCGGAACCCGGCCGATCTGGAGAGAGAGATCGAACTGTCGGAAGTCCTCGCCCGGCACCAGGTAGTCGAAGGAGCGGTACCCGTCCCAGCGCTTCTTGGGCTCCATAGCCACGATGCTAGTTCTTCGTGGAGACCGGGTGGGGCGAGTCGAAACAGATGAGAGAATTCTCACGGTGTCCGCGAGGGCCTCGGTCAGGTGCAGTGCGCGATCGGCTGGGTCACGGTCGAAGACGGACAGGAAGAGATGCGACGGGCCGTCGAGCACGAACTCGGCGTTCCCGCACAGGTCCGCTGATCACGCTGTCCCGGGTATCGGCCGCCATCTTCTCGATGAGCGGAGGAACTGGACCTGCGCCGCTGGCTCTCGGACCCCGCAGCTACGAGGCGGTCGCGGCTTGAATCTGAATAAACGTACGGTGATGATCCCTTCAGGCTTCTACCGCCCTCGGAGGAGCGCCCCGGCAAGGATGCGACGAAGCTCTGATCGCTTCGAGTCGCCGAATGAGGCTTGGAGCGCCTCGCGGAGTCGTCGGCGCGAAGCAGAGGTCAGCGCCGTCAGAGCGAAGGGCCGATCAGCGCGCGTGGGCATGCGGGGACTCAAGACAACCTCCCTTGAGCGGCGTTGGAAGCACCGGCTCCCTTCTGCTATCGGCAGGTGCGTGGCGCCAACTTGAGCTAGGAGCAAGCCTCTTCAGAGCCCTCGCCCGAGCGACCCGGACCGCCAGCAAGGACAAGGCGCAGATCGGGCCGGCCCCTCTTGCCGCGGCTGCGCACGAAACCCTCTTCAGTCTCGACGATTGCCGAACGGAGCCTTGCGTGCTCGGCCCTGATTTCGGCAAGCTCGGCAGTCATTCCGCCGGGTCTCAGCGGCGATCTCGGCCTGGTCGAGGGCGCCGAGCGCCTCTAGACGCCCCCGGAGCAGGTCATTCTCTTCCTTCAGCTCCTTCTTCTCTGAACCGAACACCGCAACCCACCTCTCAAGAAAGTTGGGACGAGACTAGCTCTGCCTTCCGACGGGGTTCAAGGCGCGCGGGCGACCGTAACCCAGAAGGCGCTGTGGTGCTGAGGGTGTGGGCACGAACACGAGGCCAGATACCCAGTTCATCGGCTTGCTCACGACTACCCTGCGTCCATTCCCAACTCGACACGCCACTCCTTCTTCTCCATGTCGGCTGCCGAGAAATTCACGCCGACGCCCGCGACGATGAGGACCTCGGCCCCGATCCCGGGCGGACTCAGGATGTGCGCGATCACAGACGATCCTTCTTCGCGTAGCGATCGAGCCCCCGCTAATCTCGGTCATGATATGGATGCATGGTGGCCGCAACAGCTGCAGCAC
>CAZXFL010000064.1:0-5026 GCA_964640385.1 uncultured Actinomycetes bacterium
GATCACTACGCCACGGACGATTCCCGGAACGCCCAACCGAATGATGGCCCAGTCGCGCCCCGGCAAACGCCGGCGGCGGGTCTCCCAGCCGTCCATCCACTTGCCGCGCTCGGTGTACACGCCCTCGCGCCATTCGGGAGGATTGGGCTTGATGAGCCCTTCCTTGGGAGCAAAGAACTCGTCGTTCGCGGCGATCACGGCGCCGCCAAGGCGCTCCGCGGCGAGGTCGGGAAGATCGATAAACATGGACCGGATCATAGCGATCCGAACGCCGGCCGGCCACCGGCGTAGGTGGCCCGGACCCGGCCGAACAGTTCGCGGCCCGTGTAGGGCGTGGAGATCCCTCGCCGCACCGATCGCCCATCCGCTCCCGCAGCGGCTCGAGCCCGCGCACCAGCTCCCGCGCACGCGATCAAGGTCCTCGCGGGAACATGGTGCCACTCCCGTTCCTCCGGTCCGCACCCCGCTGGCGTTCCCCACCATGATGCCCGTCCGCGCACCCAGGTGGGAGTATGGTGGCACCGGCCGCCACCTAGCCGCGGCAGCCCCCAGCAGATGGGGTGGGGATCTACCCCCCCCCGCCCACGGGCCCGACGAAGGTCCGGGAGGGGACGAACGGTTGCACCTGCATGGTGAGCCGCGACCTGCACGAGGGCAGCCTCTATCCGATCTGTTTCGACCAGGAGGCCACGCGGTCGGTCTTCCAGCAGGAATTGATGGAGCTGCAGCTTCGTTTCGAGGGAAAGCGTGAAACGGAGGTCAAAGCGGCGGTCGCCGCAGCCTATGCCGCGGGGAGGCTCACGGCGCCCACGCGGCCCGCGATCAGCTATATGATGTCGTCCCGCCAGGTGCTGTTCTCCTCGCCCCTCGCCGAGGGCCGTCGGGTCGGCGCCTGGCATCCGCACCTGATGATCTCCCTGCCGTACGCGAGCCACGAACAATTCGGCCTGGTTCCGAACTCGAGCGTCGAGGTAATGCAACTCGACCGCAGCGGAGAGGCGGGAGCACAATTGATCGTGCCTCCGCCGCGGCGGGCTGGCCTTTCGGTGGAATCCGAGGTAACCTGAACTGCTCCCGGCAGGAAGGCACTATGCTCAGCGTCACACCGCGGGCCCTCCTCGCCCTGCTCGTCCCGTTCGCCCTTCCAGCAGTCGCTCAGGATTCCGCCCAAGCCGGCGGCGGTCCGAAGCCGCCCAAGCGGCTGTGGACGGCGCTCGATCCGGTCAGTTTCAGGATCACCACCGACTTCAAGCAGGTGTTCCGGGACCGGGACACCACCAAGCAGGAGTGGGTTCCCGGGACCTTCTCGTTCACCGACGGAGACCGCACCGTCACCGTGCCGGCGGAGATCACCACTCGGGGACACATCCGGCTCAAGTACTGCAGCTTCACGATGCTCAAAGTCAGGCTCCCCAACGATTCGCTCAAGGGGACACTGTTCCAGGGCCAGGGGACGATCGAGCTCTCGACCCACTGCAAGACGGGGAACAAGCGGGTCGAGGAGGTCGTGGTCCAGGACTACCTCGCCTACCGGATCTACAATCTGCTCACCGACATGAGCTTCCGGGTGCGGCTCGGCAAGGCCACCTACGTGGACACCGGCGAGGCCGGCAAACCTCCAGTCGAGGCGTGGTCGTACTTCCTCGAGGACAAGGACGACGTGGCCAAGCGCTCCGGTGGGAAGGCGTACGAACCGGAGAGCGTCTCGGACCCCTCCAAGATGGTGTCGTGGGGCGTTGCGGAGCCCGAGCAGTCCGCCCTGATGGGCGTCTTCGCGTACATGATCGGGTTCACCGACTACTCGCTCCCCTACCAGCACAACGCCCGCGTCATCCAGACCCCCATGGGGTTCTTCCCGGTGCCCTACGACTTCGACTGGTCGGGACTCATTGATGCGCCATATGCCCTCCCCGACTACCGGCTCAACACCAAGTCGGTGCGCGAGCGGGTCTGGCGAGGTCCCGACTGCATCGATGACGGCCTCATGACCGCCGTGCTCGCCAAGTTCAAGGCGCAGAAGGACTCCATCTGGAGTCTCTACCAATCCCAGACGATCCTGGATCCGAAGCGGGTGAAAGAGAGCCTGGACTACCTGCAGGAGTTCTACAAGATCCTCGACGATCCTCGAAGCATCCGCCGGGAGTTGCAGGTGAAGTGCGGGACCTGATTCCTAGGCACTTGGCTCGGTGGGCGTGTCTGGCAGTTGCCGCGGCGGGAGGGCTCAGAGCGCATGCCGGAGCAGGTTGAGCGACTCACGAAGGCGCTCGGAGACCGCTACCGGATCGAGCGGGAGCTCGGCCGCGGCGGCATGGGCATCGTTCTGCTTGCGCACGACCTGAAGCACGATCGACAAGTCGCGCTCAAAGCGTTGCGTCCCGACGTCGCGCAGCCGGTAAACGCGGACCGCTTTCTGCGAGAGATCCGCATCGCAGCCCAGCTCCAGCATCCGAACATCCTCGCGCTCATCGACTCCGGTGAGGCCGATGGCGTGACCTATTTCGTGATGCCGTACGTCCCCGGTGAATCGCTGCGCGAGCGACTCGATCGCGAGAAGCAGCTCAGTGTAGAGCAATCACTGGAGATCGCGCGCGAGGTCGCAGACGCGCTCAGCTACGCGCACGCGCACGGCGTCATTCACCGCGACATCAAGCCAGAGAACATCCTGCTTGGCTCAGGCCACGCGCTCGTGACGGACTTCGGTATCGCTCGCGCGATCACCGAGGCGGCGGGGAGCAAGCTCACCGAGACGGGTATCGCCGTCGGGACGCCGGCTTACATGAGTCCCGAACAGGCCAGCGGCAGCGGCGAGCTCGATTATCGGACCGACATCTACAGCCTGGGGTGCGTCCTCTACGAGATGTTGGCGGGGGCGCCTCCGTACACGGGAAGCTACCAGGCGGTCCTGTCGCGGAAGGCGTTCGACCCGGTGCCGAGCCTCAGGGTGGTGCGCGACACGGTGCCGGTGCGCGTGGAACAGGTGGTCATGAAAGCGCTCGCGAAAGTGCCTGCCGATCGCTTCACGAGCGCGCGGCAGTTCGCCGATGCACTCGCGGGCGACGTTCGCGCCCTCGCGATGGAGCCGGACGCGAGGACGACTCGACGGCGCTGGCTGCTCGCGGGCGCGGCCGCGGCCGTGCTGTTTATGATCGGAGCCTACGTCTTGATCGCAGGCTCCCCCTGGAGTGGAGGCGCGTCCGCGCCCGCGCGAGCGCAGTTCGCGCAGCTCACGTCGGAGTCCGGGGTCGAATGGTTCCCGAGCCTCTCTGCTGACGGCAAATGGATGGTGTACTCGGGACAACAGTCGGGGAACCGTGACATCTACCTCCAGAGCGTCGGCGGCGAGACGGCGATCAACCTCACGAAGGACTCACCGGCAGACGACGATCAGCCGGCGTTTTCTCCGGATGGAGAGCGAATCGCGTTCCGCTCCTCGCGGGACGGGGGCGGGATCTTCGTCATGGGACGCACCGGCGAAGCCGTACGGCGCGTGACGAGGACCGGGTTCAGGCCAACGTGGTCGCTCGATGGAACACAGCTCGCATTCAGCTCCGAGAACGTCGAGATGCAGCCGGGTAACTCGGAGAGCATCGGCGAGCTCTGGGTCGTGAACGCGGATGGCAGTCAGCCGCGGAAATTGCCGGTCGACGAGGCCATTCTCCCGAGCTGGTCGCCGCACGGTAAGCGCATCGCGTACACGCATCGTCAGGGCGTCAAAGCAGAGGCCGGCCTGTGGACAATAGCGCCTGACGACCGCGCGCCGGTCGCGCTCCTGACCGATGGCTCGCGGAATTGGAGTGCGACGTGGTCGCCGGACGGACGCTACGTGTACTACTCCAGCAATCGTGGCGGCAGCATGAATCTCTGGCGCATCGCGGTCGACGAATCCTCGGGTCGCGCGCGCGGTGAGCCGGAGCCGGTTACGACCCCCGCCACATTTCTTGCCCATCCGACCGTAGCCGGGGATGCTCGCCACATCGCGTACGTGTCGTCACAAACGTCGATCAACATCCAACGGCTTGCGCTCGACCCAAAGTCGGGAACGGTAGTTGGAGATCCGGTCCCGGTGACCAGTGGATTACGACAGTGGTCTACCCCTGACCCATCGCCGGACGGCCAGTGGGTCGCGTTCTACACGCTCAACCAGCCTGAAGGACTGCTCTATGTTGCGCGTCCAGACGGTACGGGACTGCGGAAGCTTACGCCGGACAGCGCGATCGACCGCATGCCGCGTTGGTCACCCGACGGAGAATGGATTTCGTTCTTCTCGAATCGCGGTGGGGAGTTGGAAATCTGGAAGATTCGCGCCGATGGCAGTGGCTTGCTGCGCCTCGTCGCCGGGAACTCGGCGTATCCGGTATGGTCGCCGGATGGCAAACGGCTCGCGGTGTCATTACGCAAGGTGCGGAACAGACAGCTAGCGCTGCTCGATCCGAGCAAGGGCGCGGAGGAGCAGCGACCGGAAATAATTCCGCGCTCCACCTTCGGTGACTTCCTCGTGAATTCGTGGTCGCAGAACGGCGAGTTGCTGGCGGGCCAGGTCGGCAACGTTGGCGGAATGGCGACCGGCATCCTCGTGTACTCGTTCAAGACCAAGCGCTACGAGAAGATCAGCGACGTCGGCGAATGGCCCGTGTGGCTGCCGGACAACCGGCAGATCCTCTTCGTCGCGAACAGGAACGCCTTCTATATAGTGGACACCCGCACCAAGCAGGTGCGGAAGATCTTTGCGGTCGAGCGCGACGTGATTGGCCCGCCGCGGCTCACGCGTGATGGACGGTCCGCGTACTTCATCCGTCGTGTCAACGAGGCCGACATCTGGCTTCTGACGCTGCGGCCGGAACGTTGAAAGGAGATGGCTGTTTCGGCACGACCGACAGACCGCGCTGCTGCCAGGCCTTCCAGCCGCCCACCAGCGCGCGGGCTCCTTTTCAAGCCGGTCGCGGTCCAGCGCGATTGCGCTGGTATGCGTCACCGTGCCGGGCCGTGCAGTAAGTGAGGAAGAGGGCCCGCCGGCTGACCGCCGAGT
>CAZXFL010000065.1:0-4428 GCA_964640385.1 uncultured Actinomycetes bacterium
ACGGCGTTCAACGCGGACTTCGACGGCGACCAGATGGCGGTGCACGTGCCCCTGTCGGCCGAGGCCCAGGCGGAGGCTCGCGTCCTGATGCTCTCGACGAACAACATCCTGTCGCCGGCGCACGGGCGGCCGATCGCTTCGCCGACCCAGGACATGATCCTCGGGTTGTACTACCTCACCCTGCTCAAAGGCGAGCGGCCCGAGAAGGAGCAGGACATCCCGCGGTTCTCGTCCGCGACCGAAGCCGAGATGGCTGAGGACTTCGGGGCGATCGCACTGCACGACGTCATCAAGGTCCGGCTGCCCGGCAAGGCGCTGTCTGCGGACATCGCGGAAGAGGCTGCAGCAGTCATCGCGGATGGACGGACGCCGCTGATCGAGACGACCGTCGGACGCGTCATCTTCAACGGCGCGTTCCCGGACGATTTCGAGTACGTCGACCGACACATGCTCAAGCCCGACGTCGGGGCACTCGTGGACCGCGTGGTGCACACCTACGATCGCGGGACGATCGAGCAGGTCTTGGACAACCTCAAGTCGCTCGGGTTCCACTACGCGACCCGCGCGGGGGTCACCCTCGGAGTCGAGGACGTCACGACACCCCCGGAGAAGGCGCAGATCCTCGAGGAGCACGAGAAGCGCGCCCAGAAGGTCGAGTCGCAGTACCGCAAGGGGATCATCACCGACGACGAGCGTCGTCAGGAGATGATCGAGATCTGGACCCAGGCGACCGACGAGGTCAAGGAGGCGATGGAGCGCCGATTCACGCCGACGAACCCGATCTTCATGATGGCGAACTCGGGCGCCCGAGGGAACATCCAGCAGATCCGGCAGATCGCCGGGATGCGTGGCCTGGTCGCCAACCCGAAGGGTGAGATCATCCCGCGTCCGATCAAGGCGAACTTCCGCGAGGGGTTGTCCGTCCTGGAGTACTTCATCTCGACGCACGGCGCCCGCAAGGGCCTGGCCGACACCGCGCTGCGGACGGCCGACTCGGGGTACCTCACCCGGCGCCTGGTCGACGTGTCGCAGGAACTGATCATCCGCGAGGAGGACTGCGGGACCGACCGCGGGATCCCGGCGTGGGTCACGACGACGGCGCCCGACGGGCGGGTCGTTGCGAACACGCACATCGACACGAGTGCATATGGACGGGTCCTTGCCGAGGACGTGAAGATCGCGCGCAAGAAACTGGCCGCGGCGGGCGATGTCCTGGTCGAAGCCACGGTCACCGCCCTGGCCGACGCCGGGGTCGGCGAGATCTCGGTCCGCTCGGTCCTGACCTGCGAGGCCGAAGTCGGGGTGTGCCGAGCGTGCTACGGCAAGAGCCTGGCCTCGGGCCAACTGGTCGACCTCGGCGAAGCGGTCGGGATCATCGCCGCGCAGTCCATCGGCGAGCCGGGCACGCAGCTCACGATGCGGACCTTCCACACCGGTGGTGTGGCCGGCGAGGACATCACGCATGGCCTGCCGCGCGTGGTCGAGCTGTTCGAGGCCCGGCGACCGAAGGGCGAGGCGCAGATCACCGAGCTCTCCGGATCGGTCGAGATCGAGGATGACGACGAGAAGAAGGTGCGCAAGCTCACCGTGACCTCCGATGATGGCGACCAGGTCCAGTACGCGGTGTCACTGCGAGCGCGCCTGACCGTGCACGACGGCGATCCCGTCGAGGTCGGCCAACAGCTCACCGAAGGTTCGGTCAACCCGCACGAGAAGTTGCGGGTCGAGGGCGTGCAGGCACTGCAGATGTTCCTGGTGGACGAAGTGCAGCAGGTTTATCGCAGCCAGGGCGTCACGATCCACGACAAGCACATCGAACTGATCATCCGGCAGATGCTCCGCAAGGTGAACATCATCGAGCCCGGTGACACCGACTTCCTTCCCGGGGAACTGGTGGACCGCAAGCGGTTCGAGGAGATCAACGGCGAGATCGTCGAGAGCGGCAGCGAACCGGCGTCGGCGCGCCCGATCCTGATGGGGATCACCAAGTCCTCGCTCGCGACCGACTCGTGGTTGGCGGCGGCCTCCTTCCAGGAGACGACGCGGGTGCTCACCGATGCCGCCATCAGTGGCAAGTCGGACCCGCTGCTGGGCCTCAAGGAGAACGTCATCATCGGCAAGCTGATCCCGGCCGGGACGGGCATGGGCCGCTACCGGAACGTCCAGGTGCGGATCAAGCCCGAGGCGATCCCCGAGTACTGGCTCATCCGGCAGAAGGAACTGGCGGAGCGCGGCGAGGAACTGGCGGAACTCGGCGAGCTCGGGGAACCCGGCGAGCCGCGGGCAGCCGGCTCGATGACCCGCGAGGAGGCCGAGAAGGCGCTCGGCGGGATCACTTCCTCCGTCGAGGAGTAGGTCCGAGGTCTAGGCCCTGCTCCGCTCGGCCGGCGCCCGCTTCGAGCGAGCCGGTGTGGGCCAGGGACAGCATGCTGATGAGCAGCACCGCCGCCACGACGGCGGCCGCGATGACGGCGATGAGCGCCCAGATCTCGGACGCGTAGACGATGAACAGGGCGGCGCAGCTCATGACGAGCTGAGCGGCGTACATGGTGAAGGCGACGGCGTGGCCCGACCATCCTCGGTACGTGAGCCGATGGGACGAGTGGTCGGTGCCCCCCACGTAGATCGGGCGGCCCCCCCGGAGCCGGGCCACGACCACCACCAGCATGTCCAGGAGCGGCACGCCGAGGATCAGGAGCGGCGCGGCTGCCCGGATCGGCCCCGACTGCTCGATCATGTCCAGCTTGAGTGCCAGGGCCGCCAACAGGAACCCGAGGAAGAGCGTCCCCGCATCCCCGAGGAAGATGCTGGCCGGTGGGAAGTTGTGCCGGAGGAACCCGATGCTGGCGCCGGCCAGCGCCACGGCGAACGCGGCGACCAGGAAGTCCCCCTTATCGGCGGCGATCGCGAAGAACGTCAGCGCCGCGATCGCCACCAGACCCGAGGACAGTCCGTCCATGTTGTCCACCATGTTCACGGCGTTGGTGACCGCCACGATCCACAGGATCGTCAGCGGCAGGTCCAGCCAGACGGTTCCGAAGAAGCCCGCCCGTACGCCGGCCAGCCACAGGCCGACCGCCGCGGCGCTCTCGACCCCGAGCTTGACGAGGGGTCCGACGTTGTACCGATCGTCCACGAGCCCCACGACCAGCAGGGCGATCCCGCACAACAGGACGGTCAGGAGCTGGGCCGACGAGGCTGCGGTGATGAACGCGATCAGCACGAGCCCGGCCGCGACGGCAACGCCCCCGAGGTACGGCGTCGCGGTCTCGTGGTGCTTGTGGCGCTGGGGGTGGTCGACGATCTCGTAGCGGCGGGCCAGCCGGGCGGCGACCGGGGTCACCAGGAACGTGGCGACGAGCGGGAGGAGGAACGAGACGACGTAGAGAGTGGCGTGTGAACCTCCGACGGTGAGCGGACCGATCTGGTTCACCGCGACCTCACGGCATCGCGAAGGACGCTCGCTCGTAGGCGATCACGTCCGCGATCGTATCCTCCAAGGCCCGCGTCGGCGCCCATCCGGTGAGCTCCCGGATGCGGGTGATATCCGGGACCCGGCGCTCCATGTCCTCGAACCCTTCCTCGTAGGCGATGTCGTAGGGGATGTGCTCGATGTCGGACAGCGAGCCGGTCATGTCGATGATCATGCGCGCCAGCTCCTCGATCGTGACCTCGCGGGAATTCCCGATGTTGTATGCGCGGCCGGGTGCCTCCGGGTGATCGAGGAGCGCGAGCATGCCGGCGACGGTGTCGGTGACGTGGCTGAAGCACCGTCGCTGCTTCCCATCGCCGTAGACCGACAACGGCTCTCCTCTCAGCGCCTGGCGGACGAACCGGGGGACGACCATCCCGTAGGAGCCGGTCTGGCGGGGTCCCACGCAGTTGAAGAGCCGCGCCACGATGGCGGGCGTGCCGCGGTCGCGCCAGTAGCAATGCGCGAGGATCTCGTCCACCGCCTTCGATGTGCTGTAGGACCAGCGGGCCTTGAAGGTCGATCCGAGGATCCGGTCGGCGTCTTCATGCAGCGCGTCGTCGGTGTTCTTCCCGTAGATCTCCGAGGTTGAGGCGACCAGGACCCGAGCTCCACGGTCGGCCACTGCCTCAAGCACGGTCTCGGTTCCCCGGATGTTGGTGATCATCGATTCGAGCGGTTCCTGAACGATCAGGTGGACGCCGACGGCGGCCGCCAGGTGGACGACGACGTCAGAGTCCGAAACCAGCGAGCGGACGAGGTGTTCGTCCAGGATCGACCCGCTGGTGATGGTCACGGCGTCAACGTCCCGCAAGTGCGCGACATTGGCGCTGTCGCCCGTCGAGAAGTTGTCCAGGATGGAAACCCGGTCGCCGCGAGCGACCAGAGTGTCCGCGAGGTGCGAGCCGATGAAGCCGGCGCCTCCGGTGATCAGGTAGTTCATCCGACCTGCCTCG
>CAZXFL010000066.1:0-4201 GCA_964640385.1 uncultured Actinomycetes bacterium
CCCCTCAGGCGTCCGCGCTTTACCACCATGGCCCCGAACACCTCGCGACGGTGATCACCGGGATTGACGCGTGGCTCACCGAACACGACTACACCTCAGTGGAGCAGGCAAAAGGAAGTGTCAGCCAAGGTTCGAGCGCCGACCCTGAGGCCTTCGCGCGAGCCAACTACATGCGCATGTTGACCAGTTTCACGAGTCCGTACGACTGGCGAGGGCAGCCTGGTTCGCCCCAGGCGTAGCCGCAAGGCGCGCAGCTTGGCTGCCGCTGCCGGACCTGGGAGCGTCTAGGCGCTCCCAGGCTTGAGACGGCTCGCAAGGCCCGGCTTCCGGTCGCGCAGGACCTCGCCAGCCGCGTTGTATCCAGGGATGCCGAAGACCCCGCCGCCGGGGTGCGTGCCAGATCCACAGAGGTACAGGCCCTTGATGGGTGTGCGGTAATCGGCGTACCCAGGAACCGGACGCATCAGGTACATCTGATTGAGCTTCAGTTCGCCATGGAAGATGTGCCCCTGTGGGAGTCCATAGATTCGCTCCAAGTCCGGTGGCATCAAGATCTGCCGATGCGTGATCAGGTCCGAGAGGCCCGGTGCGAAACGCTCCATCGCCTCGACCACCCGGTCGGCGACGGCCTCCTTCTTCTCCTCGGTCCACTCGCCTTCCGCCAGGGTATACGGGGCATGGCCACCGAACGTGGTCATGATGTGCTTGCCCTTCGGTGCGATCGTGTCGTCGTGCATCGTCGGGATCACCGGTGAGGTCCACGGCCATTCCGAGACCCTTCCGTACTTCGCGTCGTCGTAGGCCTTTTCCAGATAGTCGACCGAGGGGCCGATGTGGACGTACGCGGGGGCTGGTCCGTTCGCCGTGTCCCATGCCGTGTACTTCGGCAATCCATCCAGCGCGAAGTTGATCTTGAAGGCAGTGCTGAAGGTGTCGAACCCTTCGATACCTTTCACTACCTCGGGGGGCAAGTATTCACGGCCGACCAGCGAGAGGTAGGTCGTGCGCGGGTCAGCGTTCGAGACGACTTGACCGGCGCGGTAGGAATCGCCGTTGGTCAAGGTCACGCCCACCGCTCGGTCGTTCACCAGGTCCACGTGATCGATGGCAGCGTCGGTCAGAACCGTGGCGCCGTGGTGCTCGGCCGCCCGTTGCAGCGCTTGCGTGAGCCCGCCCATCCCGCCGCGGACGAACCCCCACCCTCCCGCGCCCGAGTGCTCGCTGAGGTTGTGATGCAACAGCACGTACGCGCTGCCGGGAGTCTTCGGGCCCATGAAGTTCCCGATCGAACCCATGTAGGAAAGCGTGGCGATGAGCTTGTCGGACTCGAAGTACTTCCGCAGGAAGTCATACGCCGACATCGTCATGAGATCGATGAACTGGAACGCTTCGCGCCCCATCTTCTTCAGCGCCCAGGCAGCCGCGCCCGCTTCGGCCATCTCGCGCGGCTTGAACCCGCTTGGGGCAGGCTTCCACAAGAGTTCGCGCACGAAGCTGGCTGCTCGTCCAAGGAACGCCGAATACTCCGGGTACGCCGCGGCATCATGCTCGGAGTACTTCGCGATCTCCTGGCACGTTGCACGCATGTCGTTCCATACCGTCATGGCCGTCCCATCTTCGAACGGCACGAACAGGTTGTCCGTCGGGATCAGCTCGAATCCGAACCGCTTGAGCTCAAACTCGTCGATGATCTTGCCGGGGAACATGCTAAGGACATATGACGTCGTGGAGACGTGGTATCCGGGCCACAGTTCTTCCGTGACGCAGGCACCGCCGACCATGGAACGACGTTCGAGGATGAGTACCCGCAGACCCGCCTTCGCGAGCCTCGCGCCACACACCAAGCCGTTGTGCCCCGCGCCCATCACGATCACATCGAACCGAGCTGCGTCAGTCATGGATCCTGCTCATCGCCGATGCGAGCAGCATCACAGCGAGACCTGAGCCGTGCACCGGCCAGGCGGCCCCATTATCAAGGGACTGTTCGTGACCGGGTCAGGTGGCTACACCCGGGATCATCGGCGAGCGGGTCACCATGCGCGGCGAATGCCCGCGAACGTGAGCCTCCGCACATATCGCTGAACTCACATGCGCCGCACCGCCCAGTGAAGGCCGCACTGCGGATCGAGCGAAGCAAAGGATGCCCCCGATAGAGCTCCACGATGCTGGAATCTCGGACATTCCCGAGGACAGTGGGAAGGAAGCCGGAGGGAAACACGTCGCCGTTGTGCGCCACGAACACGATGCCCTTGCCGTCGCGCGTTCCGGCGGTCTGGGCTCGCGAGACGCCGGGCTCCCCGAGCACCAGACGCAGGCGCGAGGATAACTGAGAGTAGAGCGAGCCGAGTCCGTATGTCCCAGCCGGGTCATCGGTGTCATCCGCCCGGCGCCACGCGGCCACCCGACGAAAGAACGGCCCCTCTACGGTCCTTACGATGAAGTCATACCGCGATGCTTCATACAGGAAGTGCGACACATCCTCGTTCTCTTCTGGCGTCAGTTCTTCGAGTTCGGTGCCCCTGCCCGTCCTGATGAGGAAAAACACCTCCCAGATACGTGCCCCCAGTTCCACGAGGAGGGCTGCGATGCCCGGCAGCTCCTGGACGTTCGAACGCATGACTGTCGTATTGATCTGCACGGTGAAGCCAGCGGCCACCAAACGGCGAACAGCGTCCAGTGTGTCCGCGAAGATCCCGGGAACCTGACGGACATCCTCGTGGGTGTGCGCGGTCGCGCCGTCGAGACTGATAGAAACGGTCTTCGCGCCCGCGTCCCACATCTTCTCGATGGCCTCGTCTGTCAAGTTCGGACTGACGGCCGGAGCGAACCCGATCGGCATCCCGACCTCTGAGGCGTGACCAGCGAGTTCGAACAGGTCAGCGCGCGCAAGCGGGTCGCCGCCCGTCATGATCAGTACCGGAGGACGCGGGCCGAACGTGGCGATGTCATCGATCAGCGCATGTCCTTCCTCGGTTGTGAGTTCGCCTGGGAGCGGTGTGTGGATCGCCGATGCGCGGCAGTGGCGACACGCAAGCGGACACGCTCGGGTGGTCTCCCAGAAGACGAGGATCGGCCGATCGTCGAAGTTGAGGCGGGAACCACCTCCCGAGCCGTGGCCGTTACTGGAAGTCGGAACGTCGTGCAGGACCTCGTTACCCACGAGCGAATACCTCTCTGCTCTGCTCGACGAAGGGGACATCCACGACGCTACGCCCCGAAGGCTCCTTCCTCAGGGGCTGACTGACCCCCCCATCCCGGGACCAGGCGGCGCTAGGCCCGTGTGGTCGTCCCCTTGCAGTCCGAGCAGAGCTCGGTCATCGCAGCGATCAACTCTGGATTGGCATCGGGCAAGAGGGCCTTCACCTTCTTCACCATCACGCTGGGACCAACTGGGCTCCCGCAGTTGCGACACCGAGTGATCGTGTCGGTCTTCATGGGGCGAACGGCCAGATCCTGTATGCGCAGGCCGTGAGAGACCGTGAGGGCCTCCTCTGGACATGCGGTCTGACAGTGGCCGCACCCGATGCAGCGGGTCGGGTTGAACTCAAGCGAGGAAGTGAGCGGACCCTCGTCCAATCTGAGCGCCCCCGTTGGGCAGACCAGCGTGCAGCTGCCACAGAGCGTGCATCCAGCGGCATCAACCGTGACCTGACCAAGTGGCCCTCCCGCAAGTGTCTCGTCACTCGCTCCATCGGCAGCCTCACGCAGCTTCAGCACCGCGGGTCGCCGTAGCACCTGGTTCATTCAACTGTGCGGATCAGATTGACCCGCAAGCGCACCCCGTGGCCCTGCCGGCTAGCCAGCGGCCTTGATCACCATCTCGGTGGCGGCACCCAGAAGCACCCCGGCAAGTACCCCCCACAGCGTCACGCTCCAAGACAGACGCTTGCCGACGGCAAACAGCTCGCCGATGACATAGAGAATGGCACCTGCTGCAACGGCGAAGAATGCGAGGACGACCCATTCGCTGGTGAACGAGCCTCCGATGAGCGCCCCGACGAAGGTCGGGCCTCCACCGATCAGACCCATGAGGGCGAGCCATCCCCAGCTGGGGCGGACATCGGCCGCCGCAAGGGGCCCGACGATGCCGAAGCCTTCAGTGGCGTTGTGCAGCGCGAACCCGACGACAAGCAGGAGGGCGAGAGATTCCATCAGGACCATGGCCAAAGTGCGAGCGCTGCCCACTTTATGATGAACCTCC
>CAZXFL010000067.1:0-4050 GCA_964640385.1 uncultured Actinomycetes bacterium
CATTGCCGCTGAGCAGCTCGGTCAGCCCGGCCTGTCCGGCGAACTTCAGCACGACTCGCGCGATCCTGGGCTTGCCCTTGTAGTAGTCCGAATTGGCCTCCAGCTCCACCATCGTCTGCGGCTCGTCCCGGAGGTACCGATACGGACCGCAGCCGACCGGCCGCAGCCAGAAGTCCCAGTCATAAAACTTCTGATAATCGAGGGCTTGCACCAGATGCTTCGGGAGGATGCTCACCTCCGAGTCCACCATTCCGCCGTGCGCCGACGACCACGGGATGCCGCGCACCGTGAAGGTCGATTCGTCGTGCACCGTGACGGACTCGGTGAGTAACCCGAAGTAGGGAGAGTCGGGACGCGAATGCAGCTCCAGCGTGAACTTGACGTCGTCCACGGTGACCGGCCTGCCGTCGTGCCAGCGGACATTGGGGCGCAGGCGATAGGTCCACTCGAGATAATCCGCTGAGTGTTCCCAGTGGGTTGCGAGGCATGCCTGCCGGTCTCCCTTTTCGTTTAGCCTCACCAGGGGGAGAAGCACGAGAAACTCACCTGCGTAATCGGGGCACAACGGTCTATCGAAACTGTCGGAGAGCGCCACGACCAAGGTGTTGCCGCGAGCGTAGGCGCGATCCTTAACCCGTCTGCATGCGGCAGCGGCGAGCGCTAGGGAGCCGGCGGCGAGCTGCACGAATCGACGTCGGTCGATCGGGCTGAAAGGCGTGACAATTTGCCGAATCAAGCGCCCCCATCGTCCAGCCACAACTCATCGATGAAGAAGATCGGGTCGACCCGCCACGGGCTACTCAACCCCCGGACCCGCCGGCGAGCAAACACGGTCCTTACCGACGGGAACAGGAAGGTCGCCGGAACCTCCGCGCGAAAGACCTGGGTGAGCTGGCGGTGAACGGCATCGTCCTCCGCCGGGTCGAATGCCAACGGCAAGCGGTCCAGCAACTTGACGACCTGAGCGTTCCGATAGCCCAGGGGGGAGTTTTCGCCGAATAACGCCTGCAAGCTCACGGGAGCCCAGTGAACGTACGTAAGCAAGGCGTCAAACTGCCCGGCAAGGACTCTTCCGTTGGCCACGGCCGAGTCTAGGGTCTGGATATCCACGCTGACGCCAACGCGCCGCCACGCCTCTTGGACGTATACCGCTACCCGCGAGAAGCCAGGCTGACCCCCGACTAGCAGCGTGAACTGAAACGCAAGTCCGTCGCGCTCTCGCAGGCCGCTGCCGCCCCGTTGCCGCCAGCCAGCCGCATCGAAGAGCGCCCGCGCCTGCTCCGGATCGTACGGCAGTGGCTCAGGTAGCTCGCCGCGCCGGACTTGGCGCGGGCTAACGGGGCCATCCAGGATCGGAAAACTCTCGGGCAGATTCAGTACCCGAGCCAGTTCGCGGCGGTTGATCGCCAGGGTGAGCGCCGGGCGGACGCGCGGGTCGCGCAACAGCGGGTGCGCGTTGTTCCAGAGGATCCCGTAGATCTGGCTGAAAGTGAACCCGTAGTAGGCGCGCCAGGAAGCATCCAGCGCGGAGTGCCCCGGATCGGCTCCCAGGAGTATGTCCACGTTGCCGCTGAGCAGTTCAGCCATCGCGGCGCCCTGGGTGAACTTGAGCACGACATGCTCGATACTGCGCTTCCCCTGGTAGTAGTCAGGGTTTGCGTCCAACCGCATCATGGTTTTTGGTACATGGTGACCGAAGCGATACGGTCCGTTGCCGACGGGGCGGGTCCAGAAGTCCCACTCCGCGTATTGCTTGGGGGCAAGGTGTGCCAGCAGGTGCTTTGGGAGAACGATCTCCCACCCGTTATAGACCTGACGATTGGCAAACCAACTGCCGAAGCGGACCCGGATGGTCGAATCATCGAGTACGCTGATCGATTCGACGTCGTGGGGGCCCAGTTCGAGAACGTCGGGATGGGTCAACAATTCCAGGGTGAACTTGACGTCGTGCGCGGTGACGGGCACCCCGTCGTGCCAGCGGATGTTGTGGCGCAGGTGGAACGTCCATTCCCGGTAGTCGGGCGAATGTTCCCAGCGCTCGGCCAGCCGACCCTCCAGCTCTCCATTGACGTTATCGGTGAGCAGAGGGAGGAACACGAGGTATTTCAAGCTTCCACGGTCGACCGCGTCGAGTTCCCGCTCGCCCCAAGGGCAGGCAATGATCAAGGTGGACCGGCGCATTGCGGCAGAATCACCGGGCCTGCACCCTGCCACGGCAGCCGCCAACGCGCCGGTCGTGAGTCTGATGAACGGGCGGCGTTCGATGGCACGTTCGATTGTTGCAGTCATGTATTGCTCCGATCGTCGAGCCACAAGTCCTCCATGTACCGCTCCGGCCGCGCTAGGAACTGCTGCAGTCCACGGAGGCGCCGGTGCGCACAGGTCACCCTGGCTAAGTTGATCAGGCGCGTGACCGGCAAATCAGCGCGATAGACCGCGGTCAGCTGACGGTAGATGCTGTCCAGGTCGTCTGCGTTCGTCGCGGCCACGGCCGCGTCGATCAGCCGGAACGCCTCGGGGTTCGAGTACCCCGTTGGATTGCCCCGGCCGAAGTACTGCTTCTGGTCGTCGGCCCCGGGATAGGAAATCTCAACCGCCGCCTCGAAGCGGCCGGCCTTCGTGCGCTCGCGCACGACGCTGAAATCCAGGAACTGTGTCTCCATCTGGACACCGACGCGGCGCAGGTGCGCCTGCACCAGCACCGCCAGACGGGGCGGGCCGGGGTCGCCCTCGCTCGGGACCAACACTGTGAAATGGAAGGGACGACCGTTGCGCTGGCGCACGCCCTCACCATTGCGGTCCTGCCACCCGGCCGCATCGAGCAGCCGATTGGCCTCCGCCGGATCGTACGGCAGCGGCGCAGGGATTTTCCCGCCAAAGAACACGCGGGGCATGAACACCCCGTCGCTCTGGGGCATGTCGGCCGGCAGATTGACCGTCTGAAGGCACTCCCTCCGGTCGATCGCCAGCGTGAGCGCGCGCCGGACTCGCGGGTCGGTGAAGAGCGGATGGTCATGCTTCCAGTAGATTACCACAGGCCGGTCAAGAAACTTGTAATACACGCGGAAACGTGGGTCTGCCAACACGATCGGGATCTCTGTTGACGACATGCCCGAGACGACGACATCCACCTGACCGCTCTGGAGCTCTGTCAGGCCCGCCCTGCCGACGAATTTGAGCAGCATGTGCTTGATCTTCGGCTCACCGAGGAAGTACTCCGGATTGGCCTCGTACTCGATCACCGTCTCGGGGACGTAGCGCACGAAGCGATACGGCCCGCTGCCCACTGGGTCAGTCCAGAACTCCCAGTCCATGAACTGCTTCTTGTCGAGGCCTTCCAGCAAGTGCCTAGGGTAGTAGACGATGTCGTCCTGGTAGCCGTCGTTCTGGAAGCGACGCACCCGGACAGTGACGGTGTAATCATCCACCACCCTCACCGACTCGAAGATGTATTGTTGGACGTCCGGATGACTCAGCAGGTCCAGGGTGAACTTGACGTCGTGCGCGGTGACGGGAACGCCGTCGTGCCAGCGGGCGTCGCGCCGCAGGTGGTAGGTCCACTCGAGACTGTCGGCCGAGTGCTCCCAGCTTTGCGCCAGTCGCGGTACGAGCTCGCCGTGCTCGTCTCGCTCGGTGAGTGGCGAGAAGATCAGGAAGTCGGCATCCGTGTTGTCGGGCCTGATCTCGGCCACGCTCGAGAGGGCCATGATCACCGTGGACGGGCGAGCATTTCCGCCGCGGTCGCGCCGGGCGCAGCCGGCGGCGGCCAGGGCCAGCATCTGCAGCATCCACTCGCGCCGCGCCACCGCGGAGGGCACGGACTGCTGCGTAGTTCGACGGACGTGCATGTGCACCTCTCGCGGACTGCTGTGACGATGCTACGGGTCGACGCTGGGAGTACGGGAGCGAGGCGCGGCGCGGCGCGGCGCGGGTTAAGGTATCACCGTACGACAAGCGTAGCGAGCAGGCGATCGATCTCGTCCTTCGCGAGCCATTTCCCCCCGAGCATCACGCCGGCCTTCTTGCTCATGTTGTTGATGTCGGCGAGCG
>CAZXFL010000068.1:0-3919 GCA_964640385.1 uncultured Actinomycetes bacterium
CTATTACCTCGACTTTGACTCCAGCCCGGATGTCATCAAGGTTTCCGATGGCGCCATTCCCCCGTACCGGAACCCCGATCTTGACCAGGAGTACGGAGGCCGGAAGATCGCTGGCGGCGGGAACGAGATCGGCGTGATGGAGAAGTGCACCTTCTGTGTGCAACGTGTTGAGAAGGGTCAGGGACCGGCGTGCGCCGAGACGTGCCCCGTCTATGCCATCGCGTTCGGAGACTTGGACGATCCGGAGAGTGAGCCATCCAAGATCCTCAATGAGAAGTCGTCGTTCCGTCTCCTGGAGGATGTGGGGACGGAACCTCGGGTCCACTATGTTGGCGGGGCCCCGCCAACCCCTGAGGACCGTCAGGTCGAAAGACCAATCGACAAGGTGGAGGTGTAGACGATGGCACAACGCGCGGAACGTCTACCGAATAGTGCCGGAAGCGGAGCAGCCAGCTCGCGTCGATGGCTTGCCATCCTTGGAGTGTTGGTCGGCGTCGGCGTCCTCGCCTTCGCCTACACGATGGTCCAAGGCCACGTTGTCACGAGTCTTCGCGATGTGGGGCCGATGAACGGTGCTCCGTGGGGTCTGTACATCACTCTCCTCATCTATTTCGTCGGTATCAGTTTCGCGGGAATCTCGACGGCTGCGGTGGTCCGTCTCGCGAACATCAAGGCGCTCAAGCCCGTCGCCCGCATGGCAGAACTCCTCACGATCGTTACGTTGGTGATGGCGGCCATCCTCATCATGGCCGACCTTGGGAACCCACTTCGAGGGCTCAAGAACTTGCTGCTGTACGCACGGCCGGGATCCCCATTCTTCGGGACATTCACCCTCGTGATCTCGGGGTACTTCGCGGCAAGCGTAGTGTACTTCTACCTTGACGCACGCCGGGATACGGCGGTGCTGGCTACGACGCCTGGCAAGTACCAGGGACTCTACCGGCGCATGGCCGCGGGATACAGTGATACGCCCGCCGAGCAGAGACGACACCGCACGGCCAGTTTCTGGCTGGCGATCGCGATCCTCCCGCTACTCGTGGTAGCCAACGCGACCCTCGGATTCGTGTTCGGTCTCCAGGTGGGTCGCCCCGGGTGGTATAGCGCGCTGCAGGCACCGACGTTCCTAATGATGGCCGGGATCTCGGGTCTCGGAGTCTTGATCGCTATGGCGGCAGGCTACCGGCGTTCGCTCGGTGATGAGGTGATCACGCCGAACGTGTTCCGCTGGCTCGGCGCGATCCTCTTGGGGCTGCTGGTCGCCTATGGGTACTTCACCATCGTTGAACTCCTGACCGTGACCTATGCCGCGGGCTTCAAAGAGACCGAAGTCTGGCAGGCGATCCTCACCGGACAGTACGCCTGGATGTACTGGGGGAGCATCCTCTTCCTAGTCATCGGGCTGGTGCTGTCGCTTGCTTTCGTCACCAAGCGAGTGGGCGTGAAGGCCTTGGTATGGGCTGCCGTCCTGGTGAACATCGCCGCCGTCGGGAAGCGGTTCGTGATCGTGGTGCCATCTCAGACGGTTGGGACGTTGCTCCCTTACGGGCAAGGGAGCTACTGGCCGAACTTCGTCGAGATTGCTCTTGCCGTCGGAGTCTGCGCGTTCGGTGTGCTCCTGTACTACGGCGTTTCGAAGATTATTCCGCTCATCGCTCTGCCCGAAGGACCGCTCCCGGCACAGGGAGCGACGATCCAGGAGGAGGTGGCCTCATGACGAGGAAGAGGATCGTATGGTTGATGGTGATCGGTGGTTTCGCGCTCCAAGTGATCGCCTACCTGTTCCTCGCGGCTCCGATCGGCAGTCCAACCGGCCCGGAGTTCTCGCAGCCTCGGCTCCTCGGGGCCCCGATTGTATTCATCTGCGGGGTCCTGTTGGTGTTCTTGTCCGCGGTCGTCTACGAACTCTTACCACCACGAGCTGGCGATGAGTGAGCGCGAGGTCTGGATACCTGCGGACACCGGACCGTTCGATGAGGACCTGAGCGGGTTCGACATCGCGACCACGCGGGCCCTCGCGTATCGCATCATGAGTGCCTGCCTCCTCCCGCCCGATGACGAACGGATCTCCTCCTTGACCGCAGCCATCCCGACGATGGAGGCGATCGCGATAGAAGTGGGAGGCCTCACGGTGCTGCCCCCCTGGGAGCGTTTGGTCGCAGCGGTTCGCGATGCCTCCCCGGAACAGTGGTTGGTCGAGTACACCTCGATGTTCTTGTCTGGCTCGATCTCGCGAGGTGTCCCACCCTACGAGTCCTCGTATGTGGTTCCGGTCGGCGATATGCATGCGCCAGCGATCTCCGCGGAGGTCGAGGTTGCCTACCGGAGCGCCGGCCTGGTGCTCGGAGGCCGGTTCACCGGTGAATTCCCCGATCACATAGCGACTGAACTCGACTTCATGGCCGTCCTCTGCGATCGTGAGGCCGATGCGGACAACGAAGAAGAGGCACGGAATTGGCGCGCGATTCAGTCGACGTTCCTCCGCGAGCATCCCGCGCGATGGTTCGGTGCATTCGCGAGACGAGTTGCTGCGAGCGCCCCGAACGGCGTCTGTGCCTGTGCATCTGACGCGGCCCAGGCATTCGTTGAGCACGACCAAGCGCTCTTGCTCATGTTGGCCTGATTGAGCTCGCTCCCGTGACTGAGCCACTCATTAGGGCGTGCGCGCATGTTTCGCTCCCGGTTCCGGATTTTACGGTCGCGGGAGACGGCCCAATCTTCTCGACCATCGATGGCCTGTGCGACGAGCGCTCGGCCCTCACCTCCATGGTGGAAGAGACCGGGCCTGGCTCGTTCGTGCTCGGGCTGTGTGAGCGTGCACCGAACGCCTCGGAGATGCAGTCCAGGCTTCGGGCGGCAGGGCTTAGTCCTTTCCTCGTGGAAACGCTAGACCTTCGCGGATTCTCCGCGCGACCGCAGGAGGCGATGGACGTGTTGTCTGCCCGCGCCGCCGGCCTCGCGACGCGGAGCGCACCCGGCCCCAGCGAGCTTCGCATGCGGATGGCGAATCAGGGCGTCAGTCGACGATCGCTCTTCCGGCTTGGCGGCATGACGTACGCACCGGTTGCGTCGATCGACGAGTCGCGTTGTCGGGGCTCGCAGCTGTGCGGCGTGTGCGTGGGCGCTTGCCCGGTCGAGGCGATCACCGCGGGCGGCGCCACACCTGAGGTGTCGAAGGAAGCCTGTCTCGCATGCGGCGCGTGTGTCACTGCCTGCCCATCACGGGCCATCCGCCTCCCGTCTGGCTCGCTCGGGAGCGCGGAAGCTGAGCTCGAGGTGCTCGCTCCCGGTCGGGGCGTTGCCTTCGTCTGCAGGAGCGCTCGCGCCGCAGATCCCGAGGCTGCCGATGGCGAGGGATGGGTCCCGATCGAGGTGCCGTGCCTTTCCGAGGTTGGCGCGGGGTGGATGCTGCAGGCACTGGCGAACGGGGCAACCGGGGTCTCGCTCCTCGGCTGCGGAGGTGAGTGCCGTGTTTCCGGCGCCGAGTCCACTGGGGCGCGCGTGGACTTCGTAAGAGATGTGCTTGCGGCGCTCGGCGATGGCGTGGCCGAACGCGTTCGATTCCAAACTCCTGAAAGCGAGCAGGCGCTAGATCGACCGCCCCCCCTCGAAGGCCTTGTGTCGATCGGGGGGTCAGGACGACCACAGTTGAATGAACCAGGTGCGACGGCGACCGCGGTGCTGAAGCTGCGTGAGGCTGCCGATGGAGCGAGTGACGAGACACTTGCGGGAGGGCCACTTGGTCAGGTCACGGTTGATGCCGCTGGATGCACGCTCTGTGGCAGCTGCACGCTGGTCTGCCCAACGGGGGCGCTCAGATTGGACGAGGGTCCGCTCACTTCCTCGCTTGAGTTCAACCCGACCCGCTGCATCGGGTGCGGCCACTGTCAGACCGCATGTCCAGAGGAGGTCCTCACGGTCT
>CAZXFL010000069.1:0-3785 GCA_964640385.1 uncultured Actinomycetes bacterium
TGGGGAAAAGGGTGTGGCGAATGGAGGGGGTGGGGGGATTAGCGGGGGAGTCGAGTTCGCGTAAGTGGTTGATATTACGGGGTTCGCTGGCTGAGGTTGCGTGTGGTGTCGATCCTTCGCGACCAACCGGCGCGTAACATCTGTATTAAGATCGGAAGGTTCCATGTCCAATCCATGGTTCAAGGGCGCTTGACGAGAGGGTAGCTTGAGATGGACGAGCCTAAAAGTAACCGATTTACCAAGTATTTCCCGTTGCTCCTCGACGCGCTTCGCTCTGCGGATCCGACACCTATGCGCCCAGCCGAAGCTCACGCCTGGATCAGGGCGAGGATCGACGTGCCGGCAGACGACTTAACTCGGCTTATTATAAACGGGAAGCAATCAATCTTTGAAAACGATGTCCACTGGGCGCGGTTCTATCTGGCTAAGGCTGGCTTGATCAGCAAACCGAAGCGCGGGCTTTGGGGCCTAACACCGGAAGGTCGCGATACGCAACTTACAACCGAAGAGACCTGGACGCTTTACGTCCGCATCCGCGAGGCTAACCGCCCGGGTATCTCAAGGGACGAGGAGAACATTCCTGCCCCCGGCACCACCGACGCCGACGATGAGGACGGAGCATCGTATTGGTTCGTGGGCACGGTCTGGGACCGTACGGATGATCAGATGCCGCGCTTTCTCGATGAAGGAATCTGGCAGAACGGATACAACGACCAGTTCTTGGATCTCGTGTGCAGGATCAAACCCGGTGACCGGATCGCGATCAAAGCGAGCTTCGTGCGAAAGCTCAGCCTGCCGTTTGACGTAGGTGGAAAGCCTGTCTCGGTCATGCGCATCAAGGCGACCGGTACGGTCCTCGAAAACCTCAACGACGGGCGGACGGTGAAAGTCGCATGGGACCCTCCCTTCCAACCGCGCGACTGGTACTTCTACACCTACCGGACAACTATTGTCGAAGCCGACATGGAAAGCGAAGATGCTCGCCGTCTGGTCGACTTTGCGTTCCGGGGTCTGGCGCAGGACTACGCATGGTGGTTAGCGCAGCCCTATTGGACTGAGAAGTACGGCGTCAAACCGGTTGTCGTGGCTGACCCTTCCGTGGAACCATCTGAAATCGTCGCGGACGAAAACATGGAGGTCGAAGAGGAGCCAAACTACACCATCGACGACATCATCGTTGATGGGTGTTTTCTTACACGCGAGGAACTCGCCGACATCCTCGACCGCTGGCGTTCGAAGAAGAACCTCGTTCTCCAGGGCCCTCCCGGCACGGGCAAGACCTGGCTGGCAAAGCGTCTCGGGTTCGCGCTCGTGGGCTCAAAGGACCGGGAGACCACCCGATCCCGACTCCGCGTGGTCCAGTTCCACCCGTCACTCGCCTATGAGGACTTCGTGCGCGGGTGGCGGCCGGCGGGCGACGGGCGACTGTCTCTTGTAGATGGCATTCTGATGCAGGCGATCGAGGCGGCAGCGAGCGAGCCGGATCGACCGTTCGTGCTAGTCATTGAGGAGATCAACCGCGGCAATCCGGCCCAGATCTTCGGCGAGATGCTTACGCTGTTGGAGGACACGAAGCGGCGACCTTCCGAGGCTATAGAACTCGCTTACCGGAAGGCGGCCGGCGAGCGTGTCCATGTGCCCAGGAACGTCTACGTCATCGGTACGATGAACGTCGCCGATCGGTCGCTCGCCATCGTCGACTTCGCGCTGCGTCGCCGCTTTGCCTTCGTCGATCTTGAGCCAAGGCTGGGACCAGCTTGGCGCGAGTGGTGTGCGAAGCGTGGCCTGGATGACGCGATGCTCGCGGAGATTAAAGCCCGGATCGAAGTTCTCAATGCCGACATCACTTCTGCCACTTCGCTCGGGCCGCAATTCCGGATCGGCCATTCGTATGTCACACCGGATATCGACGAGACGGTCCGCGACAGTCGCGGTTGGTTCCGGGCCAGGGTCGAGACGGAGATCGGCCCTCTCCTCGATGAATACTGGTGCGATACTCCGGAGATGGCGAAAGCGGCACGGGCTAAGCTCCTGGCGCGGCTCTTCTGATGACGGCGCACCTGCCTCGCGGCGAGCGCCGGATCGGTCGCATCCCGGTTCGAAACCTCTGGCTCCTGATGCTCTACGCCTCAGACCTCACGCGGTTCAGGGGCGCTTTCAACGCCATCATCGAAGACGACATCGACGATCTGCCGGATTTAATTGCTCGCCTCCTGGCCAAGTCCGTTGAAGACCGGCTTCGTCGAAACCTCACTCGTGGTTACCGTCATCGCGAGATGGTTCTCACTCGGGTCCGCGGACGCATCGACATCCTGACGACAGAGGCGCGCAGCCTCCTTGCAAGAGGGGAAGTCTTCTGCCGCTTCGAGGATCTCACTATTGACACGCCGCGCAACAGGCTCGTACGCGCGGCGCTGGATCGTATGGTACGGCTCGTCCAAAGTCCCGAGTTGGTTCAGCGATGCCGCTCGCTGACGTCCAGCCTCGCTCGGGCGGGCGTAGGCGGAGTGCGCCCTTCCCGCTCCGACTTAGCACCTGATCAAATCGGGCGGAACGACTCGGCCGACCGCTTCATGGTCGCACTTGCCCAGCTCGCCTTCGACTTGGCGCTCCCCACCGAAGATTCCGGCCCGACCGCCCTGGTCGCGCCGGATCGGGAAGAGCCCTGGGTGCGTCGGTTGTTCGAAAAGGCTGTCCTCGGGTTCGCCCGCGTCGAGTTGGAACCGCTGGGATGGTCCGTTCGCGGCAGCGTCCCTCTACACTGGCAGGTGTCGTCCGCATCTGAGGGGCTCGCCGCCATTCTGCCACGCATGGTCACCGACATCGTGCTCGACCCGCCGGATCAGGGCCGACGGGTGGTGATAGACACGAAGTTCTCGTCGATCCTTGCAAGCGGCCGCTTTGGTGATACCAGCCTCAAGAGCGGATACCTCTACCAGATGTACACCTATGTTCGATCGCAAGAGGGTTGCGACCCCCGGTGGGACGGGGCTGCAGGGATATTCCTGCACCCCGCGATTGACGGGGCGCTTCACGAACACGCCATTATCCAGAACCACCCGATTACTTTCGCGACGGTCGACCTCGCTGGCGCGGCCGCGACCATCCGGAACGAGTTGCGGGGGCTCCTCCGCGGCAGACCTTGACGCCTCCGGGCTCGGTGCTATGCTGAAAGAGTTGGAAAGTTGAACTCTTCCCCTATGTCCCTCGTCAAAGTCAAGGCCAAATACCAGGTGACCCTACCGGATGTCCTTCGGCGGCAGGTTCGGGTCGGTGTGGGAGACCTGCTCGAGGCCAAAGTCGAAAACGGCAAGATCACCCTCACCCCGAAATCGCTTGTGGATCGGGACATTGCGGAGGGTTTGGAGGACCTCAGGCAAGGTCGCCTCATCGGGCCGTTTAAGAGTGCCAAGGAAGGAATCCGGGCACTCCGCCGCGCGGCCCGCACGGCCAAATGAAGCACGCTTTCTCCCGGAAGTTCATTCGCCAGTACAAGGACCTCCCGCCTGCCCTGAAGGCGAAGGTAGACAAGCAGATCGGGTTCCTCGTCGAGAACTTGCACCACCCCTCGCTGCGGGCCAAGAAGTACCATGAAGCGCTGGACATCTGGCAGGCGCGGGTGGACGACAAGTACCGGTTCTACTTCAAGATAGACGGAGACACCTACGGGATCATCTCGGTGACCCCACATGCGAAATGAGCCGAAGCAAGCGCCCGGCACGCCCGGGATCGGGTAAGAGGTCCCCCACGCTCCGGTGGCTGGAGGACACCGCGAAGGACGCGAT
>CAZXFL010000070.1:0-3636 GCA_964640385.1 uncultured Actinomycetes bacterium
AGACCTTCACTCGCGCGATCGCCGCGCGCGATCGTTTCGATGGCTCATACGCTGAGGCCGCTCCCTGGCTGTACGGCATCGCACTCAACGTCGGTCGAAGGCACGGCCGGGACTCGAAGCGCGACGCAAGCCTGGTTGCGAAACTTTCCGCGGGCGTATCGGTTGCGGAGGACTCCGCATCGGCAATCGATCGACGCATCGATATCGACGATGCGCTGGCACGGCTCTCCGCGAACCAGCGCGAAGCCGTGCTGCTGTATGTCTGGGGCGATCTCTCATACGCCGAGGTCGCACGGGTCCTCGGTCTTCCGATCGGAACGGTGCGCTCGAGACTCGCCCGAGCGCGAGACGCGATCAGGGAACTAGTCGAAGGCGAGGCGGCAATAGGATGACGAGAGACGGAGAGGCTCCGGACATGGGCGAGGACAAGCTCCTCCGCGATCTAAGAACAGCCGACGATCCGGTCCCCGAAGATGTTCGCGCGCGTGTCCGCGCCAGCGTGAATCAAGCTCTTGCGAAGACCTCTTCGGATTCCAGGGGTGGTCGCCGCCAGAATCACCGGAATCGGGGTGTCCGCCGGGTCCTGCTCGTAGCGGCAGCGGCGGCCGCACTCGCCATCGCCGTCGGCCCCGCGATCGGTCGCCGATTCGACACGCCTGAGTACGATCCCGGCGCTCTCGAACGGAGTCAACACCTCACCGGCCTCGAGCTGTTGCGCGCACTGGATGCTCAACCGATCCTCCTTGAACCCGGCGACGAGATAGCCGAGGGGCTCTCTGGTGTGCTCGTCAACGGAGAGAAGGTCTCAGGGTGTCCGGCCCCGGAAGCACCCTTGTACACGCTGGTAGCCGAAGACTCGGACACTTGGTATTGCGTGAGTGTCGCCGACAGATACGAAGTCTGGCAAGTTCATGAACTGTTTCGGGGTCACGTTCCGACTGAGGCAGAGAAAGCCAGGATGCGCGAGATCCTGGGGTAGGTCGGATCGCAGAGTCCGCCTTAGGGCTTCAAGAAGCGGCTACGTTCCTACTGCTTCGCACAAATCGGCGAATCTACAGTCGGAGCGTCGCGTTTTCACGAACCGCGCCTTCGGCTACGGTTGCTTTCATGGGTGTTCTTCCCCGAGGGCTCGCAGCGGTTGCAACCGTGATCGCAGTGGTGACGGCGATGTCCTCTGCTGCCATCGCGACATCAAACTGCCTCGGTGAAAGTGGTCCAGACGGAACGTCCGGCCCCGACACCTGGAGTGGCGGGAGTTCGAACAACGTCTTCTCCGGACTCGGCGGAGGTGACGACCTCGACGGTAACGGCGGCGACGACAACGTGTGCGGAGATGAAGGCCGAGACATCGTGCGCGGTAGCGGTGGCGCCGACGACCTGCAGGGCGGGTCAGACGACGACTCAGGCGCGCCAGCGTTCATCGACGGAGGTGGCGGCCCAGACTACATGGAGGGCAACGGCGGCCGCGACGACCTGTTCGGGGACAACGGCAACGACAAGATCCTGGGCGGGGAGCAGGATGACGACCTCTTCGGCCAAGGCGACGATGACAACCTTCACGGCAACTCGGGGGCGGATCTGATGGACGGTGGCCCCGGCAGCGACGACTGCTATCTCGACAGCGATCAAGATTCATTCGGTAGCTGCACGGTGCACTTCACATGATGGCGAAATTGATGGTCAACCCTCGGATCAGAACCCTTGCGCTCTCGATCGCCGCAGCGACGCTAGCGGCAACGGTCTGGGTCGCCGTTGGACCGGCCGGAGCTGATCCCGTCGCCGCCTACGACCCGTCCAAGTACGCGGAGAGCAAGTCACTTGGCGGATCCGAGCTCATCGGTGCCCTCGGCGGTGTGGAGGTCCGGATCGAAGTCACCGACGAGGTCAGCGCCACCGCCACGGGGTTGCTCGTCAACGGCGAACAGGTGGCCGGCTGCCCGGCGCTGGGCGCGCCAACTTACGTCGTGGTTGGCTCCGGGACCGGGACCGGCACCTGGTACTGCGTGAGTCTGGCCGACGACTATCAGAAGTGGGACGTCGTAAACCGATACAAGGGCGAGAGTCAGAGTCCCGAAGACGAGGCAGCGATGACTGACCGGCTACGCCTCGGCGGGTAGCGATGCTCTCGCCAGAGATCACCCTGACCTGCGCGCTGCGCCTCGAGGAGAGACCGTGCATCGGGTGTTGATCCCAACACCCTGTCTCCTCCAGCGATGTCGGGACGTGACTCGCCGACTGCAGGAGCACATTGATATCCAGCCGGAAGAGTAGGGGATGACCGCTTCCCGGCTCCCTCGGTCACCTGAGCCGGTTGACCACCAGGCCCTGTTCCGAACTGCGCCCAGCCCCTACCTCGTCCTCGATGCCGACCTAACGATCGTCGAGGCAAACGACGCCTACCTGCGGGCAACGATGACCCAGCGCGACGAGATCGTCGGCCGCGCGCTATTCGAGGTTTTCCCCGACAACCCGGATGACCCCGAGGCGAGCGGTGTCGGCAACCTTCGCGCCTCGCTCGAACGCGTACTCACCGATCGAGAGTCGGACACGATGGCCGTTCAGAAGTACGACATCCAGCGGCCCGCAGACGAAGGCGGTGGGTTCGAGATCCGCTACTGGAGCCCCATCAATTCCCCGGTGCTCGGGGACGACGGGGAAGTTCGCTACATCATTCACCGGGTGGAAGATGTCACGGAATTCGTCCGCCTCAAGGCGCGGGAGCAGCAAGGCGCCGGCCCATCTCGGGAAGTCACCGAGATGGAGATGGACCTGGTCCGTCGCTCGCAGGAGCTCCGCGACACGAATGAGCGCCTTCGCAATGCGAGCGAGGCGAGGGGTGAGTTCCTTTCCCGGATGAGTCACGAGCTGCGGACTCCGCTCAACGCGATCCTTGGGTTCGGTCAGATCCTCGAGCTGGATGGCCTTGTCCCCGAACACGCCGAGTCGGTCGACCAGATCCTGATCGCAGGTCATCACCTATTGGAGATGATCAACGAGATCTTGGATATCACACGCATCGAAGCAGGGAACCTCACGCTCTCGCCCGAGCCAGTCGAGGTTGCCGACGTCGCCTCAGAAGCGGTCGGAATGGTCTTCCCCATCGCGGCCGACCGTAACGTCGACATCTCGATCGGCCAGACCTCCGACGCCTGGGTGCGTGCCGATCGCCAGCGCTTCAAGCAGGTCTTGCTGAATCTGCTGACGAACGCGATCAAGTACAACCGGCCCGACGGATCGGTGATCGTGGAGTGGAGCGAGGACGAGGGCGAGGTCGTGGTCAGGATCGCAGACACCGGGATGGGCATCCCCCAAGAAGTGATGGGCAAGATCTTCGAGCCCTTCGAGCGGTTCGTGCCAAAGGGGCTGCACGTGGACGGCGCGGGGATAGGGCTTGCGTTCTCCAAGGCGCTGATCGAGGCCATGGGTGGACGGATCTGGGCGAGCAGTGTGCCCGGCGCCGGCGCGGAATTCGCGGTGGCGCTTCCAGGAGTTTCGGCGGAGCGCCGCGAACGGGCGGCGGTGATCGAGGGATTGCGGGAGCGAGTACCGGAGCTGAGCGTCCTGGGACCGCGCACGGTGCTCGCCATCGAGGACAACCTGGCCAACATGCGCGTGGTCGAACGGCTCCTCGGGGAA
>CAZXFL010000071.1:0-3594 GCA_964640385.1 uncultured Actinomycetes bacterium
ACTTCGCATACGCAGCCTTGATGTCGTCCGTGTTCGGGAAGGCCACGACCGGATTAGCCATGTGGATGATCATGACCTCGGGCAGCGTCTCGACGTCCCACTTCTCAGGGTCCTGCATGACCTGAGCCATGACCGACGGATTCCCAGAGTTGATCGGGAAGTACTTGCTCGTAGAGAGGTAAAACCCGTAGGGGGGCTCGCCGATCTCGAGAACATCGTTCTCGTAGTACTTGTCGTCGATCTCCCACGTGGGTGTCCCTGTCGAGCCACCTACGGCCCCCATGGAGCCGGTGAGCATAGCGAGCTGTGCCAAGGCGCGGGAGGCTTGGAACCCGAGCTCTTGCTGCAGGGCGTGGTAGGCCATGATTCCCACGGGGCGATAGGGCAAACTCTGGCCGTCGATCTCGATCGTGCTGCCGATCATCACGTTTTCGCTGATGAGGTTCGCGAGATCCACGATCTGGTTCTTGTTGATGCCACAGGCCTCGGCCGCGAACTCCGGGGTGTACTGAGCGACGTGCTCCTTGTAGATCTGGAACGCCGTTTTCACTGACTGGCCACTCGGGAGCTCGAAGCTGCCTTCGAGCACTGGCTTGACTCCCTCCGTGCCGACTGCTACCGGAGCGTTCGTAGCCCCGTCCCAAACCAGTTCCGTCCCGCCCTTGCGCACGAAGTGCCCATCGTCGCCGACGAGATAGGTCCCATTCGTGTACGTGGTCAGGTAATCGCGATCGATGGTGTCGCTTTCAATCAGCTGATTCGAGAGCGCGAGTGCGAGTGCAAGGTCCGAACCGGGTTTGATCGGCAGCCAGTCGTCTGCGAACGGCCCAGCCTGTCGGATGCGAGGATCGATGAAGACGAACTTGGCACCCCGCTCTTTCGCCTCGAGCAGTTGTCGCGGCCATGTGATCCAGCAAAGTTGGTTGCCGCCGGCTTCAACCGCATTCCATCCCCACGCGAGGATGAGAGTCGCGTGCTCGAAGTCAGGGTTCAAGACGCCCTTGAGTCCAACCGTGTACTCCATGGCCCGGTACCCGGCATCCGAGCAGTACGCGCCGTGTCCCAGCTTCGAGCATCCGAGTGCATCGACGAACGCTTCGTCGTAGAGTTCCTTGGACTTGCTGCGTCCTTTCTGCCAGAGGACCAGCGAAGGGTCGCGGTCGAGCACTTCCTTGACCGTCGTCGCAACCTCTGTCATCGCCGCTTCCCACGTGAGGGCTTTCCAAGTTCCGGGCTGACCCTTCTCGTTCGTACGCTTGAGCGGTGTCTTGACCCGATTCGGGTCATAGATCGCTTGAATCTGGCCTTGTCCCTTGGGGCAGAGGGTTCCCAGGTTGCGAGGATTCGTCGGGCTTCCCTCGAACTTGATCACGCGCTTGTTCACCCGATGCGCAACCATCGAGCAGTCCTGCTTGCCGATCCAGCAGGTGGTGTTGATCGTGTCGATCGTCATCGGGGTCTCGGCAGCGAACGCATCCGCGACCAGCGTCTCCGGGCCGCCGAGGAGCCTAAGCGCCCCCGCGCCCGCAACTACAGCTCCGGTTCCCTTCAGAAAGGTCCTTCGCGTCACCGTCATGGCATCTCCTCCCGGTGGCTCCGTGTTTGCGGCACCCTCCGGGAGTCTCCTATCGGTGCCACATGACCAAGGGTGCCGGTGGTCCCTCTACGCAGGGGACCATCAGCACGCCCACGCACATGGGCACGGACTATGCTCGTAGCCCGTATCCGAGGTCGCCTTGCTCGAAGGGAGTCATCCGATGACCGAAGAGGCCTATCTGCCAGCCATCTATCAGCGCTTCTCCAACGACTATCGAGGGGTGCAAGCGGCGTTCGAATCCCTGTCTGAGGCCACCCATACCGCCGGGCCACTCACCGACCGTGATCGGCGACTGGTGAAGCTCGGGATCGCTATCGGTCGGGTCTCCGATGGCGGCGTTCGATCGAACGCTCGCAAGGCCCTCGCCGAGGGTTTCCAGCCTGAAGAGGTTCGCCACGCGGCAGTCCTGGCCATCACGTCCGGAGGCCTACCGACCGCGATGGCCGCCCTGTCGTGGATCGATGACGTCATCGGAGCTATGTAAGGGCAGGATCGCGCTTCGGCGGCGCTCGCCGCCGAAGCGTCATGGTCGAGGCCCCGACTGACCACGAACGCCCGAACGTTCAAGTCCGCTCGAAAAGTGCCGAAACCGGAGCCATGCGCCCATAGAGAGGTGTTGCAGCACGTCAGCGGCGGTTCGAAACTGCGTCGAGCCAAGCGGAGCAGACGGAGTGGCCGAGACGGTCTCAAACCTCGCCTCGGTCGGCATCTCCGATTCGGTCACCCGCGAGAAGCGCACCCGGTAGCCCTTGGAGCAGGCCGCGGCCGCCAGCGCGATCGCGAGGTGGCTCTTGCCGGTGCCCGGGTTGCCAACGAACAAGATGTTCTCCCGTCGGTCGATGAACTCGCATCGGGCCAGTTGGGAGATCATCACCTTGTTCACCGAGGGCCGGGCGAGGAAGTCGAAGGTCTCAAGGGTCTTCAGCACCGGGAACCGTGCGGCCTTCAGTCGTCGTTCCGCGGCCTTGCGTTCTCGCTCGATCGGATTCTTCCTGGGGAAACTAGGTCGCGACCGCGTGGCAGCCATCTATCGCGAGAAAAGGGAATTTGAGATTCCGAGCGACTATGTGGGCGTAGCTTTCATTCCCTACGACCAGTCCTCCGCATGGCGATTCGGATTGGCTGCCGAACTTAGAGCAGCTGGCTACGAGGCTGACTCGAACAGATTGTAAATGGATCTCATGGAAACGACTCCGGCCCAGGCTATGCGGCGCCATCGGCGGACGCCGATCCCTCTCGCGCGTTCGCGCTGGGGAATGGTAGGTACCTGATGAGGCTTTCGAGTGAGCAACGCAATCAGATTGAGGCTCTTGTTGCTCTGGCTGAGTTCGCGTCGAGTGACAACCGGGATCTTCAAGAGCCTCACGAGCGAATCCACTTCGCACAGGGGGAAGGGCTGGTCTTCCGTGGGGAAGGACTCCAGGTTCTTCGTGAACTTGAGGCGAGCCTTGCCAAGGCAGCGCTCTTGGATGGAGGGCCATCAGAAAGGGTCGGCCCCTCATCCGGACAGCACGCCAATCGGAATGCCAGCGCTTGAGAGTGCCGATTCGGCGAACTGCATCACTTCACGATCGTGACCGACAACGGCCCTGCAAACAAGTCTGACGCCTTCACGGCCTTCATCATGGGTCGACCCGAGCTCGAGCACGCTCGGACTCGAGGCTGGCCAGCTCCAGTTCGAGCCGTTCGTGCGCAAACGCACTCACCGCATGCAGGCCAATAACGGCCTCTACCGTTGGTACAACGACTACCGGCTCCCCGAGCACCGCGGGGGCGGTCAGATCACGGTTAAGGCCGAGGTGGTGGGCCCCACCGCGGACATCCTCGAGGCAACGGTCATCCGCGAAGCCGCTGAGGAAGTCGACGTAACCCCACTGGCACCATTCCAATATGCGAATAGCAGTGCCTTCTCAATGCCGGATGGCACCCCTGTGATCAATGTCGTCCTGGTCGCATCGGGCTTCCAAGGCGAACCCCACCCCCGGCCAAGGCTGCTG
>CAZXFL010000072.1:0-3445 GCA_964640385.1 uncultured Actinomycetes bacterium
TGGTACCAGTACAACTCCTCGTACGTCTTGGTCGACTCCCCGGTGAGCTGGTGGTACGAAGCGAACTACCAGACGAACAACAACACATCACCGAAGGCCATCCAGGAACACTTCACGATCGATGGGGTCACGGAGCGGTTCGCCTCTCAGTACGGCATGACCGCCAACGAGGGAACCGTGCCAGCCGCTGCGGTCAATGAGATCCTCCCGGGCCTCGATACGTACTACGGACCCGGGGTGAGTGCGGCCTACAACGGGAACGCGTGGTACCACTTCGGCTACAACGATCCTTGGGTGAAGGGCGCGTGGCCGTACTGGAAGCCCGGCCAGGTCACCGGATTCTCTGGGATCGAGGGGAAGCGCGAAGGGAACATCCACTTCGCCGGTGATGCGACCGAGTGGGACTTCATCGGGTTCATGGAGGGGGCGCTCCTGAGCGGGGAGCGCTGCGCGGCGGAGATCTGAGCCTTCAGTCATCGGCATACGGAACTCTTTTTCGGTCACGGTCTGAAGACCAAAGCCAGCCAGCTCCGCCGGGCGCACATGGATCCTGACCCATGACCCTAAGAGGAAGAGATGACGAACACCTATGACGCGATCGTGGTCGGTGGCGGCCATAATGGGCTGAGCGCAGCGGCCTATCTGGCCAAGACGGGCGCGCGGACCGTGGTCTTGGATGCCCGAGAGAAGACCGGTGGCTACGCATAGGCCCATGTTCTCGACGATCGACGCAGCTCTCAAGGATCTCCGGGCTGGCAGGACGATCATCGTCGTCGATGATGAGGACCGTGAGAACGAAGGCGACTTCGTTCTGGCGGCCGAGAAGGCGACGCCCGAGGCTGTGAACTTCATCGTCACGCACGGCCGCGGCATCCTTTGTGTTGCTTGCACCCCACAGCGTCTGAACGAGCTTCGGATCCCGTTGATGGTGGCGCGGAACGAGGAAAGCCATCACACGGCTTTTGCCGTATCGATCGATGTTCGCGGCAACAACGGCACGAGTGCCTTCGACCGGGCTGCCACCATCAAGGCGATCACCGACGACGATACTTCCTGCGAAGACCTCCAGATGCCGGGGCATGTGTTCCCGCTGATGGCCAAGGAAGGGGGAGTGTTGAAGCGAGCAGGTCATACGGAGGCCACTGTGGATCTGATGAGATTGGCTGGGGTGTACCCAGCCGGCGTGCTCTGCGAGGTCCTGAACCCGGATGGCTCGATGGCTCGCCAGCCTGAGTTGGTACGCGTTGCGAACGAGCACGGTCTCAAGATCATCTCGATCGCGGACTTGATCGAATTCCGGCGCAAGAGCGAGCGTTTGGTGGCGCGTGTGGCTGAAGCACACATCCCTACTGCCCGTGGTGAGTTCGAGACGTTCGCGTACGAGAGCCAGGTTGACGGCAACACTCATTTGGCCATGGTGCTCGGCGATGTGGGCGACGGACAGGACATCCTTGTTCGCGTGCACTCCGAATGCCTCACCGGCGACGTCTTCGGTTCACTCAGATGCGATTGCGGCGAGCAGTTACAGAGCGCCCTTGCGCACATCGCCAAGGAAGGCCGCGGGGTCGTGCTATACATACGTGGTCACGAAGGTCGCGCGATCGGCCTCACCCAGAAGCTCCGGGCCTACAAGCTCCAAGAGCAGGGGCGTGACACCGTCCAGGCCAACGTGGAACTTGGTTTTCCCGCCGATCCTCGCGACTACGGCATAGGGGCGCAGATTCTTGTGGACCTTGGAGTACGTTCGATGCGCCTGCTAACCAATAATCCATCAAAGCGTGCCGGGCTTGAGGGGTATGGGCTTTCAATCATCGAACGCGTGCCGTTACAGACCAGTCCGACGAAGGAGAACATTGAGTACTTGCGGGCTAAGAGGGAAAAGCTAGGACACCTTCTCGAGAACATAGAGCCGGTGGCTCTCGGTGTAGCGAGCCTACCTAGTCGCGCGCGAGGCTCGTGAAACGCCAGTTCTCCTTCTCGATGGTCAAGACGGTGTAGGTGTCGACCTGAATCACACCAGTGATCGAACGGATCTCGTCGAGCATCCGCACCATGTCAGCGTTGTCTTGGCACACCATCTCCGCGAGAAGGTCGTACCCACCCAGGGTGCGCCCGAGGAAGATGATCTCGGGAAGGCTGCTCATCTGGTCAACGGCACGGGTCATCGCGGGCCCTTGAACGCGCACCCCGAGATAGAAGTAAAGCATCCCGAGTTCCTTGGGGTCGATATCGACGACGAACCTCACGCCGAATCGACGCACGAGGCGGTCGACCCGCGCCCGGACCGTCGTGTCGGCCACTCCGATCCGCTGCGCCAGTCGCACGAAGGAGGTCCGAGCGTCCTCCTGGAGTGCGTCGAGAATCTGTAGGTCGATATCGTCTAGTTTCTGGCTCATGCCACCGAGTATCGTGGAATCTGATGCAAGAGTCACCGTTATCCGGTGCAGAAATGCGAGATCGGCCCTGGGAAGCCGACCGCAATGGGCATAGCGTCAGTGGGAACCGAATGGGGAGGAAGAGGCGTGAAGAAGATCAAACACTTAGTACGCGAGGCCGATGCTACGGTCCGAGAGTCGCGAGAGACGGGTGCTCGCGGTCCTGGGCGGGGAGCGCTGCGCGGCCGAGATCTGAGGCCGGGCGCTGGCCCGTTCCACGGGATGGTTCGTGGAGCGGGCCTCTGCGCGGTCGGCGTTCGACCCAGCGTCAAGGTCAACATTGAGTGAGGCGTAGGAGGGGCCAATGGCATCGGAAAAACCGATCAAGACCGCGTTGCACGACGTTCAGGCGGCGATGGGCGCCACGTTCACGGCCGAGGGCGGTTGGCTCTGGACGGACAGCTTCGGAGATATCGATTCCGAGTATCGAGCGGTCCGCCAGGGCGTGGGAGTTTGGGATATGTCCCCGCTCATCAAGTGGGACTGGCGCGGCCCGGACGCCGCCGAGGCGGTGCAGCGAGTCTTCTCTAACGACGGACTCGGCATGGACCTGGGGCAGGTCCGCTACGGAGGCTTCCTCGACGAGGCCGGATCATTGGTCGACGATGGGACGGTCTTCAGGCTCGCGAACGACAACTTCTGGGTCATGACGAACGGGATGGACCTCGCGGACTACTTCGCCGAAGCGACGAAGGGGCTCGATGTCAACATCGAGTACATCGCGCCCGACATGCCGAACCTCCAGGTCCAGGGCCCCGAGTCCCGAGACCTGCTCGCGAAACTCACGGATACAGATCTCGACGGGCTTCGCTATTTTCACTTCTATCCGGAGCCCATCAAGATTGGGGGCGTCCCCGTGTGGCTATCGCGCACTGGGTTCTCGGGTGAGCTCGGCTATGAGCTGTTCGTTCGGCGCGAGCATGCCCAAGACATCTGGAACGTCGTGCTCGAAGCCGGAGCGACGCCGTACGGCAACGAGGCTATCGAGATCTGCCGCATCGAGAGCGGCA
>CAZXFL010000073.1:0-3301 GCA_964640385.1 uncultured Actinomycetes bacterium
TCGTGCCGATGTTCACGTGGGGCTTGGTCCGCTCGAACTTCTTCTTGGCCATCTCGGTCGTCTCCTCCTCATTACTCCCCGCGCACCCGCGCGACGATCTCCTCGGACACGTTCTTGGGTACCTCGGCGTATTCCTTGAGCTCCATCGGTGAATGCGATGCGCGCCCCTGGGTCCGCGACCGCAGCTCGGTGGCGTAGCCGAACAGCTCGGCCAGCGGCACGACCACGCGGATCGATTTCATCGCGCCGCGGTCGTCGATCTCCTCGATGCGTCCCCGCCGCGCGGTGACATCGCCCATCACGTCGCCCATGAAGTCCTCGGGCGTGAGCACATCGAACTCCATGACCGGCTCCAGCAGTACGGGGCTCGCCTTCTTCGCCGCAGCCTTCAACGCAATCTGCGCGGCGATCTTGAACGCCATCTCGTTCGAGTCCACGTCGTGGTAGGACCCGTCGATCAGCGTGGCGCGCACGTCGACCAGCGGGTACCCGGCCAGGACGCCCGACTCACAGGCCTCCATGATGCCGGCGTCGACCACGCCGATGTACTCGCGCGGCACCGACCCGCCGACGATCTTGTTGACGAACTCGAACCCACCGCCGGGGCCCGTCGGTTCGAGATCGATGTAGACGTGGCCGTACTGGCCGCGGCCACCGGTCTGCTTGACGTAGCGGCCCTCGACCTTGTGGACGGGCTTGCGGATCGTCTCGCGGTAGGCCACCTGCGGTTTGCCGACGTTGGCCTCGACGTTGAACTCGCGGATCATGCGGTCGACCAGCACCTCCAGGTGCAGCTCGCCCATCCCCGAGATGACCGTCTGACCGGTCTCGTCGTCGTAGCGCACCACGAACGTCGGGTCCTCATCGGCGAGCTTGGCCATCGCCGCGCCCAACTTGTCCTGATCCGCCTTGGTCTTGGGCTCGATCGCCACCGAGATGACCGGCGTCGGAAAGCTGATCGACTCAAGCACGACAGGCCTGGCCGGATCGCACAGCGTGTCGCCGGTGGACGTGTGCTTGAGGCCGACGAGCGCCACGATGTCGCCGGTGTAGGCCGCCTCGAGGTCCTCGCGGTGGTTCGCGTGCATCTGCAGGACACGGCCGACGCGTTCCTTGCGATCCTTGGTCGAGTTGGAGATGTGCGAACCACTCTGCAACGTCCCGGAGTACACGCGGGCGTAGGTGAGCCGACCGACGTACGGGTCCGTCATGATCTTGAACGCCAGCGCCGCGAACGGCTCGGTGTCCTCGGGCTTGCGGAGTTCGTGCTTCTCCTCCTCGCGCGGGAGGTGGCCTTCCAGCGGCGGCACGTCCAGCGGGGACGGCAGGTAGGCGACGATCGCGTCCAGCAACGGCTGCACGGCCTTGTTCTTGAACGCCGACCCGCACAGCACCGGGACGCCCTCATCGGCCAGGGTCGCGCGGCGGATCGCGCGGCGGAACTCCTCGGGCGTCGGGTCGTCCTCGTGAACGAACTTGTCCATCAGGGCCTCGTCGTGGTCGGCGAGCTTCTCGAACAGGTCGTGGTGCGCCTGCTTGGCAGCATCGGCCAGTTCGGCGGGGATGTCGGTGGTCTCCCACTCCTCGCCCTTCTCGTCGATCCAGTGCAGGCCCTTCATCTCGATGATGTCGATCACGCCTTGCAGGTCTCCCTCCGAGCCCCACGGGAGCTGCACGACCAGCGGGTTCGCCTGGAGCCGGTCGACCATCATCTCGACCGTGCGCTCGAAGTTGGCGCCGGTCCGATCCATCTTGTTCACGAACGCGATCCGGGGAACGTCATAGCGGTCGGCCTGCCGCCACACGGTCTCGGACTGCGGCTCGACCCCGGCAACGGCGTCGAACACCGCAACCGCACCGTCGAGCACGCGCAGCGAACGCTCGACCTCCACCGTGAAGTCCACGTGGCCGGGGGTGTCGATGATGTTGATCCAGTGGTCCTTCCACACGCACGTGGTGGCGGCCGAGGTGATCGTGATGCCGCGCTCACGCTCCTGGATCATCCAGTCCATCTGCGCCGTGCCTTCGTGGACTTCGCCGAGCTTGTACGCCTTGCCGGTGTAGTAGAGGATCCGCTCGGTCGTGGTCGTCTTGCCGGCATCGATGTGGGCCATGATGCCGATGTTGCGCGTGCGCGCGAGCGGGTACTCGCGCACGACGAGCCCCTTGCCCTTTCCGGACGGCTGTTTCGGCTCTTCGACTGCCTCGGCCACGTCAAGTTCCTCCGCGGGGGTCGCCATCAGGCACCCCCCACACGAACGGCCGGACCTTGCGGTCCGGCCTCGATGTTGTCGTCGATCACCATCGGTAGTGCGCGAAAGCCTTGTTGGCCTCCGCCATCTTGTGGATGTCCTCGCGGCGCTTGACCGCGGAACCCTGACCCGTGGAGGCGTCCATGATCTCGCCGACGAGGCGTTCGGCCATGGAGTGCTCCTTGCGCTGGCGCGAGTAGCTGACCAGCCAGCGAAGCGCGAGCGTCGTACCCCGGGTTGGACGGACCTCGACGGGGACCTGGTAGCTGGCGCCGCCGACGCGGCGCGAGCGGACCTCGAGCATCGGCCGGGTGTTCTCGACCGCCTTCTTCAGCGTGAGGACCGGGTCGTTCGCCGTGCGCTCGCTGATGACCTCGAGGGCCTTGTAGACGGAACGCTCCGCGAGGCTCTTCTTACCGTCGCGGAGCACCTTGTTGATCAGCTGGGTGACCAGGGTGTTCTGGTACACCGGGTCCGGCAGGAGCGCATGCCGCGGAGCAGGTCCCTTCCGTGGCATCGCTACTCGCCGCCCTTCTTGGCGCCATAGCGGGAGCGCGCCTGCTTGCGGTCCCGGACGCCGGCGGTATCGAGGGTGCCGCGGACGATCTTGTAGCGAACGCCCGGCATGTCCTTCACGCGGCCGCCGCGGACCAGCACGATGGAGTGTTCCTGAAGGTTGTGGCCGACGCCGGGGATGTAGGCGGTGATCTCGATGCCCGTCGTCAGACGGACACGAGCTACCTTGCGGAGCGCGGAGTTCGGCTTCTTCGGGGTCGCGGTGTACACACGCGTGCAGACACCCCTGCGCTGGGGAGATCCCTTGAGCGCGGGGCTCTTGGTCTTCTTCTTCGGGCGCTTGCGCCCGTTCCGAACAAGCTGCTGGATCGTAGGCATGGGACTCTCGCCTGAACTCCTGTCTTCGTCTTGAGACCCGTCAAAAAGCCCGACCTCCCGGTCTGGCTCCCAGGCCGCAACCCGCGCAGCAGTTGCACCCTTGGGTGTCGAGAATAGGCACGGCAACTCGCGGCCCCAATCGGACCGCAATCGCT
>CAZXFL010000074.1:0-3110 GCA_964640385.1 uncultured Actinomycetes bacterium
GACACGGAAGAGGTCAGAGGTTCAAATCCTCTACCGCCCACCACGTAGGGTGTCGTCATGACAGACCAAGCTGGTGCGAGGGATCGAGTGGTCAGTGCTCTGCGGCGCTGGTGGCCCGTTCTTGTCATCGTGCTCACGGCCCTGGTCGTTGAGTCCCTCTTTGAACGACTGGTCTTCGGGTCGCCTAAGGGACATGCCGCCGATCACCTGCAATCAGCGGGTTCGGTCTTCCTCATCGCCGCGATGTTCGCGATCATCCTTTGGGCAACCCCAACGTCCAAGCGCACGTGGGCAGTCTGGCTTGCGAGCGGCTTCGTACTGCTGAGTCTTCTGCCGGGAGACATCGGGAACTACCAAGTCGTGGACGCGCTTCGTGGGACGGACTACTCAGATGAGGAGGTCGAAGGGCTCGATGTTCCGGGGCTCGATGAGGGCCACGCCCTCGCTTATGGCTTCGACCGACTACCGACCATAGCCGCCGCGTTGCTCGCCGCAGTGCTCTGGCGGCGCAAAATCATCAGCTTGGGCGTGGCCATTGCAGCAGCCGTTTTCAGCGTTCTGGTTCCGCCGGGGATGATCCCAGCGTTTGGAGTCGTGATCATCGCATTCGCCACATGTCGTCTCCGGGCGCGAGAGCAGACTCTCGCGGTACCGCCACCCATGTGACCCGGTGCCCCTCAAGATCCGGTCGCAGTAGGGGGCGAATGAGAGATGCGAAGTAAGTGGAATGTTTCACCGGGTCCTATCCCCACGGGAGGGGGCCAACCACCACGGGATTCTGATGAGTGAGGTCACGATCAATCCTGTGCCGCCTATCAACACATGGGCAAGTGCGGAAGGGCGCACTGTTAGGCTCGGTCGATGGAGAAGTATCGGGTTGGCGGATTGTCGCTTGTCGTTGGAGCCGTCGCGTTTTTGTTCTTCTGGGGCTCCGCCCCGACATCCATCAATGACGCCATCCCCTGGCCCGCGTCGCTTGCGGTGCACGGCGTGTCGCTCGTGCTGCTCTCGATCGGACTCATCTTGGTTGCGCTTCAAGTCAGGGAGCCCGTCCTCGGCTCTCGGGTGGCGAGGGCTGGCGCTGCGGTGGCGGTTGTCGGATTACTTACCGTGTTCCCCCTGATCCCTTTGGGCATCGGAATCTTCGCTGTCGGCCTCGTGTTGGCCGGGCGAGACAGGATCGGTGCCGCCGTTGCGACGACAGGCTCCGCGGTGCTTCTCGCGACAGTTGTCCTTGGCGCGAGGGTTGGCATGGAGGATGCCCCCGAGTTGAGCGTTGGGCTTCGCGTCGCATTCCAAGTGGGGGTGCTCCTCATCGCGGCCGGGCTAGTCATCGTCGGGTTGGGTGAGAGTCGAAGGATCCAACGCCTATCCCAATCACAAGAGGTATCAGGTGAGAGCGTTGAGCGTGATGCAGTGGAACTCTAGACTCCTCCGGTGAGCGAGGGATCGAAGCGCCGGGTGCCGGTCGCGTTGTTCGCCACCAGCGGCGTGCTGTATCTGGCGAGAGGGCTGATGGAGCTGGGCTCGCCGGTGCACTACAACCCCTCGACGTTGTTCGACTACGTCGCGGTGATCACGACCACCCTCTCGATGGTTGCGCTTGCCGCTGCGATAGCGAGCCTTGCCATCACCCGCACGGTCGGCGGGGCCGCCCGCGTCGTGGCTTGGGTTCCTTCCGCGGCGCTGGCGATCGGAGGAGCCGCGAATCTCCTCGAAGATGCATTCGGCATGTCGGCGCTGGGGTTCGTGTTCGGCATCGGCGGCCTACTCGGCTTGGTCGGGCTGGTTGCGTTGGGCGTGTCCACGTTGCTCGATGCGACCAACGAGCGCGGCATCGGAGTCGTTCTGTTGTTGCTGGGTCTGGTCTTCACTCTCCCACCATTCGGGCGGCTGGCGGGCGTACCGATCCTCTGTTTCATCATAGCCTACGTCCTCGGTCGTCCGAACCCGTCCATCTTCCCCTCGTTCCAGGACTTCAGCGCCATCGGATAGCTGTGCAGGAGGTCCTGCGGCAGGGTGGGGTCGCAGACAGGGTCGGAGTGGGATCTGGCGGCCGTTCGACATGCCGGTCATGGTCCCGTTCGCTCCGGGGAACAGACCGAACAGATGGTCGAAGCTCCGGTTCTCCTTGATGAGGAAGACGACATGCTTGATGGGTGTGGAGGTTTCCAGTGCGCCGCGACGGTCTGCCCGGAGTAGCGGCCGCGAAGAGCAGAACGAACGACAGCAGCACGGCGATGGTCGAGCGTCTCAGTGTTCGGTTGCCTCCTCGGTGCCCGAGGGTAGACCATCTCCCGAGTTTGCGCCGGAGTGGTCGTCCCTGGGATGAGCCGTTGTAGCGTGTGCGACGAATGAACGGATGAAGTCGGCGACGAGGAAGACGGAACGGATGGCGAAACGGTGGGACCCTGCGGCACGGCTGATGGTCACCGCCGTTATCGGGATCGCCTTCGTCGGGTGCGACGGCGAGGCCCCTGCTCGTGTGACTCCGGTACGTGTCTCGGAAACGCCGGCAGCTTCCGGTCCGTTCGACCTGACCGTCACCGTCCAGGGCGGCGGCGACTGCCGCGAGATCGATGACCGGTGGGAAGTGCGCGGAGGACCACTATCGGGACCCGGGGATACCGAACCCCTTGGAGTGGCGTCGCCCCCGACGTCCGTGCAACCGGATCTCCCGGGCATCGTGCCCTGCGCGTTCGCCTTCACGGTGGGCGAGCTTCCTGCCGCTCGGGCCTACTACGTGGTCGACCGGACCCTCGATCGCGGCTGGGGTCCGTGGACACTCGCCGAGATGCGGAACCGGGATTGGCAGGTGACGGTATCTATTACTGACCTGGACTAAGAGGTCCGGATGCAGTCAAGCGTGGCGCGACGGGGCGCGTCAAGGAACGGTCAAGATTTCCTCAGGAACGGCAGGTCGTGCTCAATGCCGCCTGCGGTGGTGTCGATACTGTCTGGGTTGACCCACAAGGGCTATCCACCCATAATTGCGGGGCGGCGAGGCCTTCCGCCCGCCGGAGCGAGTTGAGAGCTAGGGAAAGGTAGGGAACGGACATGACCAACCACCCACGGAGAAGCAAGCCGCGCCGCAAGCTCCTCGCGGTCGT
>CAZXFL010000075.1:0-3109 GCA_964640385.1 uncultured Actinomycetes bacterium
TCGCGCCCCGAGCGGGCGGCGGCAGAGGCCGCGCAGCGGAGGGTGGCCGCGTGGGCGGCGCTCGGCGAGCTTGACGCCCAGGTCGAGTCGCTCCAGCCCGTCGCCGACGCCCTGTTCACGACCCCCCGTGACGTGCTCGCGAACGTCGTCCGCGACACCGAGGGCCGCTGGCGCTATGTGCCGAGCACCGTCGGTCCGATGCCTGGCCCGATCGCGGCTGCCTACGAGTCGTACCTCCGCCGCGGCGTGATGCCGAAACGGAACATCGCCGAGTCGTTCCGCGAGTCCCCCGACCCGTCGAAGTGGGCCGATGTGGCGCACTCCAAGGGGTTCCAGAAGGATCTCGCCGAGCGACCCGGCCATGTCGTCTCGGTCGGCGACGCGACCATGACCAACCGCGAGATCCTCGCCGAGATCACCGGACTCCCGAAGCGGATGCGCGAGACGGGTGTCGGGCTGCCGATGAACCCCGCCGCGGTGAAGGCCCTCGGCGCGGAGACGGAGGAGGCCGCGGTCGAGAGCCTCGGGCTCCTGCGGTCCCGCCGGGACGCGATCCTCGACGGCCAAACCCCGTACTCGCTCAGGCGGACGGCCGGGAAGGTCGTGACCGCCGAGGAGGAGGCGTTGGCCGCTTCCGTCGATCAGATGCTCGTCCGCGATCCGATCTTCGAGGTGATCGACCATCCGCGCAACCTCGGCCAGCTGAAGGCCGCCATCGCCGCCCACGACGCCGCAACGGCCGAGTCGATCATCGCCCGCGACCCCCTCCTCCGCGCCGACGCCGGACGGCTCGGGATCGACAAGGGCGCCGATGTCGAGCGCCTGTCCGAACTCATCCCGCCCGACTTCGACCCAGCCCGCCCGCCGATCCGAACGCCGCTCGACCAGGCCGTGCTCGGTGGCGACCATGCCGAGGTCGCGAAGCTCGTCGACGAACTGGGGCTCGCGCAGGGGCGGCTAGAGCCTCACCCGCCGGTCAAGGGCGTGACCCCTGAGGCGGCGGCGAAGGTGCTCGGCGGCAGGGTGGCACGCCCCTCCACGAAGTACCTCCGCCAGCTCGACGCGAACGGGGTCGAGGGGACGACGCTGCTCGACCCGGCGGTCATGCTCGCTTCAGAGAGCCGCGTCGGGCGCGACGTGCTCTCGATCCTCAACCGCAACTTCTCCGGCCCCGGCACGGAGCCGCACACCGTCGGGACGCTCGTGTCGCTCCTGCGCGAGATCGAGAACGGCAACGCGACGAACATGGGGATCGGGCCGGAGCTACAGGCCGAGGCGCAGAAACTCGCCAACCGGCTCATCGAGCACACGATCAAACAAGGCAAGCGCGCGGGCTTTGCGCCCGGCCTGTTCCACCCCAGCGTCGATCCCCGGCTGCTCCCCGACGACGAGGTACGGGCGATGCACGACCTCCTCGACCGCGGCGACATCCTCATGGACCCGACCGATCCCGTCGGGTTCCAATACGGGTTCAAGAGGTCCCCGAAGGATGCCGTGACGTGGGAGTTCGAGGAAGCCCGCCGGATCGCCGACGAGACGGGCGTCCCCGGGCTCGGGGAGGAGTTCCTGTCCGAGCGGTTCATGCCGTACACGGGGCGTATCGCCGGAGCCAAGATCCGGCAGGCGTTCAACTTCGTGTTCGGGGAGCGCGGCAACATCGACATCGCGATCGCCTCGGAGGCTGATTTCATCGCCCGGCTCACGCGCCTGGGCGTGGCGGTAGAGGACTCGACGGCCGTCTGGAAGGGGTGGCGCCAGCAGGCGCTCGATAGCCGCTCGGATCACGTTCGCCGGTTCCTGAACAAGCTCGGCGGGAAGGAGGTCAAGTCCGAGAAGGGCGACAACCCCCTCTACGCCTCCCCGCGCAACATCCCGAACGGCGCGCTCCAGGAGACGGCTGAGCAGGTTCTCCTCACGCGGTACCCGAAGGGCGGGATGCCCGGCCACTACCGCGAGGTGGACTGGTCGCACACGTTCCGCCAGTCGTCCTCGCGGGTCCTGCGGACGCTGGAGGACTCACCGCACACACTCGGGCAGCTGCTCGGTGCCACCTACGGCCTCGCGACGACGAACAAGGCCGTCACGACGCTCTACCCCCTGTTCCGGTTCGGGCTCGACATCCGGTTCCACGCGATGAACCTGCTCGAACCGCACTTCCTCGGCGCCGGCCGGGCCGGGCTCCTGCCCGACGTGGACGACCTGACCCCGAACCTGGGCTACTCCGAGGAGTACCTCCGCAACCTCTCGCGCGACGCCCTCATCGACACCGGCTACCCGTTCAGCATGGCCCGGGCGAAGCACGCCTACTACACGTTCCGCAAGGAGCAGTCGCGGGCGCTCCTCGATCGGATCAAGGGCATCGCCGCGGAGGACCCCGTGCTCATGGAGAAGGCGCTCCTCGAACTGGCCGACCCCAAGCGCCACCTCGACGCCGAGCTTCCCCTGACAATAAGGATGATGGGCGACACGCCGCAGAAGTGGCTCAAGGCGCTCGACGAGGACCACGGCAATCTCCTGAACGCGGCGAACACCGACGAGGTATTCGACACCGCGTTCGCTGCCGCGACCCGCGAGACGCCCGCGCTGGCCGAGGTCTACGGGCAGCTGGCGGTCGTGAACAAGCAGCTGTGGACGGACGTGCGGGGCACGATGTTCGGGAACCCGTCCCGCTCCCGGCTGGAGCGGGTGCTGAACTCGTACCTCCTCTACTGGCCGATCAGCTACCAGATCAAGAGCACCAAATGGCTCATGCGCGTCCTGTACGACCGGGCCGGCGGGATCAAGACGAACGCGGGCGGGGCGTTCATGCTCGATCAGGTCATGGAGCTGCACAATGAGCACCTCCGCGACGACCCCGAGTACGCCCGCTGGTTCGAGGAGCACCCGACCCTCGTGTTCGCGGCGCAGATGCTCGTGCCGATCAGCTGGGACAGCATGGGGATCAGCCTGAGTCCGCCGCTCCGCGACCTGTTCTTTGGTCGCTCGAAGGCGATCGGTAGCATCGGGCCGGTCTACACGATCACCGACTTCCTGCCGAAGCTGGTCGGAGAGCTGTACGACGTGGTGAGCGACCTTCCGGGCATGGACTGGGCCGTTCGGATGACCGGCA
>CAZXFL010000076.1:0-3098 GCA_964640385.1 uncultured Actinomycetes bacterium
TGAAGCTGCGAGTCGATACGCTGCTCTGGTGCGAGAGACGGAGGCCGGACGGGAACTCGGCTCCGCCCTGCGGCGGGCCGGAGTTACGGGTGACGTCCACACGGATCTGCTGACGCGGCTGCTGTACGCCACTGACGCCTCCAACTACAAGATCGTCCCCGACGCGGTGCTTGTCGCCGAACGGCTCGAGGACCTGCAGATCGCGGTTGAGACTTCCCGCGAACTGGGCATCCCGCTGACGCCGCGGGGGGCCGGCACGTCCCTAGCCGGCCAGGCGGTCGGCACCGGCTTGCACATCGACACGTACAGGCTGGAGAACATCTCGGTGGACGCCGAGGCACGGACCGCCGAAGTCTGGTGCGGAACCGTGCAGCGGCACCTGGACGACGCGGCGGCGGTCCACGGGTTGACGTTCGGGCCGGATACGGCAACGGCAAACCGCGCCGCGATCGGGGGCATGGTCGGGAACAACTCGGCGGGAACGCGTTCGGTCGTCTACGGGATGACCCGCGACCGGCTCGAGTGGGCCGAGGCGGTGATGGCCGACGGCTCCGTGGTCCGGTTCGGACAGACCGGAGATGGCGGTGCGCTGGCGTCCGGTATCGAAGGGCTCGACGCGGAGGCGACCGAACGGCTGGCCGCCGACCTCGATCACGTGCGTCGCCGCGCAGGACCCTTGGTCGCCGAGCGCTACCCCAAGATCCTGCGACACGTCGACGGCTACGGCCTCGACGAGCTGTGCTCCGAGCGCCCCAACCTCGCCCGGTTCCTGGCGGGCTCGGAAGGAACGCTCGCCGTGTTCACGCGCTTCGGAGTCACGCTCGATCCGCGTCCGCGCGAACGCGCGCTGGCCGTTCTGGCGTTCGAAGATCTGGAACGGGCGCTTGAACACGTCCCCACGTTGTTGGCGCTGCAGCCGTCCGCGATCGAGATGCTGGACGCCGACACGATCGCCGGAACCGTGCAAGCCGACGCGCTGATCGCGGGCGGCGAGGCGGTGCTGTACGTCGAGTTCCAAGGGGAGGCCGAGGAGGCGGTCGCGCGGCTCGACGCGCTGCCCGACCTGGGTGCCGTCGCGGTCACGCGCATAGAGGAACCTTCGGCTCAACGACTCGCGTGGTCGATCCGCGAACGCGGCCTCGGCGCGACGATGGCCGTCGGCGAGCCGGGGATAGTGCCATCGTTCGTCGAGGACACCGCGGTGCCGCCGGAGCGGATGGCCGAGTACGTCCGCGAGGTGAAACGGATCGTATCCTCCTACGGCACCCGGACGGTGATGTTCGGGCACGCATCGGTCGGATGCTTGCATATGCACCCACTGATCGACGTTCGCACCGCTGACGGTGTGAGGGACATGGCGGCGATGGGCAGCGAGATCGTCGACCTCGTCCGCGACTTCGACGGAGCCATCAGCGGCGAGCACGGCAACGGACTGGCGAAGTCCGGGTGGCTCGAGCGCTACTTCGGTCCGGACCTGGTCGAGCGGTTCCGCGAGGTCAAGCGGGCGTTCGATCCGACGAACATCCTGAACCCGGGCAAGATCGTCGATCCACCGCCGATGACCGAGAACCTGCGATTCGGCGCGGGCTACCGTGTGCGGGCGGGCGTGACGCCGCTGGACTTCTCTGACCAGGGCGGGTTCGCGGCGGCGACGGAGCTGTGTTTCGGGGCAGGGGCGTGCAAGAAATCGGGAGCCGGCGGCGCGATGTGCCCGCCGGCGATGGTGACGCGGGAAGAGCGCCACACCACGCGGGCGCGCGCGAACGCGCTCCGAGCCGTGCTGGAGGGCGACCTGCCGGTGCGCTCGCTCGCCGAGCCCGAGTTCCGCGACGTGATGGACCTGTGCATCGGCTGCAAGGCATGCAAGAGCGAATGCCCGGTCGGCGTCGATATGGCGAGGCTCAAGACCGACTGGCTGTGGCGCGTCCACAAGCTCGAGGGAACGCCGCTCCGGGCGAAAGCCCTCGCGAACCTGCGTCGGCTGTCGGCACTGGCGTCCGTCGCGCCCGGCGTTGCCAACTCCCTCGCGGACAACCCGCTGACCCGCCGGCTGCTGGAACGATCCGGCGTCGCCCCCCAGCGCAGCATCCCGCGGATCGCGCGGCGCCGGTTCAGCCGTTCCTTCCGGCGCGCGCACCGGCCGGACGCTGCGATCTTCGCCGACTGCTTCACCGAGTTCCAGGAACCGGACGTGGGCCTGGCGCTGGTGAAGCTGCTCGCGGCGGTCGGACGGCGCGCGACGGTCCCCCGGACCGGTTGCTGCGGCCGGACGATGCTGTCGCAAGGTCTGGTCGAGGACGCACGGCGTTCGGCTCAGAGCACCGCCTCGGCGCTGGTCCCACTGGCCGAACGCGGCCTGCCGATCCTGGTCCTGGAACCCTCCTGCCTGTCGATGGTTCGTGATGACTGGCTCCATCTGCTGCCGGACGACCCGGCGGTGCAGGCGGTCGCGGCGACCGCACGCTCGGCCGAGGAGGCGTTGGCAGACCTCGACGGTCTGTGGCTCTCGCCGGGCGAACGCGTCCTCCTCCAGGCGCACTGCCACCAGAAGGCGCTCTGGGGAACCGAGGCGACGCAGGCGGCGCTCGCGATGGCGCCCGGAACGGATACCGAGGTTCTGGACGCCGGCTGCTGCGGGATGGCCGGCGGGTTCGGCTACGAAGTCGAGCACTACGAGCTGTCGGTGGCGATGGGCGAACGGGTCCTCGCGCCGGCCATCCGGGCGAGCCGGGACGCAACGATCGTCGCCACGGGGACCAGCTGTCGGCACCAGGTCCGCGATCTCACTGGGCGAGAAACGCTACACCCGGTCGAGTACCTCGCGCGACACCTCCGCTAGTTCCCGAGCGCGTCCAGGATGATCCGCAATCCTGAGTACCCGATGCCGGCCGCCATCGCGATCGCGACGAAGAGCGCGACAGCCTTCGCCCATGGACGCGAGAAGAGTGGAACGAACGGCTCCTCTTCGTCCTCGTCGAGATCGACCTCGTCGAGGGCGTCGAGCGCATCCAGGAAGTCGCCGGGCTGCGGCCGGTCGTCGTCGTCCACGCCGCCACGGTATCGTGCTTCCTGTCTCTCAGCCACGCTGCGGTAGGCTC
>CAZXFL010000077.1:0-2986 GCA_964640385.1 uncultured Actinomycetes bacterium
TCGCCGAGGACGGTGATCTGAAGCAGACGAGCGTCCTGGGGCCGAACGGCAAGGCGTTCGCGCTCTCGCAGGACGAACAGACCGCCTACGTGGGGCCCCCGGTCGTCCAGGTGAACGTCGAGGATCTGACGAGGCTGGTGCGGTTCCAGGTGGTTCGCTGGAACCGGGGCGAGCCGGGGCCGGACCAGGTCGTCGGATTCACACCGGCCGGGGGAACCCTCGAGGAGCCGCCCAGGTCATCCTGTTCCGCTCGGCTGCTGGCGAACGGTGCGCGGCGCTGGAGCGACCCGCTGCAGACCGCGATCGTGCGGCCGTACGTCGTGGATGCCGTGCGGTGCGGGGACGCTCCCATGGCGCGGGAGGGCGGCGTCGTGGTGGCTTCGAGGCTCAGCGGCATGGGGGCCGCGGTCGTTGGCGCTCTCTCGCCCGGGGACGACGTGGCGCTGTCGTGGTCGGTGGGCTGGCCTGGCGTGGTCGAGCTGATCGGCGGCAGCCCGGTGCTCCTGGACGACGGCGTCGACGTGACCGACGGGAGCTGTCACCAGTACCTGTGCCTGCGCCACCCGCGGACCGGTGTGGGGGTGCGGGCCAACGGCGACGTGCTGCTGGTCGTGGTCGACGGGCGGATCGAGGCGTCCAAGGGCGTCACGCTCTCGGAGTTCGCGGGGATCATGAAGCAGCTCGGAGCGGTGGACGCGCTCAACCTGGACGGCGGCGGCTCCAGCACGATGGTGGTGAACGGCGAGATCAAGAACACCCCGACCGATGGCGTGGAGCGCAAGGTCTCTACGGCGCTTGTGGTCTTGCCGGGTCCGGACCCGAACGAGAATGTCCTGCCGGCGGTCTAGAGGCTGAACGTCTCGCCGTTGGCGTAGGCCGCGGTGGTTTCGCCGCCGGGAGCGACGCCAGCCTTCCCGTTGCCGAACACTCGCCAGGTGGTACCGTCGCCGACGATCGCGGTCTCATCGTCGAGCGTGATCAGTGTGCAGTCGTCGGGCGTCGCCTCCCGGATGATCTGCTCGACGCCCGGCATCCATCGATCGAGCATGTCCCAGTGCGGACCGAACGCCAGGCCCGGCAGGGTCCTCAGGCCGTCGACCCACCAGCGGCCGGTCGTCATGTCCTCGAGGGTCTCGGCGGTGCTGTCGGGGGCCATCTCGCCGAGGGCGCATGCCCCGGCGCTGCAACCGGCCAGCACCGCTCCAGCGTCGACGCGTTCGAGCATGGCCTGCCAGAACGGCGTGTCGCGAAGGGTGTCGGACAGGTAGGCGGGGTTGCCGCCGGAGAAGTAGAACATGCTGGCGCCGTCGAGCTGGGCGATGCAGTCGTCGCTGTGGGCGTCGGCGCGGGTCTTGAGTGCCGAGACGCGGGCATCGACGCCCATCTGCTCGTAGTGGTCCAGGGCCATGGCGCCCCAGTTCTTGAAGACGTCGTCGCCCTCAAGGGCGCTGGCGGCGGGAAGGATGACCACGCTCCCGTCGCCGGTCCGGGCCTGATCCAGAGCGTACCGGTCGACCTCCTGGGACCAGGGCTGGAACTCACCTGATCCGAAGACGGAGTAGATGCGGTCGGCGGCCATCCGGAGCAGCATAGAGGGAAGTTCGTGCTCATGGGCGGATGGTCGCCTCGCTAGTTCAGGGCTCTAGCTGAGGTTTCGCGGCCTCGTTCCAGAGAGGGCGGTCGGCACCGGTCGGTAGCCCAGCGTCAGGCGCTCACGGTTCCGAAGCGTGCGGCATGCCGTCCTCGTTTGCAGCAGCGGTCCGGATACTCGCCTGTGCTGGAGCAACGGTGTTCCAAACGCTGCGCGACCGAAGCGGGGACCAGCATCAGTCTGGATAACCGATGCGATGAGAGCAACGGTGTTCGGGACCGGTGCTCGAGCCGTGACAAAGCCGAGAGCCGGCAATCTACTACCAGCTCCGCCGACTGAACCACCCGGGGTCACGCGCGGCCTTCGATCGGGATCATCCGCGCGGAGCTAGATGTTCATCCCCTCTCGAATGACAGAATCCCGCCGTGAAGGGAATGGGGTCATAGGCTTCCTCGACCGCCTCGACCGCCTCGACCGCCTCGACCGCGTGGTGAAGGTCTCCATGAAAAGGAACACCAGAATCCCTGCGGAAAGCCCGTTCAAGAAGATCCGGGCGCTTCGGCTCGCGAGGCTCGCGGCTGGGCTGGCCCTCACCTTCGTCGACCTGCCGCATGAGATCCCATGGGTTCTCACCGGCGAGCCAGTCTCGACCGACCAGCGCCCGAGCGTCGGCTGCAGCATCAAGCGGCGGTCTGAGGCCTCGACCGAGTCCTCGTAACCAGCTCCACGTGAGCTATTCCGATGGACCCGACATCGGGCTCATGAGTTGGAAGAGGTTGCCGTCGGGGTCGGAGAACGTGGCGACCCACATCGAGGGCTCCTCGTCGGGGTGATACGGCTCATGGGCGACGGTCGCGCCGTTCGCCTTGAGCTTGTCGAAGTCGCCGGGCACATCGCTCGACTCGAGGTTCCACATGATCCGGCCAGGGTGCGCGTTCTGGCCCTTCACCTCGCTGTGTCCGAACACCGAGACCCACGCCGAGCCGAACTGCCAGCTCCAGAACCCGTCCTCGGCCATAGCCGGCTCACCGAACACCTTCTTGTAGTGGTCCGCAAGCCGCTTGGGGTCTTCGGACCCGATCATCACGCCACTCAGTTCCATAGGGGCATCCCTCCTTGGCCAGACGATACCCTGCGAGTCGCGACCGCCCCTCAGTCGAGGGTGGCGAGGACCTTGTCGAGGGCGGCGTAGCTGTCGTTCATGCCCTCTTCCATGCCAGCCTGCATCATGCCGTCTCGCTCGTCGGTGGTGAGGAAGAGCATGTCGGAGATCATCTTCGTGCGGCCGTCGCCGAGATCCTCGAGCGTGATCTCGTCGACCGAGGTGTAGCCGGGCATGCCGTCCCATTCGAAAGTGAACGTGAGCTTCTCCGGTTGGATGACCTCGCGGAACCG
>CAZXFL010000078.1:0-2728 GCA_964640385.1 uncultured Actinomycetes bacterium
TGAGCGCAGGGTCCTCCGGCCAGCATGGCCCGTCGCCCGGCAGCTCTGGTCACTCAGGCGGGCCGTTCGCCGAGCTCGGATCGATGTGCTGTTGGTCCAGTACGTCGCCCCACAACGCCTGCCCTGCCCGGTCGTGACCGTCGTGCACGATGTGTCCTTCATCGAGCACCCGCAGTGGTTCTCTCCCCTCGAGCGGGTGTGGATGCGCCGGCTCATCACGCGCACGATGCGCCGAGCATCGGCGGTGATCACGGTATCCGCGTTCTCGAAGTCGGAGATCGTTCGGCTCATCGGGACGAACCCGTCGAAGATCGTGGTCGCCCACGACGGTGTGGACCCCGTGTTCCTCGAGGCGAGCCCTGGCGAGCAGCACCCGGACCCCGCTGCTGTGCTGGCCGTCGGGAACATCACGACCCGCAAGAACCTAGGGACCCTCATCTCGGCCTATCACCGGCTCCTGGGCGCGAGGCCCACAGCGCCCACCCTCCTGGTCGCGGGGCAAGACGCCCACGGGGCGGGCCCGATCCACGAAGCAGCCGCGCCCCTCGGGGCCGCGGTCCGGTTCCTCGGCTACGTAGACGACGCGGACCTCGCGCGGCTGATGCGCACAGCTGTGGTCGTAACCTATCCATCGCGGTACGAAGGCTTCGGCCTCCCGGTGGTCGAGGCGATGGCCGCCGGGACCCCGGTCATCGCCTCGGATATCCCGGTCATGCGCGAGGTTGCCGGAGATGCCGCCCTGTTGGTTCCGCCCGAAGACGCTGCGGGATGGGCGGACGCGATGGAGCGGATCCTCGAGGACGCAGGCCTGCGGCAGCGACTGGCCGCCGCCGGGCGCGAGCGCGCGACACGCTACACCTGGGAGCGATGCGCCGCAACGGTCCGCGACGTCCTGGAGCGGGCCGTTGCGTCAGCGTGAGCCGACGGCCGCCTCGAGTGCATCGGCGACCTGGGTCGCCTGCTCATCGGTGATCTGCGAGAACATCGGGATCGCCAGGACACGGCCCGGCAACGACTCCGCAACCGGATGGTCTCCCGGGGCGCCGCCGTACTCTCGACACGCCTCGACGAGGTGGAGCGGCGCCGGGTAGTACACAGCACTCGCGATCCCCCGCTCGTTCAACACCTGCTGCACGGCGTCCCGTCCTTCCACCTCGACGACGTAGAGGTGGTAGACGTGTTCGCAGCCCGGCGCCTGCGCAGGCACACCGATCCCCAGCGGCGCCAACCGGGCATCGTAGCGCCGCGCAACCTCCCGCCTGCGGGTATTCCAGGCCTCGACGTGAGTGAGCTTCACCCGGAGCGCGGCCGCCTGGAGCTCGTCGAGCCGGCTGTTGACCCCCGCACGTTCGGGTCGGTGCTTGGTGCGCGACCCGTGGTTGCGGAGGAGGCGCACCCTTTCTACGAAGTCGGCATCCGATGACACCACCATCCCGCCGTCTCCGAACCCCCCGAGGTTCTTGGTGGGGAAGAAGGAGTGGCATCCGGCATCCCCGATCGCACCGACCCGGCGGCCGTCGATGGTCGCGCCGAACGCCTGCGCCGTGTCCTCCACGACCAGAAGTCCGTGCGCAGACGCAAGATCCGTGATCCTGGGCATGGCGGCAGGATGCCCGTACAGGTGGACCGGCAGGATGGCCTTGGTCTGGGACGTCACCCGGCGTGCGGCGTCATCCACGTCGACGCAGTAGGTGTCTGCCCGCACGTCGGCGAACACCGGCGTTGCCCCCGCCCGCTGCACCGCCTCGACGGTGGCGTAGAACGAATAGGCGGGAACGATGACCTCATCGCCGGGGCCGACCTCGTGGGCCAGCAGCGAAAGATAGAGGGCATCCGTTCCGTTCGCGACACCGACGGCATGAGCGGCGCCCAGGAAGTCGGCAACTTCCCGTTCGAGCAACGCCACGTTCGGCCCGAGGATGTAGCGGCCACCCGCCAGGACCTCGTGAACCGCGGCGTCGATGGCCTCGGAGACGGCCCGATACTCGGCCACGACATCGATGAGCGGAACGCTCATGCTCATGCACCCGCAGCGGCTTCTCGGACCGCCTGGCCGTCACGCCGGTAGGTCCGGCCGCACCCGTCGCACGAGGCCGATCCCTCCGTGTCGAGGTCCAGCTTCTCCCCGCAGACACACATCCAGCCGGCGATCCGGGCGGGGTTGCCGACCACCAACGCGTAGTCGGGCACGTCGTGGGTGACCACTGCACCGGCGCCGACGAACGCGAACTCCCCCAGGGTCGAGCCGCACATGATGGTGGCGTTCGCCCCGATGGATGCGCCACGCCGGATCAGTGTGGGCAGGTAGGCATCCTTCCTGGAGACCGCACTCCGCGGGTTCATGACGTTCGTGAACACCATCGAGGGACCGAGGAAGACGTCGTCTTCGACGATCACCCCATCGTAGATCGAAACGTTGTTCTGAACCTTGACGTTGTTGCCGAGGACCACGTGTGCACCGACGAAGACGTTCTGGCCGAGGCTGCAGTCCCGGCCGATCCTGGCGCTCCCCATGACATGTGCGAAGTGCCAGATGCGGGTACCGGCTCCGACGTCGGCACCGTCGTCAACGATCGCGCTCTCGTGGATCAGGTCCGTCACGCCGGTACCTCGATCTCGTCCAGTCGCACCGGCGCGCCGGCGCGCTCCAGCGAGCGTTGGCTCGCCTCGAGAACGCGCAGGACCGCGATCCCGTTCGCCCCGTCGGTGAGCGGCCGGCCGCGATCCC
>CAZXFL010000079.1:0-2609 GCA_964640385.1 uncultured Actinomycetes bacterium
ATCGCTCGGCGCCGGCGCATCACCAACCATCAGGTCCGATACGCGGTCCGAGCTGCGCTTGCAAAGCTGGGGGCGAGCAACCGTGCAGAGGGGATCACCCTCGCGTTTGCTGCACGCTGGCTCGACCTCGATTGCGCCTGCGGGTTCGAACCGCGGCGGTGACTGCGCCGCGGTTGGGGGTGCATGGCCGACAATCCTCGGCTGCGAGCTCCTGGAAAGGCCGCGCTAGCTCTCGTTCCTCTTTGGGCCGAGCAAGTGGCAGGCGGGTCGGTAGCGATGAGCCGGGGCCGCCCCCCTCGGGCGCGGTCCCGGCTCAAGGTTCCCTTGGGAGGGGGTATTTGGGGCACAGGAGGAGATCCCGGTGCTCGTTTTCCTTAGGTTCGGCTAATCCCGTCCGTTTCGCGTCTACCTTCGGTCAAGTTCATGTCAAGGTCCGTGTCCTACAGGCGAGCGGCCGCCCAGGGATCCGCATCCGAGGTCGCCGGACCCGGGGCCCACTGCACGCTCGGTCATGCTGGCGAACGTGCCGAGGTCCACGTCATCGATCGACGCTAGCCCTCGTTCTCCGTCAACGCCCGGACCAATAATCTGAACCGCTACTCGTTGGTGACCATGACCTTGACCGAGCGGATCTGGCCATCGTCGGTCAGCGAGAGGCGCTGCGACAACTCGAAGGTGCGACCCTTGCCGTCGTCGACTTCCACCACGACTTCGAGCTCGTTGCCACGGGCCTCGAAGGACGCAAGGCGTGCCGAACCCCGCTCGAACATGCGGGCGGCGGTTGCTACGAAGGTCATGACCCGCTCGGGCCCCTCGTAGCGGCCGGAGAGGATCGGATCGTCGCCACCGACGTCGACTACCACGTCGGGCACAAGGGCCGCGCGCAGGACGTCATCCTGACCAGTCGCGAACGCAGCCAGCAACTCTAGGTAGGTCGCCTCGTCCAAGACCCCTCCGTGGCAAGAACTTCCAGCCTGCGAGCCTATCCGACCAGCCCGCTCGGCGCCACGCCACGGATAACCGGATCCGATCCTGGAGAAGCCTGGTGCCTAGCTTGCGAGCGTCGGGGTGGGTGTTCCTACTTGTGCCAGGACCGATCCAGGCCACTGATCAGAACCACCGTGACCCGACCACTTCTTTCCACCCGAACGTTGAGCGCTTGGATCTCCCGCATTCCCTCGACCGTGGTCGGCTCATCGAATGAGACCAGCAGGTCTTCGCCGGGCGCCATGACTCGCTCAAGCCCGAGGAACGGGCCGCAGGGCTCGGACCAGTCCTGACGGGAACGGGAACCGGAGCCTTGGACAAGACGAAGCTGCACTCGCTCCTTCTCGGCGTCGGCTCGTTCTGGGGGCCTCAATGTCTTCCTCCGGCTTGAGACAAGGCCGATGAGGTCCCGGAAGGAAGCTGCCCTATCTAGTTCGTCGGTCGATGAGGACGTTCGGTTGAAGGCGAGAGCCAGCAGGGACCTCGAAACCACCCGAATTGACTAGTCCCCTCGCTGGTCGCCTCCCCCAGGTATCGCTAGAAACGTCGCACCCGGCGCCCCTAACACCGATGTCGGACCTAGGGGGGCAATGGTTGCCACGAGGGAGGGAGTTGCGGTCGCAGCTTGACGATCCGATCTGCCCCACCACCGTCGGAATCGATCACCCACATGTCGAGGTTCCCCCAAGCGCGCTTAGGACCCCGGTGCTGGAGGATGACGATCTTCGTTCCATCCGGCGACCATGTCCATCCGAGGACATCATCGCGTTCACCCGTCAGGTTGACCGGCTCGAAGCACTCCACGGCATCGATCACGAAGAGGTCCCGTTCGCCGTGGCGGAAGACGCTGAAGCCGATGACAGAGCCGTCCGGGGACCAGGAAGCATCCTTCACCGAGCCTTCACCGGAGTAGCACTTGACTTCGTCTGTCCCGTCCGCCCGCATCGTCCAGACGCCACCGCTGCGAAGGAAGGCGAGGCGCTGCCCCTCCGGGGACCAGGACGGCATACCCTCTGACCGATCACCCAGACCGAGATTGACAGCGTCCGATCCGTCCGAGTGCGCGAGGTAGATCCCGTACCTGCGCACACCCTGACTGTGAGCGAAAGCAATCGAAGATCCGGCAGGTGACCACGCCGCTTGGCCACTCCTTGCGCCCATCAGTCTGTGCATATCGGAGCCATCGGCATCGATGATCCACAAGCCGCGCCCGTCAGGTCTAGCCTGGAATGAGATCTGTTGAGCATCAGGGGACCAGCGGGCATCCCGCGCCCTCAATCCGCTTGGCGTTACTTGGTGGAGGTTCCTCCCGTCGGGATCCATGACGTAGACGGCGAACGTCCTCCACCGCCGGTTCGGGTTCGGAGGCCTGAGGAAGGCGAGCAACTCGCCGTCGGGCGACCAGACCGGATGCACGCCCGAGCCGACCCTGGTGAGGCCCGACCCGTCGGCGTTCACCGTAAAGATCGTGTGCCTGCTCGAGAACGCGATGGCCCCGTTCCCGGGAGGCTGTGCCATCCCTGGTTCCGCCGTTCGGGTCGTCACATCCGCGGAAACGGAGCACGCTACCAAGCCAAGCACGCACCCGGCAGCGAATGTTCCCCTCATACTGAGAAGACTCC
>CAZXFL010000080.1:0-2478 GCA_964640385.1 uncultured Actinomycetes bacterium
CCGAGCGGCTGCACGACTTCGCCGCCTCCGAGCGGCTCGCGCGCAACTCGCGTGAGCAGGCGGACATCATCCGCGAGCAGTACGCGGAGGAGCGGCAGGGGCAGGAGTTCCGTGATGTCGGTACCGGCGCGTTCGCCGGCCTCGTCGTTCCCCAGTACCTCGTCGACCTCGTCGCCCCGTTGGCGCGGGCGGGCTCGCCGCTGATCAACGCCCTTCCCTTCAAGCAGCAGCTGCCGGAGGAAGGGATGACCGTGAACATCTCGCGGATTACGACCGGCTCCGGGGTGGCGGCGCAGGCGACGGAGAACGCCGGTGTGCAGGAGACGGACATGGACGACACGCTCCTCACCGTCGACGTGAGGACGCACGCCGGCATGCAGGACGTGTCCCGCCAGCTGCTCGAGCGGGGCGCGGCCGGAACCGACGACGTCATCTACCGCGACCTCGTCCTCGCCTACTGGACGACGCTCGACTCGGCGATCATCAATGGGGCCGGCACGTCCGGCACGATCCTCGGCATCCGCTCCACGTCGGGCATCGTCGCCGTCACGTACACGGACGCCACCGCGACGGTCCCTGAGCTTTTCCCCAAGGGGGCGGACGCGGTTCAGCAGATCGAGACGGCGATCTTCCGGCCGCCGTTCATCTGGGTGATGCATCCCCGCCGGTGGGGCTGGATGACCGCGGCGCTCGACACCACCAACAGGCCGCTCGTCGTTCCGAACTCGAACGGGCCGTTCAACGCGCTCGCCGTCGGCGAGGCCCCCGCCTACGGGCAGGTGGTCGGCACCTGGCACGGGATGCCCGTCATCACCGACGCGAACCTGCCGACGAACCTGGGCGCGGGCACGAACGAGGACGTCATCCTCGCCGAGCACACGCCGGAGCTGTTCCTGTGGTGGGAAGGGGACGGCATGCCTCGCCAGCTGCGGTTCGAGCAGGTCGCGCCGCCGCAGTCCGTCCGCCTGGCCGTCTGGGGCTACGCCGCGTTCAGCGCCGGCCGCTACCCGGGCGCGTCCGCCACGATCGGCGGCACCGGCCTGGTCACCCCGACGTTCTAACCGAGAGGAGAACGAACACGATGGTCGGCAAAGGATCGACGGTCGAGCAGGTCAAGGCGTACGTGGCCGCGCTCGAACGGGAGAAGCAGGGCTACGAGGCCCGCGTCGACGCCGCCAAGAACAACCGGCAGGAGCGGCTCCCCGTCGAGCAGCTCGAGGACCGGATCGTGCAGGTCGACGCGGAGCTGAAGCGGGCGAAGAGCCTGCTCGGCAAGAAGACCAAGGAGAAGGAAGAGGAGCCGGAGGAGCCGGCGGCCGGGAAGAAGGCCAAGAAGGAGGAGGCGGCGGTCGCGTGACCGCGCCGAAGAAGACGACGACGAAGCCGGAGGGGGCCCGAGTGGCCCCCTCCGTTGCGTCACGCCCGCGGCCGCCGTGGCGGCGGGCGCTCACCCGCCCGCGCGGCGCCCACATACGAGAGGAGCGGTAACGATGCGTCTCCGCAAGGTTCCTGACACGCGAGGGCCGGAGCCGCCGCGCAACCACCGCGACGAGCTGCTCCTGGCCGCCCGGCTAGCCGTGCTGGCCGACCTTGCCGCCGGCATGGACGCGACCGCCCGGGCGGCGCTCGCCCGGCCGAACCCCGCCCTCCCGGAGGGCGCGCTGTTGGAGCCGTGGCCGCTCAAGCACATCGAAGTGGTGGAGGCGAACGATGAGGAGCGGGTCGCGCGCGGCTTCGTCGACCGGGCGCTCGCGGAAGGCTGGGCCACCTTGGACCGCGGCAAGCTCGTCCTGCACACGAGGCCGAAGCTCACCTACCGGGTGGTGCGCACCCCCGGCGTCTACTGCTGCCACTGCGAGGCGGAGCTCGACGCCGGCAACCAGACCGCCCGCGCGCACGTCACCGACTGCGCCCTCGGGGAGCCGTCCCCGGATCCTGAGAACCCGGCCGGCTACCGGGTCACCGACATCTACGAGCTGGAGCGGGTGAGCTAACGATGGGGAACTTCGTCTACAACCGTGGCAAAGGCCGGGGCGTGGAGTGGTCGGAGCGGGTGAACGCGAACGACCCGACCAACAGCGCGATCATCCTCATGGTCCTCGCCACCAGCGGGATCGAGTCGGACGCGACGTTGATCGACAAGGACGACTTCGCCGCCGTCGTCTCAGGCACGACGAACGAGGTCACGAACACGAACTACGCCCGCAAGACCCTCGACCAGGCGGGGGGGATCGTCGTCACCTACGACGACACGAACGACCGCGTCGACGTCGACATCCCCGACCAGACGTACACGGCCGTCGCGGCCGGGGACGGCTGGAACGACATCGTCTCCGGCTACGACAGTGATACGACGGCGGGGACGGACTCGAACATCCTGCCCTGGACGCAGCACGACTTCGTCCTCACCCCCGACGGGTCCGACATCACCGCGCAAATCGCGACCGCCGGGATCTTCAGAGCATCCTAGGAGCCCAG
>CAZXFL010000081.1:0-2413 GCA_964640385.1 uncultured Actinomycetes bacterium
GAGTGACCAGAGCTGCCGGGCGACGGGCCATGCTGGCCGGAGGACCCTGCGCTCAACCCCCCCGGGCAGTTCGACGCCGGCATCGGTCGTGAAGGCGACCAGGTCGTGGTCGCTGGACGTGCGGAGTTCGGTGATCACGTTCCGAACCCACCGTTCGTTGCCCGTCTTGCGCTTGCCGAGCATGTGGGCATCGATCCCGATCCGGAGAGGGCGCCCACTCATGGGCGTCGCACACCTTCACTAGACTGACGACCCATGGCTGCTCCGAACGTCCTGCTGGTGACGGTGGACTGCATGCGCCGCGACCGCCTCTCCGCGTACGGGTACGAACGGCGAACGACGCCCTTCCTCGACTCGATCCTCGAGGATTCGTTGCACTGCACGTCGGCGCACAGCACCTCGTCCTGGACGTCCCCCGCGATCGCCTCCATGCTCACGGGACTGTACCCCCATCACCACGGGGCGGGGTTCATCGATGGAGATCCCAAGCATCTCGACCGGCATCACCTGCCCCGGAGACTCGCGGCCTCCGTTCCGGTCCTGCCGCAACTCCTGCCCGACCATGTATCCGTCGCCGCCGTGGAGGTGGCGATCGCGTCGATGGCCCTGTATGACCTCCACGTCTTCCCGCTCCACGCCGACGATCCGAACGCCGCGCGCTCCGCCGCCGACCTAATCGGGATCGCCTCCTCGCCTTTCTTCGCGTGGGTCCACCTCGGGGTGGCGCACGACCCCTTGGACGTGCCCCGAGGTTCGCGAGACGTGTTCGGCCGGGTGACCTCGTATCGTCGCGCTCGCCGGTGGGCCTTCACCGGGCGCGACGACGACATCCCGTCGGCGGAGTTCGAGCGCTATCGGAGCGACCGCGTGCTCCTGTACGACGCGGCCATCCGGGAGGCGGATGCCCAGATCGCCGCCCTATGGGCCTCGCTCGGCGATGAGCGGGATCGGACCGTGCTCGTCGTGACGGCCGACCACGGCGAGGAGTTGTGGGAGCACCGAGACGACGAGATCGCCGACTTCGAGGACCCCCGGAACATCGCAGGCGCCGGCCATGGTCAGAACCTGTGGCAGGAGATCCTGCTCGTTCCGCTGATCGTTCGTGGTCCGGGCATCGGACCCCGGCGTATCGATGCGAACGTCTCGCTCGCCGATGTCGCGCCGACCATCCTCGAGGCGGTAGGCGCTGACATCCCCGCCGATGTCGATGGCCAGTCGCTGCTCGGCGACGTGCCTACGGAACGCCGCATCATCGCGGAAGGCGTCGCCTACGGTTACGAGAAGGCGGCGGTCATCGAGGCCGATCAGAAGCTGCTGTCGTCCCCTGGCGACGGATACGAGCGGGTCTTCGAACTCGGTCCGGATCGCCGCGAGGCCGGGGTCGTGACGGACGCGGGGACGGCGGATCGCCTGCGCGGGTTCCTCCCGGGATCTCCGGCCGCACCCGGCGGCGCCCCGATCGAGTCGTCGGAGGAGATCGAACGCCACCTCCGAGACCTCGGGTACATCGAATGAGCCACGGGCTTCGGATCTCCATCATCGGCTCACGCGGGATCCCGGCGCGCTACGGCGGGTTCGAGACCTTCGTCGAGGAGCTCGCCCCGCGGCTCGTCGAGCGGGGCCACCAGGTCACGGTCTACTGCCGCCGCGGCTATACGGGAGCCACGCCGCCGGACTCCTATCGGGGAGTACGCCTGGTCTCCACCCCATACCTGCGGGTCCGATCGCTCGAGACCCTCTCGCATGAGCTCACCTCCGTCCTGCACTCGCTACGCGAGAAAGTGGATGCCTACTACTTCCTCGGAACGCGCGGGTCGCCCTGGTATCTGCTGGTGAAGCCGACCCGTCGGCACGCGGTGGTGCACACCGACGGGCTCGAGTGGAAGCGCCGCAAGTGGAGCCCGATCGGACGCCGGTACCTCCGGTTCTCCGAGTGGCTCGCGGCCCGGGTTGCGGCCGACGTACTGGTGACCGATGCCGAAGCGATGGGCTCGTACTACCGGGAGCGCTACGGTCGGGAGTCCGTGTGCATCCCCTACGGTGCCCGCGTGACCGACGGTCCGGCGCCGGGGTCCTTGGATCGGTGGGGACTCACTCCCGGCGGCTACGACCTCATCGTGTGCCGGCTCGAGCCGGAAAACAACGTGGACCTGATCATCCGTGAGCATGTCCGGTCCGAGTCCGACCGGGAACTGATCATCGTCGGTGGCGCGCGGTACGGATGGGCCTACCAACGCCGGCTGCGGGCGCCAGAGGAACCGGGCCGGGTTCGTTTCCTCGGCGCCGTCTACGACGGGGTCAACGACCTCTACGCGGGCGCGCGGTTGTACTTGCACGGTCACGAGGTCGGGGGGATGAACCCCGGCCTGCTCCGGGCGATGGGAGCGGGGACATGCGTGCTCGCGCTCGATAC
>CAZXFL010000082.1:0-2370 GCA_964640385.1 uncultured Actinomycetes bacterium
TAGCTCTCGTACTCCTGGATCGTCTCGGGCGTGCATTCGCGCGCGACCTCGAGGTACTCGATCCAGTCATCGAGCGTCTGGTTCCACAGGGCGAGGCCATCGAAGCCTTCGCCTCCGGATGGGACAAGCTGCAAGGGGGTCCGCCGCTCGGCGCCTGGGAGAAGGTGCTGGCGTCGAACGAGCGTCCCGGCGGTGGGGCCGCTCATATGCGATTGTCCTTCCTGGATCCGGCAGGGGGGAACCCGTACCGTGCAACGGTTCCTACCAGGTTCTAGGTATCCGGCGCAAGTCGGCGCACGGGAGCGATGAGGGGGTGCTGGATCGGTTCCTTGCTCTTGCTCCGTGGACGCCGCCGCGTGGTCTGGCGACTGGCCTTCTCCAGCGTTGCGAACTCAGGATACTCAGCAATGAGGCGGAGCTCCGGATAGTCCTCGATGGCCTCCCCCAGTATTTGGCGAGGCTTGACCTGTAGGACGACGGCCATTGCCACGACCTGGGCGAAGTTCGGTCGGCGCTCGTTCGGATCGCCGCTGCCGTACAGCTCGAACCTCGAGATCAGGGACGGATTTACCTTCACGTCCATGGCCCTGACCTGGCGGGCAAGTTCGCTCTGGCTGAGCCGACGACGTTGGCGGATGAACCGGAGTCGCTCCCCCGTCGTGTCCGGGATCAGGCTCTCGCCTGTTGGAGCTGCGTGCTCCGCCTGCGCCATTGTGGAAAACCCCTTCCTAACGGTGGAAACATGCCAAGTTTCTAGGCCCCTGGCGAAAAAGTCAACCTATTCGGCTTGACACACCCTACCGGTTGGGAATAGATTCCACCTTGCCCTATTCAATTTGGAACAGGAGCCAGGCAGGGATGTCAGCATCGAACCGCGTCGCGGAACTCAGGACGAAGGCAGGACTCTCCCAACAAGAGCTCGCCTATGAGGCCGGCATCAGCATCGGGGCTCTCTCTCGCATCGAGAACGGCCGTGGCAAACCGAACCGGTCCACGCGCGCCGCAATCGCCCTGGCCCTCGGCTACCGGATCGACACCCTCTTCCCGGCCGCCCCTCGCAAGAAGGCGGCCGCCCGATGACCACGCCGGGGCTGAAGACTCCTGTGGGTGGGCGGGGCGTGGGTGAGCATGCCGTAACGGGCTCTGCCCCGTCTTCGTTGGGTGACCCCGTGCGCCCCGCTCCTCCGCAGGTCATCCTCCAGAGCCTGGTGAGCGTGCTCGAGTTCGGTCACCGCAGCCCGACGTCCGCCGCGGCGCTGGCCGATCACCTCGGCATCACCGAGCGGATGGTCGGATCCGCCGTGGCCGAGCTCATCGACCAGGGCGAGCTGATCGGGTCCAGCTGCAAGGGCGGTGCGAGCGGCTATTTCCTGATCCGCGACGAAGAGGACCTGCGGATCGGCACCCAGCACATCGTCTCGCGTGCCAAGCAGAGCTTCCGGCGCGTCGGCCGGCTGCGTCGTGCGGCCGCTGAGCGTTTCGGCGCCGACGTTGCCCTTCGACTCTTCGACCTCGAGGAGGTGTCCTCGTGAGCGAGCAGGCACTCGCGCGCGTCGACTCTCCGGTGCCGGTTGCCGAAGTCCTGGCCAAGTACGACGCGTCCAAGTTCATCGTGCTTCACCCGGTGATCGTGTCCGCCGAGGGCGCCTTCTCCCCACTGCTCGTCACCTCCGCCGCCGTGGTCCAGGTGAACCCGGATCCCAAGGGCTCGGACGTCTACCGCGGCTTCTGGACGCAGAAGGGATGCGTCGCCCCGACCAAGCACCTGCTCGAGCGCCTGGCTGCCGCCGGCGGGATGGAGTGGGAACGCCCCTCGTTCGTTGGGCCCGTCACCGATCCGAACACCGGACACAAGAACGTGATCGTCACCGCGGCCGCCAAGGTCCGCCAGCCCGACGGCGGCTGGGTAGGGATCTCCAAGTCCAAGGAGCTCGACACCGCGGTCCTGGAGGAACGCTTCATCGCTGACCACCAGCGCAAGAACCGCTCCGCCTCCGATCAGGACGCGCGCACCGCCGTGCGCGGCCTGGTGCTGCAGGCCAAGGAGAACCTGGTCCAGCTGGCCGAGTCCAAGGCGATGAGCCGCGTGATCCGCTCGGTGTTCTCCCTCGAGCAGCAGTACCCCGAAGCGCAGCTCGCGCGCTGCCCCATCGTTGTTCCCCGGATCGTCTACGACCCCGACGTCACCGATCCGGCGCAGCTCGAACAGATCCAACTCAGAGGCCGCCGGGCGGTGGCCGAACTCTACGGAGAACTCCCCGACTCCACTGGCGTGGCTTCGGGCGGGACCGGAAGGGAGCTGCCGCCCGGGGATTCCACCGACACCGAGGAAGAAGCGCTCGCGTATGGGGAAGGCGTGAGCGGCTCCAA
>CAZXFL010000083.1:0-2328 GCA_964640385.1 uncultured Actinomycetes bacterium
GAAGGGCCTCGATGTCTCGAGGTGGTCCTGGAGGAGTCGGCGAGACTCGATGTCCCTGTCCATCGGGTGTCCCAAGGGAGCGGCAGCTTCCTCCTGACCGACCCCGAACTCGACGAGATGGTGCGATCGCTGCCGATGCACGGGTCGAGGTGAGCCTGTTCGCCCAGCCCAGCGCCGGGTGGGGACCCCTTGGATGACATCAGGCGATCGGCTGCGTTCGGCATCAGGAGCGTGCTGATCGCCGACCTCGGATTGCTCGTCGTGTTCGCAGCGATGCGAGATGCGGGGCGAGTTGCCGCCCGACATGCAAGCGAAGATCTCCGTGGCGTTCCCGATCGCCAACGCGAGCACCGCGCAGGCGCTCGTCGCGCTGGGCGCCAACACGCTGAACCTGGTGACGGACCTGTCGCTGTCCCAGATCGCGGGCGATCCGCGCAGCGGTGGACGCGACGCCCATCGACTTCTACATCGAGTCTCCGGACAACTTCGGTGGCTTCGTGCGTCACTACGAGCTCCCGGAGCTTATCCGTGTCGGATCGCCGGTGTACGTGAAGTTCGGTCTGAGGATCGCGCCGAATCTCTATCCGTACGGGACGCACCTCGAGCAGACCGCCGTCGCGTTGAGTCGCGAGCGAGTCAGGCGAGCTCGCATCGCGATCGAGATGCTCCTTCGCGCTGGGTTCCCGGTCGAGACCGCTCCACCCTGGCCCACCGATCTCGCGGTCCCGGTCCCGCGCCCGGCCGACGCCGAGTGAGCGAGCGAACTGCTTGCCTTCGAGAGGAGTCCAACATCCGGAAACGGATCCGGCGGGCGCTCTCCGCTGCAGGAATGATGCCGCGGCCGTGGGATCTTCTACGACCTCCGACCGAGCGGTCACGGTCACGGCGTCACCTACCTAAAGCGGAACTACACAGTGGACGTCAGGCGACCGACACCGCAAGATGGGCACATGGAGCACTCGACCGCATTGCCGCTCTCGCAAGCGTCTGTCCGCGATGGGGTCATCGAACTCTCGATCGGGCAGCCGGACCCTGCACTCTTACCGTCGGTCGCACTAGCCGATGCCGCCACCTCGGCGCTGCGGCGGTACGGGTCCGAGGCTCTGGACTACGGTGCCCCAGCCGGACCCGGACCTCTGGTGGAATGGCTCCGCGATCACCTAGAGCGGATCGACCAGCGAGCGCCGGATGACAGCGAACTCATGGTAACGGCGGGGAACTCGCACGCGCTTGACCTCGCGGCGACGATGTTTACTCGGAGTGGTGACGTAGCGCTGGTCGAGGTACCCACCTACCACCTCGCGATCGGCATCCTCCACGACCATGATCTGGAGATCGTGGGAGTCGAGACGGACGATGATGGACTTCGACTCGACGCGCTTGCGGATACGGTCGACCTATTGCACACCGCCGGTCGGCGGGTCACTCTCCTCTACACCGTCCCGACGTTCGGCAATCCAACCGGGCGGACGATGCCGGTCGAGCGCCGGCGAGAGATCGCAGCTTTTGCTCGCCAGCACAACCTTGTGGTGGTCGAGGACGACGTCTATCGCGAGCTGGCTTTCGAGGGCGTGCCGCCGCCATCGATCGGAGCCATGGATCCTGGCGCGCCCGTCCTCCGACTCGGCTCGTTCTCGAAGACGCTGGCGCCCGGGCTGCGCCTCGGCTGGCTAACGGGCCCGGCGTCGCTGGTGCAACGCGTCATCAACGGTGGGCTAGTGATGTCGGGCGGCGGGCTGAATCCCCTGATCGGTCTCACGGTTGCTGAGTTCGCGGCGGCAGGAGCATATGAGCGGAACGTTGAGCACCTTCGCCGGATCTACCGCGCACGGCGCGACGTCTTGGTCGCGGCGCTGCGAGCCGCCATTCCCGAGGCGAGATTCGCGATTCCGACCGGTGGTTACTTCGTTTGGTTGCGACTCCCTGGGGAGATCGATGCCAGCAAGCTCCTCGAGGCCGCCGATGCAAGGGGCGTGACTTACATACCCGGCGCCCTCTTCGATGTATCGGGCTCGCTTGATCGGTCGTGGCTGAGGCTCGCCTTCACTCGCTACGCCGAGGACGAGCTGGCGCTTGGCGCCCGGCGACTGGGCGGGCTCGTTCATTCGCTCTTGTCCTGATCCGACCCCTGGCATGGCGTTGTGCAGGCAGATTCGAGCTCCGAGAGAGGATCGCGCAGATTCATCATGACGTCGGCTGCACAACACTTGCGTAACAACTCGGATGGTACCGAACGTACTTAGACCTACTGAAACGACAATCGGATCTGCAGGTCGAACCGAGGTTGTCCCGTAGTCCGTAGAACTTGAAGGGCGGTCCTCCGCCCCG
>CAZXFL010000084.1:0-2260 GCA_964640385.1 uncultured Actinomycetes bacterium
TCCACAGCCGACTTGCGTTTTCAGGACCCCGGGTTTTGAAATCGCCAGAATCTTGAGAATCCCAGGTCCAGCGATTGTGTCCGCGCGGACAACGGCGTTTGTCCGGCTGGACATCCGACGACCGTGTGCCTAGGGTGCTTTGCAGGCCCCGTATAATAGGGTGAGAGGTAGATAAGCGGTTGCGTCCCGACGGACGCGGACGTGGTTCCCTCCCCGGCTTCCGATCCGGAAGCGCACAGCCCGGTCGAATGCGAGCTCACCGGGCTGCCCCATCTTCCCCGATGCCCCGACGCCCCAGACGTCTGCCCGTGTACCTGACGGAGCACGAGCGCGCACTGATCGTGGATGCGGCGGCACAGTCCGCTCCGCGCGGCGTTCCCGCCGGCGCGCTCCGGGCCGAGGCGATCGTGGCGATCGGGGTCTACGCGGGCCTTCGCGTCTCGGAGATCACTCATCTGGACCGGGGCGACGTCGACCTGCTCGCGCGCACCATCCGTGTCCGACAAGGTAAGGGCGGCAAGGACCGCGAGGTGCCCGCGCACCAGCGCGTGGCCGCCGCCCTGCTCGCGTACTTATCGACGCGCGTCGATGACGATCCCGCGCTGTTCCTGTCGCGAGCCGGTCGCCGGATCGGCGTGCGAAGCGTGCAGCGCCTGGTCGCCCAGATCGCAACCGATGCAGGCCTCGCCAAGCACATCACCCCGCACAAGTTGCGGCACACCTTCGCGACGGCACTGCTCGATGCTGACGTGGACCTTCGCACGGTCCAGGAGCTGCTCGGGCACGCTTCGATCGCGACCACTCAGATTTACACCCACGTGTCCAACCCGCGGAAGCAGCGTGCGATCGATCGACTTCTGTGACCGGTGCGGGTCGGAGAGATCCTTTCATCGGGGCTGGCGTGCCCGGCCCGCACCGCCCACCTTCCCCCGGAACCTAGGAGGCAAGATGGGAAAGCGCCGGACCTACACCGATGCCGAGAAGAGTGCGGCGCTGACCGCCTACGTCGAGATCGGGCCAAGCAAGGCAGCGAAGCTCGTCGGCCTGCCCTACTCGACGATCCGGAGCTGGGCCAAGACGGCCGGTCTTCGCTCGGAGCGAAACGAAAAAACGGCCGAGGCCACCGCGGCTGCTGCTGCCGATGCGGCGCTCAACCGCGAGATAGTGCGGCGTGGCCTGATGGGTTTGTCGCGCAGCTTCGTCGAACAGGTCGAGAAGCTGCTCGAGATGGACGGCGACGCCGTCATCAGGAATCTGATCATCGCCTCCGGGAACGGCCAGTTCTTCGCCGAGATGCAGCGCTTTTCCGTCACGGTCGGAACCCTGATCGACAAGTACCGCCTGGAGATGGGCGAGCACACCGGTCGCGAGCAGCGCGACGTGTTCACGCACGACTCCTCGCCAGAGGAGATCCGGACCGAACTCGAGAAGTTCCGCAAGCTGCGGCTGGTGAAGAACTCCGCCTCGTGAATCAGGCCGAGGGCGCGGAGCTGGAGCTGGACAAGCACGAGCTCAAGCTCGAGCGCGACATGTTCCGCGGGTTCAAGCCGGACCTACTGGACTGGTCGCGGCACTTCCGCATCGAGGGCGGCACAGACCTTGACTTCGAGGCCTTCCCGTTCCAGCTCGAGCTCTACGAGGCCTTCGGGAATCTGGACCTGCCGAGCGTCGACGTGATGAAGTCGGCGCAGTGCGGGATCTCGGCCGCCGGCATCTCGCTGGCGCTGTGGATCGCCGACGTGCACGAGGCCACCGCGCTGTACGTGCTGCCGACCGACCGGGTCGCCTACAACTTCTCCGACACGAGGGTCAAGCCGGCCATCGAGGGCTCGGCGTACCTTCGGAGCCGGATCGGACACACCGACAACAAGGGCCTTCGCCAGGTGGGCAAGGCCTTCGCCTACTTCACGGGCTCGAACTCCGAGGCCCAGGCGCTGTCGGTCCCCGCTGACCTGCTGATCTTCGACGAGTACGACCGGCTCGATCGGTCGAACATCCCGAAGTTCCGCAAGCGCCTAAATGCCCCGGCCTCGCTCAAGCTCGAGCGCCGGTTCTCAAACCCCGGCTTCCCCGAGGACGGGATCCACGACGAGTGGCTGCGGAGCGACCAGCGATCCTGGCTGGTGCGCTGTGCGAAGTGTCGGCACGAGGCGAGGATCGACTGGGACGCCGGCGAGGGACATTTCGTCGATGAGAAACGCAAAACCCGAGTGTGCGGGCGGTGCAAGAAGCCCATCGGCGGGGACACCGTTGCCGCCGG
>CAZXFL010000085.1:0-2240 GCA_964640385.1 uncultured Actinomycetes bacterium
AGCCAGCTGCGTCCTTCCGGAGTGAGCTTCTCGACGGAGCCCATGATTCTCGCGATGTGACCTGTCGAAATGCTCCTGGAGCGTCGCGGAGGACGTGGGGAACGTCTGGCCGCAGATCGCACACGTCGGCATCTCGGTTCCCTCCCCGTGAACCTCGGCCAGGTGATCCTGCAGCAGCTTCATCGAACCGAGGTCGCGAACGCATCCGTCGCGCGGGCAGCGCAGCAGCGTGCCAGCCATGGCGCTCACAGCGGCACCCCCACGGGCCCCAGGACCAGGCGAAGCGCTTTCAGGTGCGAGCAACCCGGACCGTATGCGGGGCAACCGCACCACCACTCGCCGACGTGATCATCGAAGCCGAGGTGATAGGTGCCGTTGTCACCGGTGCAGGTCGCTTCGACCGACGAGGGATCGGCACGAACGACGCAGAGCCGACCCTCGGCCAGGAGCCGGACAGCCTTCTCGCCCGTGGACTCTGTCATCGCTTCATCCACCTCAGAAACCAGTCGTGCTCATGGCGGTAGCCGGGATGAACCTTGGCGACCGCGACCTTGGCGACGCCGCTTATCCCGATGGCCCGCGCCGCCTCCCTGTCCAGGTCGATGCCGCACTGGCATCGGTCGCGAATCACCACCTGCACGTGCCGGCCATTGGGCCGAACGACCATCACCTTCGCCCCGCACGGGAACCACTTCGAGGCCGCGCTGCGGTGATCCATCGTCCCCCCGCACGCTCCGGTCAGGCCTGCCGCGTCATACCAGCTCGCCGTGGTCCGGCGGTCCGACCGATGACTCTCACCCACGTCTGGCGTCCGGAACGTCCCCAGCACCAGGACGAAGGCGAGCGCGATTGCGGTGGAGGCGACCCGCATCAGATCGCCTCCTCCGACAGGCGATCAGCGACCTCGTCGAAGTACGCGGGCCAGTGCTCGACGGGCCCAGGGGGCACCGAGTTGACCAGCTCGATCAGGCAGTCGGTCAGGAACTGGTTGTCGTGCTTGGCCTTGATCCGCTCGAACTGTGATGTGGAAATCGACAGCCGGGTGAACGAAGGGTTGCGATCCGCGATGTCCATGACGAGCTTCTGCTGCCACTCGCTGAGAACCTCAGCAAGTTCACCGAGATCCATGATTCCGGCCGATTCGTCATTCGGCGGCTCTTCGCTAAGAGCAGCCCTAGGTTCTGGAGGAAATGCCTTCTGGATAGGTACTTCTGACGGTCCGGGTCGGGACGGGACGGGACGGGTAGCCGGACGACCGCCGGACACCCGTGGGGGGGTGTCCTTCTGGACACCTTCGATCGGGTTTTCCCCAGCACGCTTGGCCCGCTTGCGCTCCCGGTCCTTCCTCCGCTCCGCCTCTACCTCGGCCTTCGATGGCTGAAACTCCAGGTAGTCGTGGATGGAGACCTCGGTTTCCCCGGGAGCGGGCGCCTTCTTGCACCATTCGCTCTGACAGGTCGAGTAGGTCTCGCTGTTGTGGATAAGGCCGATACTGATGGCCTGCTTGAGGGCGGTCTTGGTGTGCCTTACGTTCGCGAACTTTGCTACATCAGCTACTGCAACGACGCCCGAAGTGAGCCACTCGTTGCAGTGGTCGGTCACTTCGTGCCACAGGCGGAAGGTGGAATCGGACGCCTTGACGAGCTTCGGGTTCCCCGTGTAGCCCGCGGTGTGCTTGATCCACGCCATCAGGAAGTCACGACCTCCACGTGTGAGCCGCCGCCATTTCGGGTGACCTCGATGCGCGAAGGGAAGACCTCGGCCAGCTCCGGGATATGGGTGACGAGCGCGACGAAGTCGAACTCGTCGGTCAGGGCGTGGATGACCTCCACGGCACGCTGCCGGCGGCCGGTGTCAAGGGCGGTGAACGCTTCGTCGAGTATGAGCGTCCCGATCTTGGTGCCGGCTCGGTGAGCGAGCAGCTGCGCGATCCCGAGGCGTAGCGCCAGGTCGACGCACTGACGCTCGCCACCCGAGAGCTCCTCAAGGGCCCGCTCAGAGCTCGTGTCCGTCACGACGACGTCGAGGGTCTCCTTCAGCCCGCCCGTCTTCTTGGCCCGCTGGGACTCCAGCCGCACGGTGAATCGTCCGTCGGTGAACCGCTCCAGCCAGTGGTTCGCGGACCCTTCGATCTGCGGGATCGCGTTCTCAAGGATTAGCGTCGGGATCCCGTCGCGGCCCATCGCGCCGGCGACGTCCTCCAGGACCGCCACCTCCGCTTTCAACCGCGGGCTCTCCGC
>CAZXFL010000086.1:0-1907 GCA_964640385.1 uncultured Actinomycetes bacterium
TGTTCGAGACGCTCGCGGAACTCACGTGGCACCAGGAGTCCCCGTTCCACTCGCCGAGCGTCTACGCGCAATGGCGGGTGATGCAGCTGGCTGATCAGCGTGGGATCAAGGTCCTGCTCGACGGGCAGGGCGGGGACGAGGTGTTCTCCGGGTATCCACGTGCGACGGACGCGTATCTGGCGTCCTTGCTCCGACGCGGGCGTCTGGGCCGGTTCCTTGCGGAGTCGAGTCGGGTGCCCGGTGGCCGCCGCCGGGCGCTCCGGTCGCTCCTCGGGACGGCCCAGGGGGCCGATCCGCCGGCGTGGTTGCATCCCGACTTCGTGGCGTCCGCGCGCAGCCCGGAGCCGTGGCGGTACTCGCGGACGGCCTCGCTCACCCAGATGATGGCGACCGATCTCACCTTCAGGATCCCGGCCCTGTTGCGGTACGAGGAGCGCAGTTCGATGGCGTTCGGCATGGAAGCGCGGGTTCCGTTCCTCGACGACGATCTGGTCCGCTTCGCTTACAGACTGGAGGACACGGACCGGATCAGGGACGGCGTGGGCAAGGCGGTGCTTCGGGATGCCATGCGGGGAACCGTTCCCGACCAGATCCTCGATCGTCCGGAGAAGCTCGGCTTCCCGACGCCGCAGGCGCGCTGGCTGCTCCACGACGAGTGGCCGCGTGCGAAGGCGCTGGCGCTGGACGGGTTCGGTTCCCTTCCCTTCGCCCACCAGGGTCGGTTGCACCAGATGGTGGACGATCTCGAAGCCGGGCGCCGGCCGGACACCGACGGGCTCTGGCGATGCATCAGCGTGGCCGTCTGGGCCGACGCGTTCCTGCGCCCGTAGTATCCCGTTCCATGCGCGCGTGGGTGCTGCACGAGATCGGCGGCCCGGATCGGTACCGCCTCAAGGACGTGCCCGCTCCGGAGCCCGGCCCGGGGGAGGTCCGCATCGCCCTTCGCGCGGCCGGGCTCAACCATCTGGACCTGTGGGTTTCCCGGGGGAGGCCGACGCCCCCGCTCCCGCACGTCGCGGGAGCCGACGGGGCGGGGGTCATCGATGCGGTCGGTTCGGGGGTCGACGGGTTCACGCCCGGCGATGAGGTCGTCGTCAACCCGACGATCACGTGCGGAGCGTGTGCGGAGTGCCGCGGTGGTGACCCGGCGCTGTGTCCGAAGATCCGCATCGTCGGTGAACACCGATGGGGAACACTGGCCGACCAGGTGGTGATCCCAGCGTCGAACGCAGTCGTGAAGCCTGCTTCGCTGTCGTGGTCCGAGGCCGCCGCGTTCGGCGCCATCACCGCCACGGCCGTGCGGATGTTCCGTCGAGCGAGGCTTCGCGAGGGCGAGTCGGTACTCGTCGCCGGGGCGGGCGGTGGGATGGGCAGCGCCGGCGTCGGTGTGGCCGTTGCCCTTGGTGCCGATGTTCTCGCCACATCGACCAGCGAACGAACCCGCCAACGCGCGCTCGCACTCGGGGCCCGCGCGGCGTTCGATCCCGCCGATGGCTTTGCCGATGCTGTCCGGGAGGCGACCGGCGGCCGTGGCGCCGATGTCGTGTTCGAGCACGTCGGACCGGCGACGTGGGAGCAGTCCATCCGCTCGCTGCGGCGCGGCGGGCGGCTCGTCACCTGCGGGGGGACGTCGGGGCAGGAGGTCGGGCTGTCGCTCCCGTTCCTGTTCTGGCGGCAGCTCGAGGTGATCGGCTCGACGATGGCGGGTCCGGCCGAGTTCGGCGAGGCGGTCGATCTGGTGGGCACGGGACGCGTACCCGTCGCCGTCGATGAAGTCTTCAGCTTCGAGGCGCTTCCCGATGCGCTCGCCGCGCTGGACCGCGGTGGGCGGTTCGGCAAGATCGTCGTGGACCACGCGAGTTGAACGGGCGGGAGGGATGCCGGTGATACGCTTTCGCGGACCTTCC
>CAZXFL010000087.1:0-1835 GCA_964640385.1 uncultured Actinomycetes bacterium
CACCACACGACGGAGGCGCGCAACAACAAGAAGACGGAGGTCACCTCCGAGGCCAACGAGATGCTCCGCGAGCGGAAGAAGGGCATGTTCAACGCCTCGCTCGCCTACGACCTGACCAACGCATCCGCCCCGGCGTGGGGCGCGATCGCGTTGGGCGACATGGTCCGGGTGAACTTCACGGACAACGGCCTCGCGATCGACGAAACGCTCCGCGTGGTCGAGATGCGTCTCTCGCTCGAGGTGCCCGACTCCGAATACATGGAGCTCACCCTGGACGGGGCGCCGACGTGAGCAACCGCATCCGTCGCGACTCAGGGGCTCGGGCAGATCGCGCCGACCGCGATCGCAAGCGCCAGAAGCGCCGCCCGTGCGGGAACCCACCTGCCATCCCGGCGAACGTCGCGTTGACGTTCCAGGTTACCGAGGCTCGGACCCACCTGCGCTTCACGGGGAAAGTGAAGTGGGACGCCGTCACCCTCGATGAGGGTGGGCACGTTCTCGACATCGGCAAGTACGAGGCTCAGCTTCGAGCGACCAACGTCTCGGGGGTCCCCGTCGAGACCGAGGATGCCAAGACCCGCCTACGGGCTCACCGCAAGGCCCCTGCCGATCGGGTACGGATCGACACGGCCACGAACCCTTCGGGGACCACGTTCCGCTACGTGACACGCAGAGCCCACGGGCGGGCAGCCGGGGACTCGATCGAGGTCAAGGACTGCCAGGGCCCCGCCACCTACAACGGAACGTTCGTCGTCACGAACATCGTCAACTCGACGACGCTCGAGGTGAACGGCGGATCGGCTGGCGTCGCGGATTGCGCCGACCCCGGCGTGATGATCGACGATGACGACCGCCTGCACGTCATCACCCGCGAGCTTCCCCGCCCGAAGACCTGGTACCAGCAGACCCGTGTCCGTGCGGTCGACAACCACGGGTGTCCCGGGGCGTGGAGCGCCTGGACCTCGCCGCTGCTCCCCTGGACCGGCGCGGACCCCCAGCCCCCCACCCCGACCGGGCTCACGCTCAGCTTCGACAGCAAGGACAAGAATCGCAACAACCGCTGGCGCCTGATCGCGGAGTGCGACGAGGTCGTCAACTGGGATGTGCCCGGTGGCGACCGCGAAGACGATATGGCGGCCTACGACTTCCAGGTTCAGAAGTCCTCTGACGGCTCAGTGCCCGATGAGAACTCGAAGACCTGGCACCGACGGGTGAGCGCGAAGGCGGACTCCGACGCCGACACGAGGGTTCGCGTCGTCCGTCACCAGATCTTCAAGCGCTACTACTACCGGACCCGGGCGCGAGCGGTGGACCGTTTCGGGCGGCGCGGGGCCTACACCGCGTGGAGCGCATGGCAGGAGCCGGGTAACGAGGCCCCGCCCCAGCCGACCCTCGTCACGATCTTCGCGAACTCGACGAACCGCGTTGTCGTGCAATGGGAGGCGCCCGACGATCCTGCCGACCCCGACATCATCGATCGCGACATCGCCTACTTCCAGGCGCAGCTCTCGACCTCGCCGACGTTCGCGACCATCTACAAGTTCGACCGCTATCAGCACAGCCAGAAGAAGTCCTTCCGGATCAAGGACGCCGACAGCGCGCAGACGAACTATTGTCGTGTTCGCTCGGTGAACTCCGAGGGCGACAAGTCGGCGTGGATACCGGCGAAGCTCGATCCGGGCAACTCCAACCCGGCTGCGTCCGCCGATGGTGTGACGATCGGGGCTGCAGGCGGCAGCGGTGCGCCGGACTGGGCGTGGCGCAGGGGTGGGCCCGCGATCACGAAGCACTATGCCAACGCCCGGCGGACGAACACGACGGGCGTGCGGCAGTAC
>CAZXFL010000088.1:0-1775 GCA_964640385.1 uncultured Actinomycetes bacterium
TGAAGCAAGCGTAGTTCCGGGGGACCCGTCAAGTATAGGGGTGCCCGGGAGCGAGCGCCAAGGTGGCCCACCGCCGACGGTAACCCGACTCCCTAGGAGCTTGCCAAGCTTCTCTAGGTGTGCTCCATTGGAAGCTCGGGTGTGAAAGGAGGGCGGATGCACGCGAGAGTGAGCGTGTTTCAGGCGGCGCCGGAAGAAGTGGACGCTGCCATCGAGGTCGGCCGGCAGACTCTGCCGCAGATGATGCAGATCGAGGGGTTTCGCGGAAACCTGGCGCTGGTGGATCGAGGAACGGGGCGAATCACGTCAGTGACCCTCTGGGAGTCAGAAGAGGCCATGGCGGCGAGCGAGGAGCAAGCCAACAAAATGCGCTCCTCGGGGGCTGCCGACGCCAACGCAGGGGTGGTCAGCATCGACCGCTTCGAGGTCGGGTATTTCGTCCAGCCGTAGCATTCTCTTCGCGGGTGGTGCTCTCTCGGTCGCAAGGGCAACGAACGGGCCCGCGGCCTTTGGAACCCGGGTGAGCAGGTTTCGCATGAAGTGGGTGCGGCACCGCTGCCAGGCGGCCCCCGGAAGGGTCGCCGCGTGAGAGCCGTCGAGTACGCGAAGTAGGGACCCTCGGACCTGGCACCTCGGGCCCGGCGTGACCTGTCGCCTTGACCGGGTTCGAGTGTCCGTGTGAGTCTCAGGAAGGCTGGCCCCTGGAGGTGATCCAGTGGCGCGGATACGATTCTGTGCCTATGAGTACGCCCATCGCCCGATCGAGAACCTGATCGAGCGATGGCGGCGGGCCGAGGTGCTCGGGTTCGATGTGCTCTGGAACTGCGATGCGATGAACGAACCGGATACCCCCGGCAGGGCGATGTTCGAGGCCACGAGCATCCTCGCAGCGATGGCGGTGCACACCAGCACGATCCGTGTCGGCACGCTCGTCAACACGCTCATCTATCGAAACCCGGCGGCCGTGGCGAAGGCGGCGATGACGATCGATCATCTCGCTGGTGGCAGGCTCGAACTGGGGTACGGGGGAGGAGTGTTGCACTCCGATCATGACGCGTCGGGTGTTGAGTGGTGGGAGGCTCGTGACCGGATCGCGCGCTTCCGCGAAGCTGTGACCATCATCGATGGGATGCTGACCAATGACGTCTTCAGCTACGAGGGCAAGTACTACGCGGCAAGGAATGCCGAAATGGCCCCGCGGCCGATCCAGGATCCGCGGCCTCCGTTGACGATTCCCGCACACGGGCCGGGGATGCTGCGGATAGCCGCGGAGTTCGCGGACGGATGGTCTTCGTGGGGCGGATACGACATCGAGACCGAACAGCAGATGTACACGGTAACCCGAGATCGAAGCGCGCGGTTCGACGACTTCTGCAGCGACGTTGGCAGGGATCCGAAATCGATCTGGCACTCTTTGGTCGTGTTTCCCCCCCTGCAGCCGTGGGAGTCGGCGGAGTCGTTTATCGACATGGTGGGGCGATATGGGGCGATCGGGATCGACGAGTTCGTCCTCTATTTTCCGCAGAACTGGCGAGAGGCTCCCAAGGAGGAGGAAGTGTTCGAGCAGGTTGCTCTCGAGGTGATGCCCGGGCTTCGAGAAGAGGGCCTACGTCGGTGAGCTTTAGGAGGGGTCCCGCCACATCTGCTCGATGGTTGGACCAAGATCGAGCGCACGAGCGTGGCAACGAACGGGACATTCCTCAGCCACCCTGGGTGGGGGAACCCGGAGGTCGACATGTCGGACGTCCGGTCGCTCTACGACGAAGGCTTTCTTC
>CAZXFL010000089.1:0-1733 GCA_964640385.1 uncultured Actinomycetes bacterium
ACGACCGAGCAGGTGGACGGCGTCAAGGCCGAGGCCAAGGACCTCGTCGAGACGATCGACGACGCGCTGAAACCCAAGGCGGATTCGGAGACCAAGCCGGAGGAGAAGAAGCCCGAGGAGAAGATCACCGAGGGCGTCGAGGACGACGACAAGAAGCCCGAGCGCTTCGCCGGCGACGGCATCGTCGGCCGGCTCCTGATCAAGGAGGCGCTTGGGGACACGAACCTTCCCGAGGCCTCGCAGAAGAAGCTCACGAAGAGCTTCGGCGCCGTGGAGTTCACCGAGGCAGAGCTCTCCGAGGCCGTCAAGGCCGAGGTCGAGTTCTGGGCGGACCTGGAGAAGACCAACGGCATCAAGCTCGAAGAGGGCTCGCTGCGGGTCGAGGTCGGCATCGAGGAGGCCCAGAAGTCCAAGGCCGCTCTCGATGGGTTCTTCATGCGCTCCGCGCAGGAGGTCGAGGGCACCAAGGTCCGGCCGTACCGGTCGTTCCGCGAGGCCTACATCGACATCACCGGCGATGCGCACGTCACGGGCCAGTTGCCCCGCAAGGGCCTTGAAGGCAAGTGGGGTCTGTCCGAGGCCTCGCCTGCGACGCGGCTGCACCTGGCCGAGCGCGATGACTACGGCGAGGTCGTACTCGACGACGACGGCATGATCGTGGTCTCCGAGGCCATCTCCTCGACGACCTTCGACCAGGCCCTCGGGGACTCGATCCGGCGGGCGATGGTGAAGCTCTACGCCGAGTCGGGCCTGGACACCTGGCGCCCGATGGCCGACACCGTTCCGGTGTCGGACTTCCGGACGAACCGCCGGGTGCGTGTCGGTGGGTTCGCAAACCTGCCCACCGTTGCTCAGAACGCCGCTTACGCGGCGCTCACCTCGCCGGCCGACGAGGAAGCCACCTACTCCGCGGTCAAGCGTGGTGGGATCGAGACGATCTCGCTGGAGGCGATCGCCAATGACGACGTCGGCGTGATCCGGGACATCCCCCGGAAGATGGCGCGGTCTGCGGCGCAGACCCTGCACGAGTTCGTGTTCGATTTCCTGGCCGCGAACGGCAACATCTACGACGGCTCGGCGCTGATCCGGGCTGGCAACAACAACATCGGCTCGACCGCGTTGTCGGTCGCGACGGTATCGTCGGCTCGCCTGCGGATGCGCAAGCAGGCGGACATGTCGAGCGCGAAGCGCATCGGCCTGATCGCCAAGCACCTGTGGGTGCCGGTCGAGCTCGAGCAGACGGCAATCGAGTTGACCCGCTCGGACCGCAAGCCCGGAACGGCGGACAACGATCTCAACATCGTCCGCGACTGGGGCATGGACTACGCGGTCGTGGACTACTGGACCGATGTGAACAACTGGTTCGCGACGGCCGACATGTCCCAGACCCCGCTCATCGAGCTGGGGTTCTACGGCTCCGAGCAGCCCGATCTGTTCACCCAGGACAACCCGCAGGTCGGGTCGATGTTCGACAACGACCAGCTCAAGTACAAGATCCGTTTCGTGTTTGGTGGAGCGGTCCTGGACTTCCGCGGGTTCGACGGCTCCATCGTGGCGTAAGGGACGACACCCCGAAACGCCAAACCGGACGCGATAGCCCGGCCCTGGGACCTACCTTCCCCAGGCCTGAGGGCCGGGCCCCGTCCACCCCCATAACGACCACGAGAGGACGAGAACATGGGCGACACACACCTTTCCGGACTGGACCTGGATGCCGGCACGCTGAAGATCGG
>CAZXFL010000090.1:0-1696 GCA_964640385.1 uncultured Actinomycetes bacterium
AAGCCGCCTACGTTTCGTAGGCCAAGGTGAGTGCATGACCGGTCGTCTCTGATGCAGAAGGTCGTTCTTGTCCCACGACATAGAGGGCTCCGCCATCCGGGCCCACGGCAACATCACCAGCCTCGGCGCCGGCTCCCCACCCACCTCCGGTCGCCTCGTACCGCACCTCCCACACCTTGTCCCCAGATCGAGAATAGGCGACGGTCCAGATGCCATTTTCAAGTGGGTATCCGTAGGTCGTGGTGACGTAGGCCGTGTGACCACCAGGCTCAGCCGCGAGACTCGCCGAACTAGTTGTGTTGTAAGGAACATCAGGTCCTTTTCGGACCCAGAGTCGGGCGCCATCCCTGGTCCGGTAAGCAACCGTTGCGGTCGTCGCTTCGGCGACGTGATAGCTGATCGCAGAGAACCCGCTCACGACAACAACCCTGCCGGAAACTCCGAGGAGGGCCATTTCCCTGGCGCCATCCTCTTGCCCCCGCCGCTCGTCGTAGGCGACGTGCCAGCGAACGTGCCCGTCGCCGGTCCGGAGCGAAGCCGTCGCAGCAACTTCTTCGCAGGCGGGGTGTCGGCATGTGGCACGGCTCCCCGTCACCAACAGAGAGTGCCCGTCAGGAGAGAACACACCGTCCTTCAGCGCTGCCCCCCGCGCCGAGGCAAAGCGAGCCTTGTGCCAGCGGAGAACACCAGCTGAGTCAAAGAGCAGGACTCGCCAGCGCCGCCGTCCATCAGCACCGGAAGATACACCGACGACTGCGATCCGGGACCCGGCGGCCGAGACCACGATCCCGCTAGGGGTGTCCTGGCCCGCCACCCCCCACTCGCGCTCCCAGTCGGGCGTGCCATCGACCGTGTCGAGTGAAGCGATCCAGATCTCGCGGGCCCGCTGGTCGTCTTCGAAAGAGCCGACCAGGTACAACGACAGTCCATCCGGCGATACGGCCATCGCCTCTCCGCATGAAAGAGATCCGTCGAGCTGCCGCTCCCACAGGACAGTCCCGGTGGCCGCATCGAACGCGGCCACATGCGTCGGCTCGGTCAGCCAAGAGTCGCCGAAGGCGAAGAAGACGCTAGATCCATCGTGGGAGACGGCCACGGCCGGGCAAGCGTCGTCCACATCGACCTCACCCATCCCCACGGACCAGAACTCGGTCCCGTCGGAGGCTGCGAGGGCTGAAAGGCCGACGTCGGTGTCGTCCCGACCGAAAGGGTATGTAGTGCTCGCAACGAAGATCCCACCCTCGCCCGCGGCTACCTCGTCCGCCCTCCCGTAGTCGACGGACGCCTCGGTCCATGTCTCGGTACTCGGACTAGCTCCGGCCGGTACCGACATGACGAGCGCCAACCCGATGACGACGACAATCCTCACCGGGCAGCACCGCGTTGGCGCGTTCATGCATTGAGCCTACTTCCATTGAGCGCGAGAACTGGATCGAAGGAGGCGAACCTCGCCGTCTGTCGATGATGCATGCGACGCTGCCCGCGCCGGAAAGTCGTAGACGAACCTCAGCAGCATCTCAGTGAACTCGACGAGTTCCTCTGCGTCCTCTCGCCCTACGGATGGAAGCTCGTGGTTCGCCCTGACCCACCCTTCGAACTCGTGGCGCTGTCTTCGGGTTCGCTGTGGCGGCTCCGCGAGGCCCTTGCCGCTTCGCTCGGTCCTTCGGAGCGACCGGAGCTACGCCGAATACTCGTT
>CAZXFL010000091.1:0-1676 GCA_964640385.1 uncultured Actinomycetes bacterium
TGATGCCGACCGAGATCATCCTGGACAAGTGGAAGCCCGAGAAGGTGAAGTGGCGGATCGAGACGCACTGCTACGGACCGCATGATTGTTCGAGGTACAAGGCGGGGAAGCCGAGGAGGGTTCCGACGAGCAAGCCGGGGTTGGTCTTCATTGATGATGACGTCGAGCGGGCGAAAGAGGACGAGGAGTTCGACACGAGCAGCGGTTAGGCCGACCGCCTCAGATTGGCTCCTCGAACCGAGGCGTATTGCTTGGTGGCTCCCGTGAGGATGGCCTATGTTGGGGCATGGTCATTTCCCCTCCACCCCATTTCAGACACGCGGGCGAGCTGCGTCGCTCGTCCGTTGATCCACGGCGATCGTTTCTCGACGAACTCACTATCGACCTGCGCAAGGTCGAGTTCATCCGCCCTCCGGCAGTTCTGTGGTGCGTGATCTTTCCTCTATTGGCAGCCCACAGCGGAGCTAAGAGGACGACGGTTCTAGTCCCGGAGAACATGGGTGTCTGCGTCTACCTCAGATCCCTGGGATTGTTCGACGTGCTCAAGGCTGCTGGAGTGGAAGTCGACGATCGGGGAGTCCCATCGAAGGACGATGCTCAGGCGGTGTTGCCGCTCACCGGATTCACGAAGCAATCCGAGGTGGACGACCTGGCGAACCAAGCCCTTGACGCCCTCTCCGCGTCTGGACTGGGGGCCCCGAATCTTCATCCGCTTGTCAGTGAAGTCTTCGCCGAACTCGCGCTCAACGCCGTAGACCACTCTGAATCACCCGTCGGGTCCTTCGGGTTCGTCCAATTCTATCGATTCGCTGAGGGGCAACGGTTCGTCTGCGGAGTCGCGGATGGAGGGATTGGCATTAGAAGGTCTCTTGAGCGAAACCCGTCGCTGCGCGAGCAGGTTCCCTACGACTGGACTGCAATCGAGCTTGCGCTGCGTGAGCGCGTCAGCGGTACTGGCGACGCGACTCGCGGCATCGGCCTGTACGGAGTGGCCGAGGACATGCGGTTGCCAAGGAGACAGTTGATCGTCCACTCGGGGCAGGGCTCACTCGACATGAACGAGGATCTCGAGCGACACGCGCAGCGATCCGCCCTCTTTCCGGGAACGCTGGTCTACGCTTCCATCCCGACCTAAGGTGTTGAGAAGACATGAGTGAAACCGTAGACATCCATGACCTCCTGAACAGGAAGGTCCTCGTTACTCGAGACTCTGCCCGGTCCCTGGCCGACGCCCTTGGGTCCGCTATCACACTTGGAGGTGGAGGGGTTGTCTTGGACTTTTCTGGCGTCGAAGGGATGACGCCGTCCTTCCTTGACGAGGTGCTTCAGATTCTCGAAGAAGCAATTGATCGTGGAGGTGGAGGCAGGCTCACAATCGAGGTCAAGAGCCCGCCGACGCGCCTCTCATCGAAGTTCGAGGCCGTTGGACGCGGCCATGGAATGATCATCACGGAGAACTCCGCCACCAGCTGGTTGATTGCGGCAGCCTAGGCCGGCGCGCCTCGGGGGGAAATGAAGCGCAAGAGTGTCGTCGCGCGGGAGAGTCAGGCCGGTTGCCCGTTGGGATCCTATCTCTTCGGGTTCGGAGTTCTTCGGGTTCGGACAGGGGACTATCCTTCTCCCCGGCGTCATCGCCGCGGTCATCGCCGTCTTCGTGTTCCGCGCGGCTCGCAAGA
>CAZXFL010000092.1:0-1554 GCA_964640385.1 uncultured Actinomycetes bacterium
GCCGGTTCCTCGCCATCCGCTTCCCCACCGACGACGGCACCACCGAGGATGCCACCGACGAGCAGGCCGAACTTGTCCGCCAGTACCTCGCCGCCAGCGCGACGAAGGCGCGGGCCGAGGAGCGCCTGGCCCTCCTCACCAACACCCTGAAAGAAGGGATGGGATCGACCACCGTTCTCGCCGGGACGACCTTCCGTGTGACGTGGAAGGAAACCGCCGGGAGCGTCGCATGGAAGTCCGTCGCCGAGCGACTCCGTGTGCTCGTCGAGTCCGCCCGCTGGCAGACAGCGGTCAACGACTCGCAGACAGCGGGGTCCCGCAGGTTCACCGTCAGCGTGAAGGAGGGGTGAGTTGACAACCGAGATATACCGCCGGATCGTGAACAACCCTGACATCGACCTCGAAAGCCTCATCAGCTTGGTTCTCGACGAGTGCGACAAGTCCCTGTCCGCGGCGGGACCCGACACGGACCTCGGCCGTCGCATCAGCACCGCGATCATCAGGCTAAAGGAAGCCCGCCTCTGGCTATTCGGCGGCCGGCCATGACAACCGAGAACGCCCTCGTTCCCGTCGCCGAGAAGGCGTTGACGACGAACAGGTCCCGAGTGAAGGCGCTTGAGGAGCGACTGGCGGAACTCGCCCCGCAGATCCTCAAGACGCTCCCGAACGGCATGAGCTACGACCGTTTCCAGGCGGTCACGGTGACGGCGCTCGCCAAGAACCCGGACCTCGGCGACTGCGAGCCCTCGTCGGTCATCATGGCCGTCCTCGACGCAGCCGCCGTCGGGCTCGAACCGACCGGCTCCCTCGGGCGGGCATACCTCATCCCCTACAAGGGCAAGAACGACGCCCGGGCCAAGGCGCAGCTCCAGATCGGGTACAACGGCTACCGCGACCTCGCGATGCGCTCGGGTCAGGTGTCGAGCATCGAAGCCCGGGTGGTCTACGAGGGCGACACCTTCGAGGTCAGCTACGGGACGAAGCAGGCGATCGCCCACGTCCCGAGCTTCGAGACGAGCGACCCGGGCAAGATCACCCACGCCTACTGCGTCACCCACCTCAAGGACGGCGCCGTCATGTTCGACGTGATGACGCGCAAGGAGATCGACGGCATCCGCTCCCGCAGCCGCTCGGCCAACAGGGGGCCGTGGGTGTCGGACTACGCCGAGATGGCGAAGAAGACGGCCATCCGCCGGCACGTCAAGGCCCTCCCGCTGACGATCGAGGCGATCCGCGTCATCGAGCGCGACGACGAGGGGGAGTTCTCCGCGCCGGCCGAACCGGCCCCCACGAAGGCGTCAACGATCCGGGCACAGCTGGCCGAACGGTTCCAGCCCGCCACAGAAGCCCCAGGAGCTACGGAAACGGTCGAAGTGGCCGATGACACCGTGCCCGACGTGTCTGCCGACCAGCAGACGCCCAGCGAGCCCACGGATGACGCTGGCGATCCCCCGCCGGAGGACGCCGTGGTCGTCGAGATCCCCCTCGGGGTCTGCGGTGTGCTCGACGAGGGCCTCGGCTGCGGTCCCTGCATCCTCCCGCTCGGACATCAGG
>CAZXFL010000093.1:0-1506 GCA_964640385.1 uncultured Actinomycetes bacterium
CGTGACCCTGACCGCGACGGTTTACCTGTAGAGGAGGTGCGCCGATGATCGAGGGTCGTACCGGTGGCACGCGCAGCCTCCGCGGCGTGCGTGAGGGGTTCGACCTCACCATCTTCGTCGACGGCAAGGAGACCGATGCCGGCGCGACGCCGACTATCACCGTGACCCGTGCCGATGGCACGGCCGTCGCTACCGCGGCAGCCACTACGAAGCCCGCATCGACGACGGGCCTCTACCGATGGACACCGGCGGCGCCTGACGTAGCCGAGGTCGAGCGGTATACGGCTGTGTGGATCGCGACGGTCGCCACGGTGGCTCAGACCTTCACGACGCGCCATGAGATCGTCGGAGGGTTCTACTGCGACCTCCAGGAGATCCGAGCCCAAGAGGGCCTCGAGGACCTCGGCCGCTTCCCGCATCAGCGCCTCATCGACGCCCGTCGTTGGTTCGAGGACCTCGCTGAGACGTTCTGCGGCCGGTCGTTCGTCCAGCGCTATGAGCGGGAGATCTTCTCCGGCGACGGCGGGACGGTCGTGTGGCTGGCGGAACAGCCCGCCACTGTCCTTCTGGCCGTCAGCATCGACGGGGTCGCCGTCACGCCGCTCACCGTGTTCGACCTCGCCACGAGTGGGCGCCTGGTCTATGAGGCCGGGTTCACGGTGGGTGACACGAACGTCGCGGTGTCCTACGTCCACGGCCAGTCTGAGCCTGATGGGACGCTGCGCGAAGCCGCCATCGAGGCGATCGCAGACCGTGTGCGGCGGGCGGTCACGAGCCTGTCGGATCGCACGGTGTCGATGGTCACGGGCGACGGCACCCTCAACTTCCAGCTCGCGGGCAGCGACGCCCCGACGGGGCTGCCGATGGTCGATCAGGTGCTCCGTGACCGGCGTGAAGCCCAGGTCGCCATCCGGTGAGCACCACCTTCGCCGTTGCCTCGATGATCCCCGCCGTGAAGGCGCGCGTGATCGCGCTCCTGACCGACGAGACGGCGTTCGCGGGGCTGCAGCTCTCCTACTCTCAGCCGGCAACTCGCCTTGAGCGTTCCTCGTTTTGGCTCGGCGAGACCACCGGACGCCACGACATCTCGGCGATCCGGGCGGGCCGTAAGCCCCGTACCGAGACGTTCGAGATCGACGGCTACATCTACGTCTGGAAGCCGTCGGGGCGGCCTGAGGAGGCCGAGGCCGAGGCGTTCACGCTGCTCGCCGCGATCGAGGACGTGTTGGCCGACGCGCCGCAGCTAGATCTCGGACCGTCATTGCAGTGGGCGAAGGTTGGCGCCATCAAGGGTACGGACTGCGGACCCCGCGAGACCGGCGCCGACGCGGTCATCCACTTCGCGATCGAGTGTCAAGCACGTCTGGACTGAGGGAGGACCCGTTGAAGCTCATCTATACCGGACCGCATGACGAGGTCGACGTACCCGGTCTGCAGATCACCGCCCGCCACGGTGAGTCCGTCGAGGTCGAGGACGTCGTCGCGAAGGAGCTGCTCGCCCAGGGC